>JANLPV010000133.1:0-20696 GCA_031367435.1 Actinomycetes bacterium | reverse complement strand
GCTCCTTCGGTTGGTGAGCACACACCGATTGACGGCCCCCGTGTACTCGACATGCTTTGGCGGGAAAGCATGTTGCTCAACCAGCGTGCGCCGCGCGGGGAGATTGGTCAACTGGACGAACGTCCTACGCCCTGCCCGATCGAGGGGTCGCGGCGACCTGGCAGTCAAAGAGCGCCGTTTCGGGTACACGCCGACTGCCAGAACCCAGACTGGGCGCGGCCAGTGACTCCCGGCAAACGCACTTCGAATGCCGATGTAGCCTTCAGGCAATGACTGAGTTGGGGCCCGTCATCGTTCAATTCACGCGGAACCTGCATCGGCATGTCGCGTGCCCCACGGGTCGCTATACCGGCGCAACGGTGGCCGAGGTGCTCGGCGCGTATTTCGGCGATCATCCCGACGTTCGTCACTATGTGCTCGACGACCAAGGCGCGGTTCGTCGACACGTCACCGTGTTCGTTGGCGGTGCCACCATCAACGACCGCGACCGTCTCACCGACGTCGTTGGTCCGGGCGAGGAAATCTATGTCATGCAAGCACTCTCAGGGGGAATGTGATGAGCGATCGATTGTTGGTGGGCACCCGCAAAGGATTGGCCGATGTGCGCAGAGGCGCGAATGGTTCGTGGGCCGTGCATTCGCTCGACTTCCAAGGCGATCCCGCGATTACCGTCGTGCGTGATTCGCGCGACGGCGCGACGTACGCGTCGTTCGATCATGGCCACTTCGGGGTGAAGCTGCATCGACGCGACAGCGACGAGGCGCCGTGGACCGAGATCGCTACTCCCACGTATCCCCCGAAGCCAGACGGGCTCGACGAGCGTGAGCCGATGGGGCAAAAACCGGTTCCGTGGAATACCGAATTGGCGTGGATCATCGAACCAGGGCATCCAGATGAACCGGGCGTTCTCTGGTGCGGCACGATTCCAGGCGGACTCTTCCGCAGTGAAGACCGCGGCGAGTCATGGACCATCAATGAGTCGTTGTGGAACCACGAAACTCGCCCGAAGTGGTTCGGCGGCGGTTTCGACTTCGGTGGCATTCATTCCATCTCGATCGACCCACGCTCCTCGAAGACATTCGTTGTTGGTGTTTCGATCGGCGGATCGTGGCGCACCGACGACGGAGGCTCCACGTGGACTCCCGGCATGGGTATGCACGCCGGCTTCATGCCCGAGAGTGAGGTGATGAAGCCCGAGAATCAGGATCCCCACCGCATCGTTCGTTGTGCGGCCGAGCCCGAAGTGATGTGGGTGCAACATCACTGCGGGATGTACCGTTCGGTCGATGGAGGGCTGACGTATACGGAGATCCGCGACGTTGCTCCCTCCACCTTCGGTTTCGCCGTCGCCGCGCATCCCACCGATCCGAATACAGCGTGGTTTGTGCCGGCGATCAGCGACCAGCTGCGCATTCCCGTCGATGGCCGACTTGTCGTCACTCGCACTCGTGACGGTGGAGCATCGTTCGAACAAGTCGGCGCAGGGCTACCGAGTGAGCATGCGTACGACTTGGTCTACCGCCATGGGCTCGCTGTCGATTCCACGGGCGAGCGTCTGGCGATGGGATCAACAACCGGCTCACTCTGGATCAGCGAAGACGGTGGTGACACCATGACTCAGGTGAGCGCGAACCTGCCGCCCATCGCCTGTGTCACGTTTGTGTAGTGCTCGCCTCGATGAGTCGGCGTGCGATCACCTTGAGACATAGCGTTTCGTCGGCACCCTCGAAAATGCTCAGGACGCGTGCGTCCACGAACAGACGACTCACCGTGTATTCCTCGGCGTAGCCCATGCCGCCGTGGATCTGCATTGCCTCGCGACTGACCCACTCGGCAGCACGGCAGACGTAAGCCTTCACCATGCTCGCCTCGGTCGTGCCTTCACCCTTGGCCATCAGTGTTGCCACGTGATACGAGAACTGGCGTCCGGCCTGAATGAGCACGGCCATGCGACCGAGCTTGGCCTGCGTCAACTGATAATCGATGATGTTCGAACCGAACACCTTGCGATTCTGGGCGTAGGTGAGCGCGGCTTCATATGCGGCCTGCATCACGCCAACGGCGCGTGCCGCAGTCTGCAGACGACCGTTCTCGAAACCTTCCATCTGGTAGTAAAAACCCTTGCCTTTGCCAGCCTCTTCGCCGATGAGGTTCTGCGCTGGCACCCACCAGTTCTCGAGCGCGATCTCGTAGCTGTGCATGCCTCGATAGCCAATGGTGTCGATGGGGCGACCCTCCATGCGGCCGGCTGTGCCGTCAGGACGCACGGGTTGCGCAAATTCAAAACCGTGCGCGTCGCCCTGCGGCTTGGGCACGATGAACACGCTGAGACCCCGGTGTGTCTTGCTGCGGTCAGCGTCTGTTCGGGCGAGCAGCATCAACACGTTGGCGCGGGCGGCAAACGTGCACCAGGTCTTCACGCCGTTGATGACATAACCGGCCTCGCCGTTGGGGCCATCGGCCGGCACCGCGGACACCGTCACGCTTGCGACGTCGCTACCGAAATCTGGCTCGGTCACCGCGACCGCAGCCATGACTTCGGCCGATGCAAGCTTGGGTAGCCACTCCTGCTTTTGTGCTTCAGTGCCACCCTTGACGAGCGCGCGGGTGAGAATCTCGGGACGAGTGATCAGCGAACCGCCGATGCCGAGCGACGCGCGTGAGAGCTCTTCGGTGGCCACCACCATGGCCATGTACTCACCGTCGCCGCCCTCGCTGAACCCGCCATATTCGGCGGGCACGCTCAGACCGAACGCCCCCATGTCGGCCAGGCCGCTGATGATCTTCTCAGGGACGTCGGCGTTCTCGCGGTGGACGTGCTCTGCTTCAGGGGCGATGACTTTGTCGGCGAATGCGCGGAACGTGTCCTGAACCATCTCGAAGTCGTCGGCGAGGTGACGGGGCCCGGCCAACAACGCGAGCGACGCAAGGAATTCCGGCGTGCGGTACGTCTCGAGAAACGAGTGTGCGTCGCGCATCGGTGCCGGCTCGACGCCCCAGAGCTTCTCGCGGCCACACACTCTGGTGATGACGTCGTGCACCATGTCGGCGGCGTATGCACAGGTGATCTTCGCCTCGGTCTCGCCCTTGGCACCGTAATCGAGCAGTGCTCGTGCCGTCGCGACGGCGGACGCGGCGTGAGCGAGGTCGTAGGCCAGAACTTGATGCGTGTCGGGTCCGCCGGTTGCGGCCAAGTGGCGAATGGCCTTACCGACAACACCTTGGGCGAGCTCGATGACATCGTGGGCGGCCTGCAGATCGGGAGCGGTCATTGCGTCAGGCTACCGACCGGTTCGCTCCGCCCTGAATTTGGGGGCCCATACGTCACGGTTGCTGACAAACTCAACGGATGGCTGATAGCGCGATCCGCAACTTCACAATCTGCGTGTACTGCGGCACCAACGAGGGCGCATCTCCGGTGTACATGCAGACAGCGCGCGACTTGGGCGCGGCGCTGGCCGAGCAGGGCATTGCCTTGGTCTACGGCGGCGGCAAGTTGGGCTTGATGGGTGCTGTTGCTGACTCGGTGCTTGCCGGGGGTGGGCACGTCATCGGCGTGATTCCGCAAAGCCTCATGGCTGCCGAGGTTGGTCACATGGGGCTCAGCACGCTTGAGGTGGCCGACACGATGCACAGCCGTAAAGCGCGAATGGCCGAACTGGCCGACGCGTTCATTGCCCTGCCCGGAGGCTTCGGCACATTCGAGGAGTTGCTCGAAGTCCTCACATGGAATCAACTCGGATTCATCCGCAAGCCTGTCGTGATGCTCGACGTGGAGGGCTTCTATGCACCGCTGATCACCATGTTCGAGCGAGCGGTTACTGAAGGCTTTTTGCGCGACGCCCATGCAACGCTCGCGCAGTCCGCGCCGAACGTTGGAGAAGCGTTGGCGCTCGCCCTCGCCCCAGCCCCTGCCACGGTGAGTAAGTGGATAGATCGCGATCCGCCGCAACGCTGAGTCGGCGTGCTCGAACGCGGCACGACTGTATTCAGCTCCGTAGCTGTTCGGTGCGTCTGACGGCTTCACCCATCGCGTCCACTGAGGCATGCAGCAGTTCGACGCTCACGTCCTGTTCGGGTTCCGAACGAAGCGCGACAACTGCTTCGCACGCGGCGCGATGTTGATCGCCGAGAACATCGGCTGCCCACAGACCAGCACCTGATTTCGACGTGACGTCGGCCGTCATAGCGGTGTACAACATTCGACACGCGCCGAGCAGACACCACACCGGTACCGAACTCGGCAGCACTTCACTCGTGCGGAGCTCGCCAACAGCAGTAGTGAACTGTTCGTGAATCACCCGCCAGTAGTTACGCGAATTGTCGATCACGAACCGCACGAGTGCCTCGTTGTCGATGGGAATCTCTAGATCGGCGGCTTCCGGGCCGCGCACGCGCACTCCATATGTCGCAAGCGTGTACCACGTGACCGGGTTGAGTTCGAAGCACTCGGCATCGTGGTGGAACTGGCCATCGAGCGTCCAGGGCCGCGTCACCCCTTGGGGCGACAAGGTGAGATCACCCCACGCCAGAAATGGGCCATCAACCGTTGGCACCGGGCATCGCTCGACGAAGACGGCGTGTGCGGTGAGTAGCGCTCCCGCCGTTTCCTCATCGGCGGGTTCGGTGGTGATCGCGACGATGTCGATGTCGCTCGATCTCGATTGCCAATCGTTCAGCGCAACCGACCCAACGACATAGACACCCTCGATGGTTCGTGGCGCTATCTCGTCAAAGGTGTTCACCCACGTGCGCACCGTCTCGAACCACTCGTTGATCACCGTCACGTTCGAAGTCTCGCACGGGCTACGTTCGTGTCGTGATCGCACTTCCACGCCAACCAACTACTACGAGTTGGCCCACTGCTCAGTGGCCCATGGCTCAAGCCGATGCCAGTGTCGACGTCGCTGCAGCAGTCGACGCACTTCACGCCATACGCGACACACCAGCGGATGAGGGTGTGTCGTTGGCGACGCTCGTTGTTCATCGCGGTCGGGTCGTCTATGAGCAGTACGGACCCGATGTCGATCGGTCGACGACGCTCATCTCGTGGAGCATGGCCAAAAGCATTGTGCACGCCATGTTTGGATTGCTCGTCGTCGATGGCCTCGTCGATCTCGACGATCCCGCTCCGGTGCGCGAGTTCGCTGGCACCCCAAAAGCGGCGATCACCATTCGACACCTGCTCGCGATGAAGCCCGGCCTCGAGTTCGTCGAGGACTATGTCGACGACTCGGTCTCGCATTGTCTCAACATGTTGTACGGCGACGGGGTCGACGATCACGCGCACTATGCGGCGTCGCAGCAGCTGCTGCACGAACCTGGAAGCGTGTGGAACTATTCGTCGGGTACCACCAACATCCTCGCTCGGATCGCCGGGGACATCCTCGGAGGTGAACAAGCCGTCCGAACGTTTCTTCACGATCGACTATTCGGTCCGCTTGGTATGTCGAGCGCGCAACCCAAGTTCGATACTTCCGGCACTTTTGTTGGGTCGTCGTATGTGTATGCCACGGCGCGCGATTTCGCGAGGTTCGGATACCTATATCTGCGCGATGGCGTTTGGGAGGATACGCAGCTTCTGCCAAGTGGCTGGGTCGACTACGCCCGTACCGAGGTTGCGGTCGATCCGGGTCCGCCGCTTTTTGGTTATGGCGCCCACTGGTGGGTGTGGCGCGACCAACCCGGAAGCCTCGCCGCGCATGGTTACGAAGGGCAGTACATCATCGTGGTGCCCGCACGCGATCTCGTGGTGGTCCAACTCAGCAAAGTCCCCGTCGCGGTGCGCCCACCGCTGCTCGCCAAGCTAGGTCGTCTGATCGATGCATTTCCCAGTGTTGACTAAAGCCATGCTGTCAAGCGTCGGCGTGTGCCGAGTGAGGCCTCTCGGACGGACATCTGTGTGTCGGTGCCACCCTGACCGACGTGTGATCGGCTAGCACATAGGGGTGGCGAACGAACCGGACGAGATGAACCAACCCGGCGCCCTCATCGACGATGACGTCCAAGCGGTTGAGTTTGAGGGCCGATCGCCGCGCAAGCAGCTCCAATCGGCAGTGAAGATGATTGCGTTTGCAGCGGTCATCTACTTCTTCGTCCTGCCCCTGATACCGGGTTTTCGCAACGCTGCGCATGAGCTTCGCCGAGTCGATCCGGCGCTGCTGTTCCTCGGCCTCGGTCTTGAGCTCGCCGCGCTGTTTTCCTATTCGTTGCTGACCCAGGCGGCGCTCGGCGAGTCCGGTTCGTTGATTTCTTCGCTGCGGATGTTCCGCATTCAGATGAGTACGCGGGCTCTGAGCAGTGTTGTGCCGGGTGGTACCGCAGCAGGGTCTGCGCTGGGCTATCGCCTCATGACGCTGTCGGGTATTCCTGGGCCCGATGCTGGCTTCGCGCTCGGCACTGCCGGCCTTGGGTCAGCAGTGGTGTTGAACCTGTTGTTCTGGGCAGCGCTGATCATCTCGATTCCACTTCGCGGTGTCAACCCCGGCTATGCGTCGGCGGCTATCGCCGGCGTGTTGATTATGGGGCTCGTCGCGGCCTTGGTCTTCGGCCTCGTCGAGGGTCAGGCCCGAGCCGAGAAAGTGCTGCGCTGGATTGCCCGCCGCCTTCGTCAGAACGAGGATCGGGTTGGCGACGCGGTTCGTCACATCGGGAGCCGACTCGAAGAACTCACGGAGGATCGGGCACTTCTCAGACGGGTCGTGGGTTGGGCAGCGGCCAATTGGTTGCTTGACGCGGCATCGTTGTGGGTGTTCTTGCGCGCATACGGCGGCTCAGTGAGTGTCGATGGGCTGATCATCGCATTCGGTATCGCGAACATCGCTGCCGTCATCCCGATCACACCCGGCGGACTTGGCATCATCGAGGCGTTGCTCATTTCGACCCTTGTCGGCTTCAGCATGTCGCGCTCCACGGCCACCTTGGGTGTTGCGTCGTATCGGCTCAGCCAGTTCTTCTTCCCGATCCTGCTCGGCGGTTTGTTGTACCTCAGCTTGCGCGTCGGGCCGTGGTCAGTTGAACGAAGAGCTGTACTGAAGCCGCTGCGCGAGGTGGCAACAGAGGCCGTTTCGGCTGGCGAGAGTCGGCTCGATTTTGACGAGCGTTTTGCTCCCCGCCGTCCGAAGGGCGATTTAACCAAAGAGCTCGAGCGACGGGCGCAGTTGTTCGATGAGTCCCACATCGACGACGGCGACGACGATGCAGGTACGCACCCGCTCTACTAGCGTTTGCCAGATGAGCACGTACGAACGCCCCTTTGGTCGCTGCCTCGAAGACTTTGCCGTTGGAGACATCTACAAGCACTGGCCAGGTAAGACCATCACTGAGTACGACGATCATCTCTTCTGCATGATCACGATGAACCATCATCCATTGCATACCAACGATTGGTTCGCGAGCGAGAGTGTTCAGGGCCGCAACGTCGTGGTAGGCAATTTGGTGTATTCGTTGTGCCTCGGCATGAGTGTGCCCGATGTCAGCGGCGCGGCCATTGCCAATCTCGAGGTCGAAACGTTGCAGCACAAGTTCCCAACGTTTCATGGCGACACCATCCATGCTGAGACGCGCGTGCTCGAGGTCAAGGAATCGTCGTCGAAGAACGATCGCGGCACCGTGCTCGTCGAGACCAAGGGGTTCAATCAGGACGGTAAGGAAGTGTGTTACTTCCGTCGTCGGGTGATGGTGTGGAAGCGCGAGTTCGCTCCCGCGCGCCGGCGCCCTTATGACGGCCAAGACGTGTGGACGAAATAGAGAAAGATCCGGCGACGATGAGCGCTTGCGCCACGTCGTCCGAACCCATCGAACAACTTCTCGCCGAGCAACCTGAGCGCGTGTTGTTCCCTCATACGACATACGCCACGTGGTGCACCAAGACGCTGTCCTGAGCTGGGGCCTGCCTCAGCTGCGTGATCTGCCGTGGCGGCGGACCCGCGACCCGTGGGCGGTGCTCGTGAGCGAGGTGATGCTGCAGCAAACTCAAGTGGCGCGGGTTATCCCGAAGTGGGTCGACTTTCTCTCAGCGTTTCCCACTCCCTCGGCATGCGCCGCCGCGCCGCTTGGTGAGGTACTCGAGCAATGGCTCGGTCTTGGTTATCCGAGGCGAGCGCGCAATCTGCACCTCGCTGCCCAGCAGGTTGATGAGATGGGATCGTTTCCTCGTTCGCTCGATGGCTTGCTCGCGCTCGCCGGAGTCGGACCGTATACGGCGCGCGCGGTGATGGCCTTCGCGTTCGAGGTCGACGCTGCTGTCGTCGACACCAATATCGCGCGTGTCTACGCGCGGGTTGCTGGTGTGCAACTGACAACGAAGCAGGTGCAGGCGGCTGCCGACGAAGCGCTGGTGCCGGGGCAGGCATGGGCGTGGAACCAATGCCTGATGGATCTTGGCGCAGTGGTATGTCGTGCGCGGAATCCAAACTGTCACGAATGTCCATTGGCCACGCGTTGCGCGTGGCGAGGTCGTGGCGACGATCCAGCGGTTGGCTCGGCTGGGGTGAGTGGGAGACAAAGTCGGTTCGAGGGATCCGATCGACAGGGTCGTGGTCGCCTCATGAAAGCTGTTGCAAACGCACCGGTTCGCGTGGAGTTCGTGGACAGCGCAATGGGCTGGCCGGGCCAACATGAGCGGGCCGCTCGTGTCGCTGCGTCGTTGGTGGTTGACGGCCTGATCGTGGCCGACGATGGCCGGTACCGGCATCCATAGTACTCGCTCGGAGCGTGTCGCTTACGAGCGGTAGGCGGCAACCTTGGGGCGATGGATTCGTAGCAAAACAAAACCCGCGATGGCTGTAAACAAGCCGATCATCAGCCGCCCGAATGCGGTCCAACGAATCTGCGAACTGACCTCGTTGCGTACGGCGCCGACGACATCGGAGACCTGCGTCGACATTGATCCGAAGTCGGCAGCGCGGTACGCAGCGCGACACGCTGAATTCACGGTGGTGGTGCCGAGGCCAGCCTGATCTTCTGTACAGAACTTCTCGAGCGTTGGTTTCCTTTCGATCAGATTGACCACCCGATCAGCAATGTTGGCAATACCAACGCTGACGCGATCCAGCGTGTCTCGGTGCCCAGCGTCGGGTGCCGCGAGACGCACAGCCGACGTGGCGGACGCGACAAGCCCAACGATGAGCAGACCAATGGATACGGCGCACATTGCGTAGAGGTAGATGGTGCGCACCACTGTCGACTCTTCGCGCGGCTCAACCACGGGTGGCGACAAGAGTTGTGGCGGCGACTCGGGCGAATTTGGCTGCATAGCGCGGACGGTAGCAGACCCAAACTGCTGCACTGTGCAACCGAGTAGCACCCGGCGCTTGAGCTAGTGGCGCGCAGTAACGGCCGCCACAATCTCGTCGAAGACGGCGTCGGCGTATGCGCTCATCTCGTCGTCTGTTCGGTCTTGAATCGGGTGTGGCGTAAAGACACGCGCGACAGTTGGAAAACCGAGCGATTGCGATTGTGATTCAGCTGCGGTGACGAACTCGCCTGAGGCGACGAAGACAGCCGGAATACCGCGACGCTCGAGATCGACGATGTCGTGCACACTGCACGACGTGCAACTGCCTCAATCGGCGAGCGCCTCAATGACGACCTGACATTGGCTGGCGATCTCATGTCGCAGATCGACGGGTGCCGGCTTGGTGAAGGTCGGTTTTTTGAAGCGCCTCACCGTCGCGCCGGTCTCCACAAGACGCTGCTCGAGTCGATTCAGGAAAACATCGCCCCGAGCCTTGGAAATATCGAGCAGGCCCACGACGAGACCTTCGAGCGATGCAGGTCGCGCGCAGCGCGTCATTTCGGCGAGCCGGCGTTCATTGGTCGGGTCGAGTAGGACGGTGCTCATGTGGTGACTCCTTCAGACTGCGCTCATGTGTGACAAATTCCGATTGATCAGTATCGAACCGCGTGGGTGACAGGTTGGCTGCCGACTTCGCCGTTCGCCCATCCGCCAATGATGACAGAGAACAGCCCAGCGCCGCCGCCGGCGTGTACGAGCAGGAGGCCATCGGGTCGGAACTTCGGCAACGTCAGATCCTTGAGGTGAGCCGGGATGCCTTCGGCAATGCCGTGCGCGCCGCGCACGAGTTCGCTGCCCTCAAACTGCAAGCGAGCGTGAATCTCGCTGAGCACTCGCTCGCGATCCCAGCCAGCGTCAGCGAATACTCGTGCATGCTCCGGACCGATGATGATGATCGCGTCGAACGCCAGCACCAGCTTGGGATTGTGCAGCGTGCGTAAACACGCGGCGAAGGTG
Source organism: Actinomycetes bacterium (assembly GCA_031367435.1). Lineage (GTDB taxonomy): Bacteria > Actinomycetota > Acidimicrobiia > Acidimicrobiales > Ilumatobacteraceae > WLMZ01. Next base: position 10,441 of record JANLPV010000133.1, on the reverse strand, counting down.
TTCGCAAGGCTGTCTGGATCGCGAGCGAGTTGATCGACGACACAGCGAGGCCCTTCGCCGGCAAAGACCGTGACTGCATCGGTTTCTGCGGGCGCTCCTCGCGCTGTCGCCAGAGATGTCCACGGCGAACCAACTTCATCCTCGGCGAAACAGAAGCTGAGCTTGCCGGGATTGCCATGCGTTGCGCGGTCCACCTCGCCCGGACGGCCGCCGCCGACGTTACGAATGACGAGCTGCAGCGCGCGCCCGATGGTGAGGTTTGCGCGGTTGCCTTGGCCGAGCACGTTCATGCCCGAGTTCATACCGATGGCACGGGTGCCCGGGCCGTTGCAGATGACGACTGGGCCAACTGGCATCGTGGTGGCGAGCACGCCGTGAATGTTGAATTCGTTCGTGCAGGCGGCCTCAAGCGCGGCGATTACCCATGGGAAGAATTCGGGTTTGCACCCAGCCATCACGGCGTTGATTGCGACCTTCTCGACGGTGACCTCGATCAGGTCCGGCGGCACGATCGCCACAATGTCGTCTGCGGCGCGGCTCGTGCCGGCAAGCATGCGCAGGACCCGCGCCTCGGTGGGTGGCACGACCGGCAGCCCGTCGGTCCAGCCGCGATCGAACAACGCCTCGATGTCATCCTCGGCATCCGCGATCTCAACTCGTCGTGAACGCAACACCCCAGAACCAAACCGAGCGCGTAGCTCGTCCTCGAGGTCAGGGTCGACCGACAGTGAACCGCATCCGGGGCGCATCACCGGCAGGTCGTCGCCGAGGTCGGTGATACCGGTGATTGCTTGCCAGCCGGCGCGACTCCAGCCAATGGTGCGGTCGACCTCTCGCCCGCCGATGACGCGAATCAGGGTTGGCACCGTGTCGATGTCGTGATGCCAACTGACACTGAGATCGTGATCGTGTATGGCATTGAGGCCGAGCGGAAAGGCCTCGTCGTCTTGCGTGTAAACGGTGAGGCCGCTCTCGGTCTTGAGTCGCTCGAGAATGGGCACCACCATGACACAGGTCGCGCACTCATGTTTGACGACCGCCACGAGACCATCAGGAAGGGACGGGCGATCCGCGTGCATATCTGGACCGTAGTGGGTGCGACCGACGTCACAGGCGTCCGGGGCGCATCGGCTGTTCTACACTGCGTATGTTCGTGGGGCACTTGGCCGATTGTGGGGGAGTTTTGAAAAGTCAGGACAAAATCGGTGTCACCTTCCACGGCGTGCGTGGATCGACCCCATGCCATAGTGACGCGACCGTCAAGTACGGCGGCAACACGTCGTGTGTTTCGCTCGCCATACCTGGGCACGATCCGATTCTGTTCGACATGGGCACCGGCTTGCGTTACTTCGGTCTCAGTCAAGCCAACGACGGTACGTTTCGCGGCCATTGCCTCTTGTCGCACCTCCATTGGGATCACACGCAGGGCTTGCCGTTCTTCACGCCTATTTTGCACACCGGTGCCGAGTTCGATATCTACGGTCCGCCACAAGAAGACGGTCGAACGGTGCGCGATGTCTTGTACGCCACAATCCGTCCGCCTCTGTTTCCCATCGAACTCACGCAGTTTCCCGGCATCATTCGGTTCCACGATGTCACCGACAACGACTTCACCATTGGTGCCAGCGCAGCCGCTAGTGCTAGCGCAGACGCTGACGTCGCTGACGTCGGGAACGTGACTGTGAAGGCTCGGCTCATCCCCCACGTTGGTCCTACCTGTGGCTACCGCGTCACGTGGAACGGGACCTCGATTGCCTATCTCAGTGATCATCAGATGCCCTACGACGGCTCGATGAGCGCGTCGCCGGCCGCTCTCGAACTCATCGACGGCTGCGACTTGGTGATTCACGACTCGCAATATCTCAGTGCCGAATTTGCGCATAAGAGTACGTGGGGCCACTGCACTGCCGAATATGCAGTGTGGCTCGCTGCCGAGGCCGGCGCGAAGCGTCTTGCACTGTTTCACCACGACCCAACTCGCTGCGACGACGCGGTGGATTATGTGACCAAGGTGGTGCGTGGGATCGGCGAGCGCAGCGGTGTCGAAGTCTTCGCCGCATCCGAAGGCTTGACGATCCAGGTGTGACGTTTGGTCTCGCCGCCTCCGTACTGTTAGGCGTTGCGTTCCTCGTTGCCGGCGGCGCAAAAGTCGCGGCCGGGCGCGCGTGGCCAGAGCAGGCTCGGGCACTCGGTGCCCCGTCGGCGTCAATCGTTGTTGTGCCGTGGGTCGAGATCGTGCTTGGTGCCATGCTCTGCGTTCGCCTCGCCGCACCGATTCCGGCGTTGGCCGCGCTCGGACTCCTTGCAGCCTTCACGCTGCTGATCGTCGTGCGGCTCGCGCAAGGGCGGCGCCCGCCGTGCGCGTGTTTTGGATCGTGGAGTGCACGGCCTTTGGGCTGGCGTCACGTCGCGCGTAATGCAGTGTTGATCGCGTTGGCGTTGATCTCTGCTCTTGCGTAACCGTCCTGCCAGAGCCGCGTCACGAATCAGGTTGTGGCCAGCAGGAACGCAATGACGCGTGCTTCGTCGCGCCACATCTCGTAGCGGCCACTCGGGCCGCCGTGGCCAGCACCCATCTCGCATTTGAACACGAGTGGGCGATCGTTCGTGCGTTCATGACGAAGCTTGGCGACCCACTTGGCAGGCTCGTGGAAACTGACTCGCGGGTCGTTGAGTCCTGCCGTCACGTAGATGGCTGGATAGTCGCCAGCAACCACGTTGTCGTATGGGGAATAGGTCAGCATGTAGGCCGCGAATGGCTGCTCGCGCGGGTCTCCCCATTCCTCCCACTCGGTGATCGTGAGTGGCAGCGTTGGATCGCTCATTGTCGTGACAACGTCGACGAACGGCACCTCGGCAACGGCCGATGCAAACAGATCGGGTCGCATGTTGATGCAGGCGCCAACGAGCAGGCCGCCCGCACTGCCGCCGCGAAGAGCAAGTCGATTCGGTGCCGCCCAACCAAGCGCGGTCAGGTGTTCGCAGCAGGCAATCGTGTCGGTAAAGGTGTTGACCTTTGCGAGCAGTTTGCCGTCGAGGTACCACCGACGTCCCAGCTCGCCGCCGCCTCTCGGGTGCACGACTGCAAACGTAAAACCGCGATCGATCAACGACAGGCGAGCCACCGAGAACCAGGGTGCGAGGCTGATTTCGTACGAGCCGTAGCCGTACACCACACACGGCGCGGTGCTGTCGGGCGAGGCGTCGCTGCGGCGCACAACGTCGAGCGGCACCTTGGTGCCGTCCGCAGCGACGGCCCACTCGCGACTCGAGGTGTAGAGGCTGAGATCAACGCCTGGAACGGGCTTCTGTTTCAACAGCGTACGAACATGAGTTTCGATGTCTTCTTCGAACACTGAGCCCGGTGTTGTGAACGATTGGTAGGTGAACCGCAGTGAGGTTGTGTTCCACTCTGGGTTCGAGTCGAACTCGACTTCGTGCGGTTCTTCGCCAAGGTCGATGACGCGCTCGCTGCCATCAGCGAACAGCAGGCGGAGCCGTTGCTGGGCGTTGTGCCACTCGTGCACGACGAGGTGATTCGCAAACGGTTCGGCGGCGATGATTCGCCGGCCAGGCTGATGCGCGGCGAATTCGGTCCATGCGTCGGGCGTCGCGATTGGGGCCGTCATCACGCGGAAGTCCTCGGCGTCGAGGTTGGTGACGATCACGAACCGATCGCCCCAGTGATCGACGTGATACTCAAGATCGTGAGTTCGGGGACGAACGATCCTCGGCTCGTTCGTTGGTTGGGAGGCAGGTATGAGTGCCACTTCCGACGACAACTTGCTCGATGATTCGATCACGATCCATGCGTCACTGCGCGTGATATCGACCGAGACAAAGAAGCGTTCGTCGAGGTCCTCATACACGAGGTAGTCGTCTGCCTGAGCGGTGCCCAGAAGGTGACGCCACACCTGAAACGGTCGCATCGCTTCGTCGCACTGCACGTAGAACAACCAACGCGAAGCCGGGTGGGGGTCGGTGTCGGTTGCAGCACCTGGGGCCAATTGGTGGGCCCAGGCGCAGCCACCCCACGACGTGTTGGTCAGCGACTCGTCGCGGTCGACTCCGCTGTCGAGATCTCGAAAGCGCATTGTGTATCGCTCGCCGCCATCGGTGTCGGTGGACCACGCGAGGACGCGGTGATCCGCTGTCAGCTCGAAGGTGCCCAACGAGAAATACTCGTGTCCGTCGGCTTCCACATTTTCGTCGAGCAGTACACCGTCGGCGGCAGTTTCGCGAGAGTTGCCCCGACAGTGAATTGGATAGCTCTTGCCCTCTTCGGTACGGCTTGTGTACCACCACGCACCTTTGCGGACGGGGGCCTCGAGGTCGGTCTCTAACACACGAGACTTGATCTCATCGAACACGGTCTCGATAACCAGTGAATGTTGCGCAAAGAACTGATCGGCGTACACGTTCTCGGCATCGAGATATGCGATCGTGTCGGGATCGTCCCGGTCACGCAGCCATGCAAACGGATCACTGGCGTTGCCGGTAGGCCGCTGCCATTCAAACGGAATCGATTTGGCGAGAGGTGCGTTCATTGGCACTGCAGGGTAGTGGTCCTCCGGTCGAGCGCGCCGTTGATTCGTTGGATACCCTGACGATCGTCATGCGGGTATGGATCGATCAAGACTTGTGCACCGGTGATGGCCTCTGCATCGATCACTGCCCCGATGTTTTCGTGCAGCTCGAAGACGGCATTGCCTATGTCGCCGAAGCCGGCGCGCCGCTCAACGATCCTGGTGGTTCCGGCAGCTTGGCGTGGGTGCCCGAGCGTAGCTATCGCGCCGTGATCGACGCCGCCGAGGCGTGCCCCGGTGAGTGCATCTTCATCGAGTTGGCTCCGGCTAACGCGGTAACGGCGGCCTGAGCGAACCGTCAGCACAGCTGGCCGAGTACAGCTAAGGCCTGGCGATCCATTCGTCGAGCAGGTTATGAAAGTGGCGCAGCTTGGTCTCTTGGTAGTTCGCCAACGTAACCCCCGGCTTCTTCATCGAGCGGAGCCCAATTTGAACTTTCGGCAGGTTGAAACTGTCCTGGTTGAACACGCGAGCAAGTAGGCCGAGCTCAGGAGCGTCGGTCCAATCGTCATCCGGTCCAAGCCAGTGGATCGGCACTGACGCTGGCTTCGGTTGACTCGCATCGAAGGGCTCGAGGAACATGCACTCCATGATCGACATCTCGTGATTATCGCCATACGGGCGGAACCGATACGTGATGCGGTTGTACGCACCCCACGGATGAAAGTTCGGGAACAGCGTGTAGTAGATGCTCTCTGACATCTCTGCGTCGCTGAGTTCGTCGGCTTTGTCACCGAGAACTTTGCGCAGGTTCATCCGGCCGCCGCCACCGGTGACAGAGCGAGCCGTCATACCGTCGGTGAGTGTGAGAAATGAGGGTTCATCGAGGCGTCGATCAGACACCGCATCGAACATTTCCTGCTCGGTCGGTACGAACGTGATGTGCGGACTCGGCGTGCCGTTGGGAGTGATCGCTCGCGAGAAGTTGCCCTCGAAATCGTATTGGCTGTTGGCATCGCCGATGCCGGCCAGCAACTGTGGATGCGTTGCGACCACATGGAAGGCTTCCATAAAGGCTTCCTGTAGGACCTTCCAGTTGGCTCGAAAGATTCGCGCGACATGGGCTGCCTTGTAGCGATTCTCGAGGGGCCACTTCTCGAAGTGACTGGGGAGATTGCCGAGGAACGATTCGAGCGAGTCACATTCGAGGTCCATGTTGATGAAGACAAAGCCTCCCCACGTGCCAACCTTGACCTCGGGAAGGCCCCACGACTCGGTCTCGATGTGAGGGAAATCCCATTCGCATGGCACCTGCTTCAGCGAGCCATCGAGGTTCCAACAAAAGCCGTGGAATGGGCAGCGCAGTTCTGTGGCGTTGCCATCGTTCTCTCGCAGTTGACGGCCACGGTGGAGGCACGCGTTATAGAACGCCTTGATCGCATGTTCGTCGTCGGCCGTGCGAACGACAAGGATCGATTGCCCACAAATGTCGTACACAAGCGTGTCGCCAACGTTGGGAATGTCATCGACGCGGCACGCCATCTGCCAGACGCGACTCCACATCTTGTCCTTCTCGACCTCGTGGAATTCGCGGCTGGTGTAGCGACTCACCGGAATATCGGCGTCACCCTGAAAGCTGTTGCTCTGCCAGCGCAGTACGACCGGCACGTTCTCGGGACGTGAGTCGGTGTCGAGCAGTTCTTGATACGTGACGCCGGGTGAACGGGCGTCTCCCGGGGCGGGTGGTTCGCTGAGCAGTGTCATGCTGGTCTCCTTGCGGCGAGCGAGTGGGCTGAGGTGGTGGGGGGTCATCGGGTGCATCGATATCAGTCCGGCGAGAGCGCCTTGGCGGCCTGTTGGAAGCGGTTCTGAAGCTGCTTGCCACCGATCCACAGACACAAGTGCGGATCGGCCTGCTTCAACTCACCGGCAATCCATACGCCATGTTCGGTGAACTCGCCCGTCAGCCCAGCCTTGTTCACACTGATGGTGCCCTGTTCAGTGAGGTCGTACGTGGCCCCTGACAACGGGTGACGAATCGTGCGCATATCCCTGTTCCCCATTCGACAAGTTCCCCATTCGAAATGAACTGTGCGCGTCGGAAATTACTCATCGCGCGATCAATTCTTCGTACCGAGCGCGACGCGCCGGCTGAAAGGGGCTTTAGCGGGCTTGGCGCATGCGTCCGGCGAGCGCGCCGATGCTGATGAGCAGGCCAGCACAGGCCAATGCCGCCTCGACCGCGGCGATGCCGGCAAAACGGGTGCGGTCGCCCAGCGCAATCGCGCCCGTGAGCAACGCCGAAGCGATGCCGATGTAGCACGCGATTCGGAACTTTGCGATGCCAGCCACCAGCGCGGTGACGGGGCCAACGAATGGAAGCGCGATGACCACGAATAGGCGCTGATTGGTCTCGGGACCAAGCCACCACGGCGAGATTCCCGACACCCGGGATGACTGCCACACCGCCGCGAAGCCGAAGATCACGCCGAGCCAGCCGGAGACGAACAGCGTGCGCCACGCGGGTGTGAGTTGCCCGGGCTTGACTGGTCGTAGCTCACGCGGTGCGTAGATCCCGGTGGGCGCCAGGTCGTAGCTCTGGGTTGCTGCTGGAGGCACGAACACCGGCGGCGTGGGGAGTGGCGGGAGCGGCTGAGCCTGCGCGTCAGGGAATTCGGCGTCTTGTTGCAGATCCATCTCGCGGGCAGCGTAGTGCCTCTTCGCCATGAACTCTCGTCGTCGTGCAGAGCGACGCGACCGAGTGACAGCTACCCTTATCCGTTCATGGGCCAGGTTGCATTTGAGAAGCTCTCCATTTTTTTCCCGATGTGGAACGAGCAGGAATACATCGGGCGCGCCATCAACGCTGGCCGTGTCGCGTGCGTCGGCCTCGTCGAATCCGGAGAGATCCTCGATTACGAACTCATCATCGTCGACGACGCCTCAACGGATGACACGCCGCGTCTTGCCGATCAGTTCGCCGCCGACGATCCGCACGTTCGGGTCGTGCATCATCCTGTGAATCGCAAGCTTGGTGGGTCGATCAAGACGGGCTTTGCAGCGGCGAGCGGTGACCTTGTGTTGTATACCGATGCCGATCTCCCGTTCGACTTCGCCGAGTTACCGAAGGCGATCCGCATCATGCGCCTGTACGAGAGCGACATCGTGAGCGCTTATCGACACGATCGCACCGAGGAGGGCTCGTCAAGGGCCATCTACACACTGATCTACAACCTGCTCATCCGAATGATGTTCGGTGTCAAGATGCGCGACATCAACTTCGCGTTCAAGCTGTGTAAGCGGCGCATCTTCGAGCGGATTGAACTCAAGAGCGAAGGCTCGTTCATCGATGCGGAATTGGTCATTCGTGCCAAGAAGCTGGGCTACACCGTCACCCAATTCGGCGTCGACTATTTCCCGCGTACGCGCGGTCAGTCGACATTGAGCAGTCCGTCGATCATCATCAAAATCCTGCGTGAAATGCGAGAGCTTCGTACCGAACTTCTCGGCATCACCAAGATCGTCTAGCAGTCCATGAATACCGTCCGGCCATCCGCCCCACATAAGGCCTCTAATCGGTGGGTCCCTGCGATTGCAGCGGTGGGCGTACTTGCGGTCGTGGTCGCGATCGGCGCGCTCGGCGGAGGCAATGACGATCCTGGCCAAGCAACAGCGTCGCAACTCTCTACTCCTGACGGTGCCGCGGGTGGACTCACGGTGCCGATCAGCACATTGCCCGGTGTGGTCATCAACTCGGCACCTGCATCGATTGTCAAAACCAATCTGACGCGAACGCTCGTGATGGGCTTGTCCGGTTCCGATGTTGCCCAGCTCCAGACCCGCCTGACCGAGTTGGGCTTTGCGCCCGGCGTGGCCGATGGCGCGTTCGGCGATCAAACCAAGCAGGCGGTGTGGGCGTTCGAAAAGCTGATCTTGAGAACCCCGCGTTCGCTGGCGACAGGAAAAGTCACCAACGAAATATGGCAGCTTATGCAGGATCCAATTGTGGTGCAGCCGCGCCGCACCGACGACCCGGCGCAAGCACCCGCAACGCACATGGAGATCTACCTCCCCGAGCAGGTCGCGATTGTGTTCACGGCCAACAAGGCAACGCTCATCATCCATATCGCCAGTGGTACCGATCAGCCGTGGTGCGAGACGCTCACGAAAGACACCGACGAAAAGGGCAACCCGATCTTCCCGCCATTGCAAGAAGGCGAGTGCGGCGTCTCACACACCCCGGGCGGGGTGTTCAAGTTCAAGCGACGAGTGGTGGGCGAACGGATGGGTCCGCTCGGCGGCATGTGGAACCCGGTCTATTTCAACTTTGGCATCGCCGTGCATGGTGCAACCAATGTGCCGCTCGAGCCGGCGTCGCACGGCTGTATCCGAATGCACAAACGAATCTCGGAGACGTTCCAAAACTTCGTGCACATTGGCGACCGTGTGTTCGTTTGGGGACAAGACGGCAAGGAACCCGAGGCGTACACCAAGCGCGAAACTCTGCCGGTGTTCAATCACAAAGATCCCAACGCCACCACTACAACGAGCACAACCACCACCATTGCCGCTCCCGCGACGATCCCTCCCACGCCGGTCACCGTGCCAAAGCCAGTGCCGACCACGACCACGACCACCACGTCCACGACGACTGCGCCGGCGACCACGCCGGCGACCACCACCACCTCGACGTCAGGCCCGTAGAGCTCGCGTGTCACGATGTGTGTGTGACCGCCTTGCCCTACGACGAATTCGCCCTCTTCCACGAAAACGCGTCTGAGTACGCGCTCACGCTCGACTCGCCACCGCAGGTTCGTCGAGTCAACGTCGAGGTCGATTCCACCTCCGCGACGACTCGTCACGTCAGCGCGTTGGTGTGGGGTTCGGGCGATCCGCAACTCGTGTTGGTGCACGGCGGCGCCCAGAATGCACACACGTGGGACACGGTCGCGCTCGACCTCGGTGTCTCCTTGGTGGCTGTTGACCTTGCTGGTCACGGACACTCGGGTTGGCGTGAGGACGGCGCGTACACACCGATGAACCTCGCCGACGACCTCGCCGTTGTTGTGTCGCAACTCGCGCCCCATGCAGTCGCGATTGTCGGGATGTCGCTCGGTGGGCTCACGAGCATGGAACTCGCAACTCGACATCCGCACCTGGTTCGCCGTCTGGTGATGGTCGACATCACGCCCGGCGTGAACCAGCAAAAGGCCAAGGCGGTCATTGATTTCGTCGACGGCCCGCAGAGCTTTGCCAGCTTTGATGACCTGTTGGCGAGGACGATCGAACACAATCCGACTCGCACCCATTCGTCGCTGCGCCGTGGCATTCTGCACAACGCCCATCAATCGGCCGACGGCAGTTGGCAGTGGAATTATGACCGTCGCAGCCATGCCCGCTCCCGCGAGGCAACACCCGATCTGCCAGTTGAGGCACCAGTTGAGGCACCGGTTGAGTCGCTCGTTGAGTCGCTCGTTGAGGTAGCTGACGCGCTGCCCGTGTTCTCGCCGCTCTGGGATGACTTCAGTTCGGTGACGTGTCCGATCCTGCTCGTGCGCGGATCATTATCACCCGTGGTCGACGACGAAGACGTCGCTGAGGCAACGCGGCGTCAACCGTCGATACGCGTGGACATCATCGAGGGCGCCGGACACAGCATCCAAGGAGATCGACCTCGGGAACTCGCCGAACTCATTCGGACGGTGGTTCTTTCACCATCCGCTGCGCCGTGAGGCAAACGGAAACGTTCAGCCCCCGGTAATCCGACTGTTGCATTCGCTCAGACCGTTGAGCACGCCAGCGCGGAAGTTGTCGATCTTGTCGAACGCGCTGACCAGCGCGCCTGTCTGGCTGGCGTCGTCGAGAATGAGAGCAGTCGATACTGCCTCGTCGAGATCGCCGGGTGAGATGCTGAA
>JANLPV010000024.1:0-7752 GCA_031367435.1 Actinomycetes bacterium | reverse complement strand
CACACAGCCCGGGTTCGGGACTGAACAGCCAAGCCCATCAACGCGCAAGCGGACATCACCCAGTCCCGGCAATCTGACACGCAAACGCGTCGCCGCGGAGCCGACGATCTCAGCGCTCGCAGACCGCGAGCTGCTCCGAGGCCGGATGTGGGTGGGTTGGAAGGGATCGGGTGTGTCGAAGTCGTGCGCTGGATTCAGGGGCTGAGTTCTCCTGTCGTTGGCCTGATCATCGCTGCCGTGGGGTCGTGAGTCCGGTTTCGTAGGCGGCGACGACGAGTTGGGCGCGGTCGCGGGCGGCAAATTTTGTGAGGAGGTGGCTGACGTGGGTTTTGGCGGTGGCGTGGCTCATGAAGAGTTCGTCGGCGAGTTCGGCGTTGGAGAGTCCTCGTGCGACTGATCCGAGTACTTCGCGTTCGCGTGCGGTGAGTTGGTCGAGTCGTGGATCAGGCGCGGCGGCGATGGGCCGGCGGACGAAGTCTTCGATGAGTCTGCGGGTGATGCTGGGGGCGAGAAGGGCTTCTCCGGCCGCGACGACGCGTACGGCGGCGAGCAGTTCTGGTGGGAGGGTGTCTTTGAGGAGGAAGCCGGATGCTCCGGCGCGAAGGGCTTCGTGGACGTAGGAGTCGAGGTCGAAGGTCGTGAGGATCAAGATGCGTACGTTCGCGAGGATCGGGTCGGCGGTGATCAGCCGGGTGGCTTCGAGCCCGTCCATCTCGGGCATGCGGATGTCCATCAGGATCACGTCGGGCCGCTCACGTTGGGCGATCTTGACGGCTTCGTAGCCGTTGGCAGCTTCGCCGACGACGTCGATGCCGTCTTCGGCGCGGAGCAGCGCGAGGAAGCCGCTGCGGACGAGTGCTTGGTCGTCGGCGACCACGACTCGGATCGGCGACGTCATCAAGGTGCGGTCACGGAATCGAACGCCGCCGCGTGGTCAGGGGCCGGGATCGGCGAGTAGGTCGTTGATGCGGTCGTCGATCGCATGTGTTTGAGAAGGCGGCGCAGATCGTTGAGGGCATCGCGGCTGATGGTTGAGATCGTCTGGAGCGTGTCTCGTGCGGCGATGGTGTCGTTGGTGGCGATGAGTTGGGATCCGGTTTCGGCGTGTCGGGCGATCGTGTCGATCGATCGGGCGATGACGGTGCCGAGTTCGTCGGCGATGCGGAGTCGTTCGCTGGTGAGCACCAGTCGGGCGTGGCGGACGTGTGCAGCCGACGCGTCTTGGCGTGCGCTCAGTGAAGCTGCTCGGCCTTCGCGTTCGCGTTGCACGGTGTATCCGGCGATGGCTGATGCGGCGAAGAATGCCCCTGCCCAGACCGCTCCTGCGCTGGTGAGGTCGGGGGGCTTTGACCAGGCGATGAGTCCGATGCCGGCGACTGTTGCTATGGCGGCGCCGATGAGATTCGGGGTCGTGGTGTAGGCCGCGATCGTGTATAGACCGATCCACAGGACGAAGATCATGACGCCGACTTGGTAGTCGCCGATCGTGAGTGCGAGGCCGAGTCCCCAGGCAACGCTGTAGGCGATGATCGGGTGGCGGCGGCGGAATGCGAGAGTGGCGCAGCTCGCCATGCGGAGGGTGAGGGCCCACAGATGGGTCGGGGCGAAGTGTGGGCCGGTGGCGGTGGGGTCAGTGGCGATGATCTCGAGCGTTGCGATGACGGCCATGAGGGCGGCCAATGCGATGTCCCACGTCGCGGTGGAGATGCGCCGGGTCGCGTGTCGCTGTTTGGGGTCGTCGGCCGTTGCCGTCTGTGGTCGAGCGGGAGCATCGCTGGAGGGGTTGTCGGTGCGGAAGTTGAGGGTGGCGCGCACGCGAAAACCGCCGCCTGGCCTCGGGCCTGAGTGGACTTCTCCGTCGTACATTCGGGCGCGTTCACTCATTCCGAGGAGGCCGTTTCCTGCGCTGCGGGTGCCGGGGTCGTGGGCGACGGTGCCGCGGCCGGTGTCTTCGATGATCACCTCGATGCGGTCGTCAGTTGTTCGAATCGTCACAGACGCAGACGCTCCGCGCCCGGCGTGGCGCACGACGTTGGTCAGCGCTTCTTGCACAATTCGGTACGCCGCGAGCGACGCGCCGGCGGGAACCGTGGCGAGGTCGCCATCGGTGATGAGGGCGACGGGCAAGTCGACGCTGCGGATCTGTTCGACAAGTGCCGAGACCGCATTGATTGCGGGCGCGGATGAGGAGTCGGTTGGGGTGCCGTTTCTGAGGATGTCGACGAGTCGGCTAAGTTCTGTCTCGGTCGTATGGCAGGTGGTTCGGATCGCGTCGAGTGCTCGTGAGGCTTCGACAGGTTGGCGGTCGATGAGGTGTGCACCGATGCCGGCTTGCACGGCGATCACGCTCAGCGAATGGGCGACGACATCGTGGAGTTCTTGGGCTATGCGAAGGCGTGCGTCGGCCGCGTCAAGTTCGGTGGATTCCATCGCCGCTGCGGCCTGTTCGGTCGCGGAGTGTGCGTCGCGTTGTTGACGGGTTCGGCTGCGCTGCACCACGAGACCGAACGCGAACGCCCCGCCCAGGAACAGCGACCCGAGCATCGGAACTGTTGACAACACAGTGTTGCCAGTTGCGGCCAGAACCGCGTAGAACAGTGCAATCTGAGCGACACCACGCAACGCGAGTCTCCGCCGGAGGTTCGCAGCGACGCTGTACAGGGCGATCACCAGCGAGAAGAACACGACGGTGTCGCGCTGATGGCCGAGCTCGAGCGGGAGCACGAGGACAAGCCCCACGGCAAGTGTTTGTAGTGGCCAGCGGCAGCGCCCGATGAGTGTCGCGCACACTGCGATGGTGAGGGCCCAGCCCCACCATGTGGCGTGTCGGAAGAGGTGAGCGTCGGCGTCTTCGACGTCTATCCGGGTGACGAGCGCGACCAACGCGACGCCGACCATCGCCGCGGCGAGGGCGTAGTCCCCCGCGTGGGCGCGGAGATCGCGCGTAACGGGGCGGTCGAATCTCATCAACTGACCGTAGACCCTGCAGGAGATGGGTGCATCGGCCCACAGGATGAGATCAACCGCACCCGCCGGGCGATACGACAACGGAAAGGTTCAACCTGCCGGAACAAACGAACGCCTGTGGCCCGATGCGCACGATGATGCTCCAAGCGCACGCTGGTTGGCATGACCACCACACCAACCCTCACCACACCAACTCGCACCCTGCCCGACACTTGCCTGACGCACCGCCGCATCGTTGCGTCAGCCGTGGACGCGACCAAGACATACGGCGCCCGCGACGCAGTTGTTCACGCACTTGACGGAGTCACGGTCGGCTTCGAAGCCGGACGGTTCACCGCAATGATGGGACCGTCCGGATCGGGCAAGTCAACCCTGCTCCATTGCCTCGCCGGGCTCGACATCCTCACGTCGGGTTCGATCCGCATCGGCGACATCGACCTGTCGACACTTCGCGACAAGGAACTCACCCGGTTGCGTCGCGACCGAATCGGGTTCGTGTTCCAGTCGTTCAACCTGATTCCGACGTTGAACGCCTTGGAGAACATGATCCTGCCCATGTCGTTGGCCGGTCGCAAGCCGGACCAGACCTGGCTTGATCACGTGATCGACACGGTCGGTTTGCGCACACGGTTGACGCATCGGCCGTCGGAGCTGTCCGGCGGGCAGCAACAGCGTGTCGCTGTGGCGCGGGCGCTGGCGTCGCGCCCCGAGATCATCTTCGCCGACGAACCGACCGGCAACCTCGACTCACGAGCGGGCGCCGAGATCCTCACGTTCCTGCGCAACGCGGTCCGCGAACTCGACCAGACCGTCGTGATGGTCACCCATGACCCGACGGCCGCGGCGTACGCGGATCGGGCCGTGTTCCTCGCCGACGGCCACATCGTCGGCGACCTCGCCGACCCCTCCGCCGTCACCGTCCTCGACCACCTCAAGCACTCAGGGAGCTGATCCTCCATGGCCCCTGCACCTTCAATAACGGCGACGATACCGAGTCGGCGTTTCGCCGCGTTCGACAACCGCAACTTCCGGCTCTACTTCGTCGGCCAGACCATCTCCATCATCGGATCATGGACCCACGCACTGGCCGGCAGCCGACCCCGTCGCCCCCGACGCGCCGACCGTCCTATTGCCGTCCTCACCCAATCCAACTGACCAGAAAGCTGACACCTTCATGATTGCCACCCTCACCATCAAACAACTCGCTGCCAACAAGATGCGGCTCCTCTCCACCGCGTTCGCCGTCATCCTCGGCGTCGCCTTCCTCGCAGGCACCCTTATCCTCACCGACACCATCAGAGGCACCTTCGACACGCTCCTCGCCAAGGCCGACAAAGGCACTGACGCCTATGTGCGAGCCGCCAGCCCGGTCGATCTCGGCTACGGCCAAGCCGGCCGCCCGCTGGACGCCTCCCTTGTCGACACGGTCCGCGCTGTGGACGGTGTCGATAAGGCCACCATCAAAGTGTCCGGCTACGCCCAGATCCTCGGCCGCGACGGCAAAGCGGTCGGCACCGCCCAAACCGGTGTTCTCGGCATGAACTGGGTGACCGTTCCGGAACTCAACCCGTCCACCATCTACCGCGGACGCGCCCCCACCGGGCCGGGCGAGATCGCCATCGACAAACACTCCGCGACACTCGCCAAACTCGGCATCGGTGACACCACAACGGTGCTCTCGCGAGGCGAACCCCGCCAGGCCACGATCGTCGGGATCACCCGCTTCGGTGACGTCGACACACCCGGCGGCCTGTCCGTCGTCATGTTCGACGACGCCACCGCTCAGGCCGTGCTCAACGAGCCGGGCCAGATCGACGCCATAGCGGTCACCGCACAAACCGGCATCACACCCGACGCGTTGGTCGCACGGATTGCGCCCGTGGTCGGCGTCGGCAACGAGGTCATCACCGGTGCTGCGCTGACGAAAGAGCATCAAACCGACATCGGCAAGGACATCAGCCAGTTCGGAGTGTTCCTCACCATGTTCGCGCTCATCGCCCTGTTCGTCGGGGCGTTCATCATCAACAACACGTTCTCGATCATCGTGTCCCAACGCACCAAGGAAATGGCCCTGCTGCGTGCCGTTGGTGCGAGCGGTCGACAGGTTCGCCTCGCCGTCCTCGCCGAAGCCGCGATCACCGGAATAGGCGCCTCAGCGATCGGCCTCACC
The DNA here is from genome assembly GCA_031367435.1 of Actinomycetes bacterium. Taxonomy (GTDB): domain Bacteria; phylum Actinomycetota; class Acidimicrobiia; order Acidimicrobiales; family Ilumatobacteraceae; genus WLMZ01. The sequence continues at coordinate 2,615 of JANLPV010000024.1, read as the reverse complement.
GCCGGAATCGGTGTCGCCAAAGGCCTGGGAGCCCTACTCAGCGCACTCGGCGTCGATATCCCGCTCAGCACGCTGAAGATCACCAGCGCCACCGTGATCGGTTCGATCGTCGTTGGTGTCGTCATCACCGTCGCCGCCGCCGTGCTGCCGGCCCGCCGGGCGTCTCGGGTCGCGCCGATTACCGCGTTGCGCGACATCGCCCAGGACCGTTCCGCTGTCTCAACCCGACGCATCATCACCGGAACCGTCGCCACGCTCGGCGCCGCCAGCATCATGGTCGCCGGTCGCAACGCCGCAAACGCCAAGATCGTCGGGCTCGGAGCATTCGCGCTGCTCATCGCCGTCACCATCCTCGGACCAGTCATCGCCCGACCGATTGCTGCCATCCTCGGCGCACCCATCGCTCGCCTACGAGGCACATCGGGTGCGATCGCCCGACAGAACGCGATGCGCAGCCCCAAGCGAACCGCCCGCACCGCGTCGTCGCTGATGATCGGTGTCGCCCTCGTCAGCTTCCTCGCCATCTTCGCTGCCTCGATCAAATCCTCCGGCGCCGACAGGTTCCGTAACGACTTTCAAGGCACCGTGATCATCGACTCCGGCGCCATCGACGCCAGCAGCGGCCTCACCCCGAACATCGCTCACGAACTCACGAACCGACCCGGCGTGCACACCGTGACCGAGCAGCGCATCGCCGCCGTCGAGACCGACGGCAACAGCGGATTCCTCAACGCCTACGACACCACCACCGTGGCCGCCATGTTCGATCTCGGACACATCGACGGCGACCTCACCCAACTCGGCAGCGACGGCATCGCCGTAGCAAGCGGAACCGGCCCCAACGCAGTGCGCCTCGGCGACACCCGAACCTTCGCCTTTCCGACCGGCACCGCAACGTTCACCGTCCGAGCAATCTACGACCATGCCGCCGACACCGTCGGTAACCGGTTTGTCGATCTCACCGCGTTCGAGGCGAACCTGCCCGAACGTCTCGACGCACGCATCTACGTCGACACCAGCAACGTGACAGTCGTCGAGCACGCAGCGGCGGCGTACCCGACCGCCAAGGTGCTCACCACCGACGCCTTCATCACCCAACAGAACGGCAACCTCGACACGATCCTCACCCTCATGTACGCCCTGCTCGGCCTCGCCGTACTCATCGCACTGCTCGGCATCGCCAACACCCTCGCCCTGTCGATCCACGAACGCAAGCGTGAACTCGGGCTACTCCGCGCCGTCGGAATGAGCCGTGTCCAAACCCGCTCATCGGTCCGCTGGGAATCAGCAATCATCGCCCTGTTCGGCACCGCCCTCGGCCTCACCGTCGGCACATTCCTCGCCTGGGCCATGCTCCGCGCCGTCAGCAGCGACACCAACGCCCGGTTCGTCATCCCAACCGGCTCGCTCGTCACCGCCGCCACGATCGCAGCAGTCGCCGGAGTCGCCGCCGCCCTGCTCCCCGCCCGACGCGCCGCACGCATCGACATCCTCACCGCACTCACCGCCTGACACCCCTCGACAACCCGTCCAGAAAGGACATCACATGCACACCACGAACCCTCCCAACCCCATCGCCGACCCGATCACGTTCAACATCGGCTACCCCGATCACCCGCGAAACCGGACCTCGGTCGCCTTTCGAGCACTGGCAGCCATCCCGATCCTTGTCGTGCTTGCCGCCCTCGGAGGACCGGCGTTCGGCGGCGGACAATCCGGCGGGCTGAACTTCATCGGGCTCGCCAGCGGACTCGTCGTCCTGCCGCCGCTACTCACCATCGTTGTCCGCCAGAAGTACCCACGCTGGTGGTTCGACTTCAACCTCGCCTTCCTCCGATTCGACAACCGCGTGCTCAGCTACCTCCTCCTGCTCAACGACGACTACCCCTCAACCGACGACCAACAAGCCGTCCAACTCGACGTGCCCTACCCAGACGTCCACGCCGACCTCAACAGATTGAAACCACTCGTCAAATGGCTCCTCGCCATCCCGCACTACCTCGCTCTACTCATCCTCGACATCGGAGTCGTGCTCGCAACCATCACTGCATGGCTCAGCATCATCGCGACCGGGCGCCACCCACGTCGCCTGTTCGACTTCACCGTCGGCGTCATGCGCTGGCACAACCGAGTCGTCAACTACGCCTTCACCCTCACCACCGACTACTACCCCCCATTCCGACTTTCCGAATGAAGCGAGCGTTGAGAACCCCGGGGCCAGCCCAACGAACGCAGCTGGAACACCGCTCGATGTCGCGATCACCAGCTCGGGCCTCGCCACTGCACTCCCCCTTATCGGGTGCCCCATACCGCCGGGGTGGAGCGCGCCTAAGCGCCTTCGTTCTGTGCGCGTGACGTGTTTTCGGCCTGACCGACGTTCGGCGTTGTCGTTCTGCGCGCTTGGATCAGGTCATCTCGAGGCGTTGGAGTCGTTGGCCCGTGAGTTCGGCGATCAGCTCGAAGTCCTTGTCCAGGTGGAGCACGGTCAGCTCAGAGAGCTCGGCGGTCGCGGCGATCAACAGATCGGGGATCGAAGGTGACCGGTGGTGACCGCGTTCGGCGAGCGCAAACTGCAGCTCGAGCGCCCGGTCCTCGATCTTGGGTGTCAGGTACTC
>JANLPV010000200.1:0-14922 GCA_031367435.1 Actinomycetes bacterium | reverse complement strand
CGAAGCAGTGGTCGACTCGCTCGCCAGCACCATCGGAAACACCGGCGCGGCACATCCGGCATTGCTCCTTGCGAGCGCGCTCGAGAACGCAGGGCCTCAGCAGGTGATCGCGCTCGTGGTGCTTGCCGACGGCGTCGAAGTGTTGCTGTTGCGCACCACCGATGCAGTGGCGACGTTCGAACCACTGCACACCGTCGCCGCTCAGGTGAGTTCAGGTGGGCCCATCGCCTACGGTCGCTACCTGGCCTGGCGGGGCATGCTCACGGTTGAACCGCCACGACGACCCGAACCAGCGCGGCCGTCGGCAACTGCGACGGGACGCTCACTCGAGTGGAAGTTCGGCTTCGTTGGTTCAGTCGACGCCGAGGGCGAGGTGCACATGCCACCATCGCGACTCGACCACGCAAGACGGGCCATGGCCGACGAACGCGGGACCATCGTCACCTACACCATCGACAAGCTGTCGTACTCACTGAATCCGCCGGTGGTGTTTGCTGTCGTCGATTTCGACCACGGCGGTCGGCTTCCGATCGAGCTCACCGACGTGGATGCCGCCGAGGTCGCGATTGGCGGACGCGTCGAAATGACCTTCCGTAAATTGTTCACCGCCGACGGCATCCACAACTACTTCTGGAAGGCTCGCCCGATTCGTGGCGAGCAAACAGACAACACTGGGCAACTCGCGAACGGAGCGAACTGACATGTCATCGCACGGCATCAAGAATCGGGTCGCGATTGTCGGCATGGGTTGCACTCGCTTCAGCGAACATTGGGACAAGGGCCTCGACGACTTATTGATCGAGGCGAGCAGCTCCGCGTTTCGATCCGCGGGAGTGACCAAGCAGGACATCGACGCGTATTGGTTCGGCACCGCACAGTCCGCGATGAGCGGCATCGCATTGGCGCGGCCGCTGGGACTCGAAGGCAAACCAGTTACGCGCGTCGAGAACTACTGTGCCACGGGCTCGGAGGCCTTGCGTCAGGCGTGCTACGCCGTCGCCAGCGGCGCGTATGACAGTGCCATGGCGATCGGCGCCGAGAAGGTAAAGGACAGCGGCATGCAAGGTCTCAACGCCTTCCCGGTTCCCAACGACGGCACGGCGCGCACGCTCACTGCGGCCGCCATGTTTTCGATGGTGGCACCCGCATACGCGCAGAAGTACGGCGTGGACCGGGCCGTTCTAAAGCGTGTTCTGGCACGCATTGCTTCCAAGAACCACGCCAACGGCGCAAAGAACCCGCTCGCACAGTTCCGTAAGGAAATGAGTGTCGATCAGTTGTGCGCAATGCCTGCAGTGGCGGGTGACCTCTCGGTGTTCGATTGCGCCGGAGTCGCCGACGGCGCGGCAGCAGCGATCGTGGTTCGCGCTGAGGACGCACACCGGTATACCGACAAGCCGTTGTACGTCAAGGCGCTCAGCATGGTGGCCGGCAACGGCAGCGGACTGATGGATCCGTCGTACGACTACACCACCTTCCCCGAGATCGTGCTGTGCGCTGCCGACGCGTACGCGCAGGCGGGCATCACCGATCCACGCGCCGAACTCGCCATGGCCGAAGTGCACGATTGCTTCACGCCCACCGAATTGGTGCTGATGGAAGACCTCGGTTTCTGCGCTCGCGGTACGGCGTGGAGCGAGATCAATGCGGGTTCGTTCGATCTTGATGGCGACCTACCGGTGAACCCTGATGGTGGCCTGAAGAGTTTCGGTCATCCCACCGGCGCAAGCGGGTTGCGGATGATGTACGAGGCATGGCTGCAGTTGCGCGGCGACGCGCCTTTGGAGCGACGCATCAGCACCTACGGTAAGCGCCACCTCGCGTTGACTCACAACCTCGGTGGATACCCCGGCGAGATGGTGAGCTTTGTCAGCATCCTCGGCACAGAACTCGACTGAGCATCGAGCCCACGAGTCCAAAGAGTCACAGCCCATTAGGGTGCGCTCGTGGACAGAATCGACGAACTTCACGCCGCGGCGCTCGCCGTGCGCAACAACGCACACGCGCCGTACTCCAACTACTTTGTCGGCGCCGCAATTCTCACAACGACGGGCAAGATCTTCGCGGGTTGCAACGTCGAGAACGCTGCGTATCCACAAGGGGCGTGCGCCGAAGCCAACGCCATCGGTGCAATGGTGTCTGCGGGCGAACGTCAGATCGCAGCCGTGCTCACGGTGTGCGAGGGCGAACCGCTCGGCACATGTTGCGGGGGTTGTCGCCAACGGATCCGCGAGTTCGCGGCGCTCGACGTACCGATCTACGCTTCGGATACCACCGGGGTACGTGACACGTACACACTCGATCAGCTGCTGCCGCATTCGTTTGGACCCGACCACCTGCACTGAGTAGCGGCCGCAGACGGAGCCTTTGACCCCCGCATTCAGTGGACCCAGTGTTCTACGCTCTGACCAATGTCTGATCGCGTTCCATATCTCACCGCAAAGCTGCAGGGCTTCGGTACCACCATCTTCGGCGAAATGTCGGCGCTCGCACTCGCCACCAATTCAGTGAACCTCGGGCAGGGCTTTCCCGACACCGACGGCCCACGTGAAGTACTCGACGCCGCTATCGCGGCTATCAACGGTGGACAGAATCAATACCCGCCGGCAATCGGCGTGCCCTCCTTGCGGGAGGCGATCGCTGAACATCAACAGCGTTTTTATAAGCTCGCTTTCGATCCGGTTACCGAGGTGCTCGTCACTGCTGGCTCGAGTGAGGGACTCGCGAGCGCGTTGCTCGCGTTGGTCGATACCGGTGATGAGGTCATCACCTTCGAGCCGATGTTCGATATCTACCAGGCGTGCATTGCAATGGCTGGCGGTCAGGTGAAGGCAATCACGTTGCGACCCCCCACGTACGGCGTGGATGTCGATGAAGTTCGCGCGGCGGTGACGCCACGTACGAAGTTGATCTTGCTCAACTCGCCGCATAATCCAACCGGCAAGGTGTTCACTCGCTCCGAGTTGCAGGCAATCGCCGACATTGCGATCGAACACGACCTGATCGTCGTGACCGACGAGGTGTACGAGCACCTCACCTTCGATGGTCTCGAGCACATTCCGCTCAGCACGCTGCCCGGCATGCGCGAACGTACGCTCACTGCGTCGTCGGGCGGCAAGACCTTCAACACCACTGGGTGGAAAGTGGGTTGGCTGGTCGGTCCCGCTGCACTGGTATCGGCGGCGCGCACCGCCAAGCAATACCTGACGTATGTCAGCAGTGGACCATTTCAGCCCGCGATCGCCGTGGGACTTCGATTGCCGGATCTCTACTTTGCTGACATTGCGGCCGATCTACAGGGCAAGCGCGACCGCCTGTGCGACGGCCTTGTGGAGGCCGGCTTCGATGTGTTCCGTCCGCAGGGCACGTACTTTGTGACCGTCGATATTCGTGCGCTGCGCGCCGACGGTGACGGAATGGCGTTCTGCCGCGAGCTACCCGGGCTGTGTGGTGTCGTGGCGATTCCCAATCAGGTGTTCTACACCGATCAACGCCGTGGCCGACATCTCGTTCGCTTCGCGTTCAGTAAGCGACTCGATGTACTTGACGAGGCCGTGGTACGACTCAAGAGTCTGCGCGTATGAGAGTCGCAGCCATCCAGCACGACATCGCGTGGGGCGATCGCGACGCGAACTTCGAACATCTCGCTCCGATGATCGCCGCTGCTGCAAGCTCGGGGGCGCGACTCGCGCTGCTCACAGAGACGTTCAGCACTGGCTTTGTCACCGATCGTCCGATCGGCGAACCGGAGGGCGGCCCGTCGTCGCAGTTCATCATCTCCCAAGCTCGGTCGCATGGACTGTGGGTAGGTGGCACCTGCCCCGAGATTCCCGCCGACGCTGACGCCGACGATCAGCGACCATTCAACAGCTTCGTGATTGCCAGCCCCGAAGGTGTCGTACACAGGTACCGCAAGATTCATCCCTTCACCTATGGCGGCGAACACAAACACTTTCGCGCGGGCGACGAGTTGTTCACGATCGACATCGATGGTCTACGGGTGAGTCCGCTCGTGTGTTACGACCTGCGCTTTGCCGATGAGTTCTGGCAACTCGCCAAGCAGACCGACCTCTATCTCGTGCCTGCGAATTGGCCAGAGGCACGGCGCATGCATTGGCAGGCGCTTCTACACGCGCGCGCAATCGAAAATCAGGCATACGTCATCGGTTGTAATCGCGTTGGCGAAGGTGGCGGATTGGCATATAGCGGTGACAGCCGAATCATCGATCCGCTCGGCGAACTACTCGCGACTGCGGCGAGGACCGAATCGATTCTGCTGGCCGACATCAGCTCGGAACACGTAGCCAGTACCCGCGAACGTTTCCAGTTCTTACGCGACCGCCGCACGTTCTAAAGACGCACCCGCATCAATAGCAAGGAACACCACGCAACACCGCTAGCGAAGGTCTTTGGCCAACATGCTGACGAGGAAGCCATAGTCGGTCTCCTGTTGGCCGACCTCCACGAAACCGATGCGTTCGTGAAACCGCAACGAGCCATCGTTACGCGGCCGCAGGTTCACCTCGCAGAGCAGCCACGGCGTTCCGGTCACGTGTTGCTCAACTGCCGCGTACAGGGCCGCACCGATACCGAGGTTGCGCGCCGAGTCGGCGACAGCAATGCGATCGAGGTAGACGAACTCGTCGTAGCGTTCGCAGAACCAGAGATAGTTGACGCTGGTGTAGTCGGTGCCCGGGCCGAAGTTGATGCAAAAACCGACGACCTCTCCATCGTGCTCGGCAACAAGCGAGAGCAACGCGATATCGACCAGGGACTGCAACTTAGCCAAGTCTGCTTCGCTGACCGCCGGCACTGCGGCATTGTTCAGATGCATCACCGTATGAAGATCACCTGTTCGCAGCGGTCGAATATTCATGATTTTGCAGCCTACGGCGACCGCTAGGGTCGCAGGGCCATGTTGTTCGATCAGCCCTCTCCGCGCGCCACGGAACCGCTTATCGTCGCCGACGCGCTCGTCAAGCGGTTCGGTGAGTTCACCGCTGTCGACGGCATTGACTTCCGGGTGCAACCGGGCGAAGCGTTCGGGTTTCTCGGTCCAAACGGTGCGGGCAAATCAAGCACCATGCGCATGATCGGCTGCACGTCGCCGATCAGCGGCGGCTCGCTGCGTCTGTTCGGTCTCGACCCGGCCACACACGGTCGCGAGATTCGCAAACGGCTCGGCGTCGTGCCACAGCTTGACTCGCTCGATGCCGAGCTCACTGTGGAAGAGAACCTGATCATCTACGGTCGCTACTTCGATCTCAGCCGTGCCGAGGCGCGCCGACGCGCCGCCGAGCTGCTCGATTTCGTACAACTCAGCGATCGGGCCACGAGCCTCGTCGAGCCGTTGAGTGGAGGGATGAAACGTCGTGTCACAATTGCGCGTTCGCTGATCAATCAACCCGACCTCTTGCTGCTCGACGAGCCCACCACCGGTCTCGACCCGCAGGCCCGCCACATTCTGTGGGATCGCCTCTACCGCCTGAAGCAACAGGGAGTGACGCTCGTCCTCACCACGCATTACATGGACGAAGCCGAACAACTCTGCGATCGACTGGTCGTCATGGATGCTGGCCGAATTGTTGCCGAGGGTTCGCCGCGCCAACTCATCGAACAGCACGCGACGCGTGAGGTACTCGAGCTTCGATTCCCGGCGGGCACCAACGCGGACAACGAGCATTTCGCGATCGGTCTCGGCGATCGCCACGAGGTGCTGCCCGACCGCATTCTTGTGTACGTGCACGACGGCGATCAGGCGTTGGCTCGCGTGCACACGGCCGGCGCACAGCCGGAAAGTGCTCTCGTGCGACGCAGCACGCTCGAAGACGTGTTCTTGCACCTCACCGGTCGCACCTTGGTGGAGTAGGGCATCAAATGAGCACACCCGCACCGCTTCGCGTTCTCGAGTACAAGCTCACGGTCTACAGGCGCGTGTGGACCTCGAACATCGTCACGTCGTTTCTGGAACCAATGCTGTATTTGCTCGCGATGGGACTCGGCGTGGGCTCACTCATCAAACGCAACTCGGCAAGCGGGGCCATTCTCAGCAACGTGCCGTACGTGGCCTTCGTTGCGCCCGGGCTGTTGGCGACCACCGCCATGATGGTCGGCTCGATCGAGAGCATGTGGCCTGTGCTCGATGGCGTGATGTGGACCCGCCAGTACGAGGCCATGGCGGCTACGCCCATCGGCGCGAACGACATCGTCACGGCCCACGCTCTTTGGATATTGGTCCGCACGGGTATCGCTGCACTTGCCGTGGCGGCCGCTATGGCCCTCTTCCCTGACGTACGTTCGTGGGGTCTCGTTGCCGCTGTTCCCGCGGCGATGCTCGCCGGTTTGGCGTTTGCGATGCCGTGCGCGGCGTGGGCCATGACCCGCAAACGCGATATGAGCTTTCCGGTCATCCAGCGGTTCATCATCACGCCGTTGTTCCTCTTCGGTGGCGCGTTCTTTCCGCTCTCACAGCTGCCGGTCGTCATCCGCTGGATCGGTTACTGCACACCGCTGTGGCACGGGGTGCAGCTCTGTCGCTCATGGACCACTGGCGCCGCGCCGGCCACGCTCGCCACGTTGGGGCATATTGGCTACCTCGTTTTGTGGGCTGCGGTGGGCACGATGCTCCTGCGTCGGTTCACGCAGCGGAGGCTCTTCGCATGACCGTCACCACTCCCCACGTGCGTCGACCGCGCATACCGATGCCGATGCCCTTGTTGCGAATCGTTCCACCAATGGTGCGCGCCGCGCGTCGACCACATCGGATGATCGAACGTCAGCTCATGTGTTACCAACACACCTGGCCGATTCTGCTCTCAGGTTTCTTCGAACCGCTGTTCTATCTGCTCTCCATTCGCGTCGGCCTCGGCACCCTCGTCGGCAAAGTCACGGTCGGCAGCCACCTCTTGAGTTACGCCGAATTTGTCGCTCCAGCGATGATGGCATCGAGCGCGATGAACGGCGCCGTGTACGACAGCACGATGAACGTGTTTCACAAGCTCAAGTACGCGCGCACGTACGACGCAGTGCTAGCGACGCCAATGGGTATCGGCGACGTTGCACTCGGCGAGATCAGCTGGGCACTCATCCGAGGGCTGATGTACTCGGCAGCCTTTCTCGTCACCATGGCGATCCTTGGCCTCACGAACTCGTGGTGGGTGATTCTCGCCCTGCCCGCCTGTGTGCTGATCGGCTTCGCATTCGCCGCTGTGGGCATGGCATCCACTACCTACATGCGCACATGGACCGACTTCGAATTCGTGCCGATGGTATCGATGCCGCTGTTCTTGTTCTCCGCCACGTTCTACCCGATCAGCTCGTACGGCGGCCTTGCTTGGGTTGTACAACTCTCACCGCTCTACCACGGTGTTGCGCTGATTCGTGCCGCGAACGCAGGCGACGCATCGTGGGGAATTGTTGGACACGTGGTGTTCCTCCTTACGATGGCCCTCGGCGGACTGTGGACTGTCTCTCGACGGCTCCAGTTCCTCCTGCTCAAATAACTCATCGCCGAAACAGCGCTCGCACCATGCACACATCATTCGACACAGTCATCTTCGATCTCGACGGCACGGTGTCCGATTCGGCACCCGGCATCTTGGCCTCGCTCGATCATGCCTTCGCCGAAACTGGTCTGACCCCACCCAACGATCTGCTGCGCTTCATTGGTCCCCCATTGCAGACAGCTTTCCTGGCCGAAGGATTCACACTTGAGGAGATCACTGCGCTGCTCACCTCATACCGCGCTCACTACTGGGAGATCGGGGCGTTCGGGAATTTCGTGTATCCCGGAATTGAGCCGGTGCTCGACAGGCTCGCGACCGAAGGGTTTCGCCTCGCCATTGCAACGTCGAAGCCAGAGCTGACGGCGCGACGGATTCTGGAGTACTTCGGATACACAGAACGTTTTGAGATCATCGGCGGAGCAACGTTCGACATGAGCCGTGCGACGAAGACCGCTGTACTCGGATACGTGCTCGAGCAATTGGCTCCGTCGCGAGCCGTTATGGTCGGCGACCGCTATCACGATGTGGAAGGGGCCACCGAACACGGCCTGGCATGCGTGGGCGTACGTTGGGGTTACGCCGGCGCGGGTGAACTCGAACAAGCTGGCGCGAGATGGGTCATCGACGAGCCGCACGAGATCGTTGCGATCGCCCATAGCGGGCTCTGACTGGCACACGAGCCTGGCCGATCGATTGGCGGCGAGTTGAGGGTCGCGGCGATAGCGTTTGGCGACCGGAGATCATGTGAGCAACCTGCGCCCAGAGAATGAAGCAAAACGACGCCGTACGTTTGCCATCATCAGCCATCCCGACGCCGGTAAGACCACGCTGACAGAGAAGTTCCTTCTGTACGCAGGCGCTGTCGTGGAGGCAGGCTCGGTCAAGGCCAAGGGTGCCAGTCGCAGCGCCACTAGCGACTGGATGGAACTCGAACAGAAGCGAGGCATCTCCATCACCTCGGCGGTGATGCAGTTCGAATACCGCGACTGCGTAATCAACCTGCTCGACACCCCTGGCCACCGCGACTTCAGCGAGGACACGTACCGGGTGCTTGCTGCGGTGGATGCAGTGGTGATGGTGCTCGACTCCGCGAAGGGCATCGAGCCGCAAACGCTCAAGTTGTTCGAAGTGTGCCGCGCCCGCAAGCTGCCAGTGATCACGTTCCTCAACAAGTTCGATCGACCTGGACTCGACCCGCTCGAACTGCTCGACGAGGTCGAGACGAAGATCAACCTACGGCCGACACCACTCACCTGGCCCGTTGGCGACGCCGGCGATTTCCATGGCGTCATCGACCGTCGCCGTAAGGTGTTCATTCGATTCACCCGCGTTGCGCGGGGTTCACGCATGGCACCAGAAGAAGAGTTGTCGTTCGAGCAGGCGGCCGAATCCGAAGGCGTTCTGTGGCAACGCGCCATCGATGGCTGCGGCCTGCTCGACGCTGTGGGTGCCGATCTCGACATGCACTCATTCCTCGCTGGCGACTCGACCCCGCTCTTTGTCGGCTCGGCGCTGACCGACTTCGGAGTGCGAGCGTTGCTCGACGCCGTCGTCGAACTCGTGCCTGCGCCGCCGCCGCGTCCCGATATCAACCTCGTTGCGCGACCGATCGATGCGCCGTGTTCGGCGTTTGTGTTCAAGGTTCAGGCGAACATGGATCGCTCACATCGCGATCGCATCGCATTCGTGCGCATCTGCAGCGGCCGCTTCGATCGAGGCATGACCATGACCGTGTCACGAACCGGTAAGCCGTTCGCGACGAAGTACGCGTCCACCGTCTTTGGCGCGGAGCGCAGCACGGTTGAGGAGGCCTATCCAGGCGACGTCGTGGGACTCGTCAATGCCAACGGGCTGCAACTCGGCGACACCTTGTACGAAGCCGTACCCGTCACCTTCCCAGGCATCCCTCGCTTCGCACCTGAACTGTTCACCAACGCCCGACCGAAAGACACCAGTCGCGTCAAGCAGTTTCGCCGCGGCATCGAGGTGCTCGAAGAGGAAGGCGTCGTGCAGGTGCTCCGCGACCCTGACATGGGCGATGCCGCGCTCGTACTCGCGGCCGTTGGACAACTGCAGTTCGAGGTTTTTGCGCATCGTCTGGAGAGCGAGTTCAACGCGCCGGTCGAGCTCACCGGATCGCCCTACCAAGCCATTCGCGGCACCGACGAAACCAGCGCCGAACGGCTCCGCCAGATTGGCGGCATCCGCATCTTGCAACGCGCCGACGGATCGATGGTGGCGTTGTTCGAGAACATCTATCGACTGCAGCGACTGCTCACCGACGAACCAAAGCTCACGTTGCGGTCGCTGTCGGTCGAATAACCGAACGTTCGACCGTCAAGCGCCGTCGGCTACATCGCCTCCGCGAAGCCACCCGTAGTGATCACGGAGCCAGCGCGGTCGATGGCGATGGCCTCATAGCCAACAAACTGCGCAACCCACTCAAGCCCTTTTCGACCCATTGCAAATGCTGCGGTGGCAAATGCATCGGCCCAGGTGAGACTTGGGCCGATCACGGTGAACGATGCCAGTGACTCGGACTCGGCAGCGTTTGGAGCCGGCTCTCCTACGAGGTGAATGTGATTGCCGCGTTCGCTCGTACCCGATGTTGCCACCGCACCATCTTCGATATCGACCGAACGAACGACTTCCCCAGCATGCAACGGATCGGCGATCGCCACGCTCCATCGGCTACCCGGTGACGGTTCGCCGTGCACCATCAGATCGCCACCGATGGTGAACATGAAGTTCACGAGGCCGCGTGCCGCAAGCCGGGCCGCGCCGCGCTCGCATGCCCAACCCTTCACGAAACCCGCAGGATCGATCGTGCCGTCAACTCGACGAATGCTGAACGCACTGTTACTGGCATGCTCGAGCCACGTACACGCGTCGAAGACTTCGATCACTTCCTGTGGTGCATCGAGCAGGTTCAACTCCCCACGATTGATCTGGCTGATCACGCTCGTTGAACGGAAGGTACTGAACATCTGCTCGAGGCGTTCGAGTTCGATGAGTGCATCATCAATTGCAGATTCGATCTGCGCGCGATCGACCTGATCGTAAACATGGATGCTCGCAACCGTTCCCATCAGTCGCGCGTTACGGCGCAACGGCGAAAGCTGGGACTCGGGCATCAGTTGTTGTCGAGGATGTATTGCAGCGAGGCCGCGTAGCCGCGCGAGGTAATCGTGGCACCGGAGACCCCGTTGAACTGCGCGCTGCCGGCAGCAACTGCGCGCTTATGCAAAATCGGTTTGGCGTAGCTGTTGATCTGAATCGAACGGCTGTGACTGCTCGGTGTCTGGAGTGCAATGACGTTGCAAACTCTGTGATCTGCAGTGAGATGTGCCTGAACCTGCACCGGACCCCAACGGGTGTCGACGACCGGACCATTGATGGCCGGACCACACGCTCCCGCTGCGGTTGGCGCACCGGGAGCGACCGGCACGGGTGCTGCGCCCGCGACGGGCACAGGTGGGATCGTGGTGACAACCGGGGTGGGCTGCACGCCGCCAGCGGCGTTGGGATCGACTGGCGGCACCGTGAGAACAGCGGTCGGCGCCGCAGTGTCCTCTGAGCCGGTCAAGGAAACCTTGTCGGTGACGAACTGTGTGGGCTTGTCGAGCGCTGATACGAATGCCGCGGATGCACCAGCAACGGCCAGAGCTGGCCAGACACGACGCGCCAGGGAGATCGGAGCTTGTTGTTTCATTGCTACCACCAAACCATTTCGTAGTGAATATTCTCTGCAGGCACGCCCGCCGCTTTCAGTCCCCGACGCGCAGCGTGCACGAGCGAATCGGGGCCGCACACGAACACGGTGCGCTCGGTGAGATCGGGGATGGCGCGCTTCAGTGACGGACCGCTGAACGGATCCTTCACGGCGAGCGAAATCGATGGACCCACGAGCGTGAGCACCTCGCCCTGCACCTTCTTGGCGATCTGTTGCATCTCATCGAGGTGCACCAGATCTTCCTTCGAGCGTGCCCGGTACAAGACCACGGGCTGCTGATCGGGGGTGAGCAATTCGAGCATCGCTCGTGCGGGGGCCACACCGACACCACCAACGATGCACAACACCTTTGTTCCAATTGCAACATCTGGAGTGGCCACGCCGTAGGGCCCTTCGACCGCAACCCGTGTGCCGACGCGCAGCTTGTTGATCATCCCGCTCGCGTCGCCACGGTCCTTGATCGTGAAGCGCAGTCCACGCGTGGTGGGCGCCGCCGACAGCGAGAACGGGTGACTCTGCCACCACAGACCTGGACGCAAGGGGCGCAACATACAGAACTGCCCGCCGTGCGCCTCGATACGACTGATCGCTGGACCGCCGAGAGTGACAGCACTGATATCGGCGCCGAGCGGCGTGACCGATTGGACGCGCAACGGTCGCACGATGGACACGATCATCCGGCCCCATCGGCCGGACAACACGCCAGCCAACACCGTCACATGGATGACGATCCAGAACCAACGCGCCAATGAATCGTCGGCGAAGTCGGTGCCAAGGACAATCTCATGACCGAACGACAGCGCAAGCGCGGCATACGCAGTGAGGTGAACGAAGTACCACGTCTCGTACGACATCTGCCGGCGAATCGACTTCAGTGAGGTAATCGTGACGACGAAAATGAGAATGCCACCGACGGTCGCAATCGCCATATACGGCTGCCGACCGGTGTAGTTGCGAATGACGGCCCACATGCCAGTGCCATCAGCAGTGCCGGCGATGACGGCGGACATGATGTGTAAACCGAGTAACACCGCCATGCTTTCGCCGAGATAGCGGTGCCAGACGAACATCTTGTCGAGTCCGAAGTGACGCTCGAGTGTGCGTGGCCGGGCGATGAGTACCACACCGAACAACCCACATGCCGACGACAACAGACCAGTGATCTGAGAGATCGAGAGCCAACCGTCGAGCCAATTTTTCGTGAGATCAGTGACGCCGCCGTGCCGTGCCCAGAGGCCGAACACACAGGCTATGTAGGCGGCAGCAATGATCCAGATGTCAGTGCCGAACAACGCTGAGGGGCGTGGCCGCGGCAACGCCCGAACGGGTCCACGCGGCACGTTCCGTGGGGTCGGCGCGTGTTTCAACGTGGATGGCATATGCGCTATTCAACATTTCGTTCGTAAGAACCCGGTGAGAGCTGATGAAACACCGTTCCAAATAGTTCGGCCAAAATGTGCCGAATTGGCCCTGCGCAGTGCCGATGCGGCCGAAATTCACCGAAGTTGCTGAATTCCACTGTTGGTGGCCACCAACATCTGCCGACTGTGGTCCGCTCAGAGCTGCGTGATGATTCCCTTGTATCTGAGCGCCTTCGCCGTGGGCCACCTGCGGTCGGTCGTGAGGAGGCGGTCAGCGGCCAGCTCGATCGCCGTTGCGATGACAAGTGCGTCCGGGAGTCGAAGGGCGCGATGCGCTGCTCGGAGCCTCGCCGCTGTCGTCGCGATCTCGACGTCTAGCGCGATGATCGAGATGGGGAGGCGGTCGACGAGATTCCGAACGGTGTGAAGCGCAGGCTCGCCTCGGCGAGCAGGACCAACCAAGCACTCGGCGAGAGCCGATGCTGCCAGGGCGAGTCGATCACCGTTTTGCAGAGCGTTGGCTAGGGCTGCTCGGGAGTTTTGGTGGTGCGCGTCGCTGGCGTCGAGGAACCCGATGATGACCCCGGCGTCGAGATGGATCAGTCCCACTCTCGTCTCAACTCGTCGAGCTCGTTGGCGGTGTATGTGCCCGTCATCGCGCCAGCGAACTCGGCGAGGATGTCGTGTTCTCGCTCAAGGACCACGCGTCCGGCACCGTCCGCGTGAGCCACGACACGATCGCCGATTTCGAGACCGGCGGCGCGCAACGCGTCGGCCGGGATGGTGATCTGATGCTTGGAACTGATCCGTGTGGCGCCTCGGCGACGGTTCTTTACCTCTCCCATGAATGTAAAGGTACTGCGCGTTGGTCTCTCACGCAAGCGGCCCAGGGCGCCGCCTATCGCCGTGTTGGGGACGAGCGGACACGCCGATCTGTATTTCCGGGTGATGGGGGGATTGGCAGTTGATCCGTGCCATAAAGGGCACATCCCGACTGCCAAAACGCCCCTAACCGGCGATCAGGGACGGCCGCGACGCATACTTCGGGGGCGCGTTCGGGGACACTCCGAACTCACTCGTGTATCCCCGCATTAGTTGGTTGAATATGGTTGGAATGTCTGCGTCGGAGCCTTTGGAGGGTCAAGATGTGGACTGTGGAAGCGTTGCTGTTGACACCCGAGGAACGGCTCGAGTTGGAGCGCCGGTTGCGGGCTCAAACGACGGCGCATCGTGATCGTCAGCGGGCACGGGTGGTGTTGCTCGCGGCGGACGCAGTGACGGGTCGCCAGATCGCGAAGACGGTTGGGTTGTCGGAGCAGTCGGTGTGCAAGTGGAGGATCCGGTTCTGCGAGCACGGCCTCGATGGTCTCGATGACGCACCGCGTTCGGGGCGGCCGCTGGTGTATGGGCCGACGGACCGGTTGGTATTGATGGCCAAGGTCACCGAGGAACATCCGCAGGTCGATTCGCAGTGGTCGCACTCTGAGTTGGCGGCTGAGATGCGGGCGGCATCGATTCCGATCTCGGCATCCCAGATCGGGCGGATCCTTGCTGCTGATGATGTCAAGCCGCACAGGGTGCAGGGCTGGCTGACGCGACGGGATACCCCCGAGTTCTGGGCCCAAGCTGCGGACGTGTGCGGCTTGTATCTGGGGCCGCCGGCGAACGCGGTCGTGTTGTCGATCGACGAAAAGACCGGAATCCAAGCCAAATCGCGCAAGCACCCGACCCAGCCCGTCAGAGCCGGCCGACCGGAGCCACGCGAGTTCGAGTACGTCCGCCATGGCACGGCTTCGTTGATCGCCGCGTTGGATGTCGCCACCGGCAAAGTCGTCGCGACCGATGTCGCCCGGAACGACTCGGTCCATTTCATCGAGTTCCTTGAACAAATCGACACCACGATCGACCCGGATCTGAGCATCCATGTCGTGCTCGATAACGGCAGCTCACACCGTTCGAAGGCCACCAAGAAGTGGTTCGCCGAGCACCCCCGGTTCGTTGTCCATCACACCCCGGTGCATGCGTGTTGGCTGAACCAGGTCGAAGCATTCTTTTCGATCCTGACCCGCAAAGTCCTGCGCCGCGGCGAGTTCGAATCACGCGACGACCTCGTCAACAAAATGCTCGACTTCATCGAACACCGCAACCAGACAGCCACCCCGTTCAAATGGGTCTACGACGCCACCCGCGCCGCATGACCCACATTCAACCCACTTCTGCGCGGCAGCACTAGGGTGGAGGAGAGCCGACCGGTGCGGTCCTCGATGCGGACGAAAGGATCTGGATGCCAAAGGCACTCCTTCCGGGCGGCACCGCCCTCGAG
>JANLPV010000197.1:0-2259 GCA_031367435.1 Actinomycetes bacterium | reverse complement strand
CCTTGTCGGCAATTTCAGCGGCCTTTGCTTTCATCTGGGCGCGATCAAACACAACAATCAAAACTGTGGCGACTCCCTGCCGATGTCAACGCTCATCACGCCCAAGGCCAAGTGCCCGTTCACGCCGCAGCGGGAGATTGTGCTGGCGAGCTTTGCGCCGGGGGGTGGTGAAAGATGTCGCGCGGCGGCATGATGTTTCGGCCAGCCTTGTGTTTTCCTGGCGTCGGCAAGCACGAAATGGCGAGCTTTTTGGTTCTGACCTGGGCGGAACTGGTCAGGGGACGAAGGCTGCGGTCTCTTTCCTTCCCGTGCATATCCCGGCAGCAGATGCTGCGGTGACAACTTCGCTTGAGGCGGCAACACTTTCTGCGCCCGCCACCTGCGCTAGTCCAATCAAGCTGCCCGCTCCGATACCTTCCCCACCATTGCCTGGCTGCATGGAAATCATCCTTGGTCATGGCCGCACGGTCAAGGTCGGTATAGCGCGACAATCTGGATGAGACCGCGTGTTGCCTCACGAGAAGATGTTCCCGAACGGTGATGGCGTTGCCTCACCTGAATGTTCCCTACGCCGATCTGCCGTTTCGGTCCATTCCTTGGTTGAAGGGGCGCTGCGTAGCGTAGCCGTAGGCGAAGCGGAGCAGCGCCCCTTCAACCTTCGACGATCATCTGGGGGGCCATCTCCCCAGTCGCCGTGGGCACCATGGGCGAGCGGGTGAATACGAGCGCGCAGGCCTGCTCGGATCGCCAGATCTTCAACCGGCGTTGGACAGTTCGCAACAGGGCATCGGGATAGTCACCGGGCGGCTCGACCTGCAGCTTTTCGAGCAGCTCCCTGCCCGAGCGCCACGGCTCTTCCTCAAACCAGCGCTTCAACTGCTCGGTCACCTCGATCAGCGGATCTGGGCGACGACGGCCTCGCTTCTGTCGCGGCTTGTTGGAGGCTGTCGGTCGAGCGACACCGTTCTGCCATACCGTCCGCAAGCTGGAAAGGAACGCGTCCAGCGGCGGCGCGGGCGGCTCCTCGATCATCGTCGATGGGCTCGTCGCGTCGGCGAGGGCGACCAACCGCTGTTGCGCGGTCCTGATATCCCGCAGCAATAGCACCGGGTCGAGGTCGGCAAAAATCTCGCGCAGGCGCGCCCGGATAGCGTCGGTGGTCCGCAGATCGTCGAGTAACCGCTGACACGGCGTGGCCGGCGCATGATAGCGCTTATGGACCCGAGCGCCGTCCCGGTGCTTCTCAGCGAGCTTGGCCGAGGGCTGGAAGAAGTTCACGAACAAGCGCGCTGCCGCATACAGATCGGCCAGCGCTGCGGCGGCAGCCAGCCCCTCGAAGCGGCGATAGCCGACTAGGCGGCGCACGACCGATCCGTTCTTCTGCTCAACCCACGCCTGATCATTCTTCCGGTAAGGACGGCAACGGGTGAAGGCGATGGTGGACGCCGCGCAGTAATCACGCACGGTCTCGTTGATAAAGACGCTGTCGTTGTCGGTATCAAAACCCAGCAGCGGAAAAGGCATCAGCTTGCGCATCTCGGTGAGAACAGCGACCACGAGAGTCTGCTCGCGCACCAGCAGCGGCGCGCACTCAGTCCACCCGGTCGCGATGTCGGTCAGCGTAAATGTCCAGGCGAAGCTCCCCTTCGCTACCGGGCCGCTGTGCGACACCAGGTCGGCTTCAACGTACCCCGGTGCCGGATCGCCCCAATCGTCGAACGTCCTGATGGGAACGCTCCGCCTGAGTTCGCTTCCCGCCACGCCCCGACGTCTTGGCGCGCGACTGCGGGCCTTCACATCGCGCAGCGCCCGGTCGATCGTCGCCGCGCTCATTGTCGTCAGCTTCGTCTTTATCTCCGGCGCCACGTCCAGATGCCCATGGCGCTCCATCGCCTCCAGCAGGATTGGGATGAGCGGTCGCAGTCGCTTGCCGCACAAACGGTCCGAAGCCTCCCACAGCAACACCAGTGTCGTCCTTGCCGCCTCGTCGTAGATCCTTCGTTCGATGCGGGAGACTCCCGCCTTCGCCGGCCGCTTCTTCCGCAGCAGACGCATTGCATGCTTGCGGTGAAATCCAGTCACCGCCACGAACTCGTCGAGGACACGTCCTTTGCTCCTCCGGTCAGCAGATCGGTAGCGCTCGCCAACCGCCCCCACCAGCTCCGCCCGCGTCGCCATACTTACCTTCCTCATCGCCGGCTCCCAATCCACGTCGGGAGCATTCTAGATGAGGCAACGACCCTATCGTCGGGAGCAAAT
>JANLPV010000160.1:0-3269 GCA_031367435.1 Actinomycetes bacterium | reverse complement strand
CGTGTACGCGTCGGCGATAACGGTCGACACATGACCGTACCGGTCAGGGTTCGCCGCTAACACTTCAGCCGTGGTCTCGAAACACGCTAAATCACGGCTGTCAGTTATCCGTGTGTAAGCCTTCCCCGCCCCGTTACGGTTCTCACCGTGGTTACCGGGTACCGCCGCGAGGATGACACGATCAACCAATGGGGCAACCGTTTCAACCGCCCGCAGAATCAGCCGGCGCACGACCCGATCCTGTTCACGATCATCCAAATCGACGCCGAATGTCTGCGTTGCGTAATGCCCCGAACAACCCTCAACGATGTCGCCCAACCCGATCAGATACACCGACCCGACAGGCCGGCCAACCTTGGCGAGTTCCCGGATACGGGCGGGGAGCTGGTCAATGGCGGCACAAATGCGGTCAACTGTTCCACTTGTGCCACCGTTGCTGTCGGTTTTACCGATCTGCCAATCACTGAGCAACACGACGAGGGCACGGTCGACGGGTTTAGTTGTGCTGTTTCGTTTTAGCGGCTTGCGGCGCGCAATGCTGGTACACAATGCGTCGATGTCGGTGCGGTCGTTGACGACTGTTCGGGGCCGGATGGTGGCCCGGTAGTATTTCAACCGTTCGATCACACCTTCACCGACGTTGGCATCCCATGCCCTGACCTGCACGGAACCGGGGACAACTTCGGTCAAGTCTGGGTTGAGTCCCCAGTCGGCGATCAGGTTGGCCCAAATCTGCGGGTCGGGTTCACCCGTCGCCGTAGTGGTGATCGTCCCACCGGACGCAGGGTCGTAAATGATGCCTGGTTCCCAACCGCGAGGGTGAGACGGTTTCAACATCACAACTTTCGGCGGTTTGGTGGTGGCGTTCAGTTCGTCGAGGAGACTCATTTGTTGCAGGAACAGTCGCCGTCGCGATGCCGTTTCACCGAGTTGTCGGTGACCGACATGTGACCTTTGGAGCGCATCAGCCGGGCAACAGAAGAATGCGGGGCTTGGTCCTTGCTGATATCAAGGATCGCCTGGAACTGTGCGGCCATGTCGGGGGGCATCCCGCCGAGGGTGATACCGATACCACACCGTGGCCCTTTCTTCGGCATGAACTCGTGGAGTTCATCGAGTAGCGACACTGTTGGCGACTTCGGCATAGGGTACCCCCACCGTTCGTGCACATATTTGTGCTGTCACATAACGCGAAAAATCCCCCGCGCTGCACCTCGGGTTGCGAGGGAGCGCGGGGGATTTCATGCTTCGACCGTTGGGGGCCGGTCGAGATTCAGAACACATTCCTCCGTGTGTCACCCGCGGGAATGTATACATTTCTCCGTGCGCGATCACAAAATGGGGTACATTCCTCCGTGTGACAACGAAGATCGGGCAACTCGCCCAGGAACTCTCCCGCTTGAATCCGTGGTGGCGCGACCAAAACTGGGCCGCAACGGATCCGGATCTCCGCGACGCGGCAAACACCGGACTGACCTATCGGTCCGCTGTGCTCGCAGATCTGCAACCCGGCGGTTTATACATCTTGCGCGGGCCGAGGCGCGTCGGCAAGACCGTTGCTGTCAAACAGCAGATCGAGGACTTGCTCGCAGCAGGCATACCGTCGACGGCGATTGTGCGAATGGCCGTCGATGGATGGACTGCAAAGGAGCTCCGCACGATCGTGCAGAACACCGCGCTGCCGCCAGTACCGGCCGGGCATCATCGAATCTGGTTCATCGACGAGATCTCCGCAGTCGCAGGAGAGTGGGATCAACAGATCAAGTGGCTCCGCGACAATGATCTCGGGTTCCATGACGCGACCGTTGTGCTCACCGGATCAAATGCGGCCGCGCTCAGCGACGCCGCCGGAACGTTGTCGGGTCGTCGCGGGAACCACGGACAGCTTGATCGCACGTTGTTGCCGATCGGGTTCCGAACGTTCGTTGGTTTGACCTTGCCAGGGCCGAAACCAACGATGGCGACGTTGTTGCCTGCACAACTGCGCACCCCCGCGGCACGAGACGCGTACCTGGCTGCATCGCCGTGGTTGGACGACCTCGTCCGGCAGTGGGAGTTGTACCTCATGTATGGAGGTTTCCCGCGCTCCGTTGCGGCAGCAGCGCAAGGTGCGCCGGTTCCCACGTCGTTCGTCGAGGACATCTTCAACATGATCGCCGGCGATTCGTTCCGACACAGCAAACTGAGCAGCACCAGCGAGATGGCGCTACTCGAACGGCTCTGGTCGGCAATGGCATCGCCTGCGAACCTGACGAGCATCGGCAAAGACGTTGACGTGAGCCAAGACGTCGTGACACGACATATCGGCTATCTCGAAGACTCCTACCTGTTGTGGCATTGCCCGCAACGCGCCGACGATCAGTGGCTGCCGCGAGACAGAGCCCAAGACAAGCTCTATGCCATTGATCCGATCGTTGCTCGTCTCGCCCATTTACGCAACCAGGCTCGGACCGACATCGATCCGACGGTGCTCACCGAAATGCAGATCGGTATGGCGCTTCGGCGCCGGATCATCTCAACGAACCCCACGGCGTTGAACGACGACTTTCTGTTTCACGTGCGAACCGCTTCCCGCAAGGAGATCGACTTCGTCGCTCGTGATCTCGCCGGCGTGGCCATCGAGGGCAAGTACTGCGAGGGTGGTACTTGGATCGGAGAGGCAGCGACGGTCAACGCGTCGGAGTGGCACGGTTTGCTATGCACCCGGAACGTCCTCGATGTCGGCGGAGACGGGGCATGGGCCGTCCCGGCAGGCATCCTCGCGTTCGCAATCGATACCTGAGCGCATCCGAAAAGTCATCGGCGGTGTTCGCCTCGGGCATTCGAGAGTGCCGTTACGTCGATGTGTTTAAACACATACACTTCGAGGCATGGTGACGTGGTCTGCTCTTGCCGAACTGAACCATCCTGGCGACTCCATTCGAGAGCGTCGCATCGAGCTTGGTTGGACACAGACCGAGCTGGCGAAGCGAACCGGCATTCCCCAGGCCGACATCTCCCGCATCGAGAACGGCCATCTCGACGCCCGGTGGTCCACGATTCAACGGATCTCGACGGCACTCGCCACGATCGAGGAGCCACGTCGTCGGAGTCTTGCCAACGGTGGCAAGGTCGTCGACATTCCGGCTGCATCTCGCACACCTTGGCAGCCGAGAGCGGCGCCCAAATGAGGTCGCCCGAGCGAAAAAGTGACGCGAGCGACCTGAGCCCGGTCTGCGTCGTGCGCCAGGATCCGACGGTGCCGCCTTTCCTCCGTCGACCACAACGAA
>JANLPV010000089.1:0-21276 GCA_031367435.1 Actinomycetes bacterium | reverse complement strand
CGGCTCGGCCACTGTGCTCACCCTTGGTGCAGTGGAGGCCGACGAACAACTTCGCTACGCCGTATCTGTGGGTGTGAGCGCGGCGGTTCACGTGACGCACGAGGCTTTGGCGGGTGGTGCGGATTGGGATGCGCAAGCCACAGCGCGTGCCTTGGCGACTGCGATCTCCACGCTCGAAGCGGCCGCTGGTCCCTTCGACCTGATCCTATTCGGCAACGAATCGGCCGACGCTGGAGGTTTCCAAGTGGGTGTGCGCGTCGCTCGCTCGCTCGGGCGGGCCATCGTGAATGGCATCAAAGGCATTGCCATCTCCGATGGCGTGGTGACAGCTCAGCGCGAGAGCACCGATGGTTTTGAGGTCTATCAGCTCGCGCTACCGGCGGTGCTTGGTGTGAAAGAGGGCCTCAACCTTCCTCGATACCCAACGCTGCCTGGACGGTTGAAGAGCAAGAAGGTGGAAGTGCCGGTTCTGGCCGCGGAGTTGTTACCGGGCGGCCTCACCACACTCCAGTTCGACAATGCCGCTGAAGTGGTGGTTCAGACCACCATGTTGGGCACCGGTGTCGACGCAGCGCCCGCGATTGTCGATCTCCTCGAGGAATTGGGATTGCTATGAGTGGTGAAATACTTGTCTTGCTCGAACACGACCGAGGCACAGCGACAGAGACGTCGTATCAGGCGCTCGGCTTCGGTCGGATGCTGCTGGCGGCTGGCGTTGGCACATCGATCACTGCTGTGCTCATCGGTGCCGCGGCCGACGCGTTGACCTCCGATCTTGGCGCCTACGGCGCACAGCACGTGTTGCTCGCTCATCACGATCAACTCAGCGACTATTCGCCAGAGGCCTGGGGCGAGGTAATGGCGGAACTGATTGCGACACGCTCGCCTGTTGCAGTCGTGGCCACCGGCACAGATCGTGGCAACGAGGTACTTGCCCATGTCGGCGCGATTGCTGATCTTGCCTTCGCCGCGAACGTCGTCGATGTTTCGTTGAGCGACGGCCTCACACTGACGCGAGTCAGATGGGGTGGCAGCCTGCTCGAGCACGCTCGCCTCGACGCAGCGGTGTATCTGCTTTCAGGCGCGGCCCACACCTTCGCTGGTGAATCCGTGAGTGCTGACACAGCGACCACGGAGGTGTTCGAACCATCGTTGTCCGAGTCTGCGGCGCGTACACGCGTCATCGATCGTGTCACCCTGGCGGCCGGCATCACACTCACCACTGCAGCTGTAGTGGTCAGTGGTGGCCGTGGCGTCGGGTCAGCTGACGGCTTCGCGCCGCTCGTTGAATTGGCCGATCTGCTTGGCGGCGCTGTGGGGTGTTCGCGCGTTGTCACCAACAACGGCTGGCGTCCGCACAGTGACCAAGTGGGTCAGACCGGCAAGCGCATCGCGCCAGAGTTGTATATCGCCTGTGGCATCTCCGGAGCTATCCAGCACTGGGTAGGCATGATGGCGTCGAAGCACGTGCTCGCGATCAACACCGACAACGAAGCCAACATGGTGGGCAAAGCCGAGTACGCAGTAATCGGCGACCTCCATCAGATACTGCCAGCGGTGAGTGACGAGATTCGCCGTCGCCGCGCGAGTGCGTGACGACGGCGATTTGGTTACTTCTGCGGTGCGCCCACTGATACAGGTGTTCCGCCCGGCATCGGTACGCCCGTGCCGTCATCTATGCCCGTGACGCCGCCTTGGCTATAGCGGGGATCGTTGGCCGCGCTTGGCGGGAGCAGCGTTTCCACTGATGGTGTGCAGCCGTTTCCGGGGGCAAGTGACAGGTCTTGGCAGACCGTCTGACGGGTGATCCGCCATACGCCATCGTCTCCGAGGTGAGCCATCCCATATCGGTCGGTGAAGTTGATGATCGAGGTGACGATGTCGTAACGGAACCATGCCTCGGTGGGGCTGGTGAACACGAAGTCCTTGATCGTGGCGGTGGCGGTCTTGGCCGCATCGGCATACGGCCCTTCGCCGATTGCCTTCCATGCTGCTTCGACGCCGGTCGCATCATCGATATACCCGGTTTGCGCCGCCGGGTCGGTGGCGGCGAAGGTGTGCGCGAGCCGCCATGATTCGCGTACGGCGGTCTCGGCGGCTGCGGGGTCAGCGGGCTGTGCGCCGGCTGGAGGAAGCACAGGTGGCGGCGGATCGCACGAGTCGTGATACTCCGTGCTCGAGTACGGTGCGGTCAGCGTGGCGCTGGAGAGGTCGGCCTTGGTGCCGTCGCTCTTGGTGAGCGTGACAGTGAACGAATCCTCGATCGGACCTTTCACCGCGACGAGAGCAATGCCTTTTGTTGGGGTGGTGGTGTCGGTCAAGCCGCTCGCAGTCGTGAACGTGACCGACGTTACGTCGGCGCCCACTTGCACGGTTGCGCCGAACAAAGGTGAGTCCTCCACGTATCCAGCCGCGAAGGTGGATACCGCGACGCCGCCTTTGGGGTCTGTGTACCACGGTGCACCGCTGATGTTCAACGCCGACGACGTGGCGATCGAGATGCGCAATTGTCCGGTCGGGAAACACCAACCGGCCGGGGTCCATCCACCGTATTGGCCTTGGTATGGCGTGAACATCTCGGCGCCGTAGTTCTGGCGGTGAGCGCGGATGGTAATGCCAGTAGAGGTCGTGCGCTCAGCAATGAGTTCTTGTGCCTGCTCGGCGTAGGCGTTGGGTGAGAATTGCCCCGGCCCGCCGGCTGCAGTGGCCATCTTCGCATCGCCGGCCATCGGCACGGGCGCTCCAACAGCTACCGGTGACGCGTTCGTTTCGCCGCTGACGTTCGGGGTGGAGGCTGCCGTCGCGCCACCCGAATCGTTTGCTGCAGCAGTGATCGATGCGTTGCTCTGCGCCGATCGCCCCGAAGTGCGTCCGATCAGAAAGCCGCCGATACCGGCCACGAGCGCGGCGCAGGCGGCAATGGCGGCCACCGTCGTAAGTGCTCGTCGCGGTACGTCAGGCGCTGGCGTTGCCGCAACCCCAGCGTCGAGTGTTGGCACAGATTCAGCGGCTGGCTCAATGCCAGAGACTGGCTCGTAGCCGTCGGTCGGTTCACTCATGGCGCTCTCCTCTGTTGGTTGTGAGCAATGTGACGTCGGCGGCGACGGAGGCGTTCCCCGAAATCGCCGATTGTCACGCAACCGTCATATACGTGTGAGGTGACTGCGCAGTGGATTCAGACGCTGGCGATTGCTCGCCACACCCGCTCGGCCGTTGCGGG
Source organism: Actinomycetes bacterium (assembly GCA_031367435.1). Classification (GTDB taxonomy): domain Bacteria; phylum Actinomycetota; class Acidimicrobiia; order Acidimicrobiales; family Ilumatobacteraceae; genus WLMZ01. The sequence continues at coordinate 18,056 of JANLPV010000089.1, read as the reverse complement.
CATATCGATGTGACGCACGCCAAGGTGGCTGAGCGCATCAATGACAGCCGATTGCACGGCCGGTGTTGAGCCGATGGTTCCGCTTTCGCCAATACCCTTGGCACCGAGTGGGTTCACCGGCGTTGGCGTCTCCATGTGGATGACCTCGAAGCTTGGCAACTCGGCAGCCGAGATCATTGCGTAGTCGGCGAGGTTGGAAGTAATTGGGTTGCCATCGTCGTCGTAGCGAACTTCTTCGAGCAACGCCTGTGCGGCTCCTTGCGCGATGCCGCCGTGGATCTGACCCTCGAGCAAGAGTGGGTTGAGCACTCGACCGGCGTCGTCGCAGGCCACTTGGCGAAGGTGGCGAACCTGACCGGTTTCAGTGTCGACCTCAACGACTGCGATATGGCAGCCGAACGGGAATGTTGCGCTTGCAGCGGTGAACGTGGTGCTTTGCTTGAGGCCACCTTCGGCCTTCATCGCAATCGACAGGTCGGCCCAGGTCTTGGCGACTGCGGGTGTTCCGATCACGTTGAACGAGCCAGAATCCTTGTCGAACACGACGTCGGCTTCGTCGGCCTCGAGCAGACGAGCGGCAATCTTTTGTGCCTGCTCCACCAGTTCGATGGCGGCCTTGTTGACGGCTGCGCCGCCTTGCTGCAGCGAACGCGACCCCATTGTGCCGCCGCCCGTTGGCACGAGGTCGGTGTCGCCCCATACCAGCTCGATGCGGTCCATCGGGATGCCGGTCTGCTCTGACGTGATCATCGCAAATGCGGTGGCATGACCTTGGCCGTGTGGCGATGTGCCGGTGTAGACAACGGCGCGACCATCGTCGAGTACTTCGATCTTGGCGTCGTCGCCCATGGGTGGCACACCGCCGGTGATCTCGACGTACACGCTCACACCGATACCGAGCTGCTTTACCGAACCGCTCGCGCGGCGAGCGGCCTGATCGGCGCGCAACGCCTTGTAGTCCGCGGCTGCAAGCGCCTTGTCGAGCGCACCTTCGAAGTCGCCAACGTCGTAGGTCTGACCGATGGCGGTTGTGTGCGGTTCGAGGAACTTGGGGATGAGGTTGACGCGCCGCACGTCGGCGGCGTCCATGCCGATCTCGGCGGCGAACATGTCCATCGCTCGTTCGATCGCGGCTGTTGCCTCGGGTCGGCCGGCACCGCGATAGGCGACAATCGGGGTGGTGTTGGTCACGACGCTGGTGGTGCGTACCTCGATGTTGGGGATCGCGTAGACGCCGCTTGACATTGGGCGTGTCATGAACGGTGCGAGGATCGTGCCCATGTCGGCAAAGCCACCTGAATCCTGGATCGCATGCAGCTGATAGTGCGAGACCTTGCCGTCGCGTGAGCCACCAATGGTGACGTATTGCAACTGTGCGCGGCCGTGACCGAGGGCCACCATGCTCTCGCTGCGCGTCTCGCGCCAGCACAGCGGGCGTCCGAGCGTCTTTGATAATCCACCGAGCAGAAGCTCTTCTGGATATGCGCCGATCTTTGCGCCAAAGCCGCCGCCGACATCGGGAGTAAGGATGCGTACGTCGGCCGCGTCGACGCCGTTTTGGGCGACGACTTGATCCTTGACTCCCTGCGCGTGCTGGGTGCTGATCCACTGGTAGAGACGACCATTGACCCAGGCCACCGACGAACCACGAACCTCCATTGGGCAAGGCGCCACGCGCTGGTTCATGTAGCGGCCCTTGACCACTACCTCGCAGCCCTCAAAGAATGCGTCGCCCGTATTCTCGGGCATGCCGAGCACCGTCGTGTCGAACACAACGTTGCTGCCGGCACCGGGATAGATAAGCGTTGTGGAGCTCATTGCTGCCTCGACGTCGATGAGCGCCTCGAGCGGATCGATATCGACGATGACCGCGTTCGCAGCGTCTTCGCCTTGGGCGCGCTGTTCGCTGATGACTACAGCGACACACTCACCGACGTAACGAACCTTCTCGCTGGCCAGCAGTGTTCGTTCCACCATTGGGTTGAACGGTGCTGGCGAAGGCTGCAGGTTCAGATCGGCAGCGGTGTAGATCGCGATGACGCCAGGCATGGCCGCGGCTTCGGTGCTGTCGATCGACACGATGTTGCCGTGCGCAAACTGACTGCGCACGTAGGTGACGTGTGCCGCGCCCTTGAGGAGCGGCTCATCGTTCATGTCGTCGACATACCTGCCGCCGACGGTCAAGAACTTCGGATCTTCTTTGCGAAGAACACGATTGCCGAGAATGCTGCCGCCCACGCGGGACCCCCTGAGTACACGTTGTTTGAATCCCCGACAATAGCCACCTCCGAGACGCCACGTCGCAGTCTGGGCAATATGAACACGACGGGCCCACGGCCGAACGCGCGTCGCGTGCCGACAGGCAGGGGTTCAGTGGTGTCAGGGAGTGCTGGGGGCGAGTGTGATTGTGCCGCCCGCTTCGGCCTGACGAATCGCGATGATCTTCGTGATCAGGTTGTACGGCCAGCCATCGGGCAAAGCCGTTGGCGCCGAGCCCACGGGCATGACGGTGATGCGCTGCTCGCCCTTTTCGACGTAATCGATCACCTCGCGGGCGGCCTGCTTCACGCCGTCGTTCGTTTGCAGCCGATCTACTTCCGTCTGGAGCTGATTGTTCGCTGCGTCAAGCGTCGCCAACTGGTCGGCGCGCGTTGACAATTGATCGCGCTGCTTCAACCACGATTTGATCGGCAACACAAACAGCGCTGCACTGATCGCGAGCACGATCAGCGCGGCAACTGCTGTGAGCACAAACCGACCGCGGCGTTGCCCGCGGGCGACCTCGTTGAACTCGGTGGTCGCGGATACGTCGGTGAGGACAGGGCGTTGATGCTCGTCGAGCGGGACGGTGTGCTTTTTGAGACGAGTACGTTCGACCGGGGCGTGCATGCGCGGGCGAGGAATTGTGCTCGTGCGATGTCCGTTGGTCACGGGACTAGTTTCGCAGCTTCGCTCATGAAAACTGTGGCACCCAGATCAAGGTGGATCAGCGTCGGGGCGCGAGTGCTCCGCGTCCGCGGAACGCCGCTGTCTCACCGAGCTGCTCCTCGATGCGTAGCAGTTGGTTGTACTTCGCGACTCGGTCGCTTCGTGCCGGCGCACCCGTTTTGATCTGCCCACAATTCGTTGCGACGGCGAGGTCGGCAATTGTCGTGTCCTCGGTCTCGCCGCTGCGGTGACTCATCACGCTCGTATATCCGTGACGTGTTGCGAGCTCAACCGTGTCGAGTGTTTCGGTGAGCGTGCCAATTTGGTTCACCTTCACGAGCACACTGTTCGCGACGTTGCGGTCGATGCCCATCTGGAGCCGCTCGGAGTTGGTGACGAAGAGATCATCGCCCACCAACTGCACGCGAGTTCCAAGAGCGGAGGTGAGTCCCGCCCAACCATCCCAATCGTCTTCGGCCATGCCGTCCTCGATCGAAACAATTGGGTAGAGAGCGACGAGACGCATCCAGTACGACGTGAGTTCCTCCGCTGAGAGTACCTTGCCTTCGCCGTCGAGGTGATAGTGACCATCGCGATACAACTCGCTCATCGCGGGATCGAGCGCGATGGAAATGTCGTCGCCAGGCGTGAAGCCTGCCAACTCGATGGCTTCGACAAGGACGTGGATCGCCTCTTCGTTGCTGGCCAGGTTCGGAGCGAATCCGCCTTCATCGCCAACCGCGGTTGAAAGGCCGCGACTGTGCAGCACCTTTTTGAGGCTGTGATATGTCTCGGTACCCCAGCGCAACGCTTCGCGAAAACTGGGTGCGCCAATGGGCATCACCATGAACTCTTGGAGATCGATGTTGTTGTCGGCATGCGCGCCGCCGTTGATGACGTTCATCATCGGCACCGGAAGTACATGCGCGTTGGGCCCACCGACATACCGAAACAACGGCAGATTCAACGTGCCAGCGGCAGCCTTGGCTACCGCCAGGCTCGCGCCGAGGATCGCATTTGCGCCAAGCCGCGATTTGTTGTCTGTGCCGTCGAGGTCGATCAGCGAGATGTCGACGAGCCGCTGGTCGAGGGCGTTGACGCCATCGAGTGCGTGCGCGATCTCGCCGTTGACAAATGCGACAGCGTTGGCGACTCCTTTGCCGCCATAGCGAGCACCACCATCGCGCAGTTCGACGGCCTCGTGCTCGCCGGTGGAGGCACCGGACGGCACGGCGGCGCGACCGCGTGCGCCGGACGTCAACGCGACCTCGACCTCCACGGTTGGATTCCCGCGGGAGTCGAGAATTTCACGGCCGATGACGCTGACAATTTCAGACATGGTGGTCACGTTAGTAGGCACGCTCCTGTCGCCAAGTTTCAAGAAACTGCAAGGGTTCGCGCTTGGGGCTCAAGCGCCGTGCAGAACTGTCGATACGAGAGGGTATGACGACCAATGTCGATTCTCAGATTGAGGCGGATGGGTCAAAGTCCAACCGCGGTTTCGTAGCGCGCGCGCCGTTTGCGGAGTTGGTGCAGAGATGGGCGGCATTCGCCTCGCTCGCGCTCCTTGGTGTCATCGCGGTGGTCTTCGGGTTCTTCTTCAAACACACCTTCGACCTGTACGGCAGGGGAAACCCGCCCTTGGCAAGCGCCTATCGCGCGGATGTTTCGAGGCTGCTGACGTACGGCCAAGTGACGTTGATCGTCGCGATGGTGGCCCTTGCCGTGTGGAGCGCCTTCGCCGTGGCAAATGCGCAGCGCGTGTTCCACAGTCTTCGATCGATTTGGACCGCTGCTGGTGGTTGGTTCATGGTGCCCATCGCCGCGTACCTCGCTCACCAACTCCTCGATCCAACACTGAAGTCGGGCTGGATCCTCACGGGCGTGGTGTCGTTGTCATTCATGTACATACCGCACGGCACGATTGGTGGCACCGCCAAGGACCTCGGTGGCAGTACCTATTTGGCACGGATCTGGTACATGCTGGCGCTTCTGGCCGCTGTCTTGATGTGGGCCGCCCTTGCGGGTGCCACACATGGCCTGCCGGGCAACGATCCGCAATCGGCGATGCGAGTGAAGGCCTTCTTGTGTTTCGTCAGCGGCCTCCTACTGTTCGCCGGGGCCGCAACCTATTTCGCAACGGCGCAGCACATCGGCGAAATGACACATCACAAGTGGGTCGAGGCAACGTCACCGAAAGGGGCGAACCGGGTGCTCAGTGGTTCGGTAGCAATGACACGGCCCGCGGACTTCGTGCCCAAGGCGCCAATACCAACGCACGCGTTGCGCGTTGTGGTCTGGTGCGGATTCTTCGTCTTGTACATCGCGTCGATCTCAGCAACGTTTGGGGTTCGCCGACGTGCAATTCTGGCCGAGGTTCGCGACGGAAGTCTCGCTACGCACGACCTTGCGGCGTCGGCAACACACATGTTTGATCGGGTCATCGTTCTCGCCTTCGTCGCGCACGCCATGTACGTGGTGTGGGGCATCGCTGCAGCCGTGAACGCTCGGCGGCGCACGCTGCTCGCCCCATCTCCGTGGGGTATCACCGCAGCCTTTCTGACAGGCACCGTGTTTCTCTTGTTCACCTCGGGCCGCGGGGACACGTTTGCAACGACGATGCTCGTCATCGCGATCGGCGTTGTGTACATCGGCTTCATCGTGGGCCAGCTGTTGTTGGGTCGATCTGCGGTTGCGCTTGGAGGGTCGGGCCGACTCTTCCTGTCATGGTTGATTGCTGAGTTCGGACTGGGCTCGTGCATCGCGTACGTCAGTCGTGTCGCGCGAGACGACATGCAACTCTTGATCATTGGGGCGCTCCTCGCCGCTTTCGCTGTGCTCAGCAGTGTGCTTGCGTGGTTGACGATGTCTCGATTCGACAGCGCGTGCACTGGTAACGAGTCGGCGCAGGTGCGCCCAGCTCAGCGGCTGCTCTCGCGCACCTTGACGTCATCCCACAGCTGATCGAGCGTTGCCAGATCGGCCTGTGCCAACATGATGCCTCGCTCCGCCGCGAGCTGTTCGACACCCTCGAAGCGATGACGGAACTTAGAGACGGCATTACGCAGAGCGACTTCAGGGTCGACCTTGAGGTGACGCGCGACGTTCACGACCGCGAAGAGAAGGTCACCCAACTCTTCGGCGGTGTGAGCTGGATCGCCGGACGCGTTGGCGTTCATGAGCTCCTCGGTTTCTTCGGCGATCTTCGCCATCGCGCCACTCACATCGGGCCAATCGAAACCGACACCAGCGGCCTTGCGTTGCGCCTTGTACGCGTACGACAACGAGGGCAACGAGCGCGGAATGCCGTCGAAGATGCTCGTGCGACCCTTCTCAGCGTGTTTGATTGATTCCCAGTTGCTGAGTACCTCGGGTGTCGTATCGGCCTGCACATCACCGAACACATGGGGGTGGCGACGCACGAGTTTGTCGTGAATGCCCTGCGTGACGTCGGCGATCGAGAAGCGGCCTTGCTGCTGCGCGATCGTTGCGTGAAACTCGACCTGATACAACAGATCGCCCAGCTCCTCGATAAGGGCCTCGTCGGTCGACGGATCATCTGGATCGAGGTCATGTATTGCATCGACGACCTCGTAGGTTTCCTCGATGAGATGAGGAACGAGGCTTGCGTGGGTTTGTTCGATGTCCCAGGGGCATTGCTCGCGTAGCGTGCGGGCGAGCGCATGGAAACGGGCGTAGTGCTGGGCGACGGCGATGTTGAGATGTTGCACGTAGATGCTCGTGAGGTGATCGGCCTCCACGATGTGGTCCATCTTCGACCACGTAGTGTGCGTGATCAGTTCATCCGGCGTGCCGAGGCGCTGCAGCACAACGACGGCCACGTCATCGTTGGTGTTGCTGGTGTTGCTGGTGTTGCTGTTGCTGCTGTCACCTGACGCGTCGTCGACGGCGAGTTTGATGTCGCTGAGGACCCAGTTCGCGTGGCAGTGCGCAACGAGCAGCGGTCCATGTTGGCCAGCGGCGGCCGTGGCGAAATCATGACCGTCGATGAGGCGTACCGCTGCCTCGACTGGATCGATACCGAGCGCTGCGTACGCGAGGTCGAGAAAGGACATTGCTGGATGGATGACGCACTGCACCCGAGTGTCATGACGCAGTTGCCGAACGCTCCGCTCGAGAATCAGCGGTGAGCCCGGTACGGCATACAGCACCTCGCCGTGTGTGGTTGCGGCCTCCACCAACGTGGATGTGATCTGCTCGTACACAGACTCGAACGTCTGCGCCGACTCGTACAAATTATCGAAGCTGATCGCGTCGGTAACCAGATCGGCCGATGGATGCACGGCCGTTCGAAGGTAGCGGTGGCGAGCCTGATCGATCGTTGCTCGGGTGTGGTCAGTGACGTACTCGTGCCCTCCTGGGCCGAGACCGACGACGATCACCCGTGGCAGGGCGGCCATCAGCGTGTGGCAACTACTTGGCCGGTAGCGACATCCCACATGCCGTAGCGGCTGTCGATGATCACCGTGGCCGCCTTGGCGGAGTTGGTGAGCGTTTGGGCGGCATCGGTGCCGAAGGCAGCCTCAAATGCCGGCTGCAATGACTGTGCGTCGAGAACGAAACTTTGCAACTCAGGGCTGAGCTGCTTCCAAACTGCAGCTGCGTTTCCCGCGAGGATCTTGTCCTCAAGCGCCTTGCGGTCGGCGGTCGATACCGACGCGCCTTTACTCGCCAGCGCCTCGGACATGATCGTGTTGGTGACCCATTGGCCAAGAATGCCGCGGGCAGTCTTGCCCGGCAGACCCTCGGCACCGACTGGGGCAATACCGAACGCGTCGGGCGCTTGTGCCAAACCAGCGAGCATGGCTTGGTATTGCTTGACGGACAGATGCTGATCGTTCACGCTGGCCGCATTGCGATTGGCGGTGAAAGTGCTGCAGCCGGAAGTGAGCGTGCCCGCAAGCACGACAGCGGCGAGTGCGATGGAGACGCGTCGAATCACGACGACGACCCTACCGGTTCGACCACCGGTGGAATGAGCTCGCGCAGGAAGCCAACGAGGAAGGTCGCAGGGTCGACGCCGCGTTTGATTGGCACCACGATTTGTTTGAGGTCGTCCTTGACGACGGCATCTCTGGCAAGGCGTCGCAGACGCATGGTCTCGCTCGTCTTGAGTTGAATCGGTCCCAACCGGGCCTGATTCGAGTTGATGGTGATGTCTCGCAGGCCGATTCGGTGGCAGTCGGCGCGCAGGCGGCTGATCATCAGCAGTGCTTCAGCAGGTGCCGGGATAGGACCATAGCGGTCCTCCCATTCAGTGCGGATGTCCTCGACATTGGCATCGGTGGTGACCGCTGCAAGTCGGCGGTACGCCTCGAGTCGCAGCTCTTCCTTGGGCACGTATGTGGCCGGAAGATGAGCGTTAGTCGGCACGTCGAGCTTGACCTCGGAGGGCTCGCGTTTCTCCTCGCCCTTCATCTCGCTCACTGCTTCGGTGACCATCTGGCAATAGAGGTCGTAGCCGACAGCCGCGATGTGTCCGCTTTGCGCCTGACCAAGCAGGTTGCCAGCTCCCCTGATCTCAAGGTCGCGCATGGCGATCTTGAAGCCGCTGCCGAGGTCGGTGGCTTCACCGATCGTTTTCAGCCGTTCGTATGCCTCCTCGGTGAGGGTCTTGTCGCGCGGGTAGAAGAGGTACGCGTACGCACGTGAGCCGCTGCGACCAACACGACCGCGAAGCTGATGCATCTGACCGAGTCCCAACAGATCGGCGCGTTCAACCACGAGTGTGTTCACGGTTGGCATGTCGATGCCGCTCTCGATGATGGTCGTGCAGACGAGCACATCGAAGCGACCCTCCCAGAAATCGAGCACCACTTGCTCGAGGGTGCCTTCGTCCATCTGGCCGTGTGCAACGGCGATGCGTGCCTCGGGCACGAGTTCGCGCAGGCGGTGCGCGCACGCGTCGATGGATTGCACGCGGTTGTGCACCCAGAACACCTGGCCTTCGCGTAGGAGCTCGCGTCGCAGCGACTCGATGGCGACTCGTTCGTCGTATTCGCCAACGAACGTGAGAATCGGTTGGCGGTCGGCCGGGGGAGTTTGCAGCAGCGACAAGTCACGGATGCCGACGAGGCTCATTTCGAGCGTTCGCGGTATTGGGGTAGCCGTCAGCGTGAGCACGTCGACGTTGACCTTCAGCTTTTTCATCGTCTCTTTGTGCTGCACCCCGAAGCGTTGTTCTTCGTCGACGACCAGCAAGCCGAGGTCCTTGAATTTCACGTTGTCCTGCAACAGCCGATGCGTGCCGATGACGCAATCAACCTCACCCGTCGCGAGGCCATCGATCACCTTCTTCGCCTGCGCGTTGGTGAGAAAGCGACTGAGCACTTCGACGCGCACGGGGTAACCCGCGAAACGGTCGGCAAAGGTGTTGCCGTGTTGTGTGGCGAGCAGTGTCGTAGGGGCCATGACCGCCACCTGCTTGCCGTCCTGTATGGCCTTGAACGCAGCGCGCACCGCCACCTCGGTCTTGCCGAAACCAACGTCGCCGCAGATGAGGCGATCCATCGGAAAGGCGCGTTCCATATCGGCCTTGGTGTCCTCGATGGCCTGACGTTGGTCGGGTGTTTCGACGAACGGAAACGCCTCTTCCATGTCGTGCTGCCAGGGAGTGTCGCTGCCGAACGCGAAGCCGACCGCATTCACGCGCCGTTGGTAGAGCACGACGAGTTCTTGGGCGATCTCGCGCACCGCAGACTTCACGCGTGATTTTGCCTTGGCGAAGTCGGCACCTCCGAGGCGATGCAGGACCGGTGCTTCGCCACCCACGTATTGGCGAATGCTGTCGATCTGATCGCTGGGGATGTAGAGCTTGTCGCCACCCTTGTAGGCGAGCAACAGGTAGTCGCGCTCGATGCCGCCGATGCTGCGCTTGACCATGCCCTCGTATTGGCCGACGCCGTGTTGGTAATGAACGACGTAATTGCCGGGTTTCAGATCCTCGAAGAAACCGGCGCTTTCCCGCTTGCGTGGACGAGGTTGGCGATGCGTACGACGTCGTCCGGTGAGATCACCCTCTGCGACAACGGCAACTTTGGCCGACGGAATGACGAAGCCGCGGTGCAGCGGCGCCGTGACGACGTTGCCGCCAGGTCGTCCAAGGTCTGCGCCGGTCGCCGCAATGGTGAGGTCGAGGCCACGTTCGCGCAGGAGTTGGGCAAGGCGCTTGGCCGATCCCTCGCCGTCCGCGGCGACCACGACTCGCCACTTGTCGGCAAGCAATTCGGTGAGGCGCGCCGTGAGCCCCTCGCCGTCACCGACGACAGGACCCCATCCACTGGCGTTAACCATTGGCGAGTCGGGGTTCTCCGGAGCGACGGTGAGCATCCAGGCACTGATCGATGGGCCCAACAACTGATCGGGCTCAGCGTGTAAACGCGGGAAGGCAACGTCGGGGTCGCGGCCCCAGGTGCTGGCCAATGCGCGGGCGAGGTCGTCCTCTTCGGCGAGCAACTCCTGTGCTCGGTCGCGCATACGGCGCGGCTCGATGAGTACTACCTTGCCCGTGGTGGGCAACACGTCGGTGAGCAGTTGGTCGACGTCGGTGAGCCACGGCAACCAGCTCTCCATGCCATCGAAGTGCGCTCCCTCGGAAAGCCGTTCCCACTGCTCGCGACCCCACGGTTCGGTACCAATCAACGTGTTGGCCCGTTCGCGAACGGCGTCGCTCGGCAACAACTCGCGGGCAGGGAAGATCAGCGCTTCGGCCAGGTCAGCAGTGCTGCGTTGGTCGTTGACGCTGATCGACGTCAGGCGGTCGACTTCGTCGCCCCACAGGTCGATACGAATCGGCACGTCGGCCGTCGACGCAAAGACATCGATGATCGCCCCCCTCCTGGCTACCTCGCCTCGATGCTCGACGATTTCCTCGCGTCGATAGCCTCCAGCAACGAGCGTTTGCAACAACTCGTCGGGGTCGATGACCGCGCCGGGGTGCACGCGCACGGGTTCGACATCGACCGCGCCAGGGCCGAGTCGCTGCAACAGCGAGCGAACACTTGCCACGATGATCGCCGGACAGCGCTCGGGATCGCGGAGCCGCCACAACACTTCGAGGCGATGCCCCATGGTTTCGACGCTCGGGCTCACACGCTCGAACGGCAGTGTCTCCCATGCAGGGAATAGCATGACCTCGCCATCAGGCATGAACTGCTGGAGGTCGTCGTACAACTGGCCTGCAGCCGTGCCCGTGGGGCAGGCGATCACCAACGGGCGTCGCCCGCTGAGATGTGAGAGTGCTGCGATCGCGATCGGTCGCGCTGCCTCGGGTACCGCAATGATTGCGTTCGGTTTGCCGAGTGCTTGCGTGAGCGCCGGTTCATCGCGAAGGAAGGGAGGGAGTGTCGCGAGGTTCATGAGACCTGATGAGGGTATCGGCAACTCCAAAGAGCGGACGGTGCAGCTGACTCCGAGAGAGCTATACCACGTTTGCTTCGTGGTCCACGGACAAAATCAGACGACCGAATGTGTCTGACTGATAGACCCGCGTCACGCACTCGGCCCAGTCTGCGAACTGGCCGTTCACGACCGGTTCCGCGCTCGTTAACCGACCATCGGCCAGCATTGCGCTCAACGCCATCGCTGCCTCGGGAATCTTGTCGAGATGGTTGTACATGAGCATCCCGCCGAACGTGAGCTCACGTGCTGGGATGCGCAGGTACTCCTTCATGCCGATGACTTCGCCGGTGACCATTGCATCCATCTCGGCGATCGCGCCGATGCTCAACATCGTGCCGCCGATCTTCATATGGCGCGTGCCGGCGTCGAGTTGGGCGGCACCGACATTGTCGATGAACACGTCGATTCCGGCCGGTGCAAGTTCGCTGAGGCGTTCGTCGAGGTCTTCGGATTTGTATGCAATCACGCTGTCGTAGCCACCGAGTGCCTCGAGTCGATCCGCCTTCTCGCGCGTGCTCGTGACGCCGATGACGCGACACCCCTTGTTCTTGTACAGCTGGCCGACCACTATGCCAACGGCACCGGCGGCTGAGGTCACGAGCACAGTTCGGTCGCTATATGGCTTCTCGACTCGACCGCACGGATGGTGCTCTACCGCGCAGTAGGCAGTAATTCCGGCCGATGGTGTCACAACGGAAAGCATGTGTTCGGGACGCACCCCAGGAGCGAGCGGAAGCGGCGGAATGCCGTCGCTGCCATCGACGGCGACGTCGCGGTAGTGGATCAGGGGTCCCATCACCCAAGCCAGATCGCCAACTGCGAAGGCGGGGCTCTTGCTCTCGACGATTACTGCGATCGATTCGCTCTGCAAGGGCGAGCCGAGGGTGGTGCGTTGCAGGCCCAACTCGTCGGCGCCAGTGTTATTGCCAGGTAGCTCGAGGTACGTCTTGGCCATCGGCGCGACGGAAATGAGCGACAATCGCACACGCACCTTGCCCTCTGCCAACTTCGGCAATGGCGGCATTGGACGCAACTCAAAAATTTCCGATTCGGGTAGGAGTTCGCCGTTCTCCTCGGGAAACTTGGCGTAGAACCAGCCGTGATTGTCGGGTTGCATACTCACCTGCTTACTGGGACCCTGTTCGATCGGGCGATCGACGCTCGTGTTGGACTGCTCGTCGTGCGCAAGCTAACAGCGGACCGCGTTTGTCATGAAGCTTGTCGTGAAGCTCGTGGGACCGATCAATTCGGGTGCGCGCAGCCATCGAACGAGTTACCGTCGACGCTCACCTGCCATGTCTGCTTACTCCACCCTGCACGCTCGTTCTCTCGCACTGTCGATGGGACGTGTCACCATCCTCGATGAGGTCGACCTCGCTGTGTCGCCTGGGTGGCGAGTTGGGCTAGTCGGCCCGAATGGGGTTGGCAAATCGACGCTGCTTCGGGTCCTGAGTGGGCAGATCCAACCCGACGCAGGGTCAGTATCAACGAGCCCACCGAATGCCATTGTTGGCTACCTTCCTCAGGAGCCCGAGCGTGACGAACGTGAAACGGTCGCCGATTTCCTGGCGCGGCGCACCGGAGTAGCGGCAGCGAATATCGAATTGGAGTTGGCCACGAGTGATCTCGCCGAAGGAGTCAGCGGTGCAGACGATCGTTACTCAAACGCGCTCGAGCATTGGCTCGCCATCGGCGCGGCCGACCTCGACGTGCGTGTTGGTGAGGTCTGGGCGGAGTTGGATCTCGCCGACCGACTCCTCGGCCAACCGATGCGGTCACTCTCCGGTGGTGAAGCGGCGCGGGCGAGCCTGGCGTCGCTGTTGCTCGCGCGCTTCGACGTGTTCTTGCTCGACGAACCCACGAACGATCTCGATCTTGACGGCCTGACGCGCCTCGAGGCCTGGGTTCTTTCGTGTCAAGCCGGCATGGTCATCGTCAGTCACGATCGCGAGTTCTTACGTCGCACCGTGACCCATATCGGCGAACTCAATCAGTTCACGCACCGGTTGTCTTTGTATTCGGGCGGTTGGGATTCGTTCCTGGCGGAACGAGAACTCGATGCGCAGCACGCCCGCGAGCGTTATGAGGAATATGCGGACAAGAAGTCGAGCCTGCAGGGTCGGGCCCAGCGTGAGCGCGAATGGGCCACGCAAGGCTTGAGCAAGGCCAAGAAGAACCCGGCCGACAATGACAAGAACATCAAGAATTTCAAGATCAACCAAACCGAACAACTCGCCGGTAAGGCCGCACGAACCGAACGCGCGATGGAGCGGCTCGACGTCGTCGACGAGCCTCGCGAGGCATGGCAGCTTCGCCTCTTGTTCGGCGAGGCGGCGCGCAGTGGGTCCGTCGTTGCACGCCTCACACACGCTGAGGTGCAACGTGGCGACTTCACCCTCGGACCTCTCGATATTGAGGTCGGTTCCGCAGACCGCATCGCCATAGTTGGGTCGAACGGCAGCGGCAAGACAACATTGTTGCAACTGCTCTTGGGCAAGATCGAACCCTCATCGGGTGAGGCCTATGTTGGTCCGAGCGTTGTGATCGGCGAACTCGAGCAGGGACGCCTGCAGTTGTCCGATACCGAGACACTGCTCGAAGCATTCATGCACGCAACCCAAATGACCGTGCCTGACGCACGAACACTGCTCGCGAAGTTCGGCATCGGCGCGACCGAAGTGACTCGGGCAACGGTGTCGCTCTCGCCCGGCGAACGCACTCGGGCCGTACTCGCCCTGCTGATGGCCAAGGGCACGAATTGTCTGGTGCTCGACGAGCCCACCAACCATCTCGACCTCGCCGCGATCGAGCAGCTCGAAATCGCGTTGGAAGCGTTTGCCGGCACCGTGCTGCTCGTGACACACGATCGAGAGCTCCTCACCAAGGTGCGCCTCACTCGTACGATCGAAATAGCCGGCGGTCGCGTGGTTCGCGACGACATGATCAACGCGAGTTGAACTGACGCATTGCTGCGTCGGCACCTTCGCTGACGATCGACTCGACAGCGTCAGCTGCGACCTGCACTGCCACGTCGAGCTCTTCGCGTTCGGCTTTGCCGAGTCGAGACAGCACGTGCTGGGCGCCGTGCTCCTTGGAGGATGGTTTGCCGATGCCGATTCGTACCCGCAGGTAGTCCTGCGTCTTGAGATGTTGGGTGATGCTGCGTAAGCCGTTGTTGCCGGCGAGCCCACCGCCGACCTTCACCCGCACCTGTGCAGGCACCAGATCGAGCTCGTCATGCACGACGATGAGCTGCGCGGGATCATCGATGCCGTAGCGCCTCGCGAGTGCACCAACGGATTGACCGGACAGGTTCATGAACGTGAGCGGAAACGCCAAGACGCAGCGCTTGGAGTTGATCACGACTTCGGCCACCATTGCCTTGTCGCGGCCAGCCTTGAGGACCACGCTCTGACGTGTGGCAAGCAGCGACACAACCTCTTCGCCGACGTTATGGCGGGTACGCGCGTATTCCTTACCCGGATTGCCGAGGCCGACGATGAGATAGTCGAATGGAGTGCCGCGCCGTTCAGATCGCGCTGTGCGACCGAACAATGCCACGGCGTGGGACTACTCCGCTTCGGGAGTAGCAGCCGGCGCGGCTGGTGCAGCCTCGGCTTCGGGCTCGGCCTGGCTGCCGTGGATCGCAGTGACGATTGCCATGTCGGGATCGCCAAGAGCGGTGACACCCTTGGGCATGGCGAGCGCGGAGAGACGAATGACGTCGCCGGGCTGCATGTCGGTGACATCGACAATGAACTCGTTGGGCATGTTGCCCGGTGTGCACTCGACTTCGATGGTGTCGACGGAAGGATCGACCAAGCCGCCTTCGGCAAGCACGGCCTTTGCCTCGCCGGTGAGATGCAATGGCACCGAGACGGTGAGCATTTCGCTCATGTTCACCTGCAAGAAGTCGACATGACTGACGTTGCGCTTCACGGGGTGACGCTGCACGTCCTTGATGACGGCCGGGTAGGTCTTGCCGTCCACCTGGAGCTGTAGAACTGTGTTGAACCCCGCTGGGCCGCTGAGGGCCAGACGCAGATCGCGCCGAGC
Source organism: Actinomycetes bacterium (assembly GCA_031367435.1). Lineage (GTDB taxonomy): Bacteria > Actinomycetota > Acidimicrobiia > Acidimicrobiales > Ilumatobacteraceae > WLMZ01. Next base: position 2,651 of record JANLPV010000089.1, on the reverse strand, counting down.
GACAGCAACGCTGACCGGTGCCATACCCTGACCGTAGAGCACGCCCGGAATCTGATCGGTGGCGCGTAGACGGCGCGATGCGGGTGAGCCGATTTCGCGGCCAGTGGAAGCAACAAGAGTGGTCTGCGACATGGTGAGTTCCTCCGCCCGGAGGCGATGAGAGGGAAGACTGTTCTCTTATAGAACGGTTCGCAATGCTACCGGCGGGCCAGGGTGGTTGCCACCTCAGGCCTGGTTCTCGCCGCCGAAGATCTCGCTGACGCTGGTGTCGTCGAACACTGCCGACAACGCTTCGCCGATGATCGGGGCGATGGAGAGCACCTCGAGCTGGGGGAGTTGGTCGACCGTTGGCATCGGCAAGGTGTTCGTGAGCACCACCCGCTTGAACGGCGAGTTGCGTAGCCGTTCGATGGCCGGGCCTGACAACACGCCATGCGTGGCCATCGCCCACACCTCAGAAGCGCCACGTGACAACAGCAGTTCGGCGGCCGACACGACGGTTCCGCCGGTGTCGATCATGTCGTCGGTGATGATGCACACACGGCCGTCGACCTCGCCGATGACTTCTTTGGCCTCGGCAACGTTCATAGTGCCCTTTGGTCGGCGTTTGTTGATGAACGCAACGTCGGCGTCCATGTCGCTGAGGTGCTGCGCGAAGCGCTCGGCAACCTTCACCCGGCCTGCGTCTGGCGACACGATGACCATTCCGTTTTCGGCATGCTCCCGAACGTACTTCTCGAGTACCGGCATGGCCGTGAGGTGATCGACTGGACCGTCGAAGAAGCCCTGAATCTGGCCGCTGTGCAGGTCGATGGAGACCATCCGCTTGGCTCCGGCTGCGCGGAAGAGATCGGCGACGAGGCGAGCCGTGATGGGCTCACGACCTTCGGCTTTGCGGTCCTGGCGGGCGTATCCGTAGAACGGGCACACGGCGGTGATGCGCTTAGCGGACGCGCGATTGGCTGCATCGATCATGATGAGCTGTTCCATGATCGAGTCGTTGATGCTTCGACCGTTGCAACCGAAGTGCGTCTGCATGATGAAGACGTCGGATCCGCGGACGCTCTCGTTGAAGCGAGGGCGAATCTCACCGTTGGCGAACTCCACAACATTTGCGTCGCCGAGTGCGATGCCAAGATGCGCAGCCACTTCTTGCGCGAGCGCGGGATGCGTGCGGCCTGAGTAGAGCGACAGTCGCTTGGTGGTCACCTTTTCCATGTCTTGTGTGAGTGATGGGTGAGATCGACTCGTGTACACCGACAGTCGCTTGGTGGGGACCTTCTCCATTGGTGCTCCTACCGCCCTTTTGATATCAGTCGACAGGCGCAGTGTAGAAGGCTCCGGTGACTTGTGCAGCAGTCACACTACTGCCCGCAGGCATGTGACAATACGGCCCGACGTGTGCGCCGGCACCAATTTCGGCGTCGGCGCCGACCGAGTTCTCGATCGTACAATCCTGAGCAACGACGCAGTCGACCAACCTGGTATCAGGGCCGATTTCGCAGCCGTTTCCGACGACCGTACGACCTTGCAAGATGGTGCCCGGATACAACGTGACGTCGCGGCCGAGTTGCACCGTGACGTCAATGAAGGTCTGGCGCGGATCGAGCATGGTGACACCGTTGAGGAGCCAATGACGGTTCGTTCGCGCGCGCAGTTCGCGCTCGGCGAGCGCCAATTGCCACCGATCGTTCACGCCTGCGGTCTCCGCCGGTGGTGCCTGTACGGCCCCGATGCGGTGACCCATTCGGGAGAGCGCACCAATGACATCAGTGAGGTAGTACTCGCCTTGAGAGTTGTCGGGCGACAGGTGCCGAAGCGCAGGGCCGAGCAGGTCGCGCCGAAAGGCGTAGATGCTCGTGCACATCTCATGGATGGCCCGCTCTTCGATACTCGCATCGCGCTCCTCAACGATGCGCAGCACGCGTCCGTCGCCTGCTTTTGATGGCGCGCGAACGACTCGTCCGTAGCCGGTGGGGTCGTCCATGACTGACGTGAGCAACGTTGCAGCGTAACCGTTCGAGACATGTGCGGCGACGAGGTCGTCGATCGTCTCGGGTCGAAGCAATGGCGTATCGCCAGGCAGAATGACCACCGTTGACTCATCGTCGAGATCGTCGAGATCATGGCCGGGCAAGGCAGACATTCCGACCATCGCAGCATCGCCAGTGCCGCGCTGCACCTGTTGCTCGACGAACGACACATTGGCCCATTCCGGCGCTTGCTCTTGCACCTTCTTGGCAACACGTTCTGCACCGTGGCCGACGACAACGATCGTGCGCTCGACCTCCAGAGATTCGAGCGCGTGGATCACGTGCATGACCATGCCTCGCCCACAGATGAGGTGGAGTGGTTTCGGCCGCGCTGAGCGCATGCGCGTTCCCTCACCAGCAGCGAGCACAATGACGGAAACGGACATGCCAATGTTCTAGCGCAGTTGACTCCGGTCGTGCCGCACGGTCCCACTCTGCGGCGTCACGGATGCATTGGACACCCTGTAGCGGCGTTGTTATGCGGTGAAGCGTGGTGCGATTTCGGTGTTGTCGTGTCGGTGGTGGTGCCAGCCATCAGTGGTGCGGGTGATGGTGGTGGTGTTGTTGTGTTTGTGGCGGTTGTGTGCGCCGCATAGGGGTGCTCCGTTGAGGGTGGTG
>JANLPV010000125.1:0-11050 GCA_031367435.1 Actinomycetes bacterium | reverse complement strand
TCGGCGGGCTGATCGCCGTGGGCACGATCATCACCCGCATGAGCACCGGCCACGACCTTGCGGAGATCTACGCGCTCGCGTTCGTTGCCTCGACCGCGGGCCTCGGGTTCGCCCTTGACGACCCCGCCGCGGAGACAGTGGCCGCATCACCAACGTCTCTCGCTCGCCGGCGAATCCACCGTGTCAGCATCGCCGTCACGATCACAGTCACAACCTGGTTGATGATCGCCGGGGTGGTGGCCACATCCGACACGCAGCGGTTCCCGACCTACGACGTCATCATCGAGGTCGCAGCGCTCGCCGCGATCGCACTGGCGACATCAGCCCTCGTGCAGCAGCGCACTCAAGCGCCTGGAGGCCCGACCGCCGCGCTCGTCGTACTCGTCGGGCCGGCGTTCCTGTACGGCGTCGTGTTCCGAGACGTTCGAGTTTTCCCGTCGCTGGTACCGGGCCAGGTTCTGCGCGAACGATGGATCTGGATTGCGCTCGCCTGCGCCGCACTGTTGGTGTTCACGAGCCTCGACCCGGCTGGCCGGAAAGGTTTTCGAGACAACTCGCGGATGCGGTCGACCTCCATACGAGCGAAGCTTGAGTCATGACCTCCGTTCCCGGCGTGGGACGACGATCGCGTGCATTGTCGCTCAGCCGTTCACGATCGCAGGGCGAACTGCTCGCCCATGGTTGCACATCCCACCAGCGTGTCGGCGCGTGAAAGTTGAGACGACGAGCACGTCGCCCCGAGACCTCGTCGACCCCGCGCCGGACCCTTCGCCATGCAGGACAGACGAACGACACCACCACCGGGGTGACACGAACACATTCCCGTCCTCGCCTGTCACCCGCTCGCCGGTCGGCCTCGTCTGTCTTGACAACACCCATCAAGGAGGCACACCATGAAACACCGTCTGATCGCCGTCGCGGCCGGTGCGGCGCTCGTCGCCGGGCTCGTCACCGCGACTACCGCCGACGCTCACACTCGCTCGGCCAGAACCACGCTTGCGACCGCCGGCGGCACCAGGATCGGTTCCGTCGAGTTCAGGACCGACGATGGGCACACCGAGGTGCAGGTCCGTCTCACGGGCGCGCCGGGCATCGATGCGTTCCACGGGTTCCACATCCACGCCAACGACGTCACCACCAACGGTGACGGCTGCGTCGCCGATCCGGCCGCCGCACCGTCAACGTGGTTCGTCGCCGCGGACGGCCACTACAACCCGACAGGGCAGACCCACGCGCATCATGTCGGTGACATGCCCGTCGTGTACGTGAACGCCGACGGCAGCGTCGAGACCAGTTTCCGAATCGACAAGATCAACCCCGACGAACTGAACGGCAAGGTGGTCATCCTGCACGCCGGCGCCGACAACTACGCCAACATCCCGCTCGGCACCGGCCCGACGCAATACACGGCAAACTCCACCGACGCGACCACAGCAACAGCCAAGACCGGCAACGCCGGTGACCGCGTCGCCTGCGGCGTCATCACCGCACACTGAACCGGCACGAGTGCGAGTGGCTTCGTCATCGGCCGGGGAGCCGAGCGAGACGGCGAGCGACCTCAGCGCGTCGCGGTCCAACGGTCCGAGGTCGAGGGTCGTGAAGGCGTCGTGCCGTGCGGCGCGAGCGATCGCATGCTGCACTCGTGCACCTGCGGCCACGGCGCGCAAGACGAACACGACGATGGGTCCTCCCTCGGCGCGCTCGGTCAGCTCCGCCAGCACACAGAGCGGGCTGTCGTCCGCTCGGTGTGCGTCATCGGGCGATTGGACGACAGGTGTCAACCGTGCGAGGACGGCTCGTGTGCGGTCGTTCAGGCGCTCCGCGGCGCACGGCACCGGAGCAGGAACTCTCGTGACTCGGGGCGACGTCATCCATGGCAGCATTCCGATGTGGATCCGGTGAGACTTCGCAACGCTGTCCGCGTCGATCTCGACACCGTCGTCGGTGTCTGGGTCGAGGCGTTCGTGCACGACCCGTACTTCCGGTGGATTGCCCCGACCGAGGACGGTTATGTGGCGTTCGCACGCCACTGGATGACGTTCATCGCCGAGCTTGCGTTCGAGCGAGGCCACACCTACATCGACCTCGCCGGTCAGGTAGCGACGGCGTGGATACCACCCGACCTGTCATTGGTGACCGTCGACAACTTCGATCGCGCGCGGGCAATCGTCGCTGAACACGCCGGCGAAGTGCGAGCCGGCCACGCGCTCACGACGATCATCGCCGCCCGCGCCCATGACATGAACGAGCCCCATTGGACGCTTCAGTACATCGGTGTCCGCGCGGCCAGCCACGGTCGCGGACTCGGCGCGATGGCGGTGGCGCCGTTGATCGAACGATGCAACGCGGACGGTGTTCCGTGCGGCCTCGTGTCCACCAACCCTCGCAACATTGCGTTCTACGAACGGCTCGGTTTCGTCGCTGTCGCCGAGGTCCCCACTCCCGATGGCGTTGCTGTGCTCCGTCCGATGCATCGCCCATGCATCGGACGGTGAGGCATCGGCCACGCGATACCATTCCGTTATGGACGACGACGATGTTGCGCTCCGCAACCTGACGTACCGGCAGTTCGTCGAGCTGGGTCATGCGCCGACAGTCCACGACATCGCTGCTGTCACCGGCGCGACCCCTGAAGACGTGTGGTCCAGTTGGCAGCGGCTGCACGATGATCATGCATTGGTGTTGCAGTCGCACACCCGTGAGATCCGGATGGCTAACCCGTTCTCGGCGGTTCCGACCGCCTATCGGGTGTTCGCCGACGACCGATGGTGGTACGCGAACTGTGCGTGGGACGCGTTCGGTGTCTGCGCTGCGTTACACGTCGATGGTCGTATCGAAGCGTCGTGCGCCGACTGCGGTGAGCCGATCACGGTCCACCTGCGCGAGGAGCGGCCGGACGATGAAGGCTTGTTATTCCATTGTGTGGTCCCAGCTGGTCGGTGGTGGGACGACATCGTCTTCACTTGAGGCACGATGAATCTCTTCCGGTCGGAAGGGCACATCGGTCGCTGGCTCGGTTCGAGAGCTCCGGGCGCGACGATCAGCGTCACGAAGCTGTGTGAGCTGGCGCACGCCTGGTGGGGCAATCGGATCGAACCGAACTGGCGGCCGCGCACCCGTGAGCAGAACCAGGCGATCCTGAACGGTCTCGGGCTCACGGATGCGTTCTGGGACCTGTCCGCCGCGGATCCCCATTCCTGAGTAGAGCGCTCCGCCGACTCGCGCGTCTGGCGCTGACCGCTTCCGCTGCGATTGCGACAGTCAGGCTCCGTTCGACTGCGGGGAGCGTGACATCAGGAGCAGACGGAACCTTGTCCGACTCAGCCGTTCGGCGACGCGAGCGAGTAGCGGTACGACGAGAACCGCGCTGGCAGCGGCAACGGCGCCTCCGAATGCGAGGCCGGCGAGGACATCACGGGGGCAATGCTCGCCGACGTACACACGGGTGAAGGCCATCACGACGGCGAGGACCGCGGCGCTGATTCCCTATCGTCGGTTGGTCGACAGCAGCCCGACCGACCCGGTCGATCTCACCGTGTATGTACGAGGGCGTGCCCTCAGCGACAGTCGCGCGGGCCCTCATCGACTGCCGCGACATGATCATGCACGACCGACTCCTCGACGCTGTCTGCACAGCCAAGAGAACCGGGTTGCTCCATGCACGTGAAGTTCAACGGGTACTCGACGCGATCGGCCACGACGGATGAGCACCAAACGCGACACGTCGCCCTCCAACCTTCGGTCGCTTCAAGCCCGGCTTGACAACGAGACAGCAGCGAGGAACCAACCGGTGCGGCGCATTATGCGCGCAGTCGCGAACGTGGCCGTCGGACAGATGCTGCCACCGAACGTTGTCAAAGGGGGCACCGCGATGAAGTTGCGCGTCGGTGAACCAGGTAGCCGGTTCACGCCAGACTTCGACGCATCACGATCGGCCGAGATCACCCTCGAAACAGTGAACACGGACTATTCCCCTGCCAACGCGGCATTGATCGCCGTGCACACCTCGTCGAGAAGTCGCACGCGACGCCGATTGGTCTCGGCATTCGCCTCCGACGCGACGTACTCGGCCAACTCCTCGAACGCAGCCGCACGCCCCGTCAACACGATCCCGGCAGCGCTTCCCTCCGCACGTGCGACCACCAGCTCGCACGCATCGTCGAGCAGAAGAACACCGCGAATCACCTCGAACAGCTCACGAGCGGCCAGCAGCACCACCTCGTCCCCGTCGGCGTAGCTGTCGTCGAGACCTGAGAGGTCGGTCGGTGATCCCTCCCAGCCGGTGATGACGCCTTCATCGCCGCACGAGTCGCAGCTCCAGGCCATCTCGCCGTTCGTGCGACGCAAGACCATGATGAACCCTTCGCACGGTCGACGCCCGGGCCGACGAATGCACCCGACCGCTGATCTCGCGCCGGTTCCGATCGCTCGAGCACTCGCCGCTCGTACGATCGCTGCGAGTTGCAGACCGAGCCGCCTCGCCGGCACCGGCGCATCGTCTGGCATGTCGAGAAAGTGGCGGAGGTCGCTGACGAACACGTCGACACGATACTGGTGACCATGGCCCGACGCCCGCGACGGAATGTCGCGAGCGATGCGTTACATCTCGTTACATTTCGGGCGTCCTGCGCCCGACCGTGACCGGCTTGATCACGTTCCGTTGGTCTGCCACAGCCGGTCGATAGGGCAGACATGGATCCGGTCGTCGATCTGGTAGGCCTCGCTGCCGGTGTTGAGGAAGTAGCCGGCGCGGAATTGATCGCCGAGGCTGTCACGCAGTGCGATGAGACCGCGGAGCGACTTGGTGTCGACTTCACGGCCCGCCTTGATCTCGAATCCGACAACGGTGCCGTCGAGCGTCTCGGCGACGAGGTCGACTTCCTCGCCGTCATGGGTTCGCCAATGACCAAGCTCACGGACGTCGTCGCGCCATGAAGCCTGCTTGAGGAGTTCGCCGACCACGAACGTCTCCAACAAGTGACCGAAGTCGGCGAGAGCGGACGGGTTGCGCCGGGCGAGCTTCTCGGGCGTGATCCCGAGCAGGTACGCAGCGAGCCCGGAGTCGACCACGTGCAACTTCGGCGAATGCGCCGTTCTCGATCGCAGTGTGCGCCCCCATGCCGGGAGACGGCGGATGAGAAACAGCGCTTCGAGGAGGCGGGTGTAGTTGTCAGCAGACCGCGGTTCAATCCCCGCGGCGGTGGCCGCCTTGACGACGTTGAGCACTTGCCCGGTCTGTGCCGTAAGGCGCTCCATCAGTCGCGGCAAGACGTTGATCTGGCGCACCCGTGACAGATCGAGGACGTCGCGGGCCAGCGATGCCCCGAGGTAGGAGCGGTAGAAGTTGGCCCGTTGACGATCGGCTGCGTGGACCGCGAGCGGCATCCCGCCCCGGCACACTCGGCGCTCGTACTCCTCGCGCTCGGTGACGGGGCGCCTCGCGACGACGAGCGCACCAGGGTCGGCCAGCGCGAGGTCGAAAAAGTTCTCGTGGATGCCGTCGAGCTCGCCTTGGGAAAACGGCATCACTTCGAGCAGCTGGACGCGTCCGGTGAGCGCCTGGGTACCGCGCGGCATCGCCCAGAACGACGAAGAGCCGGTGAGGAGCCAACGGCCGTTGTCGTGTCGCTGGTTCAGTTCCGCTTTGATCGCTTGCAGCAGTTCGGGCACGTGCTGGTGCTCGTCGATGCAGACCGGCGACGGCCCCCGAACCGCGTCGGACGGCGACGCCTGCACCCTCGCGCGCACGATGACATCGTCGAGGTCGGTGATCTCCACGTCATGACGCCGGGCGAGTTCGGCGAGCACGGTGGACTTGCCGACAGAACGTGCACCCTGCAGCACTACGACCGGCGCTTCGCGCAGCCGATCCTCGACGATCGACAGGATCCGACGGTCGATCGGCGGAGTGAGCATTCTGCCAGCATAGGCCATTTACTTTCCAAATCCGAGCCTCTCTACGTTCCACATCCGAGGCACCCATCTTTCCAGATCGGAGCAGTCTTCCATTCCAGATCCGAGCTGGGTGGGGAATGGTATGCGCCGTATAGGCCGAGATATGGGTCGCCGCCACTCACCTCACCAACCGGCGACGGCGATCCAGCGGTCTAACTGGTCTTTCGTGGCCCCCCGGTAGTGTGCCCCCCGGCAGGAATCGAACCTACGACCTGCGGTTCAGGAAACGCCTTCAGTCAGGACAGGCGTTCGACCAGCTCAGATATGGTGAAGGAGGCCCATCGGGTACTCTCATCCCAAAGCCTTCCCAAAACTGTGGGTCACTCTCGGTCAGTGGCGGCAAGTTGATTGGTGGTGACTGATGGTTCGCCCGATGCAAACGGTCAAGGTCTACGGCGTCCAAGATCGGCGCTCCACCACGCAAGCGAAACTGCCATGGGTGGTCCGCTACACCATCGACGGTCGCCATCGCGGAAAGTCGTTCCGCACCCGGATCGAGGCTGATCGCTATCGGGGTCTGCTGTTGCAGGAGGTCCAGGCGGGCCGACGGTTCGATGAGGCGACGGGCGAACCAGAGTCGTGGCAGACGCCGCTGGCGGAGGCACGGGTTCACGAATGGTCGCGGCGTTGGCTTGGAGAGCAGTGGCAGGAGTGGCAGCCACGAACGCGGGCGTCAGCAACCGAAGCACTCGCCCGGTTCATCACCATCGCCGTCGAACACGGGGCAAAGCCGCCCGAAGGTCTGCGCGTCTACCTCCAGTCGGCTCTATCGCCCAATGCTGAAAGCGAGCGCAATGCTCAGTTCGAGAAGTGGATGGCGAAGAACTGCCTGACCCTCGGAGAGCTCGATCGGGAACGCATTGCGGACATCGATCGCCGGCTCGGCCTCAAGCTTGACGGTTCGCCGCTCGCCGCTACTATCGCGAACCGAATCCGCATCGTCGCTCGCGCCTCGGTCCAGTCGGCGATCGAAGCCGGCGCCGTTGCAACCGATGTGTGGCCGCAGCGGTCCAAGACGCGGGCACGACGGAAGGTTGCGCGAACACGGCGGAGCGTCGATGTTCGTTCGCTGCCGAGCCCGGCAGCGATGGCCGAGGCGATCGACGCGATCGTCACGCAACAGCCGGGCAGCAAGAACTACCGCGTGATGACCGCCGTCGCCTACTACGCCGGGCTACGGCCATCAGAGGTCGTGATGCTGCGAGTCCGATCCACCGAGTTGCCGGCCGAGGGTTGGGGAAGACTCGACGTCACCGAGGCCGACATCTCTTTCGATGAACCGGGCGAACCCAAGACCGGCCCGCGTAGCGTGCCGATCCCGCCGGTGCTCGTTGCGATGCTGCGTGACTGGATTCGCCAGAACGGCCTCACGGCGCCGGAGAGGCTGCCGTTCCGAACCCGCAACGACACCATGCCGAGCGGATCAAACTGGGCCCGAGCGTGGCACCGCGCGCTCGAATCAGTCGGCCAGCGACCCATCAGAATCTACGACTGCCGACACGCCGCAGCTACGACATGGCTCCGAGCTGGGATGCCGCTCGCTGAGACAGCACGACGACTCGGACACAGCGTCGAGACCCTTGTGTCGACCTACGTCGGCGCGCTCGACGACGAAGAGCACGTCGGCAATCAGCGAGTCGACTCGATCCTCGGATAGGCGACTCGTCCAAACAGCGGGGATCTCAGTGCGTTGACCACGCAGAGCCATTTACATGCGATCGCATGTAACCTTGGGGTATGACTGACGTGTTCGAGGTTCAGAATCGAGCCTGGTCCGGTGCCGTGGTGAAGCGCGCCCGGTTGATGGCAAAGCTGACACAGCAACAGCTCGCCGACGCTGCGGGCACAACCCAGCAGCACGTCGCGGCAATCGAGAACGGTCGACGACAACCATCGCACCCAGCGCTTGCCCGCCTCCTACGCGCAGCAGGTTTTGAGCTGCGGACTCGACTCGAGCCTTTCGATCCGCACGATGAAACGATCGAGGAATGGCTACGGGCACAGCCCGTCGACTTCCAGCAACGATGGGCTGAGCATCAACGCATGATCGTGTCGTCGCAATGACCGCTGATCCTCCGCATTGGCGTGAGGTCCGGGACCGCCTCACAGCGAAACGTGATTCACCAACGCCCGAGCCGCAGCAGCGCCCGCCCGCACCGATGACCATCGAGCAGGTCGAAGCAATCGTGTCGGTGCTCGATCGACACAAGGTCGAGTACGTGATGATCGGAGGAATCGCAGCCGAACTTCACGGCGCCAAAATCGCCAGGTCGCTTGATCTTGACGTGACTCCTGCCGCATCGCGGGCAAATAGAGAACGGATCGCGACCGCGCTCGCTGAGCTGAACGCGACGCTGCGCGTACCGGGCGGTATGCCCGACGGTGTCGAAGTCCATATTGACGCTGGCTGGTTGGAACGGATCACAACCGCAACGTTCAACACCGATCACGGACCGTTCGACCTCGCATTCCGCCCCGATGGAACCGACGGCTACGACGATCTGGTGCGCTCCGTGGTCATCGTTCGAGTCGGTGCAGTCGATGCACGTCTGGCGTCGCTGGAAGACATCGTCCGCTCCAAGACAGCGGCCGGGCGGACCAAAGACGAACTCACGCTGCCCGCGCTGATCGAGCGCCTCAAGGCAATCCGAGCCGAACAAGACCGACCGAGCCCGACTCCGGAATCGTGAGCACAAGCGGTCGATCAGTGCGCGACATCGACGGTCAGAGCGCACCGCCAACGAGCGACTCGGCGCGATTTTCCGAAAGCAACCCCTTGTCGCGTTGACTCTTCCGCCATCAAAGGGAGAATTCAGCCACGATCCGGATCGAAATGTAACGGCGCGCTCGTTACATTTCGGACGAGCGCCAACGCACCTTGCCCGTAGCGGGCACGCGCTGCGGCCACATGGCTTGCGGCCCTGGATCTCACCGGGCGAGAAACCTCCGCCAGCTTGATCAGATCCACATTTTCGCCCTAACGCGGGGAGTCCAGAAGGGCGCGAATGTTGTCCGCGAGAACCTTCAGCGGTCGCACGCTCCGTTGAGCGCGGCACAGGATTAGGGCTCCCTCCATTGCGGCGAGAACGAGTGTGGCGGCGTCCTCGGCTGGGCGTTTTCTGAACCCGTCTGCGACCAGCCGATCAGCGATCGCTGCGTGCCAGGCCGTGTAGGCCGCAGCGCATGCCTCCTGTACAACGTCGGACTCACTGGCGATCTCAAGCGTCGTCGTTGCAATGGGACATCCGTACCGGTAGTTCGAGCTCGCGAGTTGGTCGGAGAGCCACTGCAGAACGACGCGAAGACCTGCAGCCGGAGTTCGCGCGCTGGCGAGCGCTTGTGCTGTGGCTGCTGCCGCTTCGGCACCTGATGCGCGGATCGCGGCTGCGGCGATCTCTTCCTTGCCGCCTGGAAAGTGGTGATAGATCGAACCCTTTGGAGCGCGGCTGTCGGCTACGAGCTCGATGAGCCCGCTGGCCGAGTACCCCTTCGTCTGCAGCAACCGCTGCATAGAGCCGATCATTCGTTCACGTGCATCGGTCGCCACGCGCGCCAGCATAGCTACGGGCGACTATGGTGACCGGTCTACTGAGGCAGGAGACCAAAATGACCGAGTCGCACGACACGTACGTCAACTGGCTGGAGGCGGAGAACCACGCGTTCGCCGACGCTTGCGAGAGCGATCTGGCCATCGGAGTGCCGACATGTCCCGACTGGACCTTGCACGATCTCCTCGCACACCATGCAGCGTTCCAGTCGTGGATCACCACCATCGTCCATGATCGCCTACTCGAACCTTTCGCACCCGCGTCCGTCGCACCACCGGACGACGACGCGGTCAGCTGGTACCGCTCAATCGGCGCGCGCCTGGTCACCACGCTGAGGTCCGCGCCTCCCGGGGCGAGTGTTTGGGGAGTCACCAACCAACAAACCGTCGGAGCGTGGGCCCGACGCCAGGCCTCTGAAACTTCCGTCCACCGCTGGGACGCACAAAACGCGAGCGGCGTCGCCACACCAATCGCGCACGCCGACGACTACATCAGCGAGATCCTCGAGCACCTCCTGCCAGGCCTGATCACAAGCTTCGGAGCCCCACTGCCCCAGGGCACGCTGGCGATTCGAGCAACGGACTCCGCCAACACGTGGACGGCGACGTCCAGCACCGGTCGCATCATCAGCGTGCTCGGCGTCAAGGGCCACGTAGATCGTGCTGACGACACCCCGGCGGACGTGACCCTCTCTGGGACCGCTTCAGATCTCCTCCTCGCACTCTGGAACCGGCCGAGCAGTACCGAAACCAACGGCGACCACGATGTGCTGAGTCAGTGGCGACGGGCGTTGGTTGGGAGCTGACCCCCGCAAAAGCGTCGCGACGACTGTGCGTGGCCGACACTCATACAGCAGCGACATTCGGAAGGTCGAGCGACTACAGCCGATGACGGATGCGACGCCGATGAAGGCGAAAGCACCGCCAACCACGATGGTTACAGCCCTCTCAGCGGGAAGCTATACCGAGGACACGGACGCGGGACAGAGCACTCGGCTTCCCACAGCCTTCCCAATCGCGTTGAGAATCGGCGGTCGATCCGCCCCAACGGTTCAGCTGACCAGTTCGGGCGCAACCATATACAACCATTTCACAGCTACTTTTTGGCGCCCCCGGCAGGATTCGAACCTGCGACCTGCGGTTTAGGAAACGCCTTCGAAGCGTTCGCCGTTGTTCGTCACCGTTCGCGAAAGTACGCCTGAGCAGGACTTACGCGGGCAGGTCGTTCGTAGTTGTTCGCTGACTACCGCCCCGACTCAGCCAGCGTTGCTACCACGCTGCTACCACGGCGCCGCCACAGTCCGGCGACTCAACCTGGCGAACCTCGGAAGGCGCACCGCAATGCTGCGTGTCCAGATCGAGTGTCCCCCGTCGGCCGGTCTGCAACAATGGCCGAAGCTGGCGATGTCAGCGGCGAACCAATTCAGGGTGGCGTCGTGCAACAACTAGACGATTACGGCACGTGGCTGCGCAGAACGCGAGAAGCCCAGCAGATGACGCAAACAGACCTCGGCAGGTTGGTGGGCGTATCGCAAGCGCTGATCTCAG
>JANLPV010000048.1:0-185620 GCA_031367435.1 Actinomycetes bacterium | reverse complement strand
ACGTGCCGGTCACTACCGAATTCAACGGGGGCGTTGAGCGGCACGGGGAACGGACCTGGATCGCTTTCGTCCGCAGCACCGTTGTAGCTGATCGGCACAAGCGGTTGCGACGCGGGTACCACCACATACGGGATGCCATATCTTGCGTTCTGGCCGAAGTCGGGATGAAGTGTGGTAACACCCGTGGACTGAATCTCAGCAATGGTCTCATCCGACCCCACACGCACCGGCGCGGTATCAACGCGTGTGTTCCACGCATTGTCCGACGGAAAAATCGGACAGCCGCCGATGGGTATGCCCAAACGCTGCGCACCGATCAGCACGACGGCCGGAGCTGAGATCGCCGTCAGCGGGCCGGCGGCAGAGGCGGACAACGCCGTTGACGCAAGCAGCACAACCAAGGCAACGCTGCCACCTCGACGAGTGGCGCCGCGCAAGTGCGTCAGCCGCCGATCTGGCTCATCGAGCGTGACGGACGAATGAAGTTCACCTGATTGATCTGATGACCGGCCCACTTCGTGCCCACCGCGCGTTGGATTTCCACGGCTATGTCATCGTCAGACGCGCCCTTGCGCATGAGCGCGAGAAGATCGAATTCCGTGGTGGCGAACAGGCAGGTGCGGAACTGGCCCTCAGCAGTGAGCCGGACGCGATCGCAGTCTCCGCAGAACGGCTTGGTGACCGTGGGGATGATGCCGATCATGCCTGCGCCGTCGGTGTAGCGCCAACGATCCGCAGGTGCAGCGCCACGGGCTGACATCTGCTCGATGGGATACACGGCGTTGATCGATGCGACGATTTCATCTTGGCCGACGACCTTGTCGTTGAGCCAGTGGCCCGAGGCATCGAGTGGCATGAACTCGATGAAGCGAACCTCTACGTTGCGTTCGCGACCAAACGTGGCCAAGGCAACGATTTCGTCGTCGTTGACGCCACGTTCGACCACGGCATTGATCTTCACGGGCACAAAGCCGGCTTCTTTGGCGGCCTCGATACCGTCGAGCACGCGGACGAGTTCATTGCGTCTGGTCATCTGCAAGAACCGCTCGGGCTGCAGCGTGTCGAGGCTGATGTTGACGCGATCGAGACCGGCATCGCGCAGCTCGTGCGCAACAAGGCGAAACGTTGCGCCGTTGGTGGTGAGTGACAGATCGGGCTTTTGGCCAGCCAATGGCGACGATGACGACGCGGGCACGCGCAGAGCCGCAAGCTTGCTGACGAGTACCGGCATGTGCGCGCGAACAGTTGGCTCGCCGCCAGTGAGGCGGAGGCCATCGACCTCGAAGCGCTCAACGAAGATTCTGGCGAGTCGCTCGATCTCCTCGAACGTGAGCACCTCGCTTCGCGGGAGCCACTTCATTCCTTCTTCAGGCATGCAGTAGGTGCAGCGAAAATTGCACCGGTCGGTGACCGATATACGCAGATCGCGGATGGTGCGTCCAAAGGGATCGACGAGATCCATTTCGACAGGTTAGACCGCAAACCTGGCAAAGCGTTCGTCAGAAGGCCAGCACGTACACGGTGACCTCGCCGCCGACCGCAACACCATCGCCATCGGGAAGCTCGGCCAACGCGTTTGCCAGTGCCGTCGCCGCCAGTTGGTGACTGCCCTGTGCTCCACCTGACGAGACGTGATAGCGGCCGTCGGCGGCGAATTCGCCGCGCACCCGCTGATAGTGCACCTTGCCGTCTGGAGACCGGCGAAGCGGCGTGGCGGCAATTGCGCGGATTGAGGGCCGCAACAAAGGCTCGGTATGGCCCATCATCTGTCGCAGCGCCGGACGAGCAAGGAGCTCGAAGCTGACCAGCGACGACACCGGATTGCCCGGGAGGCCGAACACGGGCACCTCACGACCGGCGGAGTTTGTGAGGAGGCCAAATGCAAACGGCTTGGCGGGCTTGATCGCGATCTGCATCCAGTGCATATCGGCAATGCGCGACAACACGGCCTTCACCACGTCGTAGTCGCCCATGCTGACGCCGCCGCTCGTGACCACCGCGTCGCACGTGTCGCACGCGTGACGAAGCACCGCCTCGAGCGCCGCCTCATCGTCGCGAACGATGCCGAAGTCAACCGCGATCGCGCCCGAATCGGCGACCAGCCCAACAAGCATGGTCTTGTTGCTCTCGCGAATTTGTCCTGGCCCGAGAGCACTTCCGTCGTCGATGAGTTCGTCACCAGTGGACAGCACCGCCACGCGGGCTCGCGGCACAACCGCGACCGCTCTGGCGTTGACGCTCGCGAGCACACCTGCCACGGCTGGCCGAATGAGCGTGCCAGCGGGGAACACCGACGAACCGGCCGTGATGTCGTCGCCCGCACGACGAATCGCTTGGCCTGCAGTGGGCGATGATGTGATGCGCACACGCGTGCCGCCGTCGAGACGCGTGGTGTCTTCGACCATGACGACCGCATCAGCGCCTACCGGCACCGGAGCACCAGTCATAATCCGAATTGCCTCGCCGGGCAGTAACACCACGTCTGCAGCTGCGCCAGCGGCGACCTCGGCAACGACAGGAAAGTCTCGGGGTGCGGCGAGGAGATCGGCGGCGACGACGGCGTAGCCATCGACCGCGCTATTGGCAAACGGCGGAACATCTTCTGGCGCGATGACGTCGGTCGCGAGGATGCAGCCAGTCGCCTGCGCAATGTCGACCACAGTCGGCGTCAGCACGACGCAACGCGCCAGCACCAGAGCTCGCGCCTCTTTGATGGACACCAATACCGCAGCCATGTTGGTGCACGGTACCGCATCGTCGACGCCACAATGCAGGGGTGAGTGATCATCAGCCCGCCTACCGCGTGTTCTCCTCAGACGGTCATCAGGCACGTTGGGTGCGGGACGATCCTCGACCTGTGCAACGAGACAACGTCGCCGTCGCTGACGGGAGTGATGAGATCGACGAGAGTGATGAGATCGACGACGAGCATCTGACGCTCAGTTGGGACAATGAAGCGTGGACGGCGTCGGGCAACGTGCGACGCGAGAACTTGCAATACGTGATACGCATCTCACCGACGTGGCAAGTGCGCCAGTTTCTGCTCTTTCGCGATATGGACGAACCCGACCTCTGGCTCGGAACCGACGGCCGGGGTAACTGGGGCGAAATGAATGGAGCGCACCGGCGCGAACTCGACGGCTGCATCGACATGTGCCTCTCGTGCACACCGTTCACGAGCACCATCCCGATTCGCAGGCTGAGCCTGCCGGTTGGTACGACTGCCGAAATCGTCGTTGCCACAATCGACGTCGAAACACTGGACGTACAACCCGACCCCCAGCGCTATACCCGGCTCGACTCGCATCGCTGGAGGTTTGAACAACTCGACACGGAACGGTCGATCGAGTTCGACGTCGACGAGTTCGGTTTGGTGATCGACTACCCGCCGAGCTTCCGACGGGCCGACTACAACTAGATCGTGCCGAGAATGCGACGAAGTTCGTGGCGAAACGCGTCACCATATTCAGGGTGCTCGAGCGCCAATTCGGCCACGGCGCTCAGCCAGCCCAGCGGAGTGCCGGTGTCGTAGCGGCGAACGTCGCGCAGCACACCATGGAAAGGCGATCGAGCCGCCTGCACACGCAACGCATCGGTAAGTTGCAGTTCGCCACCTGCACCGGGCTTGAGCGCCGCAATTGCGGTAAAAACGTCGGGGGTCAACACGTACCGCCCGATGATGATGAGGTCGCTCGGAGCATCGGCCACTGCTGGTTTTTCGACAAGATCGCGCACCTGCACAACACCGTCGGCGTTGACCTCACCGATGGGATCGATGACGCCATAGGCACTGACGGCGTCGCGGGGCACCCTCTTGAGACCGACAACGCTTCCGCCCGATGACGAACACACCTCGCACATTGCGCTGAGCAACTCGCTCGAGCCCATGAGCTCATCAGGAAGCAACACAGCGAATGGCTGATTGCCAACGGCATCGCGGGCGCAGCCAACGGCATGGCCAAGACCAAGGGCCGCGTGTTGATAGGCAAAGCTGACACGAACGTCACGGCCGACTGAACGCATGCGCTCAGCGAGTTCCTCTCGCCCGCCCGCAACAAGCTTGGCAATCACCTCCGGGGCGTCGGCGAAGTAGGCCTCGATCGCGGGCTTACTACGGCTGTTGACGATAACGACGTGTTCGATGCCCGCGCCGACGGCTTCGTCGATAATGAGCTGCAGCGCGGGAACATCGATGATCGGCAGGAGTTCTTTGGGCACTGCCTTTGTTGCGGGAAGGAAACGGGTTCCAAGTCCGGCCGCGGGGATAACAGCCGTCGTGACTCGCATGGAGGGTGAGCATACAAAGCCGGTACGCTGGCACTCGTCACTGTCGACTGCCAGAAGGTTTCGGAGACCCGGTTATGCCTACCTACGTCTATAAGTTCATCGACACTGGCGAGACGATCGAAGTGCAGCAGGCCTTCACCGACAATGCACTCACCGAGGCAACGCATCCGGGAACCGGCGTGTCGATGCCCGTAAAGAAAGTGTTCTTGCCGGTTGGGGTGACCTTCAAAGGTGGCGGCTTCTACAAGACCGACAGCCGCGGCGGGTCCGGTTCGAGTTCGTCGAACAGTTCGTCAACGACGGCAAACGGCTCAACTGACTCAGCAAGTACGACCTCGAATTCCGGTTCGAGCTCCACGTCGAGTGACTCCGGTACAGCTTCAAGCTCGAGTTCGTCGAGTTCATCAACACCAGCAACGCCGACACCGGCCGCGGCGAGCACCAGCAGCTCGTCGTCGTCAAGTTCGGGTAACTGACCAGCCAGACAACGAGCAACCGCTCGAACTCGCGGCCGTCGGGCCGACTCGTCTTCCCCCGCTCTGTTCGACGCGCTCGAGGAGGTCACATGCAAATCTTTTCGCATGTACGAATGTTGTTGGCTCGCCGACCCTGGATCTATTGGACAAGTGTTGGCGCGGTCGCTCTGGCACTCGCTCTCGTCATGCACTCGTGGGTGTCAGACCTACGGCATCAGCGAAACTCGTGGGGCACGACGGCATCGGTATTGGTGGCAAGCAGCGAGATCCCGCCCGGGGCTGCGCTTGACGCTGTTGTCACGAGTCGCCGAATACCCCAGGCCGCAGTACCGCCATCGGCTCGTTCCGAATTGCCCGGCGGAGCAACTGCGCGCCAGGCCATTGCCGTCGGCGAGATCATTGTTGAAGGCGACCTCGCCGCGACGACGGGCGCACTCGCACTCCTGCCATCTGGATGGCTGGCGATGGCCGTGGAGGATGCGAACCCCTCTCTCGTCAGCGTGGGCGACACTGCAGCCCTCCTCGCCAGCGGCAGCATCCTCACCACACAGGCGGTCGTTGTGCGCATTATCGACACCGGCATTGTGGTGGGTGTTCCGCTCGACGTCGCGGGTGCGGTCGCCGATGCCGCGCACCAGCACCTGATTACAGTTGCCCTGAGCGCCAACCCGTCGCAACGATGATCAACACCGTCACGCCAAGCGCAATTCGGTAAACCACAAAGGGAGCAAAGCTCCGCGAGCGAACCCACTTAAGGGTCCCCCACACGGCAACCCAACCGGCCAACGCGCTCGTAACGATGCCCACGACCATCGGCACGGCGAGCCCCGTGGGAATGCCGTGCTTCGCCAGTTTCAATCCCTTGTAGGCAACCGCGCCGCCGGTGATCGGCAGACTCATCAAAAAGCTGAGGCGTGCGGCGCTGTCACGGTTGAAGTTCAGAAGCCGACCAGCGGTCATGGTGATACCGGATCGCGATGTACCCGGGTTCAGGGCCAACACCTGCGCAGCGCCAACGATGATCGCATCACGCTTCGAATACTCCTCGATCTTGCGCTCGCCACGGCGGCGATCGACGTAACCGAGCAACAGGCCAAAGACGATCAGGCTGATCGCGATCAACACGGGCTTGCCCAACTTTTCGTCGATCGTCTTCTCGAGCAAGGCACCGACCGCAGCACCGGGGAGCGCCGACAGCACGAGCAGCCACGCGAGACGTCCCTCGGGTGTGCTCGGCCGCTCACGCTTCATGACCAGGCGCGTGCCTTCACGCACATACACAACGACATCGCGTCGGAAGTAGGCAAGGGCGGCGATCAACGTGCCGAGGTGCAGTGCGACATCGAACGCCTTCTCCGCAGACAAACTCGAGAAGTCGTTCCAACCAAACAACCACGGCACCAACAGCAAATGACCGCTCGACGAGATCGGCAGGAACTCCGAGAGGCCTTGCACAAGACCGAGGATGATGGCGTGGATGATCGGCACGGAGACTGTCTAGTGGATCGAAGTGCTCGGCACCACTCGTGGTGACCATGGTCGATGCTCATCCCAGTGATGACCAACAACGCGGGCAACACGCAGTTTGCTCAGAAAGTCTGCTGGCCCATCGAAGTCGGGCATCTCGACATAGGCCGCGCCCAACGCGAGTGGCACATGGGCATCGCTGCCGGCACCGGCGGCGAGATTGAACTCCTCCGCAAAGGCGGCAGCTTTCGCGTTGAGCGACGGCAACGATGTCTTCGCGTTGAGCACCTCGATCGCGTCGATCAGCCCGATGTCGGCGAGTTCGCGCATCGCCGACTCTGTGAGGTTGCGTCGCATTGGATCGAATGGATGCGGAATGTAGACAAGGCCGCCTTGCTCACGAATGAGCCGTGCCGCCTCCAGCGGTGGCACACCAATCGGCACTCGCTCGGTGAGAAACAGCCCGATGATCTCGCCCGCGTGGGTCCTCAGTTCTTCGCCGACAACGACACGACAGGGCACGTTCGAGGACAATTCGAGCGCGCCGCGAATCGCGTTGTGATCAGTTATGCACAGCACATCAATACCGGAGGCGGTCACTGCGTCGCGGAGTTCGTCGGGAGTCGTCGTGGAGTCACCACTCCACATCGTGTGACTGTGCATATCGACACGAACCCAACCGTCGCGGCAACGATCAGCCAAGTGCGGATGACGCGATTCCGCCTGCGGCGACGGTGCCGCCATCAGGCGCCGCTCATGGTGACGTCGGCAATGACCAGGCTCACTCCCGCAGCCATCGTCGGCAGCCAATCGACGTCGCCACCGATTTCGACGATGTCGTGCAACATGCGCTGCAACGTGGAAGCAATCGTGAACTCGCGCACGGGCACGCCGAGTTGACCCTTTGAGATCAGCAGTCCGGAGGCTCCGGTGGAGAAGTCGCCACTGATCGGGTTCACGCCGCTGTGCATGCCTTGCACCATCTGGATGAGCACACCATCGTCGACATCCGCGATGAGTTCGGCTTGCGTACGCGTACCGGGCACCAGTTGCATCGCGAGACAGCCAACGCCGGGCGTCCCCTTGAAACCGCCGCGAACGGCATTGCCGGTACTGACGGTGCCGGCGCGCCGAGCGCTGTACGACGAGTGGACAAAGCCCTGCAACATGCCTGACTCGATCAGCGAATTTCGGCGAGCAGCGAGGCCCTCGCCATCGATGTCGGTGGCGGTATACGCCTTCGGGTTTGTCGGATCGTCGACGAGCGTGAACAACGGCGAGGCCACCGACTCACCGACACGGTTCGCGAACAAGCTGCGACCTTTGATGACGTTCTCGCCGTTGAGAGCGCTGCTGAGCACTCCCAAAAATTGCGCTGTCACATACGGATCGAGCACGACAGTGACTCGCTTCGACGGCGGCTTGATGGCTCCGAGCAGACGGGTGGCTCTGTCGGCCGCCTCGCGAGCAGCTTTGGCGAGATCGAATTCGATTGGCGACCGCCCAACGCTGAAACCGAAACCGGTCTGCGTTTCGTCGCCGTCGTCGGCAAGTGTGCTCACCGAGACAAAGCAACCGTTTTCGCGGCCACTCACGCGTATACCCGTGGTGGTTGCAACTGCCGTCTCGCCGGAGCCGTCGCTGTAGTTGGAGTCGTCGACACGCACTCTCGAATCCGCCGCACTGGTAAGACGCTCGAGCTCTTTGGCCAAGGCGATCTTTTCATCGGTGGGATACGCCGCGAGTGCTTCGCTCCACAGCTCTTGCGGCACAACGGCAACGCCGTCGGCCTCAGCAAGACCAGCCCATTCGTCCGGAGTTCCGAACTGCACGTTGTCGCGTGCCTGGGCAAGTACCGACGCAATGGCTGATTCATCGAGCGTGCCTGCGTAGGCGAAACCTGTGCGGCCGTCTTTGATGACACGGATACCGATGCCCTCGCTCTGCGCACTCACGAAATGCTCGATCTCGCCCCCGTAAATTCGGATATCGGTCTCGACGCCGCGAGCGACGAAGGCCTCGACGTGCTCGTTGGAGCTGGCCTGTGCGACGACGCGGTCGGCGATGGCCTGAAGCTCAGGCGAACCCACGCTCATGACGCGGTGCCGCCAATCGTCATGGCCTTCACACGCAACGTTGGCTGACCGTCGCCAACCGGAACACCCTGACCGTCTTTTCCGCAGGTGCCCGGATTACCCATCGCGAAGTCGTTCGCCAACGCATCGATGTCGCGCAATACCTGGGGCCCGTTTCCGATGAGATTGCCCTCACGCAACGGATCGGTGAGTTCGCCGTTCTCGATGAGATACGCCTCGGTCATGCCGAACACGAAGTCGCCGGACGCTGTGTCGACACTGCCCCCACCGAGCTTGGCCACGTACACGCCGTAAGGGGTATCGCGAATGATGTCGGCCGGGTCTTCAGTGCCGTTCAGCACGTACGTATTCGTCATGCGCACCATCGGCAGGTGCATATAACTTTGGCGGCGACCGTTGCCGGAGTGGGCGTGACCCTCTTTTCGAGCGCGGAGGTGATCCCACATGTAGTCGGTGAGCACGCCGTCTTCGATGAGTACGTTGTACTGACTTGGGTGACCTTCATCGTCGATACCAATGGCGCCCCATTCACCGGCCATGGTGCCGTCGTCAACCAAGGTCACCAGCGGCGATGCAACCGTCTGGCCCACCTTGCCCCGATACACACTGGCACCCTTGCCCACGAGGTCTGCCTCGAGACCATGACCGCACGCCTCGTGGAACAACACCCCACCACTGCCGGCCTTGATCACCACCGGAATCGCGCCGCTCGGCGCGGGACGGGCGCGGAGTTTGGTGATTGCCTGTCGCGCAGCGGTACGCGCCAGCTCTTCCACATCATGCTGATCGAACAATTCGAAACCAATCGTGTGCCCGAGCGACTCGAAACCGGTCTGCATTCCGGCGTCGCCGTTGGCCACCACGCTGATGCGCAAGATGTGGCGCACCTGTTCGTCGTCGGCGAGCAGGCCGTCGCTATTGGCGACCATGATCCGCTTGCGACTGTCGGCATAGCCCGCAGACACCTGGCCAATAGCTGAGCCCAGCGACCGAGCGGCATCATCGACTCTCTGCAACAAGGCCACCTTGGCGGCCTTCCCAACCGTGTCCGGATAGATCTCGATGTGATTGACCACGTGCGGCGCAGCCCGCGTGAGCGCGACGACCCTGCTGCCGCCACCACCTTGGGCCGCGACTGCACTCGCGGCCTGCGCAGCTGCACGCAACCCGGCCTCGGAAAGGTCCGCTGTGTACGCGAACCCAGTCGTTTCTCCGCTCACAACGCGGATGCCGGCACCACGGTCGCGACCGCTGCTCACCTGCTCGACGCGACCGTCGTCAAGCCCAGCCGACGTTGATGATTTATCCTCGGCATACACCTCGGCAAACGCGCCCCCTTTGCGCAGGGCGATCGCCAGTACTCGTTCCAATACGTCTTGTTCGATCACCCGGCCAGCATAAAGGGCATGACGTCGTCGATGACGCCGCCAGCTGTAAGGTCGCATTCGTCGATGTTGTGCCACAACCGAGCGAAGGGAGAGGTGACAATCGCGATGCGTAGCCCGCACTCCGTTGTTCTCAGTGTCCGGGCGCTCAGCGTGTTGTTTCTCGGATCGCTGAGCCTCGTCGCGTGCGGCAACGACAGCAAGGCAACGACGACACTCGCCTCGATCACCCCGCTGATTCCATCGAGCATCACCTCCGGCACCAGCATTGCGCCCGGCGGCACGGGAAATCTCGGGACCATCCCCCAGCTGCCTTCAGTCCCCACCACGGCCCCGGCGCCTGGGGCAACAACGACGTCAACACGTACTACTGCAGGTCCACCGTGCACGTTGGCCGCCATCCATGCCGCGAACGGGCCAGCGCCGGCCGGTATCACCGACATCGATCTCCGCTGTGAGGGCGATTGGGCCTCCTGGGTTGGCAGAGCCAACGATCCCACTGCCAGCGACGGATATTTCGCCGTCGCCCAGCGGACCAACTCGGGTTGGAAGACGGTGAACCTCGGAACTGCGGGCGTCTGCGCGGATGGTGGCGTGCCCGAAGCGCTCTGGACCGCCCTGAACTGCACGGAGTAACCCATGCGTATCTCGTTCACACGTATTTGGCTGGTATCCGGTCTCGCCCTCATTGCAACCGCTGGTTGCGCGAGCACCACGGGGACAACATCGCCACCGACGTTCCCCCAGAGTTCTGTTACCTCGACAGGTGCTACCTCGACAGGTGTTACCTCGACCTCTCATACTTCGACCTCTCATACCTCGACAAGTGCTGGACCACCACCCGTGCGCACGGGTGTACTCGGATCGGCTCAGGCCCTCGGCTGCGCCTCCGATCTCACCACGGTCGAAACCGCAATCCAGGCCTTCTTCGCGATCAACAGTCGCTACCCGAATAGCGAGGCCGAGCTTGTGTCCGCCGGTGTGATCGCCACCGAGAGCGCCATGCACGACATCGGGCCGGACGGCACGATCGTGCCGTCCCCCTCAAGTGGCTGCGAGCATTGAACCTGCCTGATTGAAACTGCCTGATTGAACCTGCCTGATTGAACCGGCACGTCGAGCAGAGGTGACAAACCTCTAGAGTTAACGCTCGTGTCTGCGCAAGCCGAGGTCTCTCCACCGCAGACGCGCGCACGCCTGCCGTGGCTGCGCGAGATCATCGTCCTCGGAATCGTCTACATCGTGTACGGCCTCGTGCGGAACCGCTTCGGGTCGGCCCATCTGCATATTGGCGACTCACCGCTGCACTCGTTCAACAACGCGATGCACATCATCAACCTCGAGAACGCGATCGGCCTCTTCCACGAACAAACTATTCAGCGCTGGTTCCTCGACACACCGTTCATCTCGTTCTTCAACATCTTTTACGGCACTGCGCACTTCATCGTCACCCTAGGTGTGCTGGTGTGGTTGTTCGTGAAGCGCCATCACGTGTTCGTACGGTGGCGCACAACACTGATGGCAACGACGATCTTGGCGCTCATCGGATTCGCCTTGTTCCCGCTGATGCCTCCTCGGTTGGTGAATGCCTTACCCGCCGACTCGCGGTATGGCGGCGGTGAACTCGCAATCGAGCGCCATTTGCCCGACTATGGATTCGTCGACACACTGCGCGAGGGCAATGGGGTGTGGTCCTTCGATAGCCAAGGCATGGACGACATCTCGAACCAATACGCAGCAATGCCGAGTTTGCACATCGCGTGGAGCCTGTGGTGCACCATCGTGCTCTGGCGATTCAGCCGACGAAGGGTCTCTCGAATGCTCGCGCTCACGTATCCAATCGTCACTCTCGTTGCCATCGTCGCCACCGCGAACCACTTCATCATCGACGCAGTGGGCGGAGTCGCCATCGTTGCTGCAGGGTACTTCCTGGCAACGCTGGTCGACCGTCTGCAGCGCCGACGCGGCGACGCGACCGATGCCGGCACAAGCACCGATGTCCTCGTCCCCGCCTGAGCGTCTACAACCCGAACGCGAGTTGGTTGGCGTCGAACCAGGCGCACGGGTCACGACTCGCGACATTGTCATCACCGCGATGGTCGCCATCGTTGTGCATCTACCCGCGCTGGTTCGTAAGGCCGCGTTGAACAGCGATGAGGCCACCATTGCAACCGTGGCGAGGATGATGCGACATGGCGCCAAGCTCTACAACGGTGCCGTCGACCGCAAGCCGCCGGGGGCCTTCGTGTTGTATCGACTGCTCGAACCGTTCTTCGGTACCTGGACGCTGACCGCTGGACGTTGGGTTGCCCTCGTGGCGATCGTGGCGGCCGCATGGATCATCGCCCTCGAAGCTCGACGCAGATGGCCCGATGTCAAACCGCTCGCCGTGGCGTTGTTGTTCATCGTCGCCTTTGCAGTACTTCCGGCTGAGGATTCGCGAGCCGTCGGGTTTGAACTCTTGGCGACCCTGCCTGCTGTTGCGGCCTTTGTGCTCGGTGCCCGCGGGCGCACTCTCCTGGCCGGCATCGCTGTCGGCATCGCGGCATTGTTCAAACAGCCAATGCTGCTCGGCTCACTTGCGCTGGCGGTGCAGTGCCTCAGCGTTGCAGCACCGTGGCCACGGCGCATCACGCGGCTCGTCGCTGCCGGCACCGTGTGCGCTGCCACAATCGCAACAGGACTCGCGCCGTTCGGATTACGCAACGCTCTGTCGTGGTTTGCGGGAAACGGTGACAATTATCTCGGTGGAACCACGTTGTCGAAGGTGATTGTCGTCGGCATCGAGCAGTACGCCACAATCGCCGTCTTGACTGCGGGACTACTCATGTTCGCCGCGCTTGCCTGGGGACGTCGACGCCTGCCCATGGACCTTGCCGTGTGGACGATCTCCGCAATAGGGGCGACAGCGATCGGATTTCGGTTCGTGTTGCACTACTTCAATCAATTGCTGCCCGCGCTCGTTTTGGTGGCCGCTCCAGCCTTGGTGGGTCGACAGATCTTTCGTCGAACGTGGCCGCGAGTCGCGGTGGTGTGCCTCGCTGGTGCCGCCACATTCAGCATGGTCACCGTACTGATCGCCGATCGCTTTCACGATCTGCCCAACGTCAATCGCGTCGCCGCCGCAGTGCGCTCACGTACCGCCCCCAGCGACAAGATTTTCGTGTGGGGCCAGGCACCCGAAATCTATTGGCTGAGCGAACGCGATCCCGCGACCCGATACCCGCATGTGGGCTTCATCACGGGTATCACCCCGAAGCGGCCAGGGGTCCCCGCCTACGTGCTCGCAATGCCAGACGCGGCGTCGCTCCTACTTGCCGATCTCGCGGCCAACCGTCCAGCGCTCATCATCGACGCAGCAATCGAGAGCGTTCGAGGTGGCAATCGCTACCCGTTGCGAACGAGTCCGATCGCGAAGTTTGTCGAAGCGGGCTATTGCCAGGTCGACGAGATCGACGGCATGAGGCTGCTCTCACCCTGCAATCCGTTGTCCGGCTGAACTGGCTCAGGTCTGAGTCGGCGCATCGCCAACAAGGCCACGATGGCCACAGCCCAACCGGCAACGGCATCGAGCACGAAATGGTTGCCTGTCACGACCACACACCAGAACATCACAATCGCGTGCAGCGGTCCAACGAACCGCCACGACCTACCTTGGGCCCATTGCCACCACACAACGGCCACCCACAGCGAGAACCCGCAGTGCAGGCTCGGCATTGCTGCGAACTGATTGGTGAACGAACCAACACCAACCTTGGCGGGCGACCACGGTCCAGACACCTTGGCAAGCGCATCGACGAATCCGCTGGCGCGTAGTTGCCGGTGCAGTTCGAGTGCGCGACCACCCCACGGAGCGTCAGCGTCAAGCAGACGTGGGGGCATCAGCGGATACAACGCGAAGACAACGAGAGCCATCGGCAACTGCACCAGCGCTGCCCCGATCCAATAACGCGCCCGCGCCCAGGGTGCCCACAGCAGCACGCCGATCGCAAGGCCGAACGTCAGAACCTGATGGACCCACGCGTAATACGCGTCAGCGAGTCGAATGAGTAGACCGTGATCGAGCGCAAGACGCTGCCAACCCAACTCAACATCGAGCCACAGCCATCGCTCAATCTTGATAATGGTGAGAGCGTGACGAAATGGGCCGATCGGCAAGCCGCGCTCGAAGACATCGCCGCCAGCGCCTACCCGAAGTTCACGGTAGACCGAATAGAGCACGATGACACCGACGACGGCCACAAGTCGGCGAAGGATCGACGGATCCGCCGGCTGAGTCTGGGCAGCCGTCACCGCAGGTTCTTCGATCTCGAATGTCACCTCTGACTGCATACAGGTCGGAAAGGTTAGTCGAAGGCCGAATCATCGACGGGCAGTTTGACGCCAGCAGCGAGTGCCCAAGCTGGTCGTGACCGAAATTCACGAGGCCCGAGTATTGGGGGTAGCGTTTCAGCGTCATGGCCCTCGAGTCCATTCACGAACCTGCCGATCTCCGCCCGTTGTCGTACCCCGAGCTCGATGAGCTCGCCGGTGAGATCCGCGACTTTGTTGTGCGCGCCGTAGCCGATACTGGTGGACACCTCGGATCAAATCTCGGTGCTGTTGAGCTCACGCTGGCACTGCATCGGGTCTTCGAATCTCCTCGCGATGCCGTGCTCTGGGACACCGGGCATCAGGCCTACATCCACAAGATTTTGACGGGTCGCCAGAATCGTTTCGATCAGCTTCGCCAAGTGAACGGCCTATCCGGCTACCCAAGCCGCGAGGAAAGCAAGCACGACTTCATCGAGAACAGCCATGCCAGCACGAGTCTGTCGTATGCCTATGGGCTCGCTGTCGCCCGCGATGCCGGCACTGCTGGAGATCGACGCCACATCGTCGCTGTCATTGGCGACGGCTCGATGACCGGCGGCATGGCGTATGAAGCCCTCAACAACCTTGGCCATAGCCAACGTCGAGTCATCGTGGTGCTCAACGACAACGGGCGCAGCTATGCGCCCACCATCTCGAACCTCACGGCCACGAGCCTGCAGATTTCGGCGTTGGAGGCTGACCGACCGGCCGAACGAGTTGAGGCAAATCCGCGTCCGGGACGTATTACCGATCGCCTCAGCCACACGCTCACCAACATCCGTCTCAACCCTGTCTACGTGCGTCGCCAACGCAAGATCGAACACTTCCTACGCGAGTTGCCCGTAGTTGGGCCACAAGCCGAAAAAGGTATGGAGGCCTTCAAGGCCGCCGTGCGCGAGTTTCTGCAGCCGCCATCGTTCTTCGAAGCGCTCGGTGTGCGTTACGTGGGGCCCGTCGATGGGCACAACATCGAAGCGCTCGAGCATGCGTTCGCCAACGCAATCGAGCTCTCCGCTGAAGGCCCCATCTGCGTGCATGTCGTCACCCAAAAAGGCCGCGGCTATTCACCGGCAGAAGACGACGACGAGAAGCATCTGCATGACACGCCCGTGTTCGATGCCACCGTCGGTCCGCCGAAGGCGCTGCCATCGGGTTACACACAAGCCTTTGCCGACGCAATCGTGAAAGAAGCCGAAGCCGACCAACGCATCGTTGCCATCACCGCCGCGATGCCCGGACCAACGGGCCTCATTCCTTTCGAGCAGCGTTTCCCTGACCGTTTCTTTGATGTCGGCATCGCCGAGCAGCACGCAGTCACCGGTGCCGCCGGCATGGCCATGGGTGGCCTACGTCCCGTTGTGGCGCTGTATTCCACGTTCTTGAATCGAGCCTGGGATCAAGTTGTGTACGACGTTGCGTTGCATCGCCTACCAGTGGTGTTTTGCCTCGACCGTGCCGGCATCACCGGAGATGACGGTCCAAGCCATCACGGCGTCTATGACATGGCCCTGCTTTCCAAAGTGCCGGGCATGCGCGTGCTCGCTCCATCGAGCGCGCAAGAGCTTGGCGTGATGCTGCACGACGCCGTGTCGTTGTCGGATGAAGGCCCTGTCGTCATTCGTTACCCGAGGGGTGCGGCTCGCCATGTCGGCGAACACGACGTAGGCATGGGATTGCTCGCGCGACAGATCCGTAAGGGTGACGACAGCGTGTGCGTACTTGCGATCGGCAAGATGGTGGCCGCTGCGGAACGAGCCGCCGAATTACTGAGCAGCGAAGGGTGCGATGTCACCGTATGGGACGTTCGCAGTTGTGCACCGCTCGATCCGGCGATGATCCTCGACGCAACGCGGCATCGGTTCGTGGTGACAATCGAAGACGGCATCCGCGATGGCGGCATCGGGATGTCGATCGCTGATCAGGTGCACGACATCGACCCGAGCGTCCCTGTTGAAGTACTGGGCATCCCTACCATGTTCGTGCCTCAGGGCAAGGCCGAACGCATTCTGGCGCAGTTCGGACTCGACGCCGAAGGTATCGCCGCCATCGTCAGGTCCCGGACAGAATTGCCCGCGTGAACCTCGCCGACGAACTTGCCTTCGCCCTCCAACTCGCCGACGTTGCCGACACCTTGACCCTGCCGTTCTACGAACGGCGCGCGTTTACTGTCGATCGCAAGGCCGATCGAAGCGAGGTCACCGAGGCTGATCGGCAGACCGAAGCAGCCCTTCGCGACCTCGTCGCACAAACCTTTCCCCAGCACGGCTTTCTGGGCGAGGAAGCCGGCGTCTCTGGCAACCTCGCCTCAGCGTGGCGGTGGATTGTCGATCCCATCGACGGTACGAGCAACTTCGTGCGGGGTATCCCCGTATGGGCCACACTCATCGCGCTGACGCACGCGGACCACGGCCCAGTCGTCGGAGTCGTGTCTGCTCCGGCGATGCAACGCCGATGGGCTGCAGCGAAGGGTCTCGGAGCATCGGTGAACGGCCTGCCCATTCGCGTCTCTACCATCGACGAAATCGGTGACGCACAGGTATGCGTCACGTTCAGTGCCGGTTGGGATGAAGTCGGACTCACACCAAAGTTGGTGCAGTTGCAACAAGCCGCATACCGAGCGCGTGGCTTTGGTGATTTCTGGCAGCACATGCTCGTGGCCGAAGGTGCCATGGAGGTTGCCGTTGATGCCATCGGCGTGCAGCCGTACGACCTGGCGGCGGTACAGGTCGTGGTCGAGCAGGCCGGTGGCACGTTCACTGACCGACTCGGCGTACGCACGATCGACGCAGGTTCTGCGGTGAGCTCAAACGGCCTCTTGCACAACGACGTGCTCCGCCGGATCCAACCCACGTCGTAAGCGCCGCACGCGTGTACGCGATGGCTCCCACGATCTGCTGAACTGTGGCGATGTCAGATCTGGTCATTCGTAACGCCCGCGTCATCGATGGCAGCGGCGCCCCCGCTCAGATGGCAGACGTGACCGTGACGGGCGATCGCATTGTGGAAGTTGGCCCCGTTGATTCGGCCTCCACGAGTCATGCGACGCGCACCATCGACGCCGACGGGCTACTGCTGACGCCCGGTTGGGTCGACGTCCACACGCACTACGACGCTCAGGTGAGTTGGGACCCATGGATGACGCCCTCGTCGTGGCACGGCGTAACGACCATCGTGATGGGTAACTGTGGGGTGGGATTCGCGCCAGCGCGGCCCGATCGCCACGAGTGGCTCATCGAGCTGATGGAAGGTGTCGAGGACATACCTGGCTCTGCGATGACCGAGGGCATCACGTGGGAATGGAACACCTTCCCCGAATACCTCGACGCAATCGCCAGGCATCCGCACGTGGTCGACATTGGAACTCAGATCGCGCACGGACCGTTGCGCACCTACGTGATGGGCGAACGCGGCGCGTCGAACGATGTTGCAACGCGTGACGACATTGTTGGGATGGCACAGCTCGTCGAGGAAGCATTGCGCGCCGGCGCCCTTGGCTTCAGCACGAGCCGCACTCCCTTGCACCGCAGCAAGGCAGGAGAGTTGGTGCCGGGCACAACGGCCGCTCCCGAGGAACTGTTGGGTATCGGCGACGCGATACGACGGGTCGGCCATGGCGTGTTTCAGTTTGCTCCGGAACACGCCCGCGTGCCCGTTGACGAATGGCCGTGGATGCGCACCTTGGCTGCGATCACCGGTCAACCCGTTTGCGTGAACCTCAACCAACCCGACTCAGCACCTGAGGTGTGGCGCGAAGTACTCGGCCTACTTGATGACGCGGCTCGCGACAATGTCGCCCTCTATGCACAGATCGCAGGGCGCTCGATCGGCATTCTGTATTGCCTGCATGGCAGCGTGCATCCGCTGCTGTTCCACCCGGCATACGCCGAAGTCGTGCATCTCCCCATGCCCGAGCGCGTGCGCGCCTTGTCCGATCCAGAGAGGCGCCGTCGAATCATTTCCGATGTGCCCGACGACGGTGGCCTCTTTCAAGCCGCAGTGCTCAACAAGCTCGCGTTCATCTACCCGGTCGATGGTGTCAACATCGATTACGAGCCGGACGCGAGTGCGTCGATTGCGGCACGAGCTGACGCGCAGGGCATCGCTCCCATGCAACTGGTGCTCGATCAGCTCACTGCCGAGGATGGCAACGGCATGATCTACGCCCCATTCTTCAACTACAGCTACGGTGATCTATCGATGACCTACAGCGCCACGCTGCATCACCGCACGCGCATGGGTCTCAGCGACGCAGGCGCTCATTGCGGCGCGATCTGCGACGGTGGCACTCCAACGTTCATGCTCACGCATTGGACTCGTGATCGCACCCGCGGGCCACGGCTTCCCATCGAACATGTAGTCCATCGACAAACTCGACAAACAGCCGAGCTGTACGGCTTGCTCGATCGCGGACTGCTCGCACCAGGAATGCGCGCCGACCTCAATCTCATCGATTACGACGCGCTGTCGTTTGACATGCCGCGCATGGCGTTTGATCTACCGGCCGGTGGACGCCGACTTGTACAAAAGGCGCGTGGCTATCAGGCCACCTTTGTTGGTGGTGTGCAGACCGTCGACAACGACGAGTTCACCGGAGAGCTACCGGGCCAACTCATTCGCGGCCCGCAGCGTCGGCCGGGCTGAGCACGGCAAGTGTGAACGCGGCCAGCCTGAGCACGGCCAGCCTGAGCACGGCAGAGTTATTCGACGAGGTCCGACGTACGCGGTCCGAACACGAAGTAACGATCGAGATACGGCGATGGGTCCGCGGTACCCCAGTCGTACGCGGCTACCTGTGCGCTGCTGCGTCGACCGAGGATCGATCGAAACAGCTCGAGGCGGTCGGCGCGCAACACGACAGGGGCGTCGGAGGGGCCGATCCAATCGCCTTCGGGAGTCTCAACAGCCACATTGGCCAACTCACTTTCCTGCACACCGGTGACGAATCCCTGAACCATAATCGGCACCGCCCACGCGGCAAACTCGGTGGGAAGCAATGGCGCAAGGCCAAGGGCACCGCGCACGTCGGCCTCATGCGCGTGTACATCGAAGACCGCGCGTGCCGCGGTCTCACCAATGGGTGACGACAGCACGGACTCTAGAATCGGCGAGTCCTGCGCCCAACCCTCCAGCAGTTCAGCAGTCGACGAGCCTCGATGTCGCTCAACCTGCGCGGCTGTCCACGGATCGGTGGCGACACCTTCGAGGTTGCCGGTGCGAACATCCTCGGTCAGGCCTCGGAGGTGGGCGAGCACCTCGTGCACGGTCCACTCGGGCGTTGCCGGGCATCGTTGATCGACGACGCCGTCGGGCAGATCGCATGTAATCTCGGAAATTCGCACACGTGCGGCGGCGTACAGTTCTCCTAAGTCAGTGCTCATTGGGCAGATCGTAGGCGAAAGGAATTCAGCGATGGCGGTTGAGGTGCAAATCACGTTTGACTGCTCCGACGCCGATCGGATGCAGTCGTTCTGGTCGGAGGTACTCGGCTATCACGAGGAGCCGCCACCGAGCGGATTCGCAACTTGGCCAGAGTTCCTCATCGCCAACGACATCCCCGTGCCAGAAGCAGGCGCGATCAGCGCGTGCGTCGATCCCGATGCGCGCGGGCCCCGCCTACTATTTCTCCGTGTGCCCGAGGCTAAGACGGCAAAGAACCGAATGCATCTCGATGTGCGCGTCACCAACCGTGCGATGTCAGTCGCCGATCGACACGCCGCGCTCGACGCAAAGGCCGCCACCCTTGTTGCTCTCGGGGCTTCCCAACCGAGGTTGGTCGACGAAGACGGCGGGTTCTGGCTCGTGATGCACGACCCCGAAGGCAACCAGTTCTGCCTCACGTGACGATCCCACCACTCATTGTTCGGAGCCATCATCAACCTTGACGACTATCTCGCAGAATTGAACGCGAACGCAGCCCAGATCGCTGCGCTCACGCTCGAAGCCGGCGCTTCGGCTGCCGT
Source organism: Actinomycetes bacterium (assembly GCA_031367435.1). GTDB lineage: Bacteria > Actinomycetota > Acidimicrobiia > Acidimicrobiales > Ilumatobacteraceae > WLMZ01. Next base: position 165,596 of record JANLPV010000048.1, on the reverse strand, counting down.
CACAACATGTCCCGGTTGGGCAATTCGCGATCTCGTCCGGCATACCGGTGAGGTGCACCGCTGGGCCACGGCAATCGTGCGCGATGGCGTCAGCAATCCGGCAAAGGAACTTCCGGCGGACTACCTCGGTGCCCTACCCAACGACGACGATCTCATCGACTGGTTTACGTCGGGAGCGAACGCGCTCGCGACCACACTGCGCCACGCCGACCCGACCGCGTTCTACTTTACGTTCCTTGCGAATCCGCCATCACCATTACTGTTCTGGGCCCGGCGCCAGGCGCTTGAAACGGCAATGCATCGAATTGACGCAGAATCAGCACTCGGTCGCAACACGGGCCTATCCAGCGAGCTTGCCGCTGATGGCATCGACGAACTGCTCACGGGTTTCGCGCCACGAAAGCACACCCCGCTGCGCAGCGAGTCACCGGTCGTCCTCCACATTGCGCCGACAGACTCCGTTGCCGCGTGGCGCATCACGATCAGCGACCAACCCGTTGTGGCGATGCGAACCGGCGGCGAAGCCGATTGCTCGGCGAGTGGGCTCAGCTCCGATCTCTATCAGACGCTGTGGAATCGACAAGGTACCGAGAAGCTAACGATTGAGGGTGACCCGACCGTGCTCGAGCTTTTTCGCGACAACGTGAAAATCCGCTGGAGCTAATCAGCCGAGGCCTCACTCCGTACGGCGGCTGTCTCAGTGGTAGTAGGGGTTCTCTCCGCTGGCGTGATCGGTCATGTCCTTGACACGCTCGATGCCCTCGATCTGCTCGACGATCATGGTCTGCACGCCGTCGAGCATTGTCATGCGGCTCATCGAGCAGCCATGGCACCCGCCGCCCATCGTGAGAAAGGCTGTACCGGCTTCGTCGTGGCCGACGTAGGTAACGAAGCCGCCGTGTCCGGCAAGCGCCGGATTGACCTCGGCCGCGATTATGGCCTCGATCTCAGCTGACAATGCGTCGTCACGGACAAGACCCTCGACCGACGGCACCTGAGGGCGATTTGGATTGCGGATCACCAGACCCTGCGAGTCGGTGAAATCGAGCGTGGCGCCGAGGAGTTGCTCAATGTCTTTGGCCGGGATGATGACCTTGAGACCGTCATGCGTACGTACCTCGTCGGTGAACGCCGCCTTTGTCGTGACCTCGAACGAGAGGTCGTAGCGGAACTCTTGACCCGCTTCGCTGATTATCTCGAGACGCAGGCCGAGCCGGTCGGTTTCTGGTTCGCCATCGCGCATCTGAATGACTTGCGTGTGGGCGGCGGACGTGACAGAGATGATCTGGTCGGTTTCGACTTGCACGGAAAGTGGGCTCACCGGCAAAACGCTACCGGTATGCTCGTCGGAACCGGTTCAACCCGTACCGCCACCATCGCACTCGATACGTTGGCCCGTGACATAACCGGCCTCTGGGCTGCACAGCCACAACACCACGTTGGCAACATCGAGCGGTTGGCACACCCGTCCGAATGCCGAACTGGCATCGAGTCCGCGAAGGTCGTGCATGTCACGGTCTCCCGTCATTGCTCGTGCCAGGCGGACTCCCATGTCGGTCTCGACGAGGCCGGGGGCAACGGTGTTGACATGGATGCCGAACCGCCGTTCTTCTTTCGCGAGCGTGCGCGCCAGCGCCTCGAGGGCTGCCTTACCCATGTTGTAGGGCGCCCCATTAGCCGCCATGTGCGACGTGGCCACTGACGAGACCATGACGATGTCGCCACGACCGCGCGGGCGCATCGAGGGCAGCACCAATCGAGAGAGGTGGTGCGCGCTGAAAGCATGCGTCGCCACGACGCGCTGCATCTCTGCGGGATCGGTATCGGCGACAGATTGTCCTCGCGATGCGATGCCGGCACTACACACGAGAATGTCGATATGGCCGAAGTCGGCAATGATCGACTCGACCATCGCGCGATCGGCTTCAGCGTCGTCGACCGATGCCTGATAGGCGGTCGCGGCACCACCACCGGCGCGGATGGTGGCCACGGTCTCGGAGGCCGCTTCGCCATCGCGGCGATAGTTGATTGCGACCGTGGCGCCATTGGCCGCCAGCAGTTCGGAGATACCGCGACCAATTCCTCGACCGCCACCGGTCACCAAGGCCACCCGTCCGTCAAGTTGACTCATTGCAGTCCCCTTTCGTTGCTCACCGTTGCCATTGGAACACTCTCAGTATGGCAACCTTGAACAGTGCAGGACGGCAGCCGTAAAGCGATCATCGCAGCATTTTTTGCAAACCTCGGGATCGCAATTGCCAAGTTCATTGGTTTCCTCATCACCGGCTCGGCCGGTCTGCTCGCCGAGGCAGGTCACTCACTCGCTGATACGGGCAATCAGGCGCTTCTCATGTTCGGCGGGAAACGATCGCGACGCGCCCCAACCGAGTCACACCAGTTCGGCTTTGGGAACGAACGGTACTTCTGGGCGTTCGTGGTAGCGCTGGTGCTCTTCAGCGGTGGCGGGCTGTTTGCGTTGTACGAAGGCATCCAAAAGCTGCTTCACCCGCATGCCGCTGAGAGTGTCGGCGTGGCAATTGTCATCTTGTTGGCGGCAGTTGCGCTCGAAAGCTTCTCGCTTGGCACAGCAGTGCGTGAAGTGCGCCACATCAAGAGTCCCGAGATGTCGTATTGGAACTTCATCCGCACCGCGAAGCAGCCTGAGCTTCCGATCGTGCTGCTCGAAGATGTCGGGGCCGAGGTTGGCTTGCTCTTCGCGTTGTTCGGAGTAGTGATGACCAAGATCACCGACAACGCTCGATGGGACGCGTTTGGTTCGGTCTCGATCGGATTCTTGCTCGTGGTGATCGCTGCGATACTCGCTGTTCGGATGAAGGCTCTGTTGATCGGCGAGGCAGCATCACCGATTGATCAGGCCGCCGTGATTGCCGCGCTCACCTCATCACCTCGCGTCACGCGCCTCATCCACATTCGCACGTTGCACCTGGCACCGGAGGAGTTGATGGTCGCGGTCAAGGTTGAGTTCGAGCCCAACCTGTCGATGGTCGACCTCGCCAACGCAGTCGACTGTGCCGAGGCCGCCATTCGCGCACGCGTGCCAGCGGTCGGACTCATCTATATCGAACCTGACCTCTACCGGGCTGACGTGTCGTGATGGCCGACGTGGCCGTTGACACGAACCGGGTTGCGCGAAGTAACCGAACGGTCGGACTGCTTGCCGTGATCGCTGTAGTGATCTGTTTCTCGCTCGGATCGACGCTCGTGAAACGTGCGCATACTCCGGGCGTGCTGGTTGCATTCTGGCGAATGGTGACCACGACGATCGTGTGGAATCTCATCCTGTTCGCGCGCGGCAAACACCTGCGGTGGGCCGATATCAAACAGGCGCTCATTCCGGGGGTCTTCTTTGGTTTGAACATCACCTGTTTCTACGCCGGGGCAACGCATAACAGTGTGGCCAACGCCGAACTCATCGGCTCGCTCACCCCGTTCCTCGTCGTGCCCATTGGCGCGAAGTTCTTCAAGGAATACATCAACGTGCGAGCGCTGTTGTTCGCGCTGGTTGCCTTCGGCGGCGTTGGAATCGTGTTGTTCACCGCACCGACGAAAGGTGACGCTTCGCTGAAGGGGAACCTCCTCGGTTTTACAGCCATGCTGCTGTGGGCCACCTATATCGCGACCGCGCGCTACTTCCGCAAGGACATGGACGTCGTCACGTTCATGGCGGCCATCACGCCGATCGCCATTGTCACCGTGCTTCCGCTTGCGCTGCTGAACGGCAACATGTTCGAGATCAGTGACACAGGTTGGCGTTACATTGCGCTACTCACGTTCGTTACCGGCGTCGCTGCGCATGGGCTGATGGTGTTCGCGCAAAAGACGATACCCATTGGCACCATCGGCATCGCCCAGGTGGCGCAGCCCGCACTGGCCGCGCTGTGGTCGTTCCTGCTGGTCGGAGAGACATTGCGTGGCTCGCAGGTATTCGGCATGGCGCTCGTGCTCAGCGGATTGCTCTGCTTCGTGATCATGAACCAACGCCGACCCCAGGTGGTGTCCGCACAGTCGTAACACCCGAGGCGAGCACACCAACAGAGCAAGGAGGCAACATGCGCATTCTCGTTACCGGGGCCACCGGGTACATCGGTGGGCGGCTTGTTCCGTTGCTCATCGAGCGTGGTCGGGAGGTGCGCTGCATCGCGCGCCGCTCAGATCGTCTGATGGGACGCGCGTGGAGCTCGGTGGAGATCGTCGAAGGCGACCTTGCCGATGCCACTGTGCTGCCGGGAGCGTTACGCGATGTTGACGTTGCGTATTACCTCATCCACTCGATGGCGGCGGGCGAGGCATTTCGTGAGGTCGATCGGATCATGGCCACGACGTTCGGCGTGGCCGCGGCCGCCGCCGGTGTGCAACGGATCATCTATCTCGGTGGCCTCGGAGACCCCGACGAGGTGGAGAGCACCCATCTGGTTTCGAGACACGAGGTGGGTCGTGCTCTGGCAGCAGGAGGCGTTCCGGTTGTCGAGTTCCGCGCCGCAGTCATCATCGGTTCTGGTTCGGCCAGCTTTGAGATCATTCGTCATCTCACCGAACGGCTACCGGTGATGATTACGCCGCGTTGGGTTGAGTCGCGAAGTCAACCGATTGGCGTCCGCGACGTACTCGACTATCTGCTCGAAGCGCTCGACCACCCAAACGCACGCGGCGTCTACGAAATCGGTGGACCTGATGTGCTCACCTATCGGGAGATGATGTTGCGTTATGCAAAGGCACGCAACCTTCGCCGTTGGATTGTGTCGTGGGGCGTGCCCCACCCTGAGCTCAGCGCCAAGTTTGTTGACCTGCTCACTCCGGTGCCATATCGGATCGTTCAACCGCTCATCGAGAGCTTGCAGACCGACACCGTGGTGAACGACCCGCGCGCGTTGACTGAGTTCGCGGTGCAACCCGCCGGCTTCGACGTCGCCGTCGAACGTGCCCTGCGACGTCTCGCGAGTGACGACGTAAAGACAACGTGGGCGTCGAGCCTTGCGAGTTTTAGTGATCAGCTACCCGAGGGCGGTCAACTCGATGTGCACGAGGGCATGCTCGTCGACCGATACCGCCGATCGATTCGAGCGTCACCGCTGGTGGTGTTCGATGTCATTTGTTCGCTCGGCGGCGACGCTGGCTGGCCCGCGGGAAACATTCTCTGGCAACTTCGCGGGGCCATGGACAGAGTCGTTGGTGGCGTTGGGATGCGACGCGGTCGACGTCATCCCCGCGAGTTGCATCTGGGTGAACCGCTCGATTTTTGGAGAGTGGAGGCGCTTGAGTCACCGCACCTGCTTCGTCTACGTGCCGAGATGAAGCTGCCCGGCGATGCATGGCTGCAGTTCGAGGTGCTCGACGATCCACTTGGGTCACGCGTGGAGCAAACCGCCTTCTACGAACCGCACGGCTTGCTCGGCTACGCCTACTGGTGGGCGGTTCACCCTTTTCACCGCTTCATCTTTCCAGGCATGCTGCGTTCGGTTGCCCGCGAAGCCGAGACGATCGCCTCGGCAGCCGCTCGCGCGACGTTGCGCTAACTCGCTGGGGTGAGCAGTACGAGCGGAATTTCGCGATCAGTCTTGGTCTGATAGCCGGCGTAGTTCTTGTACTTCGCGGTGACGAGCGGCCACATCCGAGCACGCTCGTCAACCGAGGCGATGCTCGCCACCATCGCCTGCTTCTGACCACCCTTGAACGACACCTGCACTTGCGGATGATCACGAAGATTCAGGAACCATGCCGGGTGCTGATCATCGCCTCCTCGCGACGCAACAATCACAATGGTTGGGCCCTCCTGCAGCGGCGACGTCAGCATCACCGAACGGGGCTCACCACTCTTGCGTCCCGTCGTGGTGAGCTCGAGTGCGGGCATTCCTCCGGCGTTCCAGCCCACCTTGCCGAAGCTGACCTTGAGTACACAACGGTGCACGGCGTTCATCGTCTTCAATGCGAAATCACTAGGCATAGCCCGACCCTACTTGATCTGACCCCCGCTGAGCTGAGGCAACAGCTGAGGCAAAAGGGAGGCCGCGACAGGGAGGAACCGTGCTAGCGTGAGCATCCACTACACGGGGAGCTCGCAGGTTCGGCGGGCTGAGAGGGCGCACGCCAGCGCCGACCCTTCAACCTGATCTGGGTAATGCCAGCGGAGGGAACCAGCACGTGCCAGGCACTCGAACCGCAATCATTGTCGCCGGCGGGGCACCTCTGTGTCCGCAAGCGCTCACTGATCTGCCCCCCGACGCGTTCGTCATCGCGGCCGATTCAGGTCTTGACCACGCGTTCGCCGCTGGTTTGCGACCAAACCTGATAGTGGGTGATCTCGACTCCGTCAGTGACGGCGCCATAGAGATCGCACGCTCGGAGGGAATCACCATCGACCAATACTCCCCCGACAAGGACGCAACCGACACCGAACTCGCGCTCGCCGCCGCGCTCGCATGGGAACCAGATCACGTGATCCTGTTGGCGGGCGGTGGTGATCGGCTCGATCATTCGATCGCTGCTATCACGGCCCTCGGCCATGCTTGTCTGGCCCGATGTGAGTCGGTCACGGCGCGTTGGGGAACGAGTCACATTCATGTCGTGCATGCACCCCGCTCTCTCGCCGTGCATACCCAATCGAACACAACGTTTTCTCTCCTCGCTCTGCACGGCGCATGCGAAGGCGTCGTTCTGAACGGTGCCAGATGGCCGCTCGACAACGCCGTGCTGTCGCCCGCATCAAGCCTGGGCGTCAGCAATATCGCCGTTACAGGTGAACTGCACGTCCAGCTCACCGCGGGCGTACTCACGCTGATCTTTCCCTACCAATATGGAGGCCAACAATGAAGCGGCTGTGCATAGCGCTTGTGGCGATCTCGATGTGGTCGACCGCATGCGGCAGCGACTCAAAACCGGCTGTCGAGCAGAAGCCTGCCTCGCTGACCGTCGTTGCCTACGACTCGTTCACGATCAAACCAGAAGCGTTCAAGGCGTTCACCGATGCCACCGGAATTGCCGTGAAGGTCGTCACGGCAGGCGACGCCGGCACCATGCTCGCGAAGGCCGAACTGACTGCAGGCAACCCCGAGGGTGACGTGATGTGGGGTATCGACAACACGTTGTTGGCACGGGCGATGAGCAAGAAGGTGTTCTCGCCGCACGTATCGGCAGAACTCGCCAACCTCACGCCAAGCGCTACTGCGCTAGTACCGAACCACGACGTCACACCCGTCGACGAAGGCGACGTCTGCGTCAACTTCGATGTTGCGTGGTTCAGCGGCAAGCACCTCGAGCCACCGAGCTCGCTTGCTGACCTGACCAAGCCAGCCTTCAAGGACCTGCTCGTCGTAGAGAACCCGGCGACCTCATCGACCGGGCTTGCCTTCATGCTCGCTACGGTTGCGCAGTCGGGCGAGGCAGGGTGGCAACAGTACTGGAAGGATCTCCGCGCCAACGGCGTACAGGTCGTCGACAGTTGGGATCAGGCCTATTACGAGCAGTTCTCAGGATCGACCGGCAAAGGCCCGAAGCCGTTGGTGGTGAGCTACGGATCGAGCCCGCCCGCCGAGGTGATCTTTGCCGACCCGCGGCCCGATAGTGCACCGACGGGTGTTGTCGGATCGACCTGCTTCCATCAGATCGAATTCGCTGGTGTGCTCCGGGGCACGAAGTATCCCACCGCTGCCGGCAAACTCGTGGACTACTTCGTGTCGAAGCCGTTTCAGGAACTGCTTCCGATGAACTTGTTCGTGTATCCGGTCCGTGCGGATGCAACAATGCCCCAGGAGTTCGTTGATCTCGCGGTGAGGCCCGACAACCCCTTGGTCGTCTCACCAGCTGACATCGAGGCGAAGTCAAAGGATTGGATCGCGACGTGGACCGAGACCGTGCTGAGGTAGCACCCCTGTGCTTACGACGCGATCCATTGCGTCAGCTGAATCTGTTGCCGCGCTACCTGATCGTTGCCCTCGTAACACCCGCTGTCGTATTCATCGCAGCGTTCTACCTGTGGCCCGTCGGCACACTCGTCGTTCGCTCGTTCACGAGTCACACACTGCGCGCGGTGGTCGGCGATTCAACCATTCGACGCGTGCTCTGGTTCACGGCTTGGCAGGCAACTTTGAGCACGGTTCTCACGATCGCCGTCGGTCTGGTGCCTGCATACCTCTTGGCCCGTTACGAGTTCACGGGCCGCCGCGCGCTGACAGCGTTGATCACCGTGCCCTTTGTGTTGCCGACTGTGGTGGTGGGAGCTGCGTTCCTCGCCGTTCTCCCCGAGTCGTTCGATCACAGCGTGACAGCAATCGTGGTTGCACACGTGTTCTTCAACGTCTCCGTCGTCGTGCGCGGTGTGGGTGGATTGTGGGAGCAACTTCCCGCCGATCTCACTGCGGCGGCGCGAACACTTGGTGCCTCGCCACGACGAGCGATGCGCGAGATCACGTTGCCACTTCTCAAGCCCGCGATGTACGCCTCTGCAAGCATCGTGTTCCTGTTCACGTTCACGTCGTTCGGTGTGGTGCGTTTGCTCGGCGGGCCTGCGCACACAACGCTCGAAGTCGAAATATGGCAACGCGCAACGCGGCTCGGCGATCTCGATGTGGCGGCCGTGCTATCCGTGTTGCAGCTCGTCGTGTTGGGCTGCGCCGTCGCATGGTTCGCCCATGTCCAGTCACAACACAGGCGCCAGATCGGCCTGCATCCACGCGACCCACGCCAACACGCGCGTTCGGCACGGCAAAAGATCTTCGTCGCGGTCACGTCGACCTTGATTGCCGTCGGAGTTCTTACTCCCATTGCTGCATTAGCCGAACGTAGCTTGCGCACCGGCGCCCATCATTCCTTCGCCGCATGGCGCGCGGTGTTCGCTCCCGCGACGTCGGCCACACCGCGGCCAGGCGGGATTGCCGGCCTCAATCCGCTCGCGTCGATTACAACATCACTTCGCTTCGCCATCATCGCCACGTTGATCAGCGTCATTATCGGGGGCTGCGCCGCACTCGCCATCTCCGCCCTCGGCCGGCGTGGGCTGCTCGTCGATACGGGTGTGATGTTGCCGCTGGGCACCAGCGCTGTCACCATCGGCTTCGGGTTGCTGATCACGTTCGATCGTGCACCCTTCGATTGGCGAGGATCACCGATGATGATTCCACTCGGTCACGCGTTAGTGGCCACACCGTTTGTGGTGCGGATGCTCTTGCCGGTGCTGCGATCGGTCGACTCGCGGTTGCGCGACGCGGCAGCCGCATTAGGTGCCTCGCCTTCCAGAGCATGGCGCGAGGTCGACCTTCGTATCGCAACTCGGCCGCTTCTCGTTGGAGCCGGCTTTGCCATGGCCGTGTCACTCGGCGAGTTCGGAGCAACCTCCTTGCTCACCCGCAGCGGACGCGAGACACTGCCGATTGCGATCGAACGCCTCCTCAATCGCCCCGGCGCGCTCTTACACGCGCAGGGCTACGTACTTGCCACCGTGCTTGCGGCCCTCACCTTCGCCGTCATCGGCGCCGTGGAGATAATGCGTTTGGGCGACGCGCGCCGTGCTTGAGGTGAACCGTGCTTGAGGTGCAAGACGTTACGGTCACGTTCGCGGGTCACCCGGTGCTGGAACGCGTTTCGCTCACCGTGAACAATGGTGAGATCGTTGCGCTGCTTGGACCGTCCGGCTCCGGAAAGACCACTTTGCTTCGCATCATCGCCGGTCTGCTACCCCCTGACAGTGGCGACGTGCTACTCGACGAAACGGTGATCACTTCGTTGCCCACTCATCGGCGCGGCATCGGAATGGTGTTCCAGAATGAGCAACTCTTTCCACATCGCACGGTTGCGCAAAACGTTGAGTTCGGTCTCCGTATGCACAAGTGGTCACGGGCACGGCGCTCCGCACGCGTTCACGAACTTTTGGGTCTCGTGGGTCTCGGTGGTTTCGGCGATCGCCGCGTCACCGACCTGTCGGGCGGAGAGGCAAAGCGCGTCGCCCTCGCTCGCACTCTCGCACCGTCACCACGCGTCGTGTTGCTCGATGAACCGCTCACCGGTCTCGATCGAGACTTACATGATCAGCTCGCCAACGAGCTCTCGCGTGTCCTTGTTGCAACAGCAACAACAGCGCTACTGGTCACCCACGATCACGAGGAAGCGGCGAACATCGCCCATCGCATCGTTACGATCGACCAGCTGTCGATGTAGATCCTTTCGACGCAGTTCAGCTCATGTCACCCGCACAGTTTGTTCCCAAGGGTCTCCTCAGCCGCGCTCAGATCGGTGCGCACGCTGTCTTCGAGGCGAGTGAGGTAGCTCACGCTCACTTCGTCTGCCTCAACGATGCCACCGTCGGTATCGGTGGGAAGTGCAACTGCATCGCCCCACGACATGCGCACGTGGAATGTGCCGTCGTGGCCCTGTTTCGGATCGAGAACAGCTCCGGCCATTCTTCTCGGCGGCTCCATACCGATACGACCGTGACGCCACCCTTTGATCTGATCGATCTCAATGTTCGGAACGTTCAGGTTCACAACCACCGGGTCGGCAGGCATATTCGCAACGAGTCCCTCGACGAATGCATCGCCAACAGCTGCCGCTGTGTGCCACTTCTGACCGATGAGCATCTCGTCCCAGCCCTGGCCCTCAACTCCGAAACCTGTAACAGCCTGGCTGACCGCCACACCCGAAATGCCGCCGTTGCGGGCCGTCAGCGCGGCCCCAATGGTGCCCGAGTGGTACACGGAACGACCCACGTTCGCACCAGGGTTGATTCCTGCAACGACCAGATCAAACGGCGCACCGAACGCGCCAAGGCGCGAGAACATCACGCACAACGCGGGCGGCCCGGTGACCGACCACGCTTCATCGATGCCGTCGATGACACACCGGTGGACCTCGGGCTGCATCAAGTGAAGCGCCCCAAGGGCCGCCCCAGCCCCGGAGAACTCGCGATCGGGCGCGGCGACCACGACGTCACCGTGGCGACGCATAGCCCGCGCGAGCACATGAAGCCCAACAGAATCGATTCCATCGTCGTTCGTCACCAGTATTCGCATACCGCCATCTTGGCGCACCTCAACTAGCGTCGTCGGTCATGCGCGTTGGATTCCTCGGTGCCGGACTGATCGCCACCTATCACAGCAAGAGCCTGCGCCGCAGCGGTGCCGAAGCGTTATGTGGTGTGGTTCGGGCCGGTGTGTACGATCCCGACACCGAGCGCGCATCTGCGTTCGCGGCGGCATCGGGTCATACGTTGTGCTCGTCGGAAGGCGAAGTACTCGAGAGTTGCGACGCTGTCTATGTGTGCACGTGGACCAGCGAGCACCCGCGTCTCGTCGCGATGGCGGCTGAGCGAGGCCTGCACATCTTCTGCGAGAAGCCGCTCGCTGTCTCGTTGGCGGCCGCCGAACAGATGGCGGCCATCGTCAACGCGTCGGGCGTCACCAATCAGGTGGGCCTTGTGCTGCGGCGATCACCGGCGTATCTGTGGGCCCGGCACCTCGTGACCGAGGCGGTCGCCGGGCGCGTCATGGCGGTCGTATTTCGCGATGACCAGTTCATCCCCATCCAAGGCCACTACTCCAGCACCTGGCGCGGCGATAAGGCTCGCGCAGGCTCTGGCACGTTGCTCGAACACAGCATTCACGACGTTGACATGTTGCGGTTCGTGGTGGGTGACATCGCTCGCGTCAGCGCGAACGAGGCGAACTTTCACGAGATCGACGGCATCGAGGACGCCGTCACCGCGACGATGGCGTTCACCAACGGTGCGACGGGCACACTGGCCACTGTCTGGCACGACAACCTCGCCCGACCGAGTCTGCGACGCGTGGAGATTTTCTGCGAGCGCCGCTACATCGTCATCGAAGGCGACGATTGGTTCGGTCCGGTGCACTGGACCGACACCGACGGAACCGAACACACGCTGCAGGGCGAGGCACTCGAAATCGCCGCAACCGCATTCGTCGACGGCGGACTCAACCCGGATGGTGAATTCGTGCGTGCCGCCGTTGCCGGTTTGCCCTCGTGGCCCACGTTCGACACCGCCGTCGACGCGCATCGTGTGGTCGACGCAATGTACGCCTCTGCGCGCGCTGGCGGCTCCGCAGTGACGATCGCGTACTGAGTACCTGACGACCATGCACATCGTCGAGATCTCCACACCAGACACCCATGCCTTGCGCCTCGCCGTGCTCCGCGAGAACACGCCGACTACCAACGTGACGTTCCCCGAGGACGACGTGCCCGGCGTGATCCACCTCGGTGTTCGACACCCATCGGGTCTGCTCATCGCTACATCGTCCTGGGTCCCAAAAGAGTGCCCGCACATGCTCGGGCGGCGCGGCGTACAACTTCGGGGAATGGCGACATCGAAGGAGCATCAGGGCACGGGAGTCGGTGGACTACTCCTTGCGGCCGGTCTGCAACGCCATGCGGACCAAGGCTTCGAGGTGATGTGGGCGCGAGCGCGCGACTCAGCGTTGAACTTCTACATCGCTCACGGTTGCGCGATCGTCGGCGATGGTTTCATGGATGAAACGACACGGCTCGACCATCACGTCGTTGTCAAAGACCTTGTCGGTCGCGGCACGGTTTGATGGCGACACGGTTTGATGGCGACAGGTTTCTAGAGTTTGCCGGTCACCGTGTGGGCGAAGGCGATGACTTCTGCCTTGACCGCCGCACGATCACCCGGCAAGACCCCAGAGATCACGAGTTCCTGGCCGCCCAGATTGATGTGCAACTGCGATGCGACGCTGTAATACCACGCCGCCTTGCCGAGCCCATCGACCTTCTCGATGTCGGGGAAGACGACCTTCGTGGACTCGAACGTCTGGTATTCACCCTCGAACTTGATTGAAACCTGGGCAAGAACTCCGCTCGGGCCTGTGTTGGTCTGTCCGGTGAGCTCGTAGTCGCACCCGCCGTTGTCGGGGTTCACTACACCCGCTGCGACGGTGCCGCCAAAGGCCGCGCCGACGTCGTCGGTGGTCACGATGGCACAGGGGTTGACAGTGCGAGATGGCGTCACCTGTGTTGGCGTGCCGGGTGTCGTCGCGCCGACACTCGCAGACGAGTTTGGGCCGGCTGTGTCGGTTGCAGAAGATCCAGTGGAAGCCGCCGACGGTGTCGGAGTTGCAGCAGTCTTGGAGTCAGTGCTGCTCGAGCAGGCTCCGAGGACGGCACACAATGCAATGACGACAACAGTTTGGCGCATATCGACGATTATACGCACGCCGGCATCGCTTCAAAGGATCAAAAAGGGCAAGAGCAACCAATCGGCTTCACGCCGGGCGCGTGACGTGCGATCCTTGTGCGTGGAGCACACACGCATCGACAAGTGGTTGTGGGCCGTGCGGTTGTTTCCGACGCGCCCCACGGCAGCGGACGCATGTTCAGGCGGCCACGTCAGGGTGAACGGCGCACCCGCGAAGCCCTCGACAACCGTACGCATAGGTGATCGCGTGACAGCGTTTGCCGGAGGGCGCGATCGGATCGTTGAAGTTGCCCAGATCATCGATAAGCGAGTGGGTGCCACCCTCGCCGCGGAGTGCTTTGTTGATCACAGTCCACCGCCTCCGCCTCCGGACGACACAGGCCCACTCTTCGTCCGGGCGCGGGGCACCGGACGACCAACGAAGCGCGATCGACGCCAGCTCGATCGCTTTCGCGCGCGCTGAGTGGCGGCACATTTCCCTCCGACAGCCGTGTGAGCACCTAGTTGGCCCGAGGAGAAGGCATGCCCACACCAGCCCCCGTTGCAGACGTGCTGCTCGAACGCGCGCGTTCATTGCGGCGGCTCGCACGAACGATCGAAAGCCTTGACGCAATGCTGCTCTACCGTCGGGCAGGGATCGACACGTGGATCGGCCCAACTCCACAACGATGCTTCGACGAACTTCTGGCCGCCCGCTCCACGCTGACGAGGGCCGCCGACGAACTCGGTCGTAACGCTGCCCAACTCGAACGTCGAGCAGCGCAATCGAGGACCACGGTGTCACTCGCGGGTCTCTCGAGCAGCATGCCATGACGGGCTTCATGGGCTACGACGACGAACGCGTTCGCTTTCTCCGCCAGGCAACGCAACGAGCGGTCGCTCAACTCGACGGCGTCCGCTCGAACGATCCCGATGCGTCGATAGCAATGTCAAATGTGCGCAATGTCCAACGTGCGCTCGTCGACCAATGGCTGCCACTTATGGAGGCACTACTCAGCTGCCAGGCATTGGACGCACATGGGCCGGTGGCGTTGGACGCTGGCGATCTCATGAACAGCCGCTTCGCTGTGTTGCAGCGCCTGTACGGCTGGTCGATCGTCAATGATCCGCTGTCGTCAGCAAGCGATCCAACGATCACACAGGATCAGGCGCAGGCGTTGGGTTGGACCCTGTCAAATGGTCAACTCGCCGAATTGGTGAGCAACGATGAACTCAAGTGGCTCCGCCACACGCTTGACGCCATCGCCGCACAGCGTCGTCTGGGTGATGCGTTCTTGAGCAACATGACACAGCACGGTTGGGCGCAACTATGCAACCTGCTCGGCGATGAGCGCATCAGGCTGGTATCGATGCGCACCGTGGAGGGTGGGCTCAGCGTTGACAACCACACCCGACTCGCCGACATCGATGCGGTCTTCGCTGCGCTCGGAGCAACCCTTGCCGACGCACGTCACCAATCGCCCGCCACCGAGATGTCGTGGCTTCTCACCGACATGCATCCGTACGGTGCCGCGCTGCTCGTTCAGCACCTTCGGCTCACGGCCGACGAACTCGTCGTACTCAGCACCGAGCTCATCGCGCGCTATCGAACCGGCGGTTGGGCCGACGTACAACGTGCGGGTCCCGGCACCGCCGACCTTTTGATGACGACCATGCTCAACACGCGAGGCGCGGCCGCTGTGTTCATCAAACGCGCTGTTCATGATCCGGCGCTGTTGTTCGATGCCGCGCACGACAGCGCGCTCATGCGCCGACTCGTCATCCTGGGAACTAGTCCGGCACAGATGAGCGTGGCCGACGCAGGCACCGTCGTCCCGGATCTCATCCGCTATTTGCGCGACCGTTACACGCCGCAGGTTGGCTTCTACGGTCAGCCCGACGCGACCCCGCGGGCGCTTGCGGTTGACATTGCTGCGCCGTGGCTGCTTCAGTTCACGTCGGTTCATGGGACCGATTGGGGGTTCACCTCCGGTCAAGGCGCCCAACTACTGGCCTCGATCGTCGCTGACGCGGACGCATTCGCGCGCTTGGCGGTGCAACGCGAGCGGATCGCCGACGGTTTCAGAACGACGATCACGGCGAACGTGGCCGACGCCAATGCGGCGCGCCACGCGGTGCACGATCTCGCCGCCGTCCTCGCGTTGATCGACACATTGGCCCGTCAGCAGGCGATTGCGCATGCTAACGAGGCCCAGCAACTGTGGGACATCGGATTCGCATTGATTGCTTCCGCGACGTCGATGCTTCCAGGAGGCGCTGCCGCGACGCTGGGATCAGGCGCGGCGCTCGTCGCACTACGCGCCGTGCTGGTGCGAGAGGGCATCGCACCAAGAAGCCCCGGTCGTGTTGCACACGACACCTTGTACGCACTCGATTGGCAAACCACCGTGGCAGCCGCTGCGGTGATCGCGGCAAGCTTCGATCAGATGCGTCGTCAAGGAACGATCCCGGTGAGCACGCCGTTGCCGCCACTGCCCGATCCAACGTCACCAAACCCTGGTGCGGCGTACTCGGCAGACTTCGAGGCGTGGCTCGATGCGAACGAACTTGGTGCACAGGGTGTGCTGCTTGCTGGACTGAAACAGACGATCGCGAGCGTTCACGAAGCCGAACGAAACGCTGTCGACCTCGCTGCCTGAAAGGTGGCCGACCGTCTACGGAATCGGCACCGCGCTCGTGAGGAGCACTGATTCACCGGCAGTGGGTTCAATGACGAGCTCAAGTGTCCAATCGCCCGAAAACGGCAAGGTGATGTTGCCGGTGTAGTGGTTAGGACCCGATGCGATCAGAGTCACCGGCGTATTCGGCATGTTGCGCGCGGGAAGGCTCATTCGCGCAGTCACGCTCACCACTGGTTTGATGCTGCCGCCCGCTGGGGTGATCACGAGGTGGAACTCATTTGCTCCCACGCGACCGGGCGTGATCGAGACATCGGCGATGGTGCCATTCTCGGTGAGCGCGGCCGTGAACACTTTCGACCTCGGGCCAACTGTGGGCGGCTGAGCAACGAGACCGGCAGCGAGACCAAGTACGGCAATCCCACACACCGCCTCGGCCAACACCATTCGACGCAGGCCCGCGGGACCCTCGTGCGACAGGAGCCATCGCGATGCCGCACCGATGGTCACCATGAGGACTGCGATGGCCACCTTGGCGAGAAGAATGCGACCCCACGATGTGTCTGTCAGATTGGTGAGGCTTCCTCCCAGCCGCCATGTCTGCGCCACGCCGGTGACAACGATGACGGGAATTCCAACGGTGGCCATTCGAGAGAAGGACTTGACCGCGGGTCCGTGGCGCGGGTCGCGCAACCACGTGCGCCCCCCGACGGCCATCATCACCAGACTGCCCAGCCACAGCGCGACGAATCCAAGGTGCAATGCGTCGACAGCCATCCAGATCGCCGGTTGGTCGGTGACGCTTGGATGGCCGGCACCGCTGAACGTGAAGATGGTGAGCAGCCCGAGTAGCGCCACACTGATCGGCCACCATGCGCGCTGCCTGCGATTCAGACACGCCACTACAGGAATGAGCAAGACAGTCAGCGCAAGACGCATGATCAAGAGCGCGCCCGTTCGCGTTCCGGCGATGTCGACCCACTTCCACATATCGAACGCGTCGGCCAGCGTGCCCGCTTTCGACTTGGCCCCGAGAAGTGTGAAGTTGGCAAAGGCGGCAAGACCGAGCAACACCAATCCAAGCCAGAGCAGACGTCGAGTAGCCCAGCCGTGCTGAGCCTCGACGTCGGCCATCATCACCATGAACAAGCCGCCGAGCAGCAGCGACGCGGCAAGGAACGATGCGAATCGGGCAATGCCCATGACCCGGCCAACGGCGGGTGCCGCGCGCGAACCACTCAACACGCTGTCGATGAGCTGTGCCGAATCGACGCCGCTGCCCGACCCGACCTGAAAGCTGAAGGCCCCGTCGACGACATGCCCATCGGCGGATGTGACACGCCACACGACCGCGTACGTGCCATCGGGAACCGTCGCCACGGAGGACTGGACAATGGAGTCGTCGGCTCCACTCACTGCCGATCCCACGGGCAGCACCTTGCCCTTTTCGTTGAACAGTTGAATCGACGTCAGCGACACCTCAATTGCTTCGTCGAAGTTCAACGAGATGAGGGGTGGCGACGCCTCGAGCACCGACGACGCTGCGGGCGTGCTCGATTCCAGGCTCGCGTGCGCGAGCGCTCGACCCGTCCCAACAGCGCCGACGCCAACGACAGCTACGGCAACTGCACAGATGAGCCGTTTGAGCCCGCCTGACTTCATGGTCCCGTCGATTCCATCTCGAGAGTCTGCATCACGACACACCTGCAGGTTGCAATCCAGCTATGTCGAGGCGTCCCCATAGCCACGCCAAACGCTCGTGCGGAGACACCGCGAGTGCCGATGCCGGCAGCGCAGTAAGGCCCATTGGCTTGCGGCTCGCCCATTGCGCCGTCATCCGAAGCAGATCAAGACGCACATAGTCGGATGGCCAATCGGAAAAGGTGTATCCAAGGCCGAGGTCGGCCCGATGAATCTCCGTTTCTCGCCAGCGACGAAACACGAGATCGTGCATCGGAATCTCACCGACCAGCGCCAGTCCCCGACCGTTCCAGCCCTGATCGGTGGTGTTGGCCCAAACACCCTCCAGGTTGTAGATCGTGGTCCGCGCATCGGCCACCAACTGGCGCGCCGAGCGGCCGGCCCCGGCCTCGATATCAACGTTGCGGCCTTGTGCGCCGTCGACATACTGCGTGAGCACTTCACCCCGTTCGGCACCCTGCAGCATTCGTAGGTGGCTGTCGGCGTTGCGCGCGAGATGGGTGAGCACATGGCCCACCGTCCAACCCGCGAGGTTTGATGCGGCTCGCGCCTCGGCATCGGTAAGGCTGTCGAGCGATGTCAACAGCGCCTGATGCGACGCCGCGCAGCCCGCCACATCGCGATCGAGTTCTCGATAATTCACAAGGCGTCACCGTAGTTGGCCCCGAACATGGCAACCTGACAGGTATGCAGATTGCGATGATCGGTTTAGGTCGGATGGGCGCAAACATGGTGCGCCGCCTCAAGCAGGCTGGCCACGAATGTGTCGTCTACGACGTCAGTACAGCAGCGGTCGCCGCGCTCGAGGCGGAGGGCTTCGTCGGTGCCACCTCGCTCTCCGACCTCGTCCAAAAAATGCCCGCGCCTCGGCACCTGTGGATCATGGTCCCCGCCGCGTTCGTCGATGACACGATCAACAAGCTCTCAGCATTGGTCTCGGCGGGCGACACGATTATCGACGGCGGTAACAGTTGGTATCGAGACGACATCAACCGGGCCGCGCCGCTCGCCGCGCGGGGCATTCATTCGCTTGATGTCGGCACGAGCGGTGGGGTGTTCGGACTTGAGCGAGGGTTCTGCCTGATGATCGGCGGACCGCATGAAGCCGTTGCCCAGATGGCTCCAATCTTCGAGTCGCTGGCACCGGGGGTCGGCACCGCAGAGCGCACGCCCGGCCGCACGGGCTCGCCAACCACTGCCGAGCAGGGCTGGTTGCACTGCGGCCCGAGTGGTGCTGGCCACTTCGTGAAGATGGTGCACAACGGCATCGAATATGGCCTGATGGCGTCCTACGCCGAAGGCCTCAATGTGTTGGCCGCGGCGAATATCGGTGCTGTCGATCACGCCAAGGATGCCGAGACTGCACCCCTTGCCGAGCCGCAGTATTACCAATACGATCTCGACCTCACCGAGATCACCGAGGTGTGGCGGCGGGGCAGCGTGGTAGCGAGTTGGTTGCTGGATCTCACAGCGACCGCATTGCATGACGATCCGAATCTCGATGGCTTCGAAGGTGCCGTGAGCGACAGCGGCGAGGGTCGTTGGACAATTCACGCCGCCATCGACGAAGGCGTGCCTGTACCTGTTCTATCGGCCGCCTTGTACCAACGATTCAGTTCGCGTGGCCGCGCCGAACTCGCCGACAAGGTGCTGTCAGCAATGCGCGCCCAATTCGGCGGGCACGCCGAACAGCACATCCAGAACCCGAACATCCAAAAGAGCGAGAGCTAACCATGTCAACACAACCCGTCGCCGACGCCCTTGTGCTGTTTGGCGCCACCGGCGACCTCAGCAAACGCAAATTGTTCCCCGCGCTGTATGAACTCGAGCACAGCGGCCGACTCACCATTCCCGTGATCGGTGTTGCCCGCAGCGAGTGGACCGACGACGGTTTTCGCGAGCACGCGCACGACTCGATCATCGCCAACGACCCAGAGGCAGCGGCCACCATTATCGAGTCGTTGCAGCAGCGCCTCGATCTGATCCAAGGCGACTATTCCGATCCCAAGACCTGGCAGGCACTGGCCGAAAAGCTCGAGCAGTTCGGATCGCAGCAGGCCGTGTTCTACATGGCGATCCCGCCGACGATGTTTCCAGCAGTGGCTGAGGGTCTTGCATCAGTAGGCCTGAACAAGCGCGGCCGAATCGTGGTCGAAAAGCCATTCGGTCGCGACCTCGCCTCCGCACGTGAGCTGAACACCATTCTGCACAGCGTGTTCCCAGAAGAACAGATCTTTCGCATCGACCACTACCTCGGCAAAGAGAGCGTGGAAGATCTGCTCGTCTTCCGCTTCTCGAACACACTGCTCGAACCAGTGTGGAATCGCAACTACGTACGCAGCGTGCAGATCACAATGAGCGAAACAATCGGCGTCGAGGGTCGTGGCAGTTTCTACGACGGTGTCGGCGCGATTCGTGACGTCATGCAGAACCATTTGTTGCAAGTGATGGCGCTCTGTGCGATGGAGCCACCGGTCGGCCCTGACAGCAGCTTCTTGCAGGATGAAAAAGCAAAGGTCTTTGCGGCGATGCGACCACTTGACTCGGCGCATCTCGTGCGCGGTCAATATGTCGGCTATCGCGACGAGGAGGGCGTCGATAAGGACTCATCCATCGAGACATTTGCCGCCGCCCGTTTCGAAATCGACTCATGGCGATGGGCCGGTGTGCCGTGGTACATCCGAGTCGGCAAAGCACTCGCAAACGCGGCCACCGAGGTCGTCGTTGAGTTTCGCGAACCTCCGAGCATGTTGTTCGACGAAGGCGGAGGACCACCTCCCGAACGCAACCTCGTGCGTTTTCGACTCGGACAGCACGATGGCGTCACGTTCACCCTGCAGGCCAAGACACCTGGCCAGAATCTCGACAGCCAGAACGTGGATGTCGCGGTCGACTTCGCTGCGGCGCTCGGGCGGCGGCGCGGCCCGTACGAACGACTCCTTGACGATGCAATTGCGGGCCTTCCCCGACGGTTCGCCCGCCAAGACGTAGTTGAGCAGACCTGGCGCATCATTCAGCCCGCACTCGACAACCCGGGCCCCGTGCATCCTTACTTCCGCGGATCGTGGGGGCCATCGGAGGCCGATCGCATCTTGGGCGGCGACCGCTGGATACCGCTATCCCAGTAGGGCGAGCGTTAGAGAACGCGGCGGGGCACCACCACGACAGTGCCATCGGCTTCGTGATGCACTGTCACACTCACGCCATAGAACTCTGCAAGTGTCTCGGCGCGCAACACCTGCGTCGCCGTCCCGGACACCACGAGATGACCTTCGTGAAGCAGCGCCAAACGATCGGCATACAATCCGGCGAGGGTGAGGTCATGCATCGCAGAGATGACCGTCAGGCCGTTCTCGCGTCGTAGGCGGTCGACCAACTCGAGGGCCTGCTGCTGATGGCCGATGTCGAGAGCACTGGTGGGCTCGTCAAGGAGAAGTATCGGAGCCTCTTGAGCGAGCGCGCGGGCGATGACCAACCTCTGCTGTTCACCACCACTCAGCGAACCGAGTTCGCGGGCTGCAAACTGCTCGAGGTCGAGTCGGCGTAAGACATTGACCACCATCGCCCGATCATGCGCAGTCTCTCCACCGAAGTAGCTGATGTATGGGTTACGACCGAGCAGCACGTACTCGGCGGCGAGCATCTCGTCGGGCAGTACAGGCGATTGCGGAACGTAGGCCACCAACTCGGCGCGCCGACGTGGCGACCGAAGCCGCAACGGTGAGCCGTCAACGTCGATCTCTCCGCTGTGCGTCGCGAGACCTGCAACGGCGCGCAAGATCGACGACTTCCCCGCGCCATTCGGCCCGATGAGACACAACCAGTCACCAGGCTTGATGGTGTCGGAGAAATCATGCACGACCGTACGTTTGCCATAGCGCACCGCGAGGTTGCGAAGCGCGACAGAACTCATTGCGACAACCTGCGGTTCATTAACACGATGATGAAGAACGGCGCGCCGAAAAATGCCGTCACGACACCGATGGGCGTTTCGGCACCATGGGTGAGCACTCGACCAGGAATGTCGGTGAGGATCAGAAAGGCCGCCCCGAGCACAACAGTGAGTGGGAGCAGCCGGCGATAGCTGGCACCGGCCATCATGCGCACGGCGTGAGGAACCACAATGCCGACGAACCCAATGAGTCCACTCACCGAAACGGCCGCCGCGGTGCCAAGCGTCGCGGCGACAACGACCACAAGTCGCACTCGGCCGACCTGCATCCCCAACGACGATGCTTCGTCGTCGCCCACGCGCAGGAGATCAAGTTGACGACGATGCAACAGCAACACGATTGAGCTGATCACGATGTATGGCGCGACGAGACGCACGTCGCTCCATGTCGCAGTATTGAGTCGCCCGAGGATCCAGCTGTAGACCTCGCGAATGACGTCGTTGTTCTGATACAGCACGAAGGTCTGGATTGCAGTGGCAAGCGAGGTGACCGCAACTCCGGCGAGCACGAGAGTGATCGACGAACGCGCCGACGACGACGAGCCGAACGCAGCGCCAACCATGTAGGTGAACATCACCGCGATCAGCCCGCCAACGAAGGCAGCCAATGGCAATGGATCGATGATCCAACCGCTGGTGTTGGCCCGACCGATGACGAACACGATCGTGGCGCCGAGCCCTGCACCCGACGCCACGCCGAGGAGATACGGATCGGCAAGCGGATTCCGAAACGCCCCTTGGTAGCTCGCGCCAGATATCGACAACATCGCGCCGACCAACGCAGCCAGAGCGACACGAGGCATGCGTACCGTCCAAATCAGATTCCAGTTCGCGCTCGAAATGCGACCCGCCGGCCCAATGTATGCACCCAGCAGAATCGCACCGATCAACAACAAGATCGACGCCGGAAGCCACCAGTTGCGCCGACGCGGCAGTGCCGCGTCGGCGTCAGCATCGGGCGTCGACATCGTCGACATCGCCATCGGGCTCAGCCGGCCGTCACCGGAGATGCTGCTTTCACAGCTTCAACAACGGCACGTAGATAGTCGACGACTCGCGGTCCCCATCGCGACGAAATGTCGTCGTCCATCGCCACGACGTGACCATTCTTCACCGCTTTGATCGATCCCCATCCGTCGCGAGCGCCAACGGTCGTCGCGTCTTGCTGGCAGCACTTGGTGTCAGCGAGAAAGATGACGTCGGGATTCGAGGACACGATGAATTCTGCACTGAGTTGCGGATAGTCGTTGCCGGCCTCAGCCGAGTCGGCCACGTTACGCAATCCGGCTAGTGCGTAGATCTGTCCGATGAAGGTATTCGACGTTGCAGAGAAGTACGTGGAATCGAGCTCGTGGTAATACGAGAGCGGGGTCGACAACTTGGGGACCTCGGCCACGATCGACTTGACGTCGGTCGTCATCTTCGCAACAAGCGACGCCGAGTCGGCTATGTGATCGGTCAGCACGCCGAGCTGTTCGATCTGCTTGTAGACATCGTCGAGCGACGTCGCCGATGGCCCATACCAAACCGGGATACCGAGCTGACCGAGCTGCGAGGACAACTTTGCTGAGTCGTCGCCGATCACCACGAGATCTGGCTTGTACCCGGCGATGGCCTCGATGTTCGGCGTGAAACCGGAGAGGTCGGTCGCCACCTTTGCCGCGCCGGCTGGAAAGTTCGACTGGTTGTCGACGGCCACAACTTGACCCCCGGCACCGATCGCAAACAGCATTTCGGTATGCGTTGGCGACAACGAGATGATCTTTACCGGCTTGCCCTTGAGCGTGACCGGACCATTGGGATCAGTGACAGAGAACGGCACGATCGTTGTGGTGGTTGCGTCACCAGGTGTTGACTGTGCAGACGCGGTACCGGCAGAACTGGACCCCGCCGTTGACGCGTCAGTCGCTGCCTTGGGGATGGTGGTATCGCTACCGCAACCCGACATCACCGCCAACGAGAGTCCAACGAGTGCAGTAGCCATTCTGAGACGGCTGTGATTGACATGTGACATAAAAAAAATCCTCCAAGGATTTGGAGGACAAAGACGGATCCGAACGAGGGTTGCCCCTCACGCGAACCACCCTTGCCTCGAGGGTTTCGGTTGCGCACACAGACCAGGCGACCGGACTCGTCCGTTCACGAACACTTCGTGAACGGCATCACCGTTGCGGGACAGCGTCGGGTTTACACCGACTTCGCTGGATTCTGTACGACCCGGCGGACCGGGCAGGACGAACATATCAGGTCGTGTCTAGACTTCGCGCTTCCATGAGCACACGAGCATGAACACACAAGCATGAACACACAAAACGCCGACGAGCCATACACCGACGAGCCATACACCGACGATCCGCTCACCGACGATCCGCGACCCGACGGACTGCATAGCGCGAAGTCGCTGCTCGTTGTCAACACCGGTAACGGTAAGGGCAAGAGCACGGCCGCATTCGGCATCATGGTGCGCGGTATCGCTCGCGGATGGCAGGTTGCCGTACTGCAATTCGTGAAAAGTGGTGAATGGAAGGTGGGCGAGGAAACCATCGGCCGCCAGCTCGGTGTGCATTGGCAATCCGTTGGCGAAGGATTCACTTGGGACTCCGACAACCTTGAACACGACAAAGCGGTTGCCCAACGCGGCTGGGCGATTGCGCGTGGGCTCATCGAATCGGGTCACTACGAGCTGATCGTTCTCGACGAGCTCACCTATCTCATGACGTGGGGTTGGATCGACAGCGATGAGGTGATTCGGGTGTTACGCGATCGACCATTGCACGTCAACGTCATCGTCACTGGCCGCGACGCCTCGCCCGATCTCATCGCCATTGCCGACACGGCCACCGAGATGCGTGAGATCAAGCACGCGTACACCAGTGGCATCGCCGCCAAGCGTGGCATCGACTACTGATGTCACACATCATCACGAAATGACACCGTCGTGAACGCACTCACGCTGCTCATCGGCGGAGCACGCAGCGGCAAGAGCGACCTCGCCGTCGAGATCGGTCGTCGCTTCACCGGTGACGTCACGTTCATCGCCACCGCTCAACCTTTCGATGACGACATGCGCATCCGCATCGGACGTCATCAAGCTGATCGGCCAAGCTGGCCGACGATAGAGGCGCCGACCGAGTTGGCGGCAGCGCTCATCACCGCTCCCGACGACAACCTGGTCATCATCGACTGTCTCACCGTGTGGCTGGCCAACCTCGTCGTCGACAATCGCTCCGAATCCGATGTCCTTGCGGCTGCGATCGGCACAGCGCAATTGGCGGCTCAGCGATCAGCCCCGACGGTCACAGTCACCAACGAGGTCGGGCTCGGCATCCATCCCGAAACCGACCTCGGCCGCGAGTATCGCGATCTCCTCGGCCGCATCAACCGCATCTGGGCAGACGCCGCGCAGCAGTCGTTGTTCCTCGTCGCCGGCCGCGCCATCGCCCTCCACGATCCTTGGGAGTTTCTGTCATGACCGCGTCCAACTGGCTGCGCACTGCCATCTCAACTCTGCCCACTCGCGATGAGGAGGCGTATGCCGCGGTCACCGAACGCGCCGCAAATATCTTGCGACCCAGCGGTGCCCTGGCCCGACTCGACAGCATTGCTGCGTGGGTCGCCGCGTGGCAGCGAACATCGACTCCAGCGGTGCGCAGGCCTGCGGCGTTGATCTTTGCGGCCGACCATGGCGTGACCGCTGCAGGCGTGAGCGCATACCCCGCCGAGGTCACCGCAGCGATGCTGGCCGCATATCGCGCTGGTAAGAGCACGATCAATGCATTTGCAACAGTGGCTGGTGCCTCTGTGCTGGCGATCGACGTCGGGGTCGGCCGACCAACGGGCGATATTCGCTACGAATCAGCACTGTCCCCACAGCGATTCGACGAAGCCGTCACTGCGGGGCGCGATGCCGTCGATGCACTCGACGCCGACCTGCTGGTGCTCGGCGAAATGGGCATCGGTAACACAACAGCTGCAGCGGCGATCGCGGCGGCGCTCGGCAACGGCGATGTGACCGATTGGGTCGGGCGTGGCACTGGCGTCGACGACGAGGGTCTCGAGCGAAAGCGCGCTGTGGTACAACAAGCGATCAACCGTATTGTCGGAGTGAGCGATCCGCTCGAAGTGCTCCGTGAGGTTGGCGGTGCCGAGTTGGTAGCAATTGCTGCAGCAATCGTCTCGGCGCGGCATCGTCAACTTCCGGTGATGCTCGACGGCTATGTCGTTACCGCATCCGCGCTGCCGCTCGCGTGTATCTCACCGACGGCGCTCGATCACTGCCTCGTCGGTCACTGTTCAGCTGAACCCGGACATCGAAAGCTCATCGAACGGCTCGAGAAGCAACCGCTCCTCGATCTCGACATGCGCCTCGGTGAAGGCAGCGGTGCAATGGCAGCACTACCGCTGGTCGCCATGGCGTGTGTTGGCATCACCGACGTGCCCACGTTTGGCGAATGGTTCGGCTGATGAAAAACCTGCGTGCCGCGATCGTGTTCCTCACCCGCGTACCGCTGCGTCTGAAGGGTGAGCCGAGCCTCACCGCGGCTGTGCCATGGTTTGCTGTCGCTGGTGCTCTCGTCGGCGTGTTCGTTGGCGGAACAGCGGCCGGGCTGCTACACGTCGTGCCACCCCTCGTCGCGGCCGCCGTTGCCGTGCTGCTCGGGGTCCTTCTAACGGGTGCGTTCCATGAGGACGGGCTCGCTGATGTGGCCGACGCGTTCGCTGGTGGATGGACTCGCGAGGACCGCATCCGCATTCTCGACGATCCTCTGCATGGCTCATACGGCGTTGCGGCAATGTGCGGCTCAATCGTTATTCGAGTTGCGTGTGTTGCCTCGCTTGGGTTCTCTCCCGCGGCCACATTCGCCAGTCTGATCGCAGCGCACACCCTCGGCCGTGGCGCGGCTGTTGCCTTGATGGCCCTCGTACCTGTTGCCCGACCTGATGGTCTCGGCGCCGAGTACGCGAAGTCGCTCTCTCGCCAGCGCGCCGCGCTCGGGGCCATCGCCGCAATCGTTCTCACTGCGCTCGTCGTTGGCTGGTGGGTCGGACCGTTCATCATTGCGGCTGCCGTCGGAGCCGGGGCCGTGGCATGGCTGACACTGCGCAAGCTCGGCGGGGTGACGGGTGACGTGCTCGGCACTGCCGAACAGGTGGTGGAATGTCTCGTACTCGTGACCGCCACTGCGCTCGCCACGCGCTACGGCCTCTGGTGGCGCTAAGCCAGGGTTCGTCGGCGTGCCGCGTAACCATTCAGAGTTTCTAACCGCCGTCGTCCGTTTCGATCTCGTCGGGAAGGCCTGCGAAGTCTGAGTAGCGGCGAGTCGTTAGCGATTCGAGCCTCCTTGCCTGGACCAAGAGTGTCGCCCGAAGGCCCTTGTCTACTTGTCGTTCTGAGATAAGTCTTGCCAAGCTCGCAACCGTTGCAGCTCGGCGAGCGATGCGGACATCGGGATGTCGACGATCGACGTACAGGTTTTGCGGCACGATGCACCCCCGGTAGGAGGGCGGGAGCTGTATCGGGTCTCGATAGGCAATGCCCTTCTCATTGAGTACTGCGCCGAACTCTGATTCGAGAATGCACTTCTGGAAGACGGCGTATTCCATCTGATCCGAGAGAAGCTGTCGCTCGGCCTTCGTCGAAACGTTGAACAGCGGCCACACCTCGATTTCCAGTACCTCGAAGGGGTCAAGCACAAACTTCCCAACGGCATCACTTCGTCGGCCAGTGAGGTGGCGGCCTACTCGCCCTCGCAACATTTCAATTGTCTGGCCGACGTAGACCGGCTCACCGTCGTAATCAAAGAATGCGTAGACCGCGCACGTCGAGGCACCAATCCTATTTGCCTCGGGCGTGAGCTGATCGAAGAACTTCTTGATCTCTCCGCGAATCTGTATGACTTCGTTGGGTGGCGAGCGGTCTGGCGTCTCTTCCGTCACGGTACGAAATCGATCACGACGCGACTGCAACAGGGTTTGCCAACATACTCAGCAGCACATGACGTGCAACCCATTCGACGACTGGAACGCAAACGGCATCGCCGAATCCGAACATTGCCTGGTTACTTGAAACGGCATCAAAGTTAAACGAATCGGGCACCCCCTGCAGCCGAGCGTATTCGCGCGCCGTCATCCACCGAACCCTGACCTCACCGTGGCCAGCCTCGACCACAGCTTGTTTGCTCGAACCACCGCGAGCCGTGCGAAGACACCCAGCAATCGCGTCGGCGCGAACTTCCCACAGGGCGACTCCGTTCCTGGTGCGTCGATAGGCAGTCCGCCAAACCGTCGACGAGCCTGACTTCAACTTTTGCAATCTTTCAGCCTGCAGAGGAACTAGGGAGTGAACAAACTTCTCAGTTCGATCCGCTCCCCACCAAATTGCATCAGCTGACTTGAAACGCTCGACCACCGAGCTCAAACAGTGTTCCCCGTGCGGAATTCCTGGGAGCGGAGTCGCTTGTATCAACAGGCTGGAATGCCGAGATGAAAAGTCCACGAGATGACGTGGTCGAACTGAGTCCACGTGGACCGGTCGATCGGCCACCCGAGACTGAACGCCAACAACAAACATTCGCGGTCTGCTCTGGGGTACAAACCGCCGAGCATCGATTTGCAGAAGGTCGCACCAGTACCCGAGCGAATTGAGTCGCTCGACGGCCACACGGAGGTCCTCGCCACCGCGTGACGTTGCGAATGCTGGAACATTCTCGAGCAACACAACCGCAGGCCGCCGCTCCCCCATTTCCTCGATTATCCGAGCGAACTCCCAGAACATGCCTGAGCCTGCTCCGGCCAAGCCACGCCGCCAACCGGCAAGGGACAAATCGGTGCAAGGAAATGACGCCGTAGCGACGTCCACATTGGGTATGTCTGCACCAAAGACTTCTCTCACGTCGCCGAGGTGAAAGTCGGCCGACCCAAAGTTGGATAGGTAAATGCGCTGTTTGATCGGCTCTATGTCATTTGCCCAAACAACCTCGAAGCCAACTCGTTCCAATGCCAGACGCACTAGCCCTATTCCCGCAAAGAATTCGGCGACTTTCGGGCGCTCGAACGCGGGCGGCATATCGTCGACGATACAACGTCGAGAGAGGACGCTCGGGGACGTAGAAATTGACATCGGAAAAGACAACTCCATTTGATTGCCCATGGCCAATTCTCCATTCGTGTTTTCGTGGCTCCAGAATCACTCACCGTTCGCGGTTCGAAAGCAACGAGCGCACCCGACCATACGCGTGGGGTGCCACATCGTCCGTGGTTAATCCCGCCCCGATGCAACCGGTGAGGGCTCACCGCCCTCACGCACCGACCGTTCGCTAGGGCTAGGTTCGAGACGTGACAACTAGCGACGTACGAACTCACACCGGCGACGATGCGCCGCCGGCCAGCAGCAGGATCGCCGGTCATCTCCTCGTCGAGGCACTGATCGAGCAGGGCATCGACACCTGTTTCGGCGTGCCCGGCGAGAGCTTTCTCGCTGTCCTCGATGGCTTCCACGAACACCGCGATCGCATTCGCTTCATCGCCTGCCGACAAGAAGGTGGCGCGGCGTTCATGGCCGAGGCGCAGGGCAAACTCAGCGGTCGCCCCGGCGTGTGCCTGGTCACGCGTGCGCCCGGCGCGACTAACGCCAGCATCGGATTACACACCGCGTTCCAAGACAGCACACCGATGGTGCTGTTCATCGGTCAGGTCGCGTCCGATCAGCGCGATCGCGAAGCGTTTCAAGAGGTTGACTATCGCCAGATGTTCGGCCCGGGCACGCTCGGCATGGCGAAATGGGTCGGCGAGGTGCACGATGCTGATCGCCTTGCCGAATACGTCTCACGGGCATTTCACATCGCAATGCAGGGGCGTCCGGGACCCGTCGTTGTGGTGCTGCCCGAAGACATGCTGACGCAGGTGACCGCAGCGCCGGTGATACGTCGGGCCGAGCCAGCTCTCGCTGCGCCTGCGCCCGGCGCTCTCGCAGAGCTTGGCACGATGTTGCTCGGCAGCGAGCGGCCGTTCGTCATCGTCGGCGGCAGCGGCTGGAATGCTGAGGCATGCAACGCCCTGCAGCGTTTCGCCGAGGCATGGCAACTGCCCGTTGGTTGCGCTTTTCGGTTCCAAGACCTGTTCGACAATCGCCATGCCAACTACGCCGGCGACGTCGGCATCGGCATCAATCCAAAACTCGCCGAGCGCATTCGCGACAGCGACCTCGTACTCGCAATCGGTCCCCGTCTCGGCGAGATGACGACAGGCGGCTACACGCTGCTGCAGGCTCCACGGCCTACACAGAGGCTCATCCACATTCACGCAGGAGCCGAGGAACTCGGTCGGGTCTACGCAGCGGATCTACTCGTGCAGTCGTCGATGGCCTGTGCTGCGCCGGCACTCGAGTCACTGCCAGTTCCCGCCGTTCTTCCTTGGGCGGCGTCAACGGCCGCCGCGAATGCCGACTACGTCGCGAACCTCGTGGCTACTCCGGTGGAACCGCTCGACATGGCCGAGGTGATCAAGACCGTGCAACGTTTGTCCCCGGCAGACACGGTGTATACAAACGGCGCCGGCAACTACAGCGGCTGGCTGCACCGCTTCTGTCAGTACCCCGGCATGCAGCACGCCGGTCGCAC
The DNA here is from genome assembly GCA_031367435.1 of Actinomycetes bacterium. Taxonomy (GTDB): domain Bacteria; phylum Actinomycetota; class Acidimicrobiia; order Acidimicrobiales; family Ilumatobacteraceae; genus WLMZ01. Next base: position 135,527 of record JANLPV010000048.1, on the reverse strand, counting down.
GCAGCTCGCGCCGACGTCGGGTGCAATGGGCTACGGCGTACCTGCCGCGGTGGCTGCGGCGTTGCTCTACCCAGAGCGCACGGTCGTGAACATTGCCGGCGACGGCGACTTCTTGATGACCGGTCAGGAGCTCGCGACGGCTACCGGCTATGGAGCGAAGCGACTCATCAGCATCGTCGTCGACAACGGCACCTACGGCACAATTCGCATGCACCAAGAGCGTGAATACCCCGGACGAGTCAGCGGAAGCGATCTGTTCAACCCCGACTTCGCAGCCTTGGCGAGGGCATACGGGTGGCATGGCGAAACACTCGCAAACACCGCTAATTTCGAGCCGTTGTTCGCACAGGCATTGGCGCGTGAAACCCCAACATTGTTGCACCTGCAATTATCTGCCGACGTCAGCACAAGTCGCACAACACTCAGCGCGTTACGGGCATCCGCTCTGGCTGCGCAGCAGCTCTAACCGGCGACGAACTCGCCGATACGACGAATGCCTTCGATGAGATCGTCGTCACCGAGCGCGAAGGAGAAGCGCGCGTAACCAGGCGCGCCAAACGCCTCGCCTGGCACGAACGCGACTTTGGAATGGCTGAGCACGACCTCGGACAACTCAAGTGAGCTGCGCGACACGTGGCCACTGAGTGGTCGGTCAAGAAGCCCCTTCATGTTGGCGAAGCAGTAGAACGCACCCTGCGGCTCGATGCACGTGACACCCGGAATGTCGTTGAGCATCGAATGCATGATGCGGCCGCGGCGCTCGAATGCCTCGCGCATCATGTGTACCGCCGACAGGTCTCCGCTCACGGCAGCAAGCGCGGCACGTTGCGCAACGTTGCTCACATTTGACGTCGCGTGTGACTGGAAGTTGATCGCTGCCTTCATCACATCGTTCGGACCGATCATCCAACCAACGCGCCACCCGGTCATCGCATAGGTCTTGGCGACCCCGTTCACGATCACGCACTGATCGGCAATGTCGGGCACCAGGGTGGGCATCGAGACAAAGCGATGAGGGCCGTAGGTGAGGTGTTCGTAGATTTCGTCGGTGATTACCCAGACGCCCTTCTCCACTGCCCAACGGCCGATCGCCTCCACCTCTTCGGGTGGGTACACCGCGCCACTGGGGTTGTCGGGCGACACGAACAGCAGCACCTTTGTGCGCGAGGTGAGCGCAGCCTCGAGCTGCTCGACGGTCACCCGAAAGCCCGTCTCTTCGGATGTCTCAATGACCACGGGTACCCCACCGGCGAGAGTGACAGCCTCGGGGTACGTCGTCCAATACGGTGCCGGCAGGATCACCTCGTCGCCAGGATCACACAGGGCAGCGAAAGCCGTAAACACTGCGTGCTTGCCGCCACATGTAACCAACACCTGATTGGCCGTCGTTTCGAATCCGCTGTCACGCAACGTCTTGACGGCAATGGCTTCACGCAATTCGGGGAGGCCCGCTGCAGGTGTATAGCGATGGTTCTTTACGTCACGACACGCCGCAACTGCTGCCTCGACGATGTGATCGGGCGTGGGGAAATCGGGTTCGCCAGCTCCGAACCCGATGACGTTCTCACCGGTGGCCTTCAGCGCCTTGGCCTTTGCGTCAACGGCAAGCGTGGCCGACTCCGCGATCGAAGCAAGGCGCGCGGAGGCGCGGCGCGGTGTAACAGAACCCATGGAGGAAGACGAACTCATAGCTGACATGCTGGCACAGTGACAGCGACGGACCCACGCTCCATTTCCATTCCGCGCCACCTCGTGCCGATTGACGGGCGTTTCGGGTGCGGCCCATCGAAGGTGCGGCCTGAGCAAGTCACGGCACTTGCGATGTCTGGCAGCACACTTCTCGGCACCAGCCACCGCCAGCCCCCGGTGAAGAATTTGGTCGGATCGATTCGGTCGGGATTGTCAGATCTATTCGGTCTCGACGACGGTTGGGAGATCGTGCTTGGCAACGGCGGATCAACCGTGTTCTGGGACATCGCCACCTTCGGTCTCGTACGAAATCACAGCGTTCACGCGGTGTTCGGTGAGTTCTCATCCAAATTCGCGGAGGCCGTCGCCGCAGCACCGCATCTCGATGAACCCACCATCGTGCGCAGTGACGTTGGTGATCATCCCGCCCTGTCGGTGGTAGATGGTGCCGATGTTTACGCGCTCACCCACAACGAAACTTCCACCGGCGTGATGATGCCGCTTCGTCGGCCAACTGGCATTGCCGCGGACTCATTGGTGGTGGTCGACGCCACCTCGGCCGCCGGCGGCTTGTTGTGGGATCCCACCGAGGTCGATGTGTACTACTTCGCGCCGCAGAAGTCATTCGCGAGCGATGGCGGCCTGTGGTTGGCGGCATGCTCACCGGCCGCACTCGAACGCATACACACAATCAATGCGAGCAAGCGATGGGTGCCTGCATCGCTCGATCTCAAGATCGCGCTCGACAACAGCGTGCTCAACCAGACGTACAACACCCCCGCTCTGGCAACGCTGATCATGCTGAATGAACAGCTGCGGTGGATGCTCAGCAACGGCGGCCTGGCATGGGCCAACCAACGCAGCAAAGCGTCGTCGAGCGCCCTCTACCACTGGGCCGATGCTCGCGACTGGGCCACCCCGTTCGTGACCGACCCAGCCAAACGCAGTGAAGTCGTCGGCACAATCGACCTGTCGGGCGTAGACGCCAATGATGTGTGCAGCGCACTTCGCGCTAACGGCATCGTCGATACCGACAGCTATCGCAAGTTGGGTCGCAACCAGCTCCGCGTCGGCATGTTTCCTGCGATCGAGCCCGACGACGTTGTTGCACTCACGCATTGCATCGACTACGTCGCAGCGGCGCTGCAAGACTGACGCCATGCGAGTCGACGACGTACTCACTACCCACACCGAAGGCTTGTCCCCGCTGAAGCGACCAATCATGATCGTCGCGCTCACCGGTTGGTTCGACGCCTCTGCCACCGCTACGGGCGCCCTCGAATGGCTCTTACGCGATCGTGTCGCTCCGGTCGTCGCAAGTATCGACCCAGATCCGTTCTACGACTTCACGCAAGAGCGACCGGAGGTGTGGTTCGACGACGACGAAGTGCGCAACATCCGCTGGCCGACCAACGATTTTCGTCTCGCGCGTTTTCCCGGCGGCCCGCACGATCTTGTGGTGTTGTCTGGTGTGGAGCCCCACGTGCGCTGGAGCACGTATTGCGACTGCATCTCGGCGTTGGCACTTCGCCTGAGCTGTGAATTGGTAGTAACCATCGGCGCCAACGCCGACGCGGTGCCACACAGTCGCGTGCCAGTGGTGGTGGGAAGTTCCACGAACGACGAACTCGTCCGCCGCCTCGGCCTCAGCCGCCCGCAGTATCAGGGCATCACTGGCGTCGTCGGCGTGCTGCAGGAGCGCCTCGAAAAACTCGACTTGCCGGCAATCTCGTTGCGTGTCGGCGTGCCTCACTATCTCGGCAACGCGCAGCACCCTAAGTCATCGGCTGCGTTACTGCATCACCTCGAGCACGTACTCGGCGTGCCCACCGACCATGTTGAGCTCGCCGCCGAAATCGAACGATGGCAATCGCTGCACGACGAAGCCGTTGCCGAGGACGCGCAGGCAAGTGGCTATGTGCGCATGCTCGAGCGGCAGTTCGATCAGCGATCTGAGGCAATGTTGCCCACGGGTGACGATCTCGCCGCAGAACTCGAGGCCTTCTTGAAAGACCTCGAGTTCCCCGACGACATGTAGTGCTGCGCCTGCAGAGCTGAGCCATGTAGAGCCGGTTGGTACTCAGCCAGCCTGCGCTGCGGCAAACCCCAACTCGAGATCGGCGAGGATGTCGTCGATCGATTCGAGACCGACACTCAGGCGTACCAATCCGGGGGTCACACCAGCGGTTGCCTGCTCGAGCTCGGTGAGTTGGCTGTGCGTGGTGCTCGCCGGATGGATCACCAAGCTGCGCACGTCGCCGATGTTGGCCACATGACTGTGCAGTTTCACGCCCTCGACGAACTTTTGCCCCGCGGCGATGCCACCCGCAATTTCGAACGCGATGACTGAGCCGTAGCCCTTACCGCCGCCGTACCGCTTGGCACGCTCGTGCCACGGGCTGCTCGCCAGGCCGGCGTAGTTGACGCTGAGAACGTCGTCGCGGCCGACCAGAAACTCAGCGACTTTGGCGGTGTTCGAGAAGTGGCGCTCCATGCGCAGGCTCAACGTCTCAATACCCTGCAAGAGCAAGAACGCGTTGAACGGCGAGATCGCCGCGCCGAGGTCGCGGAGAATCTGAACACGTGCTTTGATGATGAAAGCCCCATGGCCCAAGGCCGGGAAATACGGCAAGCCGTGGTAGCTCGGATCCGGCTCGGTCATATTCGGGAACCGTCCGCTCGCCGCGTAATCAAACGTGCCGCCGTCGATGATCGCGCCACCAATCGATGTGCCATGACCGCCAATGAACTTGGTGAGGCTATGCACGATGATGTCGGCACCCCACTCGAACGGGCGAATGAGATACGGCGTCGGAATGGTGTTGTCCACCATCAGCGGAATCCCGTTGTCGTGCGCCACCTTGCTCACGCCCTCAATATCGAACACGTCGTTCTTCGGGTTGGCGAGCACCTCGCCGAAGAACAGTTTGGTGTTCGGACGGATCGCGCTACGCCACTGCTCGAGGTCGTGCGGATCGGCGACGAACGACACATGAATGCCCAGCTTCGGAAGCGTGTGATGGAGCAAGTTGTAGGTGCCGCCGTACAGCGATGGAGACGCAACGATATGCCCACCAGCCTCGACCAAGGTAAGGATCGCCAATGTCTCAGCGGATTGGCCAGAAGCAACGACAAGAGCGCCAGGTAGACCGACCGCCGTCATGCAACCACCCTCGAGCGAGTTGATGCGCGACTCCAACGCGAGCTGTGTGGGGTTCATGATGCGCGTATAAATGTTGCCGATCTCGGCCAATGCGAACAGGTTCTTGGCGTGCTCGGAGTCACGGAACTGATAGCTCGTCGTCTGGTAGATCGGTACGGCGCGCGCGCCTGTGGTGGGATCGGGCTCGCCGCCGACATGGATCTGGCGGGTCTCAAAACCCCAGTTTGGATTGCTCATGACGATTCCCCTTAGTGGTGCTCGGATAGGCGCTCGAGTCGGAACAGATCGTCCTTGCTCGATGACGTCGGTGAGCATACCCAGCAATTCCCGACAAAATCAATCGGGAATTGCTGAGGGGTGACGACGGGGAGAATTTGGCGTCAGATGTCGAGCAGGGGAAAGTCGTGATCGGTCAGCCAATGCCGACCCACCGACTTGGCCGAATCCCAGCGAGCAACCAAACGATCGCCCGTCGGGTCATCGTCGGTGACTTGGCCGAACTCTCTCGGTGTCGGCCCGATGCGCTCGGCGTGCGGTGCCAGCGCGGCAAGGTCGAATCCGTACACCTCGGCTGCGGCAAGACCGACCATGCGACGCGTCTCCTCTATGGGAATGTCATGGAAGGTCTTCTGCAACCACGACCGTGTGTGTGGCCATGTGCCTTCCGGATGCGGAAAGTCGTTCCCCCACAAAATGTTGTCGACACCAATCTCATAGCGCATGCCCAATTCGCGACGCTTGGTGTTCGATGCGCCGATGAAACAGTTGCGATCGATGTAGTCAGACGGCGGCATCGAGACCGATCCTTTGAACGGATCGAGGCCCAACTTTTCGGTGCCCTTCTGCCCGAGGAAAAGTCGATCCCAGAACCACATCAGCGCAGGGAGCCACCAACAGCCGGCCTCGGTGACGCCGAATTTCAATTTCGGATAGCGCTCGAACACGCCAGACCACAACATGAACCACATCGGACGCGCGGGCCACCATGTGACTTCGGTGACGTAGATGCCGAGGTGATCGCCGTATTCGCTACGCGCCGCTGGGCCTGAGTGTGTGACGATCGGGAGGTTCATCTCCTCGCACAGCGCCCACACCGGGTCGTAGGTGCGATCGTGATACGGCAACTGATTCATCCACATTGCCGGAATCATCACGGCTCCGAGACCATCGGCCTTGATGCGCCGGATCTCGGCGAGCACCTCTGGCATCGGGGCCGTGATCGGCACGAGGGCCACACCCTTGCGACGCTCAGGGCTGTTCGAGCACAGGTCGGCAAGCCAGCGGTTGTGGGCCTGCGCTCCGGCAAGACCGAGCACAGGATCCATGTCACCAGACAGGCCAAGCCCGGCACCGAACGGCACACAGGTACGGCTCTCAACGGCATCGGCATCGGGGAATACGACCTCGCCGGCAACACCATCGCCGTCGAGCTCGAGGTCGCGTCGATCCGCATCCCAACCGCTACGCAACGCCTCTTCGTGTTCTTCGAACCACTTCTTTGCGTAGTCCTCGTTGCGCACACCCAACCGCGTGCTGGCCTCGAGCGCGGCACTGCGTTCGCTGAGGAATTCGTCGAACTGCGGATACACCTTCGATGACAGATATTGGCGGTAGTCCTCGGTGGGCAGACCGGCGTGGCTGTCGGACGAGACGATCAGATATGGGCTGTTTGGGTCGGTCGTCATGACGCTTTCTTTCAGTAGTGAGTGCAGTAGTGGGTGCAGTAGTGGGGCTCAGCCCGGCACGGCGCGGAGATAGCTGGGATTGGTGCGATGCAACATCGAGTCGGTGCGCGCCAGGAGCTGCGCATCACCCCGGTCACTTTGCGGATGGATCCAAAAGTCGTTGTTGAGAAGCCCTGCGAGCACGCGCTCGGCAACCTCCTCGACAGGGGTATAGGCAATGGTGACTCCCGCCGCCTTCATTTGCGCTTCGAGCGCCTCGACCGTTGTGTAGGGCGTCTTGCGTGGACGCTCCTTGGCGAACTCGTCGGTGCGGCTACGCCACGACTCGAACAGGCCGGTGCGCAGAATATGCGGACCGGGGAAAAGCACGGACGCGCTCACCTTCGCGCCGACCTCTTGCAGCTGGCCATAGAGACATTCGGTGATGGTGACCACGGCAGCTTTGGTGGCCGCGTATTGGGGCGTGCTCGGAAGCGGCGAGACACCGCCATTACCCGAGGAGGTGTTGACAATGTGGCCTTCGTCGTTCTGTTCGAGCATCACCGGAACGAACGCGTTGATGCCATGCACGACACCCATCACGTTCACGCCGATCGCCCACTTCCAGTCGTTGAGCTCGTGCTCCCACATCTTGCCCTCGGCGCCGGCACCGATGCCGGCGTTGCTGCACACGACATGTACTGCTCCGAATGCGGCCAGCGTCGCGTCGCGAAGAGCCTCCACGGACGCGTAGTTGGTGACATCGGTGGGCACACCAATGATGTCGAGCCCGGCGTCGCGGCACTCGGCGACGGCGCGCCCGAGCGGTTCGGCCTGCACATCGGCAAGCACCACCTTCATGCCTGCACGCGCAAAGCGTTCGCCCATCGCCCGACCAAGTCCACCGCCGCCACCGGTCACCACAGCAACTCGACCGTTCAGCTCGCGCATCAGTCGGCGGCCCCAGTGACCGAGAGATCGTCGTAGCGCTGATGCACAAACGGTTGAATCCACTCGCCGGGAACCTTGGTGATGATCTCGCCGTGCTGCTTGCTCGACCGCTCGGCGAACTCGATGAAGCGCAACGAACGCACCGGCAGGTCGGCCACCGGATCGAACTTCGACTCGCGCAACACGACGTCGCCATCCACGGTCCACACGGCACGAGTCTTTTCGTCACGGTGGCAATACACGAGCGCTGGATCGGTGTCGAAACCTTTGCCCAGCGGATCGAGCAGGAACTTGAAGTAGAAGTCGCTCCGCCGGCGATCGGGGGTGATGGGTGCCTCGCCGGTAATCCGACCGTTGATCTCCACAAACCGCACGCCCATGCGTTCGAACCACCCGCGGACATTGTCGCCCTCGCGGAGCAGGGTGACGTCGGCGAGCTTCTTCGGCTCACCGAAGGTCTCGCGACCGCCCACGACGGCCTGCTCGGTGGTCATCGGCATTACGAGTGGATAGCCGCCGAGCATCTTGCCGTGCATGGCCTCGACCGAGAAGGTGCCTGCCCCGAACGGGGGTCGACCGTGGCCGATGTCGACCGTCGCGAACGTCACTCGCACCAGCGGTTCGCTGCTCGGAGTGAGCGGGCGCGGCAGTACCGCGGCAATAGCGTCTGGATCGGTCTCGTACACAGCGGTGAGCGTGGTGGCCCAGGTGTCGACCGACGTTGCCTCAAGCTCACGGTTACGCAGTTGATCGATGGATCGAGCTCCATAGCGAATGTTCCCCATTGTGAATTCCCCCAGTGTTGGTTTCCAGTATTTGAACGAGCTAGCGCGCCCCGAAGCCCACCAGCGCAGGACACTTCTCGGCCACGAGCGGCACGTCTCCCGGCCGCAAGGGCACGTCGATGTCGCTGATACGTGGCCCCACACGCTGCGCGATCGGTGCCAACGCGGCGAGATCGAAGCCATAGACACGCGCTGCGTTCCCGCCGAGCATCATCGCAACTTCGTGGTGTGGTACGCCCGCGAACTCGGCGCGCAACACTTCGGGCGTGTACGGCGTGCTCGCTTCTTTGTGCGGATAATCGCTGCCCCACATGATCTTGTCGAGGCCCACGGTGTGCCGCAGCGGAACCTCAGCCGGGCGGATGAAACTTGCGCCGACATTGCACTGACGCGCGAAGTACTCGCTGGGAGTGAGCGACAACTTCTCCATCACCGGCTGGCCCCACAGGTGCTCTTGCGAGCCCACCGCAGTACGCATGCGATGGAAGAAATAGTCGAGACGGGCGAGTTCGTCGGGAATCCAGGCAGTGCCTTGCTCGGTAAACACAAGTTGCATCTCGGGATGACGTTCGAGCGCGCCGCTCACCATGAGGTGCGTGAGCGCACGATGCGAGAACCAGGTGATCTCAAGCAGGAAGATCACGGGCGACTCAACCGCATCCGTCATTGTTGGACTAGCGCTGCCACCGTGGTGATTCACTGGCATACCCAACTCTTCGCACGCTTGCCACAGCGGCTCGAAGTACTCGCCGTCATACAGCTCGGGCAACCCGCAGTTCGGTGGCACACCCGGCAACAACACCCCACCGGTGAGTCCGTGTTCCTTGGCCCAATGCACCTCGGCCACCGCAGCATCGATGTCGTGCAACAGAATCTGGGCAATGCCGGCACGCCGACCGGGTGCGAGCGCACAGAAGTCGGCGAGCCATCGGTTATGCGCCTGCAGGCCTGCCCAACGACGAGCCACGTCCGCGGCGTCGACGGCTGGGGGTTGAAAGGTGAGCGACGAGCGAGGGTAAAACGGCGGCACGGTGTTGGGATAGATCACCTCGGCCACGACCCCATCGGCTTCCATATCAGCCATGCGTCGGTCGGAGTCCCAGTTGCGTTTGCCAAGATCACCGAGCAGGTCCTCGTATGTGATCTCATACGATGCGGCCCAGGCATCGAACTCGTCGTGATACCGACGTTCGAGATACGGCCGATAGTCGAGCAATGCGCCCCCACCATGGCAATCAGCCGAAATCACGGTGTAGCGGTCATCACCAGCCATAGAACCCCCAACCCATCGTCGACCTCGCTGTAGCAATTCTTGCTGCTAGCAATACCTGCTGCTAGCAATACCTGCTGGTAGCAATTCTTGCTGGTATCAATTCTTGCTGGTATCAATACCTGCCAGAGAACCTACGTCGTCGAAACCACGAAGAACGAAATGTGCCGCGCCGAACTGCCACGACGTGATGGGTGTAAAGCGGCCCTAGCCCCCTCCTGTCGCAGGTGCAAAGCGGCCCTCGTCCTTCGTGTCCTAGTCGCGAGCGGCAGCCACGCCGGCGAGTGCCACCGCGGTGTCCTGCGGCTGTGCCAGCACTTTGAAATACCCGTTCGTGCCCTTGATCCACACCTCAACCGAGCCGGGGCCCGGCTGCACGATGAACGCCTCCCTGCCGATCCCACTCTGTGCTGTGGGCGGCGCGACGATCGACGCGGCGTTGCGATTGTCGTAGGCACTCGGGTCGAGCAGGCTCACGACCGCAGCGATCACACTCGGTCCACCGTTGAACGTAGCGAGGTAGTGACACTCCACCGTTTTGCCAGAAGCTGAGTCGGTCACCGTCTCGGTGTTGGCAAAGGTGGCTGTGCCCTGGCTGTAGGTGGCACCCTCGATATCGGCCTTGGTGAGCGCACTGCAGACATCGCCGCCGAACTGCACCCCAGTACCGATGGGAGCCGCGGTCACTCCAGCTGCCGAACCCGTCGGCTCGGCAGGTGCGGGGTTGGATCCACCTGCGCCGCCGGAGCCGTTTGTCTTCGACGATGAACTACTACATGCGGTGCCCAACGGAGCGGCTACGAACACAGCACCAGCAACACAGCGATTCACGTTGATTCCCCTAGAGATTGGGTGAGACATTGGGTGAGAGATTTGCGCTGGCGAACACCCGCTGGCGAACACCCGCTCGCGAACACCCGCTCGCGCACACCAGCTCGCGCACACCATGCGCCGAACCTACTACCGGACGCGCAACTGGCAGTTGATTTGCGCCTTTAGGGACGCAACTCAACTGCCAGTTACAGAATCCACTCCGATGGAACACTGCGACGGAACACTGCGCCGGAACACTCCGATGGAACGCTGCGCCGGAACACTCGATGGCATCAGCCTCCGGAGACGTCGGCCACCTTCTGCTTACCGGCACCGAGGAACGGCATCATCGCACGTAGCTCGGCACCGACCTTTTCGATGGGGTGCGCTGCGCCGGCGGCACGAAGTTCGTTGAACTTGGCGCGGCCACTTTCGCTCTCGGCGATCCATTCCTTGGCGAACTTGCCGCTCTGGATCTCTTTGAGAATCTTCTTCATCTCGAGCTTGGTCTTGGCGTTCACTACGCGAGGGCCGCGCGTGACATCGCCGTACTCGGCCGTGTCGGAGATGCTGTAACGCATACCGGCGATGCCCTCTTCGTACATCAGGTCGACGATGAGCTTCACCTCGTGCAGGCACTCGAAGTAGGCCATCTCGGGCTGATAGCCAGCCTCGACCAACGTCTCGAAGCCGGCCTGCACCAACGAGGTCACGCCGCCGCACAACACGGCTTGCTCGCCGAACAGATCGGTCTCGGTCTCCTCGGTGAAGGTGGTCTCGATGACGCCAGCGCGCGCCGCGCCAATTGCATCGGCATACGACAACGCGAGCTCATGCGCCTGACCCGACGCATCCTGATGCACAGCGATGATCGCCGGGACGCCGCCACCTTCGGTATACGTGCGACGCACGAGGTGACCTGGACCCTTGGGGGCGATCATGATCACGTCGATGAGCTTCGACGGACGGATGCGCTTGAAGCGAATATTGAAGCCGTGCGCAAACGCAAGCGCCTTGCCCTTGCGGAGGTACTTCTTGATCTCGTTCTCGTAGGTTTCCTTCTGCTCCGTGTCAGGCATTGTCAGCATGATCACGTCGGCCCACTTCGCCGCTTCTGGAATAGTCTTCACCGTGAGCCCAGCGGCCTCGGCCTTGGCCCGACTCTTGGAACCCTCACGCAGACCAACCACAACGGGCACGCCCGACTCTTTGAGGTTGAGCGCGTGCGCGTGACCCTGCGACCCGTAGCCGATGATGGCCACCTTGCGGTTGCGAATGATCGACGGATCCGCATCGGCCTCGTAATACACCTTGGCTGCCATCAGACTGTTTTCCCTTTCACCGCGCGAAGCCGAGCTTCGCGATCCAATTTGGGCAACGCCACACGACCGGTGCGCTGCAGTTCCACAATGCCATAGCCTCGCAGAAGTTCTTCAAAATCGTCGAGTTTGTCCGGATTGCCATCCAGGCTCACCGTGATTGCCTCGACGCCGACGGCAAGAATCTTGCCTTCGAAGATGTTCGTGAGCTCCACCACTTGGCCACGATTTTCAGACGTCACCCGCACCGTGGCAAGCAACAACTCGCGTTCGACGCTGCGACGGGGATCGAGTTCGCTGATCTTGACGACCTCAATCAGCTTGAACAACTGCTTCACCACCTGCTCGAGCGGGGTGGATTCGACATCGACGACCACGGTGATGCGACTGAACGCCTCGTCTTCAGTGGGGGCAACCGCCAACGAAAAGATATTGTACCCGCGACGCGCAAACAGGCCTGCAACGCGAGCGAGCACGCCCGGACGGTTCTGCACCAGCACGCTCAAGATGTGATACGTGGGTTGATTGGTCGTGGATGAAACGCTCATCGCAGGAACTCCTTGCGGGTCATCTGGGAAGGGGGAAGCAACAGGTCGTCGTTGCCGAAACCTGCTGGCACCATCGGGAACACTTTCTCCGACGCGGCCACACGGAAGTCGACCACGACTGGTCGATCATCGATGCTGTTGGCTTTGTCGATCGCAGGTTGCACCTCTTCTGGTGAATCAACGCGGATACCGACGCAACCCATTGCCTCAGCCCACTTCACGAAGTCGGGAGTATCAGGCGAGAGGTAGACCTCGCTATAGCGCTCCTCATAGAACATTTCCTGCCATTGACGAACCATACCGAGGTAGCTGTTGTTGAGAATGGCGACCTTGATCGGGATGCGCTCGGTGCTTGCGGTGACCAGTTCTTGAGCAGTCATCTGGAAGCAACCATCGCCATCGATGGCCCACACTGTGGCCTCGGGTCGGCCAACCTTTGCGCCGATTGCCGCAGGCACGCTGAAACCCATCGTGCCGAGACCACCCGAGTTCACCCAGGTGTACGGCTTCTCGAAGCGCCAATATTGCGACGACCACATCTGATGCTGACCAACGCCGCTGACGAGGATGGTGTCTTCGGGGGCACTGTCGCGCAGCGCCTCGAGACAGAACTGCGGTTTGAGCGCCTCGCCCGGTTCGCTCGGTTCGTACGACAACGGGAACTGCTCGCGCCAGCCGCTGATGCGACTCTTCCACACGCTGGTGTCGGCCTGCGGCGTGCCGTTGGCCAACAGATCACGGATCGCTTTGACCATCTCCTCGATCACCAGACGGCAGTCGCCCACGATTGGCACATCGGGACGACGAACCTTGCCTTGCTCGGCAGGATCGATATCAACATGGATGATCTTGGCCTGCTGCGCGAACTCGCTCACCTTGCCTGTGATGCGGTCGTCGAAACGCGCGCCGAGCGCGATAAGCAAATCGCTTTGCTGCATTGCAGTCGTGGCTGACGCGGTGCCGTGCATGCCAGGCATGCCGAGACAGAGCGGGTGGCTGTCGGGGAACGCACCGCGGGCCATGAGCGTGGTGACGACATGGATATTGGTGAGCTCAGCCAACTCGCGAAGCACCTCAGCAGCGCGGGCCTTGAGCACGCCTCCACCCACATACAGGATCGGGCGTTGCGATTCGAGGATGAGCTTGGCCGCTTCCTTCACCATCCGCGGATGGCCCTTCATCGTCGGGCGGTAGCCGGGAAGGCTTGCGACGACTTCCTCATCGGTTGGCCAATACCACTCCATCGAGTTCTGCAGCACGTCTTTGGGGACATCGATCAGCGTCGGCCCTGGCCGGCCAGTGGTGGCAATGTGAAAAGCCTGACGAACTGCCATCGGCAGATCCTGCGAGGTCATCACCAACTCGTTGTGCTTGGTGACGCTACGTGTGATGCCAACCGTGTCGCACTCCTGGAAGGCATCGGTGCCGATGGCCGAGGTGGACACCTGACCGGTGATACACACCATCGGAATCGAGTCCATGTACGCATCGCACAACGGCGTGACCATGTTCGTGGCTGCTGGTCCGCTGGTGACCATCGCAACGCCGGGCCGGCCGGTGACGTGTGCGTAACCTTCGGCCATATGGCCAGCGCCCTGCTCGTGACGCACGAGGATGTGGCGAATACTGCTGTCGAGGAGTGGATCGTAGGCGGGCAGAATGCAGCCGCCCGGAAGGCCGAACATGACTTCGGTGCCTTCCATCTCCAGGGATTTGATGAGGGCTTGCGCCCCGGTCATCTTCACGTGTTACTCCTCGACTAGCCGGTGAACTTGAACTTGCGAATGAATTGGAACTTGCGGGTGAACTTGAATTTGCAGATGTGATGTTGCAGTGCTCGACCAAACGGAACCGAAACCTGGAACCGAAACCTGGGCCGAAAAACGAAATGACCTCCCGGCTGGGAGGTCATGCGGCACAGACGGCGAAGAGCCGTTGCCGCTAGGTGAGTACTACGAGAATTGTGTGGGTGAAAAAACTGGCAGTACGAATCACGGGCTCGATTGTGCCACGCCCACTACCCGCTTTGCAACCGGCAATGCGATTTACCACCTGTGCTACCAGGTGTCGATGTTCGCCCGCTTCTTCGGTCGCGACGACCAACGCGGCACCGGTACACACGATCGCAACAGGGTGGCCAGCCATCGCCGGGTGTCGGCCGGATCGATCACATCGTCGATCTCGAAATGCGATGCCGCGTTCAACGCCTTGCCGTGTTGATACATCCGATCGACCATCTGTTGGAACATGGCCTCGCGCTCGACCGGATCGCTCACGGCTTCGAGTTCGTTTCGATATCCCAGCCGGACGGCACCCTCGAGACCCATTCCCCCGAACTCACCAGTGGGCCAGGCAACGGTGGCGAGTGGCGCCTTCGTGCTGCCACCCATCATCGCCTGCGCGCCGAGACCGTAGGCCTTGCGAGTCACGACGGTGATGTACGCCACGGTGAGGTTGGCCCCCGTCACGAACAGGCGACTGCAGTGTCTCACCAGGGCCGTCTGCTCGACGTCGGGGCCAACCATCATCCCGGGCGTGTCGCACAGAGAAATCACCGGAATGTCGAAGGCATCGCACAGTTGCAAGAAGCGGGCGGCCTTGTCCGCACCATCGCTGTCGATGGCACCGGCGAGGTGACTTGGATTGTTGCCGATGACTCCAACGGGCATGCCTTCGAGACGGGCGAGCGCAGTGATCATCCCGAGCCCGAAGTCACGCCGAAGTTCGAGTATGGATCCGGTGTCGAAGAGTGTCTCGAGCACGACTCGCACGTCGTACACACGCTTGCGATCTTCGGGGATGACATGACGCAGCAACCGTTGGTCGGCGTGCTCCCAAGTGGTCAACGAGCCCTGGAAGTACGACAGATACTGCTTGGCGAGGCGAACCGCATCGGCTTCATCGCGAGCCACGATGTCGATCACACCGTTGGCGCGTTGCACCTCGACCGGGCCGATCTCTTTCGGACCGAACACGCCAAGGCCGCCGCCCTCGATCATCGCCGGTCCTCCCATGCCGATGTTCGAATCCTCTGTCGCGATGACCACATCGCAACATCCGAGGATCGCTGCGTTTCCTGCGAAGCAGTAGCCCGCGTTCACACCGATCAGCGGAACCGAACCACTGAGTTGGGCGAACCACAAGAAGGCGAGGCAATCCAGTCCACTTACCCCAACGCCATCGGTGTCACCGGGTCTGCCTCCACCACCTTCGGTGAAGAACACCACCGGTAACCGCAACTTCTCCGCGAGTTCGAAGAGGCGATCTTTCTTGCGATGGTTCTGCTGACCCTGTGTTCCGGCCAACACCGTGTAGTCGTAGGACATCGCCACGACCTGCGCAGCGTGGCCGTTGAACAGCGATCCGTTCGCGGTTCCGATGCCACCCACCATGCCGTCGGCAGGCGTACGCACAATCAGATCGTCGACGCTTCGTCGACGGCGCTGTGCTGCGATGACAACCGGGCCGTACTCGACGAAGCTTTCGTGATCAACGAGGTCGTCTACGTTCTCACGGGCCGTGCGACGACCAACAGCGCGTCGACGCTCGACGGCATCTGGGCGCGCCGCGTCGAAACCAACATCATGGCGAGCGAGCACCTCGGCCAAGTCGGGCCGTACGTAAGCCAGATCGATCGACGCGTTGGTAACCCTGTTGATCGACGCGTTGGTAACCGCGTTGATCGACGCGTTGGTAACCCTTGCGTGCTCGACTTCGTCGACCATCTCCACGGTGCACAGGACCTGCCCGGGATACACCGTGGCCCCTTCCACTACGAGCAACTCGCGCACGATGCCGGTAACCGAAACCTTGACGTCATGCAGCATTTTCATGCTCTCGAGCAGCACAACTGTCTGATCGGCGCGCACCGTGTCGCCGACCTGGACCGACACCGAAACCGCGGTGCCCTGCATCGGAGATTCGACGTTCAGCTTGTCCGCCACGCCGCCAGTGTGTCACGCATTACGCGGCGTCGTCGGCACGTACTACTGTCGGTCACATGACCACGAAGTACACCCTGAACGAAACCGACATTCCTCGTGCCTGGCTGAACATCGTCCCCGCTCTGCCCAGCCCGCCGCCGCCCGCGTTGCACCCGGGCACGCTTCAGCCGGCGGGTCCCGACGACTTCGCGCCATTGTTCCCAATGGACCTCATCATGCAAGAGGTCTCGATGGAACCGTTCATCGAAATCCCCGAAGCCGTGCTCGACATCTACCGCCTGTGGCGCCCGACGCCGTTGTATCGCGCTCACCGGCTCGAGAAGGCTCTCGGCACCCCGGCACACATCTATTACAAGTACGAGGGCACCTCACCTGCCGGGTCGCACAAACCCAACACCGCAGTGCCACAGGCGTATTACAACGCCAAGGCAGGCGTGAAGAAGCTCACGACCGAAACCGGAGCTGGCCAGTGGGGCACGGCGCTCGCGTTTGCCTGCGCCCAATTCGACCTCGAGTGTGAGGTCTGGCAAGTGCGCGCTTCGTACGATGCCAAGCCATACCGTCGATTGATGATGGAAGCGTTTGGGGCCACCGTGCATCCCTCGCCCTCGGATCTCACTGCATCAGGCCGCGCTGTACTCGCCGAGCATCCCGACTCGCCAGGCTCGCTCGGTATCGCGATCAGCGAAGCCGTCGAGGTCGCCGCGCCTCGGAGCGATACTCGGTACGCGCTCGGTTCGGTGCTCAATCATGTGCTGATGCATCAGACCGTGATCGGCCTTGAGGCACTCAAGCAGTTCGAGCTCGCCGGCGAATACCCAGACGTGATCTACGGCTGTGTCGGTGGCGGCAGCAACTTTGGGGGCCTCACCTTCCCGTTCCTTGCCGAGAACATTGCCGGTCGTCGCAACACGCGCATCGTTGCCGTCGAACCGGCCGCGTGTCCATCCCTCACTAAGGGCGTATACGCCTACGACTTCGGCGATACGGCGGGCCTCACGCCGCTGATGAAAATGCACACACTCGGCAAGGACTTCATCCCCGACACCATCCACGCGGGCGGCCTGCGCTATCACGGCATGAGCCCGCTCGTGTCGCATATCTACGAGCTCGGCCTCATCGAGGCGATGTCGAAGAACCAGCTCGACTGCTTCGCCGCCGGTGTGCAGTTCGCGCGCACCGAAGGCATCATCCCGGCACCCGAGCCCACGCACGCGTTGGCTGCTTGTATTGAAGAGGCGCTTCGTTGCAAGGAGACCGGCGAGTCAAAGGTCATCCTCACCGCATTGTGCGGGCACGGCATGCTCGACCTCGCCGCGTACGACAATTACCTGTCCGGCAAGCTTGTGGATTACGACTATCCCGAGGCCGCAATCGCAGAAGCGCTCGCAGGTCTGCCAAAGATCTGAGCTCTGCGCTCATCCAAGATCTCATCCAATATCTCATCCAATATCTCGTTCGAGATCCCACCCAAGAGCGAGCCGTCGGCCTCTACGCTGATGCGCCTACGTTCGCCGATCGCGCTGACAAAGCCGCGACCTCAGGAGGAAACAGCACATGACCACGCCCCCTTCGCCCACCGTGCAGCCAGCAACTGGCAAGCTCGGCGTGCTCACCGTGGGTCTTGGCGCGGTCGCCACGACCCTCATCGCCGGTGTCGAACTCGTCAAGCGCGAGCAGAGCAAGCCGATTGGCTCGCTCACCCAGATGGGCACCATCCGTCTGGGAAAGCGCACCGACGGGCGAAGCCCCTTGGTGAAGGACTTCGTGCCGCTGGCCCGACTCGAAGACATCGTGTGGGGAGCATGGGACGTGTACCCGGACGACGCATACGTCGCGGCATCGCGCGCTGGTGTGCTCGAGGGCGGCAAGCACATCGAATCCGTGTCCGACGCATTGCGCGATATTCGTCCGATGGCGGCCGCGTTCGAGCGCCAATACGCGCGCAATCTCGAAGGGGAACACACCAAGGGCGAGATCGGCAAGCGCGCGATGCTCAACGAAATCCGCGAGGACATCAACCGCTTCCGCGACGAGAAGAAGGTCGATCGTTGCGTGATGATCTGGTGCGCAAGTACCGAAATCTTTATCGAACCAGGTCCGGCGCACATGGACCTCGAGTCGTTCGAGGCCGCAATCGATGCCAATGATCCAACCATCGCACCGTCGATGTTGTACGCCTACGCGGCGATCCTCGAGGGACTGCCGTTTGCGAACGGCGCGCCGAACCTCGCGGTCGACACGCCGGTGCTACGCAAGCTCGCCACCGATCTCAACGTGCCCATCAGCGGCAAAGACTTCAAGACCGGCCAGACCCTGATGAAGACAGTGCTCGCCCCCATGCTCAAGGCGCGCCAGTTGGGCCTATCAGGTTGGTACAGCACGAACATTCTGGGCAACCGCGACGGCGAGGTGCTCGACGCCCCCGAGAACTTCAAGACCAAAGAAGAGTCAAAGCTCGGCGTGCTCGAGGACATCCTCGAACCCTCGAAGAACCCCGACCTCTACGGCAACGTGTTCCACAAGGTGAGCATCAACTATTACCCGCCCCGCGGCGACAACAAAGAGGGCTGGGACAACATCGACATCTTCGGTTGGCTCGGGTACCCGATGCAGATCAAGGTCGATTTCCTTTGTCGCGACAGCATCCTCGCCGCGCCACTTGCGCTCGACCTGATCTTGTTCAGCGACCTCGCGCAGCGCGCCGGCCTCGGCGGTATCCAGGAGTGGCTCAGCTTCTATTACAAGAGCCCGCAGGTGGCACCAGGCTTGTACCCAGAGCACGACTTGTTCATCCAGCTCACCAAGCTGAAGAACACCCTGCGTTGGATCATGGGCGAGGATCAGATCACCCACCTCGGTCGCGAGTATTACGACGAGATCTGAGTCGTCTGACCCAAAGTCGGTCAGACCGTCGGTGTATGCCCAGCGAGGATCGTGGCCAACAGCGGTGCATCCATGTTGCCACCCGTCAACGTGACACCCACACGCTTGCCTTGTTGCTGCTCGCGTTCGGCGAGTAGTCCCGCAAGCGATACAGCGCCGGCTGGTTCGGCGATGTTGTGCGTTGTGGAATACATCAGTCGCACTGCCGCCGCGCACAGGTCTTCGCTCACCTGCACGATGCGCGACGCGCCGCGCACGATGATGTCGATCGCTGCCGCATCGGGCACTCGGCAGGCCACACCATCCATGAACGTCTCGGCGGTGTCGGTGCTCACTGCATGGCCTGCCGCGAACGACAACGCTGTCGCCGGAGCGCGTTCGGCAACGACACCCACGATCTCCGTATCGAGGCCGAGCAGATCGCGCACGGCGATATGGGCACAGATTCCGGACCCAAGGCCGACAGGCACGTACACAACGTCGAGCTCGGGCGCGCCGACGAGAAACTCCCGTGCATACGTGGCCACGCCCAACACGAGGTCGTGATGGAACGACGACACCATGTGCAAACCTTGAGTTTCGGCCAAGCGCATCGCGTGTTCGCGTGCGTCCTGAAAATCGTGGCCATATTCGATGAGCGTCGCACCAAAACCGCGCATCGCCGCGTTCTTGTCGGGGCTATTACCTAAGGGCACCACGATGGTGACGTCGAGCCCGAACGCCCGTCCGGCAAACGCAAGGCTCTGCCCGTGGTTGCCGCGCGTGGCACTGATCAGGCCTGGCGGCGACACATGTTCACGCGCAAATCGATTGCAGTACACGAGCCCGCCGCGCACCTTGAACGCTCCAGTAGGAGTGTGATTTTCGTGCTTGACCCAGACGTCGGCACCGACTGCGTGCGCGAGCAACGGCCAGGCGAACTGTGGGGTTGGCGGCACGTAGTGACCCACCAGCGTCGCGGCAACGTTGAGCTGATCGAGCGTAAAGAGTGGCTCCATGACGCTCACTGTGTCACACCGTTGCCCGCCTATCGATCAGTAACAACGCGCTCCACCCGCCGGTCGTGATCTTCGCTGGGTACGTCATCGACGAGCTGCTCACCAAAGCACACACCGATAGTTCGACAATCGTCGCGCAACAGAGGCAGATAGCGGTCGTAGTAGCCGCCGCCCTGACCAAGGCGTCGACCGTCGCGGGTAAACGCCAGGCCCGGCACGATCACGACGTCGATCATGGTCGCATCGAAGCTCGGACCATCGGGTGACGGAATGCCGTAGGCACCGCGTTGCATCGACGCCTGAGGGTCATAGCGCACAGCCACCATCTCTTCGCCGACGACGCGTGGCAACAGGATGACCGCACCCCGTTGCAGCAGCATCCCCAGCAGACCTCGGGTATCGGGCTCACCGCCAACTCCGACGAACGCGAGCACCTTGGCGGAGGCGAGCGACGACTCATCAAGCACACCAATTAGCGTCGTCCAGAGTCGCTCCGACCGCTGCGCACGATCAGATATCGCGGCCCGCATCTGGCGCATTGCTGATCGCATTTCACCCTTCGCATCGCTCATTGTTCTCCACCCTCGCACGGCTACAGTCGTCGGTGATGTCTACCTCACCAGAAGCGTTCGATGCCGCCCACTTCCGTCAGGTGCTCGGCCACTTTCCAACCGGCGTCACAATCATCACCGGCATGTCGGGCGATCAGCCGGCTGGTTTTACCATCGGCTCTTTTACATCTGTGTCGCTCGATCCACCGCTCGTTGGTTTCCTTCCGCAAACCAACAGCGACACCTGGGCCGCAATCGCACCGTCGGGACGCTTCTGCGTGAACGTGCTCGGCGCACACCAAGGTGCCGAATGCTGGCGTTTCGCCAAGAAGGGTGTCGACGACCGCTTCAGCGATGTCGCCTGGCACCAAGGGGTCACCGGTTCACCAATCATCGATGATGCGATCGCCTGGATCGATTGCGAGATTGAAGTCGTGCACGAAGTCGGCGATCACTACTTTGTCGTTGGCCGCGTCTTGGCGATGAGTCATACCGCCGACGAACCGAAGCCGCTGCTGTTCTTCCGGGGCAAGCTCGGCGGCTATCAGATGCACGAAGGATGAATCGTCGAGCAGCGGTTGCGCTGACCATCGACGCGATCGCGGTGCTGGTGTTCGTCGCCATCGGGCGTCGCACTCATGACGAGGGCGGCAACGTGCTCGTCGGTGCCGCAAAGGTCGCGGCACCATTCCTGATCGGTGTTGGCGTCGGGTGGTTCGTGTGTCGCGCGTGGCGCGACCCTTTCAGTAATGCAACCGGCGCGCTGGTGTGGATCAACACGGTCGCGTTCGGACTGGTGCTGCGCCACTTCGTCTTCGACCGAGGCACGGCGACACCGTTCGTGATCGTTGCCACTGCCACATTGGGTACGTTCATCCTCGGTTGGCGCGGCCTCGAACGCTGGCGCCTCAGCCGTTAGCTGCTAGCCGCAGCCGGCAGCGTCAGCGTCAGCCGTCAGCCGTCAGCCGAGGTTTGACGACCGCGGGTACACATCAACCGGATCTGTCATCACGTTGACGAGGTACGGCACACCCGATGCGAAGGCGCGGTCGAGTGCGGGGCCGATCTGGGCGGCGTCGGTGACCATTTCACCGGCCCCGCCGAGAGCCTGTACGACCTCGTCGTAACGACACGCCGGTTGCAGGTCGCACGCCATGTCCCATCCGTAGATCGCTTGCATCGGATGCTTCTCGAGCCCCCACATACCGTTGTTACCCACCACCATCACCACGGGCAAGCCATGGCGAACCAGCGTATCGACATCCATCAGACTGAAGCCCGCTGCACCGTCGCCGAGTAACAGCACGACCTGACTCGAGGGCCGCACGACGCGCGCCGCCGTGGCGTAGCCGAGGCCGTTGCCGAGACAACCGTAGGGTCCGGTGTCGAGCCAACATCCAGGCTGTTGCACCTCCACGAACTTGCCGGCATACGACGCGAAGTCGCCACCATCGCAGATGACCACCGCATCGCAGGCGAGCCGCTTGGCGAGTTCGCCGTAGATCCGACTTGGCCTGATGGGCGAATCGGCAGCGGCGAGAAGCAGGGCGTCTGCGGAGCGACCGACGTTTTCGGCCTCGCGCAACTCGGTGATCCAGCTCTCGTGATCGCGCCGTTCGCCTGAGTAGTCGGCGAACGCGCGCAGGACCAACGCGGTATCACCCGCCGTCGTCGGCACGCTCACATGACTGGCGCGCTGTTGCTCACTGTCGACGACGTGGGCAACCTGAGCATTCCCGAAGCGGCCGAAGCCCAGCCGGAAATCGAGTGGGGTACCGAGCACCACCACAAGATCGGCGCGCTTTTTGAGTAACCCTCGTGTTCGTAGGAATGCAAGCTCGTGCGACGCCGGCAGCATGCCTCGGCCGAGTCCGTTGAAAAACACGGGTACGCGCAGATGCTCAACGGCTGCACGAAGTTCGGTCCAGGCGCCATCCCAATACACATCGCTGCCGACGATGAAGGCGGGTCGTTCAGCGTTGGCAATCAGGGTTGCGAGCGTGGCAACCTCGTCGGCGTCGGGTACCGCACCGGTACCGATGCATGCGTCAACATCGGGCAGTTCTCCAGTGGAGGGGCCGAACACGTCGAGCGGGAAATCGAGAAAGGTTGGGCCGCGATGAGGCGTCATCGACAGGCGCGCCGCCTCATGAACAAGGCGAGCAGCCTGGGTTGCATCCTTCACCGTGAGCGCTGACTTGGTGATCGACTGCACCACCGGCACATGATCCATTTCCTGCAACGAGCCAGATCCCCAACGACCCTCGGGTGCCCTTCCTCCGAGCACCACGAGCGGTGAACCATTGAAGTGCGCCGACGTCATTGCCGAGACGCCGTTGGTGATGCCCGGACCCGCCGTGAGCGCAGCAAAGCCGGGCTTGCGCGTGAGCTTGGCGTAGGCCTCGGCGGCGAACGTTGCCGTCTGCTCGTGACGCACATCGACGACACGCATGCCTTGGTTTCGGGCGGCATCGTAGAGCGGCCAAATGTGCCCGCCGTTGAGCGTGAACATCACGTCGGTACCAAAACTCAACATTGCCGCCACGGCTTGTTCGCCGGCGTGTCCGTCAATGTGCGTTCCCATGTTGCTCTGCCCTTTGTTCAGGCTGCACGTGTTCTACAGCGTGTTTGTGATGGCGCCGGTTTCAGCTCCCTGCACCAATTTGGCGTACTTGCCCAACACCCCACTGGTGTACGGCGAACGATTCGGAACCCAACCCTTGCGGCGCTCGGCGAGTTCGTGGTCGGACACCAGCAGGTCGAGTCGGAAGTTGTGCACGTCCACCAGAATGCGGTCGCCGTCGCGCACAAACGCAATCGGTCCGCCATCAACTGCTTCGGGTGCAACGTGACCAATGCAGAATCCCCACGTGCCACCACTGAAGCGACCGTCGGTGACGAGTGCGCAATCCGCACCGCGCCCGGCGCCTTTGAGCGCGCCCGTGATCGCCAACATCTCGCGCATTCCTGGCCCACCTTTGGGGCCTTCGTAGCGGATGACAATAACCGTGCCCGGCTGCATCGAGCCGCTGAGAATTGCTGCCATCGCGCCGTCCTCACCGTCGAACACGCGGGCCTCACCCTCGAACAGCATCTGATCACGGCTGAGCCCAGCAACCTTCACCACCGAACCCTTTGGCGCGAGCGAGCCAGTGAGGATGTTGATGCCACCTTCGCTGTGCAGCGGTTGATCGAGCGGATGCACGACGACGCCGTCAGGCGCGGGTGGATCGATGTGGGCAAGATTTTCGGCCATCGTCTTGCCGGTGACGGTCATGACGTCGCCGTGCAGCAAGCCCGCATCGAGCAAGTGCTTCATCACGACCGGGACGCCACCAACGCGGTCGAGGTCGCTCATGTGGAACTTGCCGCCCGGCTTCATGTCGGCGATGTGCGGCACTTTCGCGGCGATGCGGTTGAAGTCTTCAAGCTCGAGAGCAACGCCGGCCTCGTTGGCAATTGCCAACAGATGCAACACCGCATTGGTCGATCCACCGAGCGCGCTCGTAACTGCGATCGCGTTTTCGAATGCCTTCTTGGTCATGATCTGGCGCGGGGTAATACCAAGGCGAAGCATGTTGACGACGGCTTCACCAGCAAGAACCGCGTCGTCTTCACGGCGACGATCGACGGCCGGCGGCGATGCGCTGCCGGGCAGGCTCATCCCTATCGCCTCGGCGATGGAGCTCATCGTGTTCGCCGTGAACATGCCACCGCAGGCGCCTTCGCCGGGGCATGCCTTCCGTTCGATCTCGCCGAGTTCGTCTTCAGTGATCTTGCCAAGCGCACATGCGCCAACGGCTTCGAACACGCTCGTGATATCAAGCGCAACACCGTTGTGGTTGCCTGGAAGGATGCTGCCGTTGTACACGAACACACTCGCCAGATCGAGGCGGGCTGCTGCCATGAGCATCGCAGGAATGCTCTTGTCACACCCGGCTAAACCAACGAAGCCATCGAGGCGTTCGGCGTGCATCACGCACTCAACGGAGTCGGTGATCACCTCGCGGCTCACGAGCGATGCGCGCATGCCCTCGTGGCCCATGCTGATGCCGTCGCTCACGGTGATCGTGCCGAATTCCATCGGGAACCCACCGGCGGCACGCACGCCCTCCTTGGCCCGCTCGGCGAGCTTGCGCAACGTCATGTTGCACGGCGTGACCTCATTCCAGGCGTTGGCGATGGCGATCTGCGGCTTCACCCAATCTGCATCGGTCATACCCACGGCGCGAAGCATGGCTCGGGCGGGCGCCTTTTGGTATCCGTCGGTGACGTCGCGACTGCGGGGTTTGATGTCAACGGGCATATCGGTCGAGTCGGCCATGTGGCCACGGTAGCAATCGGCGAGGTACGAACATGAGTCCGTTTGCCACGATTATCCTCCTGCTGTGCCCAATGACGATGTGCTGCTACCTGCTGTCCAACCTGGCGATGTCGCTGAGGCAATGTCACGCATCCGTGCGCACGTGCGCAACACACCGATCATCGATGTTCGCGCGGGCCAATTGGGACTGGACGTCGATGTCACCCTCAAACTCGAGTTGATGCAACACGCAGGCTCGTTCAAATCTCGTGGCGCGTTCAATCGGGTACTCGCTGCCTCGGCCACGGGCGAGGTTGGACCCGCTGGCCTCATCGCCGCATCCGGCGGCAATCACGGCGCGGCAATTGCGTTTGTCGCTCGCCAACTCGGCTGTCCCGCCGAGATCTTCGTGCCGTCGACGAGCCCCTCGATCAAACGCGACCGCATTGCGAGCTACGGCGCGGTGGTGCACGTGATCGATGGTTACTTCGACGATGCACAAGCTGCAGCTACGGCGCGCCAGCTGGAGACGGGCGGCTTTGCCGTGCACCCGTTCGAGCACGTCGACGTCATCGCCGGTCAGGGGACCATGGCCATCGAGATAGATGCCCAAGTCGACGACTACGACACCCTCGTGGTGGCAACGGGCGGCGGCGGCTTCATTGCGGGTCAAGCCGCGTGGGTGCAGAACAGGCGTCGAGTAGTGAGCGTCGAGCCGATCACGAGCTGTTGCCTGCTCGAGGCGCGCCGCAACGACGCGCCCATTCCAGTAAGCGTCAGCGGTGTCGCCGCCGATTCGCTGGGTACACGCCAGCTCGGCACGCTCGCGTGGTCGATCATTCGCAGCTATGTCGATGAAGCGATTGTCGTGAGCGATGACGACATCCGTTCGGCACAGCACGCGTTGTGGGACGAACTGCGTTTGGTTGTCGAGCCAGGAGGCGCAGCGGCCCTCGCAGCATTACGGTCGGGTGCCTACACCCCTGCCACGGGCGAACGTCTGGTGGTTGCGGTTTGTGGCAGCAACTGCGACCCCAACACCGTGACAGGTTGAGCCATCACAGCTTGAAGACCTCGCACGCGTTGTCGCGCAGGAACCGACCCCAGACGTGATCACGAAACGGCACCTCGCGTAACTCGGCGACGATGCGGTCGAGCGACAGGCCCATCGGGTAATACCCGGCGTACATGACCTTGTTGGTCCCGCGACTATTTGCATAATCAACAATCTCGCGCGGGAAGTACTTAGGAGCGAACGCGCTCGTCATGTAGTACAACCCAGGCCACTTGAGCATGAGCTTCACCGCAAGTTCCTGCCATGGTTCCGCTCCGTGACGCATCACGATGCGTAAATCGGGAAAGTCGTAACACACCTGATCAAAGTGTTCAACGTGCTGGCACAGCATCGGTACCCGTGGTCCAGGCACACCAGCGTTCACGATGATGGGGAGATCGAGCTCCACGCAGGTCGCATAGAGCGGGTAATAGCGACGATCGCTCACGGCCACCTGTGGCAGACATCCGGAAGGAAAAGTAGTAACCGCCTTCACGTCCCACTCGGTATGCGCTTGGCGGATGCGGGTAAGCGAGCCACCGATGTCGTTCGGATCAGCATCGACGCAACCAACGATGCGATCGGGATGTTGACGTAGCGCCCGCACCGAATCGTCAGAACCCATATGCACCATGCCGCGCGCTATTCCACAACGATCCATGTCGGCCAACAACATCGCGACCGTGTCGGTCTCGGCACCGACGTCGCCGGGGACTTCGGTAAACATGTACTGCGCGGGCATCGCCATCGTCTTTGACTCGGCATCCTTCACCGCTCCAGCAAGGAACTGATAGTGATCGGCCGCATGCTTCTTCGGGAAACCGATCATGAGATCGATGATCCCGATCTGTTCGATGGGGTGGCTCATGAGCGCACCATAGATGCGCCTGTCGCTACGTTTGTAACCGTGACATCCGGAGCAACGAAAGGCCACGAGCGAAGCGGACCACGAGGATCGACACCGGCCACCGTCCTGTTACAAAGAGCCGGCGTCACGTTCAGCCTGCACGAGTTCGCGCACGATTCTGCTGATCGCAACTACGGCAACGCTGCAGCGTCGGCACTGGGCGTCGAGCCGAATCGCGTGTTCAAGACGCTGCTCGCCACCGTCGACGGCGTCGCAACGATTGAGGGTGTCGCACCGGGGAAGGTGGCCGTCGGCATCGTGCCGGTAAGCGGTCAACTGTCGTTAAAGGAACTCGCCACAGCCGTTGGCGCGAAGCGCGCCGAGATGTGCGATCCGACCATCGCCGAACGATTGACGGGTTACGTCGTCGGCGGCATCAGCCCATTTGGACAGCGCAAGGTCCTGCCCACCGTCATCGATGAAAGCTGTCTGATGTTCGACACGATCTTTGTCAGCGGAGGCAAACGCGGTTTCGACATCGAACTCGCGCCTGTCGATCTGATTGCAGTGCTGCACGCGCGGACCGCTCCAATCAGCACACTTCGTTAGTGGCGCGCGTTAGTGGCGCGCGTTGTCGGCCGCGCGTCGCCGCAGTGCCTCGATGTGCACTACCCGGCTGCGCGCCGATGGATGGGTGAGGCGCAACGCGTTTCGGAGCGACGGGGGTGCATTGGTTTGCTCGGTCGACGCAACGCGTCGGAGTGCGGTCGCCAACTCGCGTCCGAAGCCCATCTCAACTGCGCGCCGATCGGCTTCGAGTTCGGACCGTTTGCCAACGACATTCGCCAGTCGGTTGCTCAGCAACAGTGCGGCAAGAAAGAGCCACGCGATCCCGTTGAGCACGAAACTGACCAACCGTCCAACGGCGGTGAGCGCAGCAGAGTGGCTCACGAAAGTGCGAGTCGCGGCCACTGCAACGTTCTGCAAGAAGAACCCGACGCGAGCAAGGACAAAAATCGGCAGGCTCAGCCATTGTCGCAGCGTGAGCGCGACCGTGTGCAGGCCCAGATGGTGAGCGATCTCGTGGGCGAGCACGCCAGTCATCTCATCGCGAGGCAGGGCCTCGATGGCATACGAGGTCACCACGAGCAAGCTGCCACCACATGCAAATGCATTGAGTTCGTCCGATGCCAAAACGGCCAATGCGAAGCGACGGTGGTGTATGCCGATTTGCTGCGCAACGCTGCGCCATGCGGGCTCAAGGCGACGCGCCTGTTCGGGTGAAGGTCGGCGAGCTCCGAGCATTCGCATGACCAGCACGTTCTGAAACGGTCGCCAGAACATCACGATCACCGATGCGAGGTGCAGCCCAGCGAATGCCCAGAAACCAACGTTCCACCACAGGTGGATTGGTAGCCAGAACACAGCGAGCGCGATGAGCCACATCGGGATGATCGCGACCACGGGCAAAATGGCTGTGAGTGCCGATCGCTCAAGCGAGCGCGACGAGCCGCGAGAATGAGTCATGTCGACCTGTTCATTCGCGGACATTGACGTGTGTTCACCCTCGCCCAATCTAGAGCGCGCGCTGCGGGCAACCGTCCAGGTTTGAGCGTCTCGCAGCCACGCAGAGCGGAATTGGGGCCATCGAGGCAGCAAAAACAACTGCGGAGCGCGGCGCGTGACCACCCAACGTCTACCTGGCTGCCGTATTGTCAAGCTTGGCGAAAGAAGCTGGCCCATCCGTGCGCCAATTTCCAATGTTGACTAATCTTTAGCCCTCACTCGGACACAGGCCCGAAAATGCCCTGTTGAACGCCGAGAATGCCCCAACGGAAGGAGGTGCGAGATGGCCATTGACACCACCACTGACCAGTCGCGCACCTCGCCCGATTCCGTTCGCGAGCTCCTCGACCGCGCGAAAGCCATCGAGCTCGACGACCCGGATACATCACGAACTCTCGTACAGCAAGCTCGGGTGTTGGCGCACGCACGCGGCGATGAAGCGGGCGAGGCAGAGAGTCTGTATCACCTCGCCAGCCTTGCCTACTACAGCGGTCATGCCGACGAAGCGTTCGGCGTTGCCGTCGATGCCCGCGATCTTGCCCGCAGCGCGGGAGCCGTGGTCATCGAAGTGTGGGCGCTGAACCTGATGGGCATCGTGCACACCAACGCCGGTAACCACAGCGAAGCGTTGGCGTGCTGCCTACGCGGGCTCGAGCAGTACCGAGCCACCGACCACCGCGTAAATGAAGGCACGCTGCTCAACACCGTGGCCTCGATTCATCATTCTCTGGGCGACACCGATCGCGCCATCGTCACGTACGAAGCAGCCCTCACAGCGAACCGCCCTCTGGCTCGCCCCGAGGTCGACGCGATCACGCTGACCAACATGGCCCAGCTTCGCGCTCAGCGCGGTGAGTTCTTCTTGGCAGCGAGCCTTGGCGAGTCGGCACTCGACCTTTCACGGACACACTTTTTGAGTCTCGTTCCCGACGTACTCGCCAATCTTGGCGAGGCCTATTCCAGCCTCCACGATCGTGTTCGCGCCGCACAGTGTTTCGACGAGGCGTTTCACATCATCGAGGAGCGCACCCTGCGCGGCCCTGCTCCCGCACCGACCACCGTCGCCAACGTGTGCATGGCCCGCGGCAAAGTGGCGTTGGCCGAAGGCGACCTCGCCCGTTCCGAGGAAAATCTGCTGCGAGTACTCGATGTTGCGCGACAGGCAACATTGCCGGCGCTCGAGCTGAGCGCACACGAGATGCTCGCCAAGGTCTATCGCCAACTCGGACGATTCGAAGAGGCACTCGAGCACCAAGAAGCCCGCTTCGATCTGCACCAGGATCTTTTCAATCAGGGCACCGATTTGCGCATCAAGACACTGCAGATCGCCCACGACACCGAGCACGTCCGCCAGCAGGCCGAGATTCTGCGGCTACGCACGAGCGAACTGGAAGCTCTCGTTCGCGGTCGCACGCACGAGCTCGAGGAGTACCAACTCGAAGCGTTCCAGCGTCTCGCCGTTCTCGCTGAGTTCCGCGATACCGACACTGGCGAGCACACGATTCGCGTCGGCGATATGTCGGCCGAGATCGCGTATCACCTCCAGGAAGATCCCGAGTGGTGCGAGCAGCTTCGTCTCGCGGCCCGCCTGCACGACATCGGCAAGGTGTCGGTTCCCGACGCCATCTTGCTCAAGCCCGGACCGCTCACTGCGGACGAATTCGAGATCATGAAGACGCACACAACTGTGGGGGCGCAGATTCTCTCGGGCAGCACTTCCCCGCTCATTCAGCTCGGCGCAGTTGTAGCGCTGAACCATCACGAGCGTTGGGACGGCACTGGCTACCCATCGGGTCTGCAGGGCACCGGCATTCCCCGCTGTGGCCGCATCGTCACCGTCGCCGACGTGTTCGACGCACTCACCAGCGAGCGCGTGTACAAGCATGCGTGGACGCAGGCCGATGCGTTGAGCTACATCATTGGTGCACGCGGTTCACAGTTCGAACCCGAAGTCGTCGAGGCGTTCATCGCTGTCATCGTGAAGCGACATCCTGAGCTGCAAGTAGTTGTCGACACCCGCGCGGCAATGCCAACGCGACCGCACAACTAGACCACGACCCGCTCTACACTCGCCACGATGGGCGCCACCCGCACCGAACGCATTCAACTGCATACGCGCAACCCCAAGTGGAAGAATGCGCCGGTCCGCATCGAGATGCTCGAATGCATCAACTGCGACGCCTGCCTTCGCCACTGCCCCAGCCAGTTCGGAGCGATTTTTAACCATGGTGCCGACGTCGTGATCGTGCCCGAGTTGTGCAGTGGTTGCGACAAGTGCCTGCCTGTGTGTCCGGTGAACTGCATCTATCCGTTCCCCGAGTGGGAGACGGAAGGTTCCCCCAAGGAGTGGTGGCAGCTGCCGCTCTCCAGAGACGATCCGTACATCTAGACATCTAGCACCCATCTAGCAACCATCTCGCGCACATCGACCAGCGCAGGGCGCTCGCCCGCACCCGCGCTGATGCGATAGAACATGAGCCATGACTCTTCCGATCCTGCCAGGCGCCGACGCGTGGTCACACACCGTCGCAGGTAACCGTGGCGCACTCGTGATTCACGGATTCACCGGTAACCCTGACTCTATGCGCGGTCTCGCCGAGGCGTTCGCCGCCGCGGGATACAACGTGGAGTTGCCGCGCTTGCCTGGCCACGGCACCACCGTGGACGACCTGCTCACCACCCGGTGGGTCGATTGGAGTGGCGAGGTCGAGGCGGCCTACCAGCGGCTCACGGCTCGCTGCTCGTCCGTCGTTGTGGCCGGACTCAGCATGGGGGGGCTGCTTGCTCTGTGGAGCGTTGGCCAGCACCCCGATATTGCGGGCATCGTCTGCATCAATCCGGTAGCGCAGGCGCAAGCCCCGGAAGTCATTGCCATGCTGCAGGGCGTCATCGATAGCGGCACCCTGGTGATGCCAGGCATCGGATCAGACATCGCCGACCCCGAGACGAAAGAAAACTCTTACGACGGTACGCCGGTGCCATGTCTATTGAGCATGCTCACCGACGGCGCAGCAATCGTCGAACCCACCTTTCCATCGCTACGAATGCCACTCCTGCTGATGAACTCGCCTCAAGACCATGTCGTTGACCCAGCGCAGGCCGAGCATCTCGCCACCACATGGGGAGGACCGATCGAACGGATCACCCTCGAACGCAGCTATCACGTGGCCACGCAGGACTACGACAAGGAACTGATCTTTGCCGAAGCGGTGGCCTTCGCGAATCGAGTGACCACAGCGTGATTCGTGTCAGCAGCATCATCGCCAGTCTGCCAAGTCCGTCGAGCGGCACGCTCAGCATCGGTCCCCTGCGCATCCACGCCTATGGGCTCATGATCGCGCTCGGCGTCGTCGCCGGCGTGTGGCTGATGGGTCGCCGATTCGAAAAACGCGGCATTGGTACCCGCGATGATGCCAACTCGATCGCGATGTGGGGTGTGATCGCCGGCGTGATCGGTGCTCGGCTCTATCACGTAGCTACCGATTGGTCGAAGTTCTCCCATCACCTGCTCGACATCCCCAAGATCTGGCAAGGCGGCCTCGGCATTCCGGGCGGCATTCTCTTTGGCACCTCGGCGGGAGTGTGGGCGATTCGCCGCCGCAATATTCCGGTCGCGGTGGCGCTTGATTGTGCGGCCCCGGCCCTACCCCTGGCCCAATCAATCGGCCGATGGGGGAACTGGTGGAACCAAGAACTCTTCGGCCGCCCGACCACCTTGCCGTGGGGACTTCGCATCAATGCGAACCTCATCGATGCGGCTCATTTCCCAAACGTTCCGGGTGGTAAGGGTTACCCACCGGGCACGACCTTTCACCCAACGTTTCTCTACGAGTCGCTGGCCAACTTGTGCCTGTGCGGCATCTTGGTGATCATCGGTCGACGCGCCAAGCTTCGTGTCGGTCATCTGATGGCGCTGTATCTCTTGGGCTATGGCGTGATTCGCTTCTTTGTCGAGGGCTTACGCATCGACGAGGCTCACCACGTTGGTGGCCTGCGCTGGAATCAGTGGGTCTCGCTCGCAACGGTGCTCGGCGTAGGTGTGTATCTCGTGATCTCATCACGTCGCGCTCTTGCCCCTGCGCTCAGCGAGCCATCCAACGAGATCGAGGCTGACGAAACCAATGACGAGGTTCACGACCGCGACGACAGCGAGTACGTCGACGACCGCGACAGCGACCGCGACGACTGCGACGACCGCGATGACCGCGACACCGAGATCGACGACAGCGACGGTGCGATCAGCGGCGACAATGACGACCGCGACGACAGCGATGGGGACCTTCAAGACGGCGAAGGGGACTGACCGACGTCGCGCAGACGCCCGGCGAGCATCTCGGGGATCACGGGGTTGAAGTACTCGCCGCACGCGACTTCTGCGGCAGCGATGAACCGTGGTACCCCCGCATCCCGCCACGGCGAGACGATTTCAATGTGGAACCAACCGTCTGCCCAGTCTTCGTCGCCGGTAGGACACTGCATAAGCCACATCATGTACGGCAATGGTTGGCCGTACAGCGCGTCGAGCCGCTCGAACACGTGTACGAGGAGCGTCGCGAGATCGGTGCGTCCTTCATCGCTGAGCGCGGTCAGATCGGCCACGCGCTGCAGCGGTGCGAGCGTGACGGCCACCGGATACGTAGACGCCGCAGGCACATAGGCCCGCCAGCCGCCAGCCTCAGCCACCAAACGGTCGCCCGGTTCGGCCTCCGGTTGCCAACCCGCTTCAAAGACACGTCGCGGTCGGTCGGGAACGTGATCGTACGCATAGATCTGACCGTGCGGATGCGAAATAGTGGCGCCGACTTCGACACCGCGATTCTCGAACACCAACACGAATTCGACGTCGTCACGCGCGCCAAGTTCGCTCGATCTTTGCGTCCAGAGATCGATGACCTTGCGAACGCCGCCTATACCGAGCGACCA
Source organism: Actinomycetes bacterium (assembly GCA_031367435.1). Classification (GTDB taxonomy): domain Bacteria; phylum Actinomycetota; class Acidimicrobiia; order Acidimicrobiales; family Ilumatobacteraceae; genus WLMZ01. The sequence continues at coordinate 102,253 of JANLPV010000048.1, read as the reverse complement.
GAATGTTGCGTTGTGGTCGGGTGTGTAGAGGACGACCTCGCACCGGTCGTCGGGCATCGCCGGCCATCGGTTGGAGAACCAACGCACGTCGTACGGGTCAGGTGCCTCGAGGCCGCCGGGGCAAAACGGGCAACCGACGTTTGGGAGATTCGGCCGCGCTTGGCGCGAGCCAACCACATGCACGACCGTGCCGAGATACGCGTCGACACGCTGATCGACTTCGGGCACCCAAGTCTCGTCACGATTCATCTCAGTCATTGTGCAGCCCCACCGAAGCGCGGTGCGATTTCTGTGTCATCGAGACGGTGGTGATGCCAGCCGTCAGCGCGGCGGGAAGTGGTGGTACCGGCGAGATGTTTGTAGCGGTTGTGTCGACCGCAAAGGGGTGCGCCGTTGAGGGGAGAGGTTACGCCGCCTGCGCGCGCCCAGGGGTTGAGGTGATCGATCTGTGGTCCGTGCCGACCACAGCCGGGCCAACAACATCGGTCACCGGCGAGCAGCACGGCTTCACGTGCGGCTCCGGTAAACAATCGTGATCGCCTGCCCAGATCAACCACTCGGCCCGCTGAATCAACAACAACACGGCGGATCTGGCCAATCAATGCAGCGACGAGGAGATCGGCCGCTGCGACGGGTGCACCGGTGGCGGTTTGGCAGAGCCACATGTGGTCCGACGTTGGCGGCTCGGCGGCAGCGTGCGCGTCCGGGTTGGCGTAGTAATTGCCGACAATCTGATTGAGCGTGTGCTCGTTGGTGATGATGTTCACCAACGGCGTCACCCGCGCTGTTCCGTTTGCACCGGATGCCTTCAGAAAGATGGCAACGAGCGCGTCGTATCGGCGTTGTGTGGCAGTGCGCGCCAGCTGATATTGCTTCGCGTCGTCACCGTAGGTGGCGTGCAGATCGGCAACGTCGATCTCATATTCGGCAGTGGCGTGATCATCCAAAATCTTGGAGAGCACCTCACCCGACAACGCGTCTCCTTCGGCATGCAGAATGTGCCCGGCACCAATAGCGCTCTGGCTGATGCTGCGGTTCTGCCGTGACAGCTCATGATCGCGATGGTTGCCATCAGGATCGGTGTGGGCCTGGAACCGTTCACAGATCTGCGCGAACTCACGCAAGGTCAACGACCGCGCATGTCCGACCAACAGATCTTGCGCTGCGCCGAGATGCTCACGACAGCGCGGGTTCAACCACAACTTCATCACTAACTGCAGCTGATCGCCACCGACTTCCCCGGCACGGACCGCCAATGCCAACACCGGCAGGTCGTGCAGCAGCGCGGCGGTGTGCACCCGACGATGGGCACCGCCACGCGAGCAATTGGTGACCGCTGCCACCCATGTCGCCGGCGAATGATGGCCGTCATCAACGAACGACAACGACTGCTTGACCTCGGCGAGCATGTCGTATTGCATCGCCTGCAACCGGCGAATCTCGCGCTCGACACCCATGAACGCCTCGTCGCGCTGATACCCACGCAATCCGCGGAACTCATCAATAACATCGCCACCATCAACAACATCGCCAACATCAACAACATCAACAACATCAACATCAACAACATCAACATCAACATCGACATCAAGAACGTGCATTACACCTCCAATAACTCGAAACCTGTAGCGGACAAGCGATCGGGGAAGATCAACAACCCTGACGTTAATCGAACATATGTTCGATACCAACTCCATCCGAAAAATATTTAGAGTCCCTTCCGCTACCTGATTCAGCGGTCGTACGCCGCCTGAAGTGCTGCGATGTCCAGCTTGCCCATCTGCATCATCGAGTCAATGGCCTGCTGAGCCCGGATCCGGTCGGGTGAGCCGAGCACGTTGCCGAGCATCGTCGGAACGATCTGCCACGACAAGCCATAGCGATCCTTCAGCCAGCCACATCGACTGGGCTCACCGCCGTCGTTGGTCAACCGCTCCCACAGGTCATCGATCTCGTCCTGGGTATCAACGCTCACGAACATGGAGATGGCCTCGGTGAAGCCGGCATGGGCAGGACCACCGTTGAGAAGCATCAACTGTTGGCCGCACAACTCGATGGTGGCGGCGAAGATCGGGGTGTCGTCGTGCGTCACGCTCACCGGCGCTCCAACGTTGGGAAAGATAGACGCGTAGTACGCGATTGGTTCAGCGAGATCGGTGTCGAACCAAAGGAACGGAGTGATCGATGGCAACGCGGGCCTCCTGGCCTGTCGGTTCGGTTACGTCGGACGTTTGATCGTATTGCGCGCCGGCATCAACCGACAGATCAGCCTCACTCGCCAAGTCATTTTAGTTCGGACCTAAATTACTTGACTCCGAACCAAACTACATGTAGGGTGCATCGAGCCGAAGCAAGTAGCTTCCGATCGAGAGAAAGAGTCCAGTCATGAGCGCAACACTTGTCGTCCGCCATTCCGTCGCCGATTACGCCGCGTGGCGTTCGGTCTACGACGAAGTTGAGACCGTCCGTGCCGAGCACGGTTGCACCGACCATCGCGTTCTGCGCGCCCCAGCCGATGCCAACGACGTCTTCATCACCCACGAGTTCCCCTCGGTGGCCCAAGCCGAAGCCTTTACCAACGACGCGAAGTTCGGAGCTGCTATGCAGCGCGCCGGTGTCACGTCCGCCCCGCGCATTGAGATCTTCCAGAGTGTCTGAAGCACGGCGACCAACGCGGTTACGTAAGGCGAGCACCAGTTCGTCCTCGCCAGCCGCGTTGGGCGTCGTAACTGTCGGCGTCGACTTTGCCGACGAATACCCCGACGGTGACCCTGAGAAGGCGGCGGTCTACGCCACGCTCATCCGCACCGGGGCCGCATTGATACAAGAGATCGAACGGTGCATGCTCGCAACCTTTGACATGACGCAGACCGTACTGAACAGTCTCGCCATCATCGATGGCGCGGCGATGCCACTCACGCCGAGCGACATCGGCGAACGAATGCTGGTGTCCTCCGCCACGATGACAAGCACGCTCGACCAACTCGAATACCGAGGCTTGGTGCGGCGAATGCCTAACCCCGACGACCGTCGCAGCATGCTTGTGCAGATCACCGACGAGGGTAAGGCCGTGGCAAACCGCCTGCTGCCCGGCATCCGCAAAATTGAACAGGCCGTCCTCAGCGGCCTCACCGCCAGCGAGCGCGCCGCCCTGCTGAAGTTGCTCGGCAAGGTGTTGCATGGTGCGGCCACCGTCGCTGCCGACTCTGCAATCATGCTCGAGGGTCGCCGCGTGCGCCCCAAGCATCTGCGCTGACACGCCGTCCTAGTGTTTGGAGACGACGTTGAGTGCCGAGAGGAACATGTGGAGCCGGGGGTCGTGGAGTTGGGATGCTGTGGAGTTGGGATGTTGTCGAGTCGGGGGTCGTTGTGTTGATTCATCTTGCCGGGTCCACCACCAGCGTCGTTGTCGACCTCTCCACCGGCGCACCGACAATCCGACATTGGGGCGCGACGCTCGGGGATGACCGCGATCTCGACGCCATCGTCGCCAGCACTGCCCGGCCCATTGCGCATGGCGGTCTCGACGTAGAAGCTCCGCTCTCACTTGTGCCCGAACACGCGGCTGGCTTTCCAGGCCGACCCGGTCTGCTCGGTCACAGGCGTCGCGGTACCGCGTGGGCGCCGCGGTTTGTGTACGAATCGCACTCGCTGCAGGGCAACCATTCGCTCACGACCACAGCGCTCGACTCCGTCGCTCAGTTGCGGCTCGCCTCGACGATCTCGCTCGGCCACGTGCTGACTGTGCAGCTGATAGTCACCAACCTCAGTACCAGCGATCGATATCTCCTCGATCAACTCGCCGTGACGTTGCCATTGCCGGCGCAGGCACGTGAGTTGATGCAGTTCAGCGGCCGATGGACTCGCGAACTGCACCCCTATCGCACGTCGTTCGATCGTGGCACCTTCCTCACCGAGAACCGCAGTGGCCGTACTTCGCACGAGCACCCCCCACTGGTCTTCGCGGGTATCAATGGCTTTGGCGAGTGGCATGGCGAGGTGTGGGGCGCGCATCTCGCGTGGAGCGGCAATCACCATATGCTCGCCGAGGTATTGCCCGATGGTCGGCGTTACCTTCAGCTGGGAGAGCTCTTCCACCCGGGAGAGTTGTCGCTCGAGCCCGCAGAGAGCTACACCACGCCCGAGGTTGTCGCGACCTACTCGTCCAATGGGCTCACCTCGAACACATGGGGCTTTCATCGTTCACTGCGCTCCTTACCAAGTCATCCAACGATGCCGCGTCCAGTGCTGCTCAACACCTGGGAAGCTGTCTACTTCGACCAGAACACGAGTCGGCTGCAACAACTCGCCGATGCCGCCGCCACCGTTGGCATCGAGCGCTTTGTGCTCGATGACGGCTGGTTCGGGTCACGGCGCGACGATCATCGAGGGCTCGGCGATTGGTGGGTGTCGGCGGAGGTGTATCCCGATGGTCTTGCGCCACTCATCACACACGTTCGCGACCTCGGAATGGAATTCGGCATCTGGGTAGAGCCAGAGATGGTGAATCCAGACAGCGATCTGTTCAGAGCCCATCCGGAGTGGGCGCTACGAACAGAGGGCTACGAGCCCGTGCTCGGCCGCCAACAGTTGGTACTCGACCTCGCCAACCCAGACGCGTACGACTACATCCTCGGTCTGCTCGACGCACTCCTTCGCGATCACGACATCAGCTTCGTGAAGTGGGACATGAATCGCAATCACGTGCACGCAAGCGGCGAGGCTGCATCGGCCGGCACGCATGCCCAAACCCTCGCGCTATATCGCCTCATTGATGAGCTGCACGCACGCCACCCTTCGGTTGAAATCGAAAGTTGCTCGTCGGGTGGTGGACGCATCGACCATGAGATCCTGCGCCGCACCTCACGTGTGTGGACAAGCGACTGCAACGATGCACTCGAGCGGCAGGCCATCCAACGCGGTGCGTCGATGTTCATTCCTCCGGAACTGATGGGCGCGCACATCGGCCCGACGCGAAGCCACACCACCGGACGACGTCATTCGCTCAGCTTTCGCGTGTCGACGGCAATGTTCGGCCACCTCGGTGTCGAATGGAACCTGCTCGACCTTTCCGAAGCGGAACGCTCTGCCTTGGCCGAGAGCATCGCTATCCACAAACGCTTTCGGTCGCTGCTCCACACCGGCGACGTCGTGCGCTTCGATCCCACCTCGAATGCAGCACACGCGCACGGCGTGTATTCGCAAGATCGGACTGAGGGCCTCATCGAGTACGCACAACTGTCGACCGACGCGAGTCTCACGCCGTCACCGTTACGCCTACCGGGCCTCACCCACGATGCGAAGTACCGACTGGAACGAATTCCGCTTCCTACCGACAGGGCCGAACGCGGCCCGGCTCGCGCGCAGCCCTCATGGCTCAAAGATGGCATCACGCTCTCAGGCGCTCACCTAGCAGCAATCGGTCTGCAACTCCCTGTGATGAATCCTGAATCATCGCTGTTGATCTTCCTGCACGCCGTCTGACCGCCGCGTCGGCGAGCACGACCATGGTGAGGGTCCGGCCTTGGCACCCCGCACGCGTGTCATGCTTGCAGTATGAGCTTCGCGCCACCCCCGCCATCCGCACCGCCACCACCGGAACCCTACGGTGGTTCGCCCAACGCCGCTCCCCCGCCACCACCACCGAGCTTTCAGACCGAAGGCGTAACGATGGGTGAGCGAGCGCCACGCCCCAATGTGCGCATCGGAGCAACTTTATTGATGGCCGGCGCAATTGCTCACGGCGCTGCCGTGTTCCTGCCGTGGTTTTCGTTTGAAGGTCAGACGCTGAATGGCCGCGACGATTTCCTGACGAAGGACCTGACGGTGCTACATAGCCCCGGCACGTTCTGGCTGTTCTTCGGTGCGGTGCTCTTCGGACTCGGTTTGGCACTGTTCTTGGCCGGGCGAAACCTCGCAGTTGCAATCATCAGCGTCGTGGTAGCTGTACTCGCCGCGTTCATTTCGTTGATCGGCATCGGTGCTGCTGGCAACATGAAAGACGTCGCCGGCGGAGGCAAGGTTGGCATCGGTGCCATTCTCGGCATTCTGTCGGCGCTCGTTGCCCTCTCCGGCGCGATCGCGGCGCTCGCCAAGCGTCGGCGCTGACGACACGACTTCAATGACACGACTTCGATATGAACGGGGTCGGCGCGCCGATCGACCCGTAGCATCTGGGGTGTGTCTCAACGGATAACTACCGCCGACGTCATCAAGGTGGCCAAATTGGCTCGCCTTGATCTCGACCCCGAAGCCATCGAACGCACTACTGCTCAACTCGCGGGAATGCTTGAACACTTCGCCGACATCGATGCGCTCGATCTCGCCGACGTGCAGCCGATGAACCAGCCTTACCCGCTCACGAACGTGTTCCGCGAGGACGTCATCGTTGCCGGACTCGACCGCGACGAAGTGCTTGCCGCGGCACCCGACGCCGAAGACGGCCGCTTTCGTGTTCCCCCAATTCTTGGGTTGGACGCGTGAGCGCCTCAACCTCTTCGCGAACAGCAGCGCAGATTGCTGCGCAGGTACGAGACGGCAGCCTCAAAGCAGCCGATGTTCTCGAGGAGCACTTGGCGCGAATTGCTGCCCGCGAGGGCGAGATACATGCGTTCAACCTCGTCATGATCGACCAGGCGCGCGAGGCCGCAGCGGCGGTAGATGCCAGTGTTGCTGCTGGCAACGACCCCGGCCCGCTCGCCGGAGTTCCCGTTGCCCTCAAAGACAACATGTGCACGCGTGGCATCCCCACAACGTGTTCATCGAAGATATTGGAGGGCTGGAAGCCGCCCTACGACGCCACCGTTGTGAGCCGACTCGCAGCCGCTGGTGCCGTGGTCGTCGGCAAGACCAACCTCGACGAGTTCGCGATGGGCTCGAGCACAGAGAACAGCGCCTTCGGGCCTACTCGTAACCCGCACGATCTCAGCCGGGTTCCCGGAGGTTCCAGCGGTGGCAGCGCAGCTGCGGTTGCCGCCGGATTCGCTAGCGTCAGCCTCGGTAGCGACACGGGCGGCTCCATCCGTCAGCCCGCAGCGCTCTGTGGAGTCGTGGGTGTCAAGCCGACGTACGGTTACGTCAGCCGCTACGGTCTTGTTGCGTTTGCAAGTTCTCTCGATCAGATCGGCCCGTTCACCAACACGGTCGAGGACGCGGCATTGATGCTCGATGTCATCGGTGGTCACGATGCGATGGATTCCACCTCGCTTCCGGTTGCGCAGCCGTCGCTGATGACTGCAATCCAAACCGACGTCACTGGCCTGCGCGTTGGTCGCATTACCGATCTGCCCGAGGGCGCCGACCCCGACGTCGTCGAACGTCTCGAAGCCGCCTTCGACGCACTGCGCGCTGCAGGTGCCAAGATCGTCGACGTGCAGGTGCCCGCCTTCAGCTATGGGCTCACTGCTTACTACCTCATCGCTCCTGCCGAGGCGAGCAGCAACCTTGCCAGGTATGACGGCGTCCGCTACGGCCTACGCGTTAGCGCAGCTGACACGAATGCGATGTACGGCGTCACTCGTGCAGCCGGTTTTGGTGACGAAGTCAAGCGGCGCATCATGCTCGGTACATACGCTCTCAGCGCTGGTTACTACGACGCCTACTACGGCAAGGCGCTCAAGGTCCGCCGCATGATCGCCGACGACTTCGATCGCGCGTATCAACACGCCGACGTATTGCTCACCCCCGCGTCTCCTACCGTTGCCTTCCCGTTCGGAGCGAAGGGTGACAACCCGTTCGCGATGTACCTCTGCGACGTGTACACCATCCCTTCCAACCTGTCGGGACATCCGGGAATGAGCGTGCCCTTCGGTACCGGCGCCGACGGTCTACCCGTTGGCGTGCAGATCCTCGCCGGCACGCTCGGTGAGACGCAGATGTTTCGTGCCGCCGCAGCACTCGAACGAACAATGGGAGCGTCGTTGTGAGCCAGACAGATTCCACGCCTCCACCCGCCAGCGCCAGTCCGTTGTATGCCGCGGGTCCGGCAACCGGGAACGAGATCCTCGTTGATGGCTGGGAGCTCATCGTCGGCCTCGAGGTACACGTCGAGTTGGCCACGGTCACCAAGCTGTTCAGTGCCAGCCCGAACCGCTTTGGCGATGACCCGAACACCAACATCGATCCCGTCACCCTCGGCCTGCCCGGTGCGTTGCCGGTGCTGAATCGACAGGCCGTTGAACTGGCGATGCGGATCGGCCTCGCGCTCAACTGCACGATCCAACCCAGCACATTCCACCGCAAGAACTACTTCTACCCCGATATGCCCAAGGCCTACCAGATCAGCCAATACGACCAGCCGATCAACATCAACGGTTACCTTGCCCTGCCAAGTGGCAAGAAGATCGGCATCGAGCGCGCACATCTCGAAGAAGACACCGGCAAGAGCACACACCTTGGCGGTACCGGTGGACGCATTCATGGCAGCGACTATTCGTTGATCGATTTCAACCGCGCTGGCGTGCCGCTCGTTGAGATCGTGAGTCGGCCAGATATCCGTACAGCTGAAGAAGCTCGACAGTATGTCACCGAGCTGCGGTCGATCCTGGTTGCCATCGGCGCGAGCGACGCGAAGATGGAAGAGGGCAGCATGCGCTGCGATGCCAACGTGAGCGTGCACAAGCCAGGCGCGCCGTATGGAACGCGCTGCGAGATCAAGAACGTAAACAGTATTCGTTCCTTGGGGCGTGCGATCGAATACGAAATGCGCCGCCAGATCGACATGAACGAGGCGGGCGAGACGGTGCGTCAGGAGACCCGCCACTGGAACGAGAACGACGGGCGCACGCATACCTTGCGCACCAAGGAAGACGCCGACGATTACCGCTACTTTCTCGAACCCGACCTCGTGCCCTTGGCACCATCAGCCGAATGGGTACAAGCAGTTCGTGATGCGATGCCAATGTTGCCGGGGGCGCGCCGCGCCCGCCTGGCAGGGGCCACTGGCCTTCCAGCCGACGCCGAGGCAATCATGGTCGTGGTCGAACGCGGTCAAGACGACTATGTGCTCGAGGTGGCGGCTGCGGGCGGAGACGTTGGGCGCGCGCTCGTTCATGTGAAGGAGGGCTTCGCCGATGAGGGATCGTCGCCCAGCGTTGCCCCAGCCGATCTCGCCGGCCTTACGCTGCTCGAAGTGGGCGGCAAGCTCACAGCTACGCAGGCAAAGACGGTGCTTGCCGAGATCGTTGCCGCTGGCGGCGGAGACGCTGGCGTCATTGCTGCCGCAAAGGGCTTCGAGGCGATGGATACCAACGCGCTCGACGCGATGGTCGATCAGGTCATCGCCGACAACGCGGTTGCATGGTCGAAGTACTGCGGTGGTGAAGACAAGGCAATGGGAGCGCTCGTCGGTGCCGCGATGAAGGCATCGCAGGGCAAGGCAGATGGCAAGTTGGTCACCGCGTTACTGCAGGCCAAGCGCACGAGTTAGCACTCGATCAATCTGGCTGATTGAGCTCGACCACATTTCCGCTCGGGTCGTTGATGAATCCCTGCCGTCCAGCACCGGCAACATGCGACGTACGGAACGCGCTCACACCATGGTCTGACAATTCTCCAAGGCACGCCTCGAGATCGTCGACGATAATTGCGAAGTGATTTTCGAGCCCGGGTGTGGGCTTATCGGTCACGATGAGATGTACCTGCTGGCCCGCAGCCTGCAGCCAGGCACCGTCGACACTGAAGTTCGGCCGGCTCGCGACAACCGTCATGCCAAGCCAACCGTAGAACTCGATCGCAGGTACGAGGTCGTGAACGCCGATCGACACATGCTGAATGCCGATGGGTTTCACAGCGCACCTGCGACCACGAGGTCGATCGCCCGACAGACGGTGCGATGAAATGCGTCGGCGGCCATATGCAGATGCTCGTCGGGCGTGTTCTCTTCCTTCGTGTGGCTGAGGCCTGCAATCGACGACGAGAAGATCATCACCGTTGGTACTTCACGGGCCATCTCGCTGGCGTCGTGTAGCGCTCCGCTCGACAACTCGACGTCGTGGCCTTCAACCTCGCGAACACTCGCCCTCGCCGCATCCAGCAACAATGGGTGGAACGCCATCGGCGGAATGCGAAAGATGTGCTCGAACTCGACTGTGCAGCCCTCCGCATCGGCGGCATCGGCGGCCGCTTGGCGCATCTCGGCAAACATCGCGGCCAGCGGCTCTTGGCCGATATGGCGCATGTCCATTGCGACCTTGGTCTCGCCGGGCACCGCAGTAACTACGCCAGGCCAACACTGCACATGGCCAATCGTTGTCACGCCATCATGACGCCGGCCGATCTCCGCGAGCGCAAGTGCAAAACGCGAGGCCGCCAAGAAGCTGTCGTGACGCATGGCCATCGGCATCGTGCCCGAGTGCGCGGCCTGACCTCGAAAGGTAATCCGTTCGCGCTCGATGCCCTTGGTGCCGGTCACTGTGCACACACCCAAACCCTTGGACTCAAGGATTGGCCCTTGCTCGATATGTACCTCGAGGTAGGCCTTGACGTTGTGCAGCCGGGTTCGTGCGCCGTCGATGGCGGCGAGGTCGACGCCGTGCTCACCAACGACCTGATCAAGATGATTGCCCTCCTTGTCGACGAGGAGGGCGGCCGCCTCCGCATCGAGCGAGCCGACAACTGCAGCGGAGCCGAACAGACTCCGACCGAAACGTGCACCCTCCTCGTCGGCCCAGTCAACCAGCGCGATCGTGACGGGCGGGATGCCAGAACGAGCTACCGAGCGCAGCAGTTCGAGACCGGACATGACGCCGAGCGCGCCATCGAGCCACCCTCCCTTTGGCACGCTGTCGAGATGTGAACCAACCACGATCATGTCGTCGCTCGCGCCGCGCAGGTAGGCCCACAGGTTGCCTGCCTCATCGACATCGACGTCGACAGGGAGCGTCGTGAGTGACTCGCGCAGCAGGGCGCGAGCAGCAAGCCACTCTGGGGTCCAACACAATCTGCGGCTGCCCTCGGCACCGCCAGTTCGGGAGTCGAGCTCACGCAAGTCGGCCACCACACGAGCCGGATCGAACTGCCCGAGATCGCCGCGGTTGGTGTCGGTGATTGTCATGTCGCGAAACTACTCCCCTATCAAAGGTATGCACATGTCAAACTCTGCGCATGACGATCGAGATCCGCACACCAACCGAGGATGACTGGGTACCGATGTGTCATGCCGACGGAACAGCATTTGGCTTTGCATATTCGCCAGCAGAGATCGCAGAGCGTCGTCCGGTGCACGACCTCGCCCGGTTTCGGATCGCGGTCGACAATGGTCAGATCGTTTCGACTGCGGGCTCATATGCCCTCGACGTCACCTTGCCCGGTGCCGTCACCGTGCCAATGGGCGGCGTCACATGGGTATCGACCCTTGCCACGCATCGGCGCCAGGGATTGATGCGCCAAGTTGTTGAAGCAGTGCACGACGACATCGATGAGCGCGGAGAGCCGCTCGCCAGCTTGTCGGCCTCCGAGGGTGGCATCTACGAACACCTACAGTACGGCATTGCGACTCGCGGTCGCGCGACGGTCATCGACACACGACTCGCGAGCGTCCGACCCGAGTATCGACCTGATCCGGCCTCGGTGCGTTACGTCGATGGTGATGATGTCATTCCAGTGATCAGCGAGATCTGGGAGCGTTTCCGGCGCTGCCGCGCTGGCGAGGTGAACCGCGGGCCAGCCGAGGACGAGTTGATGTTCACCAGCCGTGGGCGCACCGAGGATGGGCAGCAGGCTGCCGCCTATCTGTGCCACAAGGACGGTTATGCGGTCTACCGCACCGAACAACATTGGAACAACGGCCATCCGGCGCACATCGTGCACCTCATCGAGTTGGCTGCCGTCACGCCCGATGCACACGTGGCGCTCTGGCACACCCTGATGAGCATCGATCTCGTTGCCGAAATCCACTCTCGGGCGCTCCCCGACGACGATCCGCTTCCGTTCCTGCTCGACAACCAGCGCGCGGTGCGTACCACTCATGTAAACGACAACATCTGGCTCAACGTACGCGACGCGGCGATCTGCTTTGGAGCGAGGACGTACCGCACCAACGACCGCATCGTGATCGAGGTCGAGGGCAAGAGGTGGGCGATCGAAGGTGCACCCGATGGCGCGTCGTGCCGAGCCGTCCGTACCCGGCCCGACCTGATCACATCACACGCATGGTTCAGTTCGTTGCTGTACGGCGGCGTGCTGCCCAGTGCGCTGGTCGCAGGCCGTCGAATGACATCGCGCAACGACGACGTGTTGAATCGAGCCGATCTCTTCTTCACCACGAGCCTGCTGCCGCACTGCCAGTCGCACTATTAGTCCTGGGGCCAGGTTCGTGCTGCGGCGATCAGCTCATCACGAAACATCGGGTGGGAAATATGCGCGAGAGCGATCGCGCGCTCACGAATGGTGCGACCCTGCAACTCAGCAACGCCGTGCTCGGTGATGACGACATCCACCTGATGCCGCGGAGTGCTCACAACCGAACCCGAGGGCAGCCGCGGTAAGACCCGAGTCGCCACCTCACCGTTGATCAGCGCGGTCGATTGCAAGCAGATGAGGCTGCGCCCATCCGCAGAAAGACTGGGCCCGCTGACGAAATCCTCGTGCCCGCCGATGCCCGAGAACTGTTTGCCGCCGATGGTGTCGGCCACGACCTGACCTGCAAGGTCGATGGCGAGCGCGCCATTGATGGTGACCATTTGTCGGTTCTGCGCGATGAGTTCAGGTGAATTGACGAGCTTCGCGGGCAGGAATCGCACAACGCTGTTCTCGTGCAACCACTCATACAATTCGGCGAGTCCCGCCGCAAAGGTCGTCACTGACACCCGATCGAACGGACCATTTTTACGGTTCGAGACCTTTCCCGCGAGGTGCAACTTCATCAGACCCGTCGTAAACATCTCCGAGTGCACGCCAAAGTCACCGCACGGCCCTTCGGCCAGGAGGGTGGCCACCTGATTCGGTATCCCGCCGATACCGGTCTGCAGCGTGCTGCCGTCGTGCACATAGTGCGCCGCGTATTCCGCAATCGCGATTTCAGCATCCGTAGCTGCCGGCTCGTTGAGCACGAACGGCACGCGATCCGTCTCCACGAGTACATCGATTTCGTCGACGTTCAGGCGATGCGTGTTGTCGGGCTCGATGCCATATGTGCGCGGAAAGTGTGGGCTCACCTCGACGACCAACAACCGGTTGGGATCGGCACCCGCCGCATGGAGTTCGTCGACGCTTGCTCCCGCGTGCAGGCTGAGGCTGGCCCAACCACTCACCGGCGGCGCAGCTGCGGTGGCCATGATCCGCGGTGACAGGTGATGCAGCACAGGAGCAAACCGTCGAAAGTCAGCGGGGACGAAGTCGATCGACGCGCCAGAGTCGCGCAGGAATCGTTCAGCAGGTCCGAAGAACCCGCTGCTGTAGTGCACGCCGGATCGCATGAACAGTTGATACAGATCGGGCAATAGCGCGCCAAAGATTCGTAGGTCAGTGAAGTCATCACGTTCCCCGAGGGCGTGCAGAAAGCCACCCGGCACGCCAGGGCCGAGTGGCACCGCCATCGAATCGTCAGGGCGCACGGCGGCGATTGCGTCGGCCATCTCCATCAACATGTGGCCACTATGGACGACCGGCGCCGACTCGCGCTAGGGCCGAAGGTCACCTGCCGGTATCGTGACGCACGCATGGCGTCTACCTCGTTCGCGCCCTTTCGCCATCGAGCTTTCATGTTGGTATGGATCGGTGCCCTTGTTTCCAACATCGGGACATGGATGGAGACCACCGCGCTGAGCTACTACGTGGCCGACACGTCGAAGGCCTCTTGGTCGGGCATCGTGGCCGCCGCAGGTTTTCTCCCAACGGCACTGCTCAGTCCGTTCGCGGGAGCGTGGGCCGACCGCTTCAACAGGCGCACAATCATGATCTGCACGAACAGCGTCGCGGTGGTCATCGCCGGTTCAGTGGCGCTGCTCGTCGCCAACCACCACGCCACGCCCGCGCTGCTGGCGTTGTTCTCGCTTGCTGGCGGCTGCGCGAACGCGATCGGGTTCCCGGCGTTCCAGGCAACACTGCCCGATCTTGTGCCCCCGGGCGATCTCGTGGCGGCCATAGGTTTGAGCAGCACGCAGTGGAACCTTGGCCGAATTCTGGGCCCAACGGCCGCGGGCGTCGCGATTTGGATCGGTGGAGTGCCCGCTGCGTTGTGGTGTAACGCGGCAAGCTTTCTCGCGGTGATCGTGGCGATCAGCTTCGCTCACATTCCGCGCAGCCCGCGCACGAAGCGGCCAATTCTGCAGGCCGTCAGCGACGGCATTCAGTTTGCGAGGGGCAACGAGGCCGTGCGCTCGATGGTGCCGATCATGATTGCAGTCACCTTCATCACCGCGCCGTTCATCGGCTTCATCGCGCAGATGGCCACCAAGGTGTTTCATTCGAGGCAGGGCGGCACCTCGCTACTCGTCACAGCTCAAGGTGTGGGCGCCGTCATCGCGGGTGCCTCCATGGGCGCGTTGAACGAACGCTTCGGTCTCCGCAAAACAATGATCGGCTCGACCTGTCTGCTCGCTCCCGCGCTGGTGTTGTACGGGCTCGCGCCGAACATCGTGGTGGCAGCGATCGCACTGTCGTTGACGGGTGGCGCATATATGGGATCGCTCTCGAGCTTCTCGTCAGTGACCCAGCAATCTGCCCCGTCCGAATTACGCGGACGAGCGATGGCGGTCAACAACTTCATTCTGGGTTCGGCCTACCCACTGGGCCTTTTCATCCAAGGTCCGTTAGCCGACAGTTCGTCGCTCAAGACGGTAACAGTGGGCTCTGGTTTGGTCTTTGCCGCCGTGTTGTTGATGGGGCGCGCTGTGTCGCCACGTCACACTGATCCAATTGGTGTCGCACTGGGCTAGCAATCGGTGTTGCTTATACGCCAAGGCTGCTACGCGCGGCTCGTTCGTACAGTCGATACGGCAGGAGTCGCTTGCCGACAATCCCGACGCGCTCGTCGACTTTGCCGACCGAGACTCGACGCGGGGGACGGCGCGCGTTGAGCATCCGTTCGACGACCTTCGCAACGGCATCGGGACTGACACCGTTCAATTCATCGTGCTCCATCACACCAATCGCCTTCGCGGCGGCTGCCGAGTAGGCATCATCATCGGTACCGGCGTGCGGCATACCAACCTGCTTGCGGCTCGCCGTGAAGTCGGTGCGAACGTTGCCTGGCTGAACCAACGTAACGCCGATGCCAAACGGTGCGACTTCGTAGGCAAGCGATTCGCCATAGCCCTCCATCGCGAACTTGCTCGCGCTGTAATAGGCCTGAAAGGGAATCCCCAGCACGCCACCGATTGAGCTCATCAACACAAGCCGTCCGGCGCCTTGTGCGCGCATCGTTGGCAGCACCGATTGCACGAGGCGCGTGGCACCCCAAAAGTTGGTCTCGAGCTGCGCCTTGGCGTCGGCGATCGGCGTGGCTTCCACCGCACCGGCAAGTCCCCAACCGGCGCACGCAACCGCAGCGTCGATCCGGCCATACTCCGCGAGCACTGACGACACGCCTTGTGCGACGGACGCGTCGTTGTCCACATCCATCACGAGTGGCTTCCATCCACCACTCGACGTACCCCGCCGGCTGGCACCGATAACGATCCATCCAGCGCGATGCAACCGGTCAGCGGTCACCTCGCCGATACCGCTGGACGCACCAGTCATCACGATCACTCGCTGCCCGCTGGAATGACCGGCGCTGTTTGCCCTCGACTGCTTGCTCATGAGCCGAGCGTAACCGGCACCATTTAGACCGTCGGGCGATCTCGCCGCCACAGCGCGGTGGCATCGCGTGATTGACTGGCGGGCATGCACTACACCAACGTCACCGCAGATGAGTTCACTGTTGTCGATGGAGTCGACGATTGGCGGTACCTCCTCGGGGCGATTCACGCCGAGTTCCGTGCTGGCTCGTTCACTGCCGCTGCAGCGCTTGTCTCTGCAATAGCCGCGGCTGCCGAGAGATTCGAACATCATCCGGACATATCGATGAGGTACCCCGATCGAGTGCGGGTGGTGTTGACCACCCATGCCGTGCACGATCTCACCACCCTTGATGTCGATGTGGCTCGCGAGATTTCAGCGATCGCGAAGCAGATGACAGCCACTGGCGAACCAACCACACCGCAGTGCATTGAGGTCGCCATCGACACACTCGACGCCGATCGCATCCGACCGTTCTGGGCAGCCGTGCTCGATTACCGCGAGGTCGGTGGCTCGCTCGTCGACCCATTGGGGGTTGGCCCATCGATGTGGTTTCAGACGATGACAGCGGCGCGTAACGAGCGGTCGCGATTTCATATCGACGTGTCAGTCGCGCACGATGTGGCCGAGACGCGTGTCGCCGCCGCACTGGCAGCCGGAGGCACGCTGGTAACCGAGGAGTTTGCACGGTCGTGGTGGGTGCTGGCCGATGCGGACGGCAACGAAGCGTGCGTGTGTACCTGGCAAGATCGCTAACGGCGACGAGCGACAGGGCGCCGCAGCTCGCCGTTTGCGCCGCTGCGAGCAGTTCGCGAACGGAGTTCTAACCTGCGGCGATGGACTTCGAAATTCCCGTAGACATCCAAGAGACGCTTGACCAACTCGATGACTTCATCGAGCGCGAGATCAAGCCACTCGAGCAACAAGACGACAACATCCGTTTCTTCGATCATCGCCGCGAGTTCGCGCGCACGGATTTCGACAATGGCGGCGTGCCCCGTCAGGACTGGGAAGAGCTCCTCCGTGAGATGCGCCGCCGAGCCGACGCAGCTGGTTGGTTGCGGTTGGCGTTACCGACCGAGTTCGGCGGACAGGGTGCAAGCAACTTGAAGATGTCGATCATCCGCGAGCATTTCGCAGCGAAGGGTCTCGGACTGCACAACGACCTGCAGAACGAGTCGAGCATCGTCGGTAACTTTCCGACGGTGCTAATGATGCGCGACTTCGGAACACCGGCACAGATTGCTGAGTGGATGCCCGGCTTCCTCGACGGTACGCGTCGGCTCGCGTTCGGACTGACCGAACCCAACCACGGCAGCGACGCCACGTACATGGAAACCACTGCCGTGCGTGATGGCGACGAATGGGTGCTTAACGGCATGAAGCGTTGGAACAGCGGACTGCATCACGCCACGCACGACATCATCTTCGCCCGAACAAGCGGTAATCAGGGCGACCCGAAGGGCATCACTGCGTTCTTGGTGCCAACCGACGCCACCGGCTTCAAGGTGGAGTTCTTCTGGTGGACGTTCAACATGCCGACCGACCACGCCGAGGTATCGCTCACCGATGTTCGGGTTGGTCCCGAGACCGTCTTCGGCCCGCTTGAGCGTGGGCTTGAGCTCGCGCAGCACTTCGTGCACGAAAACCGAATTCGCCAAGCGGCATCGTCACTCGGTGCCGCGCAATATTGCATCAACGAAGCAGTTGCATATGCAAACAGTCGAGTCACTTGGGGTAAGAAGCTCAGTACCAACCAAGGCATTCAGTTTCCGCTCGTGGAACTGCACACCGAGGCCGCCATGCTGCGCCAGCTCATCCGCTACACCGCGTCGATGCTCGATCAGAAACATCACATGGAGGTCACCCATCTCGTGGCGATGTGCAACTATCGCGCTAATCGGCTTGCGTGCGACGCGGCTGACCGTGCCATGCAGACCTGCGGCGGGGTTGGTTACTCACGGCACATGCCGTTTGAGCACATCTATCGTCATCACCGCCGGTATCGCATCACCGAAGGTTCCGAAGAGATCCAGATGCGCAAGGTTGCCCAAAACCTGTTTGGGTTCGGCCGAAAGTAACCGCTGGCTCCACAACACCCGCTGAGCAATCACCAGCAAATCAACGGTGGTTGTCCCACGAATCCCAATGGATCATGCTCGCCGGATCGAGACGGTGTGCCGGTTTGAAGTCGTCGCCCGTGTAATAGGCGACGGGGAATAACACCGTTTGCGTCCAGTCGGCGGGAATACCGAGCAATTCGGAAACCTGTGTCTCGAAGAACAAATGGATGGTCGTCCACGCAGTGCCGAGGCCACGTGCACGCGCCGCGAGCATAAAGCTCCACGCGGCGGGCAGGATCGAACCGTAGGTGCTTGCCTGTGCCAACACCATCGGCACGTTCTCGACGCGACCCTTCACACACGCCAGCACGAACACGGGCACCTGATCAAGAACCCCGCCGAGGTATCCGGCTGATTCCATGACCTTTGGCATCACGTGCTCACGTGGGTCGCCTTCGGGCAACGGCGGCGGATAGCCAGACCCCACCATCATCTCGCCCCCTTGGCGATAAAAGTTGGCAATTGCCGTGCGCTTGGCCTGATCGGTGATGACGACGAACGCCCAATTTTGCGCGTTCGTGCCAGTGGGTGCCTGCATCGCAATCTCGATGCACTCTTGAATGAGTTCCGGCTCGACTGCTCGCGTGAGGTCGAGTCGCTTGCGAACTGAGCGGGTGGTCGTGAGAAGTTTGTCAGCAGCGGCGCGGTCGATGGTCATGGCGACACGCTAACGGCCAACTGCGGGCCGACCTGAAGCCGTAGCGGTGACTGTGCCATCGACAAAGAACTCCTCACCTTCAACGTGGGCGATGTTCATGGCACGCGCAACCGTGACCTCGGCACCGTCGGCTCCTGCCTCAGCCACATGTCGCAACGCTTCTGCCCGGGCGATCGCCTCGGCAACTTCGACGGCCGATTCGAGGTTGCCAACGTCGCCACCCGCGTCGGGATGGTGCACTCGGAACCGCCCGCGCTCGGGCTGCGAGACGTAGACATCAGCATGAACCCGGACACGGCCCACGACTGCGCCAATCGCGTTGGCGACATCGGCGTCGCTGGGCACGAAGCCCTCGACGCGTAGCAGTCCGGCAACGGCGGGATAGTAGATGGCCGCAGATGCACCGAGCCCGATAATTGGCATGCTGAGACGAACGGAAACATCCACAACACCGCGAGCGCCGTCGAGTGATGACACCACGAGCGGATGCTGACTCAACGCTGTACCCGTGAAGCCATCTCGGGCGAGTGCGACATCGAGCACGGTTTCGGCCGAACGACGCTCGAGTGTGGCGACGACCCAACGCGAGAACTCGGTGGAGTTCTCGGCGACAATTTTGCCGATCGCCGAGCGTTTGCGAGCCATGAGCGTGGCCGCCTTTTCAGCGGCTCGACCATCAAATGCGGTGTAGTCGCCAAGGACGTGCGATGCATCGGTAGGAGTGAACGCGGACAACATCACCAACCCGCGCGTGACAAGCCGGGTCAGCCGGGCGATGTCGGCATGCCCGCGCACAAGCGAGCCAACAGTGGCGGCACCATTGCGAGCGCGCGCCAAAAGGGCAGCTTCACCATCACTGAGGCCAACGCCACTCGCACCTGCGTCGCCGAGCGGCAACACGAAACGGGCGTCGTTATCGTTCGGTAGATCGTGGGTGAGTTGGATGTCGAGCGCGCGATGGATGAGCTCTCGATGTTCGATCGCGGCAAGACAGATCGGCACCACACGCCGCGGCCCGAGCTCGACTCGCGCGGTGATACCAGTGGTGGCCACGGTGACCTCGCTGTCGCCGCCCAGACCAACCGTGGTCATCGCGACAGCCTCAACCATCGTGCGCAAGCCACCTACGGTGGCGCCACGCTCGTCGAGCCGGGGTACGCCACCTTCGAGCATTGCCACGTCAGTGGTAGTACCGCCGATGTCGGAGATGATCGCGTCGGGAAGATGCGTGAGATACGACGCGCCGATCAGACTCGCTGCGGGACCGGACAGGATCGTCTCGATCGGTCGCGTCTTTGCCACAGCGGCCGACATCAGTGCGCCATCACCGCGCACCACCATTAACGGCGCATGAATCTGATGCTGCTCCATGATGTCCTGCGCGGCGGCGATGAGGCTCGAGATCAGTCCGATCAAACGCGCGTTGAGCACGCTGGTGAGCGCACGCCTCGGGCCATCGAGCTTGGCCGACAACTCGTGCCCGCAGGTGACCGGCAACCCGGTGAGCCCAACGATGAGATCACGTGCAGCAATTTCGTGTGCCGGATTGCGCGTCGCAAATTGAGCCGTTACCGCGAAGCCCGTCACCGATGAGGCAACCGCGCGAACGTCTCGCTCAAGGGTCGCGCGATCGAGGTTCGCGAGCGAATCGCCATGCGGATTGTGGCCGCCGCGTACGCGAATCAACGGATCGCCGTGCAGAGCCTGCATCAGACCTGCGCGCTCAGCATCAGCGTCATCGAATCCGATGAACACCAGAGCGACCCGACCGCCGCGGCCCTCAACCAGAGCGTTGGTCGCCAAGGTGGTGGACAATGACACCAGCACGATGTCGGTTGCGTTCACCGCGGCCTGCTTCATCACGCGTCCGACCGCCTCAGCAATGCCGATGGCAAGGTCGTGACGTGTTGTCAGGGCCTTGGCCTTGGCGATCACGCCGCGAGTTTCATCGAACAGCACCGCGTCGGTGTACGTGCCACCGGTATCAATGCCAAGCGAGAGCGTCATACGTGAATTCCCTTTACGGTGCGAGCTTGAGGTTAACCGCCGTACCGTGCGCCACGTCGGCTGAACCAGTGGCCCGACTAGGTTGTCGCGATGTACAGAACGAATGGAAGCGAGAGATGAGCCGCGATATCGAAGCGCTGGTTGCATCGTTGACGCTCGACGAGAAGGCGTCGCTCACAGCTGGTGCCAGCACATGGTCGACAGTCGCGATACCTCGTGTTGGTATCCCCGAGGTGTTTGTGTGCGACGGGCCCGCGGGTGCGCGTGGTCCGCTCATCGAAGGTTTTGGCGAGCAGGTGAGCTCACTCAACATCCCGTGTGGTGCAGCCCTCGGCGCGACCTGGAACGTGGCCCTGCTTGAACAACTCGGTGACGCGCTCGGTGATCAAACGCGCACCAAGGCGTGTCGGGTACTGCTCGCACCAACGGTGAACCTACACCGCGGACCGCTGGCCGGGCGCAACTTCGAGTCGTACTCGGAAGACCCACTGCTTACCGGCAAACTCGCCGCTGCATTCGTTCGTGGTGTGCAGCGCCAGGGCGTGGCCACCACGGTGAAGCACTTCGCCGGTAACGAAGCCGAATTCGAGCGGATGACCATCAATAGCGTCATCGATGAGCGAACGCTGCGCGAGCTGTATCTCGTACCGTTCGAGCTGGCGGTGCGCGAAGGCGGATCGCTGGGAATCATGACGTCGTACAACCGCCTCAATGGTGTCTACAACTCGGAGAACCGCGAGTTGCTGCATGACATCCTGCGCGGCGAATGGGGCTTTGATGGTTTCGTGGTCACCGACTGGTTCGCCGGTGGCACCGCCGCGGGCGCGGCCTCTGCTGGACTCGATCTCGAAATGCCGGGACCGGCCCGCTTTTACGGCCGCAAGCTCGGCCAGGCCGTCCGCGAAGGTCTCGTGGACGAACGCCTGCTCGATGATGCAGCCGAACGGCTCCTCTCGGTGTTCGATCGCCTCGGCGCGCTCGACGATGAGCCCACGCCGCCGATCGCAATTGATCGCCCGGAACATCGCACGCTGGCACGCCAGGCCGCAGTCGAATCGATGGTGCTCTTGAAGAACAGCGGTGTTCTACCGTTGCAACAATCTGATGTGCGCACATTGGCGGTTATCGGACCAAACGCGAAGAAGGCACGCATTATGGGAGGCGGCTCTGCTCAGCTGCAACCGCACTACCGCATCACACCGCTCGACGCATTGCAGGCTCGCCTCGGTGATCAGGTGACGATCGTGCACGAGCCCGGCTGCGACATCGACCGCACCATACCTCCGCTTGGCGCAGCACATCTCGACAACGGAAACGGTGGCACCGGATTCAGCATCAACGTCTTCAACGGCTCCGAGTGTCAGGGCGAGGTGGTCCACCACACGAGCGCAGTTGACGGCAAGGTGCTGTTGCTTCCCGGTGTCGATCCAGCATTACCGCGTGGACCAATGTCGTTTCGGGCAACGTCAACCTTTACTGCAGCGCAATCCGGTGCCCACACCATCAGCCTGCTGCAGCTCGGCAGCGCATGCCTGTCGGTGGACGGCAGCGTCATCTTCGACGGCATCACGCATCCAACCCCACGCGGCGACGCGTACTTCGGAATGGGTCGAAAGGAACTCACCGCCGAGATCGACTTCCACGAGGGCCAGCGCTACGAAATCGACGTCGAGTTTGCCTCGACGGGACGGTCATGGATGCACGGATTTGAGCTCGGCTGTAAACCCCTGCCCGACCCAGATCTGATGGATCGTGCGGTAGCCGCAGCTGCTTCGGCCGACGCCGTGATCGTGATCGTCGGTACGAACAACGACTGGGAGACCGAGGGTCACGATCGCGACACACTCGACCTACCTGGTACGCAGTCCGAGCTGATCCGGCGCGTGTGTTTGGCGAACCCGCAAACGGTGGTCGTCGTCAACGCCGGAGCTCCGATCAACACCGAATGGGCACAGGGCGCGCCCGCTGTGTTACAGGCTTGGTTCGGCGGTCAGGAAATGGCCAACGCACTCGTCGATGTCGTGTTCGGCGATGCCGATCCGTCGGGACGTCTCCCGACGTCGTTTCCAGAGTGCATCGAGCACACACCATCATTCGGAAACTTTCCCGGTGAGCACGGCCAGATTCGTTATGGCGAGGGTGTGCTTATGGGCTACCGCTGGTACGAGTCGCGCAAGTTGCCCGTTGCGTTCGCCTTCGGTCACGGCTTGTCGTACACGACTTTCGACTTCGGTATCCCGCGGGTCTCGTCGGTGTCGCTCAGTGCCTCCTCGCTGGCCGGCAACACACTGCAGGTGACAGTGCCCGTCTCCAACATTGGCAGTCGGCCCGGCGGCGAAGTCGTGCAGTGTTACGTCGGCGCGCTCAACCCAAAAGTGGTGCGACCACCGAAGGAACTCAAGGCGTTCGAAAAGCTGTGGCTCGAGCCGGGAGAAACTCGTGAGGTCATCCTCACGCTCGACTCGCGCTCGTTTGCCTACTGGGACCCGGGTAACGCCTATCGCGGACCACTGCAGCCGAGTGCGGCAGGGCTCTTCACCGATACGCCACCCAGTACGCGTGGCTGGACCATTGACCCGGACATCTATCGCATCCACATCGGACGTTCGTCCGACGACATCGCGCACACCATCGACATGGAGATCACCGAATGATCCACTGCAACGACGACGGGCGCGTTCGCGTGTTGACCCTCGATCGACCAGAGGCGCGCAACGCATTCAACGAAGCGCTGTACGACGACGCCACCGACGCGCTGATCAATGCGGCGGCGGACCCCGCCATCGCGGTGGTGATCATCACCGGATCTGGACAAGCGTTCTCGTCGGGAGCCGACCTCACCGAGATGGCGCAACGCAATAGCGGCACGTTCACGGCGGGCCGTCACGGTTTCATCGGGTTCGTCGATCAGCTCATCGACTTTCCCAAGCCGCTGATCTGCGCTGTAAACGGGTTGGCCCTTGGCATCGGCGCCACGATGCTCGCCCTGAGCGATCTGGTGTTCATCTCCAGCGACGCGCGCATACGGTGCCCGTTCACGCGCCTTGGCGTTGCCCCTGAGGCGGCGAGCAGCGTGTCGTTCCCTCGCCTGCTGGGACGCCAGAACGCAACGTGGGCGCTGATGAGCAGCGAATGGTTGTCAGCGTCAGAGTGCGTTCAGATGGGGTTGGCTTGGCGCGAATGTAGCGCCGATGAACTACTCGCAGAAACAATGCGCCACGCCAAGATTCTGGCGAGCAAACCAATCAACTCGCTCGTCGAAACAAAACGCACGATCGTCGAACCCATGCGTGCTGAACTCGCTGCGGCGCGCGAACGAGAAAACGACGCATTCCGCGTGCTCCTCGGCGGGCCAGCCAACATCGAAGCGCTGATCGCATTCGCCGAACGCCGCGAACCCGACTTCACCAACGTCGACGATTCCCCAATCGTTCGCTGACCAAACGAACCAAACGAACCAAACGAACCAAACGCGAAGTCGGGAGCTACAACGACACGGTGATCGCGTCCGCATACCGACGCGCCACGTCGGTCCAGTTGATGACCTCCCAGATCGCATTCACGTAATCGGCGCGGACGTTCGCGTACTGCAGGTAATAGGCGTGTTCCCAAGCGTCGATCGCCAGCAGTGGCACCGTGCCGAGCAGGTGGCTGTCGTGATGTGTGAGCAACTGCTGCACCACAAGACGCCCGCCGAGCGGCTCGTATCCGAGGATGCTCCAACCGCTACCCTGCACCGTGATGGTGGTCTGGGTGAAATATGCCTTGAATGCAGCGAAGCCGCCGAACGTGTTGTCGATGTCGGTGCGCAGCGCACCGGTCGGTTCACCGCCACCGTGCGGTGACAGGTTGGTCCAATACATCGAGTGCAACACGTGCCCGCCCAGATTGAAAGCAAGCGTTCGCTCAAGACCGGGGAGCTCGGTCCATCGCTCTGCAGCGCAGGCCTCGCTGAGCTTGTCGAGCGCAGTGTTGGTTGCTGCCACGTACGACGCATGATGCTTGCCGTGATGCAGTTCAACAATGCGCCCCGACAGGTGTGGTTCGAGCGCGGCGGGGTCGTATGTGAGATCGGGGAGCGTGTAGAGGGCCATACCGGCACGCTACTGCCGATAGAGAGGGGCGTCTGCCCGGCCCCCGTCAGCCGCGGTCGCGAATCGCCTTCACGACCTCATCGAGGTGCGCCTGGCCTTCGTACAGCGAACGGAGCATCCAGAACCGCCAGAAGCGCACAAGCGCCGTGCGAATCCACAACGCTGCGCCAACAATGGCCATAGCAATACACGCCAGACCGAGCACGATCAGTTCGTTCTGATCGAGCGCGTTGTCTTGTTGTCCCGCCTGCACGTATGAGCCAATGGCGATGATGACCGATGCAGCCATCAGTGCAATTCCGAATGACGAGGTCGCCTTTTCAGTGCTCGCCTTGCCTGATGTGCGCACGCGCATCTCCGCGATATCGGTCTTGAACTGCTCGATCCGACTATCGGAACTCTGCGCCGGTCCGTTCGTGAGTGCGCTGCTCTGTTCGTGTTCTGAGGTCATGGCTATCCCTTTCCGCCAAGGTAGGCAGATGACAATTCTTCTGCGAGTTCGTCGGGCGCGCCGACACGAGTAATACGTCCGCTCAGCATGATTGCAGCTCGGTCGGCAATACCAAGCACGGTTCGCGCGAACTGCTCGACGACCAGCACCGACACGCCGCTGGCGGCGACCTGAGCAACGATTTCATACAGCCTGGAAACTATGAGCGGAGCGAGGCCCATGGAGAGCTCGTCAAGGAGCAACACGGCCGGGTTAGTTGCCAAGGCCCGCGACATCGCGAGCATCTGCTGTTCGCCGCCCGACATCGTGCCGGCCAACTGCAAACGGCGGTCGCCGAGCCGAGGAAAGCGTGCGTACGCGATGTCTTCGATATCGGACAACTTGGCCCCGGTGTGGGTAGCCATCATAAGGTTCTCGCGCACGGTGAGGTTCGGAAACACACCTTTGCCCTCGGGGATGGTGCACAGACCAAGGCGGGCCAGTTTGTCGGCTGGTACGCCCGTCACCGATCGCCCGGCAAGGCTGACATCGCCGCTGTTGATATCGAGCATTCCGGATACGACCTTGAGCGTGGTGGACTTGCCACCCCCATTCGGTCCGAGCAGTGCGAGCACTTCGCCGCGATGCACCGTGAGGCTCACGCCATGCAGCACTTCGATCGAGCCGTATCCGGCGCGCACGTCCATGAGTTCGAGGAAGGGCTCGTTCATGCCTTGTTGTCCTCGCCGAGGTACGCCTCGAGCACGGCGGGATTCGTCTGGATCTCCGAAGGGGTACCCGACGCGATGACCCGACCGAAATCGAGAACCTGAATGTACGAGCACACCTTCATCACGAGCGAGACATCGTGCTCGACGAGCAAGATGGCCGTGCCCTGCGCGCACAGTTGCATCAGTAGTTCGCCGAACTCTTCGGTCTCTTGCTCATCCTGACCCGACGCAGGCTCGTCGAGTAACAAGATCTTGGGTCGAGTCATCAGAGCCCGACCCATCTCGACGCGTCGGGCCATACCGGTTGGGATCTCTGCGACATCGCGGTCCGCCAGCGACGTGAGGCCCAGCAGTTCGATCACCTCATCGGTCTCGGCGCGCGGGTCGACCTTGCTGCGGCTCCATCGGCCCCTAATTTCGCCAGCGACGCGTATGTTGTCGCGAACGCTGAGCGAGGTGAACAGTTCGAGGCGTTGAAACGTTCGTGCTACGCCGCGACGCGCTCTGCGAAATGGTGCGAGCGACGTGATTTCGTCGCCCTCGAGCAACACCCGACCCGACGTAGGTTCAAGCAGGCCGGTGACACAGTTGAACAGCGTCGTCTTGCCTGCGCCGTTCGGGCCGATCAGGCCGGTGATAGCACCCGCTGCAGCGGTGATGTTGACATCGGTCAATGCTGCAGCACCGCCGAAGTTCATGGTGAGGTCTTGACACTCAAGTAGTTGCACGTGGCACCATCGTTGGTCCGGGCTGGAGGCCGACGGCATCGTCGAGCACCTGACGATCCGACAGTCGGAACGGTCGTTCGAGGCCGATGAGATCGAGATCTTCTCCGGTGACGGCGCGTTCTTCATCGGCAAATCGCGACTCGAAGACGGACATGATGATGCGCGGCACGACAAAGACCGACGCGAACAGAATCAATGCAAAGTGCCAGTTCGAGAGCATGCCGCGCCACGTCAGAACCCACAGGCCGAGAATCGACATCACCCACGCCGACGTTGCCGCCGGGGTCTTGCGCAGGGGTCGGAAGCCGTCCATGATCTGTTGTGCAATACCGCTTGGGTTCTTACCCAGCCCAATGCCGATCAGAGCGGGACCTACGTAGTGGCTGAAGTTGCCGAGCACGGTGACGAACAGCCAATGCAACGATGCGTAGTCGCGACCAAGCTTGTCGAAGATGTTGGGCATCACGACGCTGAGCACGCTGAGGAAGATGCCAGCGACCAGCGCGCCGCTGACGTATCCGATGCCACCGACCACTGCAATCATGAACAAGGTGAGGCTCGCGAAGCCATCGAAGTCGGCGTTGTTCGGCAGGGTGCGACGCTGCGCAGCCCACATCAGCCCGGCCAAACCAGCGAGTGCCGATGACAGCATGAAGACAGCCAATTTCAATTGCTTGATGTTAAGCCCGAGGGTCGCGCATGCGGCCGGGCTGTCCTTCATCGCGACAACCATTCGGCCGTACGCGCTGCGGCGCAGCGCGATGAGGAACACACCGATGATCGCGAACATCACCGTCATCAACATGAGGAACGCTCGTTGTCCACCAAAGTCGATGCCGAACCAATGTGGTCGAGGCACGGTGAGCGACCCCGTGCTGAACAGGTGGACGGTGAAGTGCCAACCGAACAGATTGAAGTGCAGCGGCTGAATCTGAAGGATCACGAGTTGATACACGATGATGCCGAACGCAAACGTAGCGAGACCGAGATACAGCCCGCGCAGTCTCAATGCCGGCAAAGCGATGACGCCGCCAACGAGCGCGCACACCAGCATCGCCATCAGAATCGCCATCACCGACATCGACTCCTTTGTGGCAAGTCCAGTTGGCCCAACGTCGAACTGCCACGCTGCGATAACTGCGACGCCGGCGAAGGTGAATACGGCGAGGTTGATCTCGCCCGCATATCCGGTGAGCAGCACCAGCGAGAGCGCCATCAGCGACAGCGCGATGCCGTTGCCAAGGCTGATGACAGCCGAGCCCGACATGAGCGACTGCAGCATGGCGATGGCGGCAATCAGAATGCCGCCCCAGAGCACTGCCTCGCGCATGGTGGGCACGCGGAAGCGTTCACGCGTTCGCGTCACGATGGCACCGCGCAGACGATCTTGGGGAAGGATCAACAACGCGCCGAAGAGCAACAGCGCGGGAATCGCGTTGCGTAGGTTGCGCAACACCAACCAACGCTGACCCGCGTCGGAGATCCAATCGAAATACAGCTTGGACAGGCCGAGCACCATCGCGCCGACGTAGGTGAGCGGCACGCTGCGAAGTCGCCCAACCACGGCGGCGGGATACGCATCGAACACGAGCAACGTGAGCGCAAACACCTGTAGCGCGCCGAGTTGCGGAGAAAGCAACACACCGGCAAGTCCAGCGAGTGACGCACCAATGGCCCAACTCGCCATACTCACGCGGTCCGGTCGGCCTCCGTTGAGCATCAGCAACGAGCGATCGTCGACGGTGGCGCGCATGGTGACACCGAGACGGGTGCGATACAGCAGTACGTACAACGCTCCGGCAATCACAATCGCGAGTGCGACCCCGATGAGTTGATGGAAGTACACAGCCTGACCAAGCACCTTGATGTTGCGTTCGCCGAAGAACTTCTTGGGCACCAACGCTCGGTTGCTATTTCGGAACCAGATCCATGTGGCGGCGCCATTGATGCCCAGCAGTACCGCAACGGGTATCACCAATCGGGTCACCTCGCTGGTGCCGCGAAGTCCGCGCATCACGCCCACTTCGAGCAACAGACCGAGCATGGGCGCGAACACGCACACCGTGAGAAACACTGCGAGCGGCGTCGGCAGATCCCAGCCGAAACGAAGCTGCCAATACACCAGGGCGCTCATCGTCGCGACAGCACCGTGGGCGACGTTGAACACCCCCGAGGTGGAGTAGGTGACAACGAGGCCCGTCGCCGCAATGGCGTACACAGATCCCAGACAAATGCCTAAGACGGTATAAGCGAGAAAGTCCTGCATGGTGAGACCGTGCTTTCAGCGGGTTCGGTCGCGATTGCAACCGAACCCGCTGAAAGCCAACAACGTGGTGCCCTATTTGCCGGTGAACTGCTGCGAGATGCGGTTCGCATCGAGCTTGGCTGCCAACACTGCGGCGGTAGCCGGGACCTTTGCGATCCAGGTGTCCTTGCAGTCGAACGTGCCGGGCTTGGTCGGCGCGATCCGCTTGTACTTCGTACCAACGAGCTGCAACAAGATGCTGCACTTCGGAGGATGATTGCCGCCCGGATCGGTCTCGGCGTGTAGGCCGTGACCAGTCCATGCGTGCGTGGCCTTCATGTTCGCGAGCACGCATGCCCGGGTGAGTGACGCACCACACTTTTGCGACGCCGTGGCCCACAAGAGGAACGACGACGTTGCCTGCATGCCGAGCAACGCCGTGTCGCCGCCCTTTTCCTTGATGACGTCGAGGTAGTCCTGCGTGGCCTTGTTCAGGCTGGCCTCTTCGAAGGGAATGTAACCCATGCGGATGTAGAGCTTGTCGAGCGCGCCATCGGTGTTGGCAGCGGCGCATTGTGCGGTGTAGTGGTTGGCATCGGTGACGATTGGGACATCAAGGCCGTTCGCCTTCGCTGCCTGCGCGAACAGCTGCAGACCCGGTAGGCAGGTGCCCTGCCACGCGACCATCGTTGCACCCGCTGCCTGAATCTGCTTCACGAACGGCGTCCAATCAGCTTCACCAACGGGGTTCGATTCGAGCGTTGTCTCAGCAAATCCCCAACCGAACTGTGGAGCAACGGCCACCAGCTTGTCGCGGGTTTCCTGTGTGGCCGAGAACGCACCGGTGAGCGTGGCCACCTTCTTGACGGCATCGGGGAACAGCGTCGCCACTTGTTCGAACACGCCAGCTGGCGTTTCGTCGGACGGATTGGGCACGCCCTGGAACACATCGGCAGCATGTGCAAACGCTGCGCTCACGGTGTAGGCAGGAACCGCCGGGAGGCCGCACTTGAGGCGGATCTCCTCTTGGTTGCCGTCGAAGGCCCAACCCTCGCCGACAAGGAAGAAGTTCTTCTGATCGCAGGCGGCTTGGATTGCCGTGGTGACTTCGAAGATTTTCGCGTCGAAGTAGTTGAAGGTGATGGTGCGACCGTTGATACCGCCCAGATCATTGCACTTCGAGACCATCGCCTTGATGGCATCGGTGACTTCATGCGACAAGCCTGGCGAGCCCACGTAACCGGCGTCGTCGCCGCCAGCGATGCTGATTGCATCTTTGGTGACTCCTGGTTCGGTACCGGTGTCGGTATTTGCGCCGTCGCCCTTGCCGCACGGCCACGCTGCATCACCAAACGTTGGTCCGGCAGGCACGACATCTGTGGCAGGCGTGGTGTCGCCACCCGATACAGGAGTAGATGCCACCGTGGTGGATGCAGCCGACGACGACGTAGAACTCGTGCGGTCTTTACCGCACGCAGTGGCTACGAGCGCAAGCGAAAGAAACGCCGCAACCCAACGAACAGATGAATGTCGCATCAACTATCTCCCCCGAAATTTGGCTTAGTCGGGTCACCATAACATGAATCTGACGATGCGTCAGAAGTTGGAAAGTAGCCCAGAAATAACGCTCGCCCGGCGTGCGCTGGCGCTACTTCGCAGCGAACTGCTGCGAGATTCTGTTCGCATCGAGCAGAGCGAGCGCCAGCGCTGGCGTCGTGGAAATCTTTGCCACCCACTCGGGCTTGCACTCGTATTTTCCCCGCTCGGTTGGCGTAACACGCTTGTACCCGGTGCCCTCGATCTTCAACACGATGTTGCACGCCGAAGGATGGTTCTGAGCGGGGTTGCCTTCTGAATGCAGACCGTGACCAGTCCACGTGGTGATCTTGGCAAGATTGGCGAGTGCACATGCCCGAGTGAGTTCGGCGCCGCACTCTGATGACGCCGTTGCCCAGAGCAGGAATGACGACGCTGCCTGGGTGCCGAGCAATGCGACATCGCCGCCGTACTTCTTGATGATGTCGATGTAGTCCCTGGTTGCCTTGTTTGTGTCTGCTTCCTCGAGGGGTACCGAGTTGAGCCGCACGTACACCTTGTTGAGCGAGCCATCATTGTTGGCGCCCGCGCACACAGTCGCGTAGTGGTTGGCGTCGGTCACGATCGGCAGATCGAGTCCGTTGGCTTTGGCTGTCTGGGCAAACAGTTGCAGATGGGGCAGGCATGTGCCCGACCAGTAGATCATCGTGGCACCCGACGCTTGAATCTGCTTCACGAACGGCGTCCAGTCGGCCTCACCAACGGGGTTGTATTCGAGCTTCGTCGGCACGAAGCTCCACCCGAATTGCGGCGCAACTGCCAATACCTTGTCACGAGATTCCTGCGTCGCGGAGAAGGCTCCCACCAATGTGACGACCTTCTTCACCTCGGCAGGAAAGAGCTGTGCCATCTGCGCGAAGAACCCGGCAGACATCTCGTCGGATGGATTCGGCACGCCGACAAACACATCCTTGCCGTGTGCGAACGCACCGCTCACCGAGTAGGTGGGCACTGCCGGAAGACCGCACTTCAGACGTGTCTCTTCTTGGGTGCCATCGAAGGCCCAGCCTTCGCCGACAAGGAAGAAGTTCTTCTGATCGCACGCCCCCTGCACCGCGGCGACGACCTCGAAGATTTTCGCGTCGAAGTAATTGAAGGTGATCTTGCGACCGTTGATACCGCCGAGCTCGTTGCACCCGGCGACCATTGCCTTCATGGCATCGGTGACCTCGTGTGACAAACCTGGCGCGCCGACGTACCCCGCGTCGTCGCCGCCGGCGATGTTGATCGCATCCTTGGTGACCCCGGGTTCATTGCCCGAATCAGTGTTCGCGCCATCACCCTTGCCGCATGGCCACGGTGCATCGCCAAAGGTAGGGAGCGCCGGAGCCGACTGGGTGACCGGTGCCGAACCGCCGGTGGCCGACGACGATGTCGCGGCGGTGCCTGGCGGTGACGTTGGAGCAGTAGCGTTGCGACTCTTACCGCACGCGGTAGCCAACAACGTCAGCACGAGCGGAACAGCTACCAACCGACGAACAAAACCGCGACCTACAAGATCACGATCAACAAGATGACGCATCTCAATCCCCCCCGAGACTCAGTGTATTTTCGGCACCGTAGCACCGATTGTTACACGTGAGCGCGCAACGCTGGTGAGGCGCTATCCGATGGCGATGGGATTCACCGGACTGCCGCTTGCGCCGGTAACGAGCAGACCACCAACGGCCAACAGCACGTCGTAACACGCGTCGGCAGCGAGATCGGCCAACCACAGATGCTCGATCATGGTCACACCGAGTTGCTGCAACAGTTCGATGTGAACGCACAGGAACTTGTTCTGATCGAAAGGAATCGATTCGACGGCGGAGTTGTCGGTGCCAACGGCGCTGATGTTGTGATCGCGGATGAACGTGACTGCATCGAGTCCGAGTCCGGGCTGCAGCCATGCCTGCGCGGGAGCGAGGTGCTGATTGCGGTGCTCGATCCATCCGGTGCGCACCAACAACATGTCGCCGTCATCGATGGCGGTTCCCTGCGCCGCACGACACGACTCGAGCAAGGCGGCATCGATGATCTGACCGGGAACAAGTCCGTCAGGGTTGACATGCTGCAGGACATGGCCCGCAACGTCGAGCAACTTTGCTGGCCCGGCGAAACTGCCGGTGTGCTCGATTCCGCACTTTGCCGCCCCACCGCGAGGTGTGAACGACGCTGCCGGAAAGCCGTTGTACAACATGGCCTCTGATGTCACGTGCGAGAGCGCATCCATGTGCGTGCCAATGTGACTGGGCATCACGAGTACGTCCTCGTTCGCACCGACGCCTTCTCCGATTTCGAAGAACGGCGGCACTCGACCGATGTCAGCCATCGTGGTGAGTGTGTATCGCTCGGGCGCGGGACGATCATGCACTGCGGGCACGCTTGCCTGACTGAGTTGGATAGCCAGCGAATACACCTTGCCAGTGACGCGTCGTTGTGCTGCCGCCTTGACGGCATCCGCGGTGATGAGATTCAACGCCCCGCGTTGATCGTCCTCGCCCCAACGTCCCCAGTTATTACTCACGTGACTCTCCTCGTCCCCAACGTTTCGTGCGACGATCTGCGTGCGCGAATACAGGCAAGCTACCGTCGGGGCCCATGAACACGAACACGACGTCAACGCCCGCTGGTGGACTCGAAGGCTACGCGGTCCTCATTACCGGAGGCGGTACCGGCATCGGGCGTGCGTGTGCCGAACGATTGGCGGCAGACGGTGCGGCCGTCACCATCTGCGGACGTACCGAAGCAACTCTGGCCGCGGCAACAACGCTCATCTCAGGCGCAGCAGATGCGACACCGCACGGCGGGAGTGCACAGTTCGTTGTCGGCGATGTCACCAACGAAGATGACGTGCAACGCATCGTGGCGGTCGCGCTCGAACCGACCGGCACGCTGAACGGATGCATTGCCAATGCTGGAGGTGCCGCAGGGATTTCGCCCTATCACCTTCAAGACACGAGCCAATTCCTTGCGACGCTGCAACTCAACGTGATGGGAACCATGCTGTGCTTGAAGCACACCGTTACGCACATGGTCGCGGCCGGCGGCGGATCATTCATCGGCATGTCATCGATCGCTGGTTATGTCACTCACCCGTACTTCGGTGCGTACACGGTGTCGAAGGCCGCGATCGAACAGATGATGCGCAATGCAGCCGACGAGTACGGCGCGGTGAACGTGCGTTGCAACTCGATTCGACCCGGCTTCATCGCCACCGAATTGATGGATGCAATTCCTCGCGACAGCGACGTGTATCGCAGCTACACAGACAACACCCCAATGGGAGATGTCGGTCAACCCGAAGATGTTGCGTCGCTTGCGCGATTCCTGATCGGACCCGACGCGCGTTGGATCACCGGCGTTTCGATCGCTGTCGACGGCGGCCTTGGGTTACGTCGCGGCCCGAACTACGCGCCGTTTCTCGAACCATTTCTGGGAGCGGACGTGATGCTCGCGAAGAAGCCGTTCGAGCCGTAATCGCGCTGTAATTCGCCATGGTGCGTTCAGGCTTTAGCCGTGCGCCCCGCCGTCGATACGTACCGAGGTCGCCGTGATGTACCGACCGTCTTCACTGGCGAGCATGGCAATGACGCCGGCAACGTCGGCAGGTGAGCCCATGCCTGTGCCAATAATCGGTTGCATCTTGGTGAACAGCGACCAATCGGCATCCTTGGGCAACATGCCCGCGGTCGTCTCGGTGATCCCGCTTGTGATACCACCCGGCGCAACGGCTACCGCTCGAAGACCCTGCTTGCTGTATTCAACGGCGAGCGTGTGCGTGAGCGCATCGACGCCACCCTTGCTTGCCGCGTAAGCGGCCATATAGGGATGAGCGAAGGTGGCCGATGTCGAACTGAAGTTCACGATCACGCCATGGCCCGAGGCCAGCAACGCGGGCAGCGCAGCGCGGGTCATCAGAAACGTACCTGTGAGGTTGACGTTGATGACCATGTTCCACATATCGAGGGCGCATTCGTGCGTGTGCGCAGCGCGCATGATGCCTGCCGCGTTGACGAGCACATCGAGTCCGCCCAACTGCTCGATGATTTCGGTGACGCCAACGTTGACGGCTGCCTCGTTCCCGATATCAACCGCACTCACTGTCAACCGCTCGGCAACGCCGGCATCGCCCGCCATCTGCTGCGTCGTTGCAAGCCCGTCTATGTTTACATCGATCGCGTGCACGTGCCCGCTTTCGGCCAGAAGTCGCAGCACTGTGCCTTGTCCGATACCCGAGCCACCGCCGGTGACAATGATGCGACGATCAACGAACCTGTTCACGACAACCTCCCGAGTGAGCCAACTCGGCAACCGTACTCAGGCCGACGCCAGACCAACTAGCTGTTCGGAAAGGGTCCACAATCGAGCAGCCGCGTGCGGGTCGACCGCATACGCCTGATAGCCGCCGACGCCTACCTGTGCGGCAGGCGAGCCAAGCGCACAATCCTCGCAATACCGACCGCCAACACCGTCGAGGAATGGCGACGTTGCCGCCCACACCGAGGTAGCTGCACCTTGAGGGATCGTCTTCCAGCGAAAGCCAGCGCCGCCCGACGCTTCACCGGCGTGTCTGATACGCGCCATCAGCGCGGCGATGTCGTCCTTGGTCATATACCTGCCGAGGTCGGTTTGTATGCCACCCGGGTGTACTGCAAATGCGCGCACGCCGTGCTTGGCAAACTTTTCGTCGACAGACACCGCGCACAAGATGTTCGCCGTCTTGGACTGCCCGTACGCCGCCCATCCGTCGTACTCGCGATGCTCGAAATTCGGATCGTCGAAATCCACGTTGCCCATGCTGTGTCCGGCCGAGGTGAGGTTTACGACTCGCGCTGATTCGGCCGCAGTAAGCGCAGGCATCAAGAGGTTGGTGAGCAGGAAGTGGCCGAGATGGTTCGTGCCGAGTTGCAATTCGTATCCATCGGCTGTGCGCCCGAACGGCGTGCACATCACGCCGGCGTTGTTGATCAGCATGTGAATCGTGGCGTGACGAGCGAGGAGGTCATCGGAAAAGGAACGCACGCTTGATAACGACGCGAGATCTATGGTGAGTGACTCAACGCTCGCACCGTTGTGCGCGCCACGAATGAACTCCAACGCGAACTCGAGCTTGGCAGCATCGCGCGCCGCAAGCACCACATGAGCGCCCCGCGACGCCAATGCTCGTGCTGTCTCCAAACCAATGCCACCTGACGCTCCCGTGACGATGGCCGTGCGTCCGCGGAGATCGACGCCAGCGAGCACCTCATCGGCCGTGCTCGACGCGTCGAAAACGGCGTTACTGCCTTCCATTTGCTGCCCCCTGCTTGTCGTCGCGACTGTAGCCCGTCGGTAACACCGAGAATTCAGGAGGCTCCGTGAGCCACTGCGCGCAGTGCCCTGGGCCATACTTGCCGACATGAGCATGGCCGAACGTGCCGAGTTGGATGAGCGAGTCGTGCGTCTGTTGGCTCACTTGGTGGGCATGGCGACCGAGAGCAAGACCCCCAATCGCGGTCTTATTGAATGGGCGGCAGATCTCCTTCAGACCTTTGGAGCTCGGGTGACGATCATCGACGGCCCGCACGGACGCGCGAATCTGCTCGCCACGATCGGCCCGAACGAAGCGGGCGGCCTCCTACTGTCGGGCCACACAGACGTGGTTCCGGCCGGCACCGGTTGGGCAAGCGACCCGTACACCGTTTGCGTCGATGGCGACAATCTTGTTGGGCGCGGCACCGCCGACATGAAGGGATTCATTGCGTGTGTGCTGTGTGCGGTGGAAGACCTCGATCGCACATCGCTGGTTCGACCCATTCACATTGCGCTGTCGTACGACGAAGAGGTCGGATGTATCGGCGTACGTGGACTGCTTGAGACGGTGACGCGCACTCGTTCGAACGATCGGGTGCGGCCTGATCTCGTTGTCATCGGTGAGCCAACCATGATGAGGCCTCGTCACGCCCATCTCGGCAAGGTGGCGTACCACATCGACTTCACGGCCGCAGCAGCCCACTCGAGCCTGTCGCCGTTTCTGCCCAGCGCGATCACCAGCGCCGTCCGCATTGTCAACGCGCTGCAAGAGATCGCGGACCTGTATCGACCGAGCGCCACTCGCGACGAGGCCGGCGAAGGCAACTCATCAGTGACCGTCAACGTTGGCAGCATTCGCGGTGGCGGTGCACTGAACGTGCTGAGCGAACATTGCGAGCTCACTTTCGAGTTGCGTCACGACAGCGCGCACGACCCAGATGAATTGCTCTCGACCGTACACGCCGCAATCGCACGCGAAGCCGACGCGCTGACCGCCTGCGGAGGCGGTGTCGATGTCGTAGAAATTGCGCGCTATCCGGCGCTGTCGACTGATCCGCAGAACCCGTGGGTGCGCGTGGTCGAGCGCGCCGCCGATCGCGGGGCGAGCACGCCACTCGGCTTCGGCACCGAGGGCGGCCTCTTCGCCGAGGCGTTCCAGACGACCGTCATGGTGTGCGGACCCGGCGACATCGGAGTTGCCCACAAGGCCGACGAATATGTGTCGGTCGAACAACTGCAGGCATGTATGAGTTTTGTAGCGCACCTGATTGAAGATGTCTGCGTGATCTCGCACCCCGGCGGGTGAGACGAACAATCAGCGCTGGTTGAAGACCCGGCCTTGCCCGACGCGCCTAATTGACGAGGCGATCCTTACCCTGCCAATGCGGCGCACGAAGATCCTTCTTGAGGACCTTCATTGCGCCGGACAGCGGCAGCGGCTCAGTTCTGAACTCAACGCTCTTGGGTAGCTTGTACCCAGCAATTTGATCGCGACAATGTGCGATCAGTTCACTCTCGGTTGCAGTCGCGCCCGGCTTGAGCACCACGATTGCATGCACGGCCTCGCCCCAACGTTCGTCGGGGATGCCGATCACTGCGACCTGCGCAACCGCCGGATGCGTGGACAACGCATTTTCTACCTCGCTGGAGTACACGTTTTCGCCACCAGTGACGATCATGTCCTTGACGCGATCGACGAGATACAGATAGCCGTCGGCATCGACGTAACCCGCATCGCCGGTGTGATACCAGCCATCGCGAAAGGCTTCACTCGTTGCCTCGGGCTTGTTCCAGTACTCGATCATGTAGTTGCCTCCGCGAGCGCAAACCTCGCCGACCTCCCCGAGCGGCATTTCATGGCCGTGATCGTTTTGAATGCTCAGCACGACTCCGGGAACAGGCAGGCCTGCCGATCCCAGCAACTTGCCACCGGCGCGATGCTCATCCGCGCCGAGCATGGTGAGAATCGAGGAGCTCTCCGTCATCCCATAGCCCTGCCAGATGTCGGTAGCGGGATACAGGTCGAGGAGACGCTCGAGCAGTGCCTGCGGCATCGGTGAGGCGCCATACACCAAGGTGCGAAAGCTGCCAAGACGATCGGGCGTGAAGTCGGGATGAGACAACACCATGTTGATCATGGTCGGCACCATCACGGTGATCGTGGGCTCGTATTGCTCGACGGCGGCCATTACCCGCGCCGGATCAAACAGCGGGATCGTGACCGTTCGCGCGCCAAGTGCCGGCCCGCCAAGCACGCTGAACATGGAGGCCGCGTGAAACATCGGCGTCTGCAACAACACGACATCGTCGCGGTCGAAGTGCAGCCGAGCCGAGACGTGATACAGGTTCAATATCTCGGCGCGCTGATCGAGCAATACGCCCTTCGGTAAACCGGTCGTGCCGCCGGTGTACATCAACACCACCGGATCGGTCTCGTCTCCTTCATCCGGAATGATGGGCGTGCCAGTCGCGAGCAGATCTTCGTAGGCAACATCGTGTGGCACCGCACCGCCACCCACGAGTACGACCGTTTCGATGCCGGCCTCCGCGCGCACAGCGTCGATGAGCCCCGCGAATATGGCGTCGACGAAGCACACCTTTGTGCCCGAGTCCTTGAGCACGTAGGCGAGCTCCTTGGGGGCGAACCGCAAGTTGAGCGGATTCACCACACCGCCACCGAGGAACGCCGCGTGATACATCTCGAGATACTGCGGAGAGTTCATCGTCATGATCGCAAAACGGTCGCGGCGACCGACGCCTAGCGACTGCAATCCGCCAATCAGACGACTCACGCGTTCGAGATGTTCGACGAAGGTGGTGCTGACCCCCGTGGATGAATCGGTGACGCACACCCGATTGGCATTGCGTTGCACCGCCGGAAGCAGATGCCGGTGATAGATCAGTTCCTTCATGGTGACCACCCTAGTTGTGTCGTTCGTGCGCCTGCGCCGGCCCCGATCACCACTCGATGCTGAAGCGGAGCGAGACGTTATTCATCGTCGATGATGTACTGCGGCAAGTAGCGGTCAGCCCCGTGGCGTAGGACCTTGAGGTAATTCGATCGTTCGTACGCGTCGGGTTCAGGGACCGAGTTCTGGCTCATGCTGCCGCGCATTTGCGCCACCGATTCGTAATCGTTCTGGTCGAGCCATTGGGAAATTCCGCCCAACAATTCGCGCACGTGCTCGGGTCCGAAGCGAAGCAGAGCCGAGGTACTCATCACCACGTTGGCTCCGGCGAGAAGACCCTTCACAGCGTCGCGCGATGTGTGTACTCCACCCGACAG
Organism: Actinomycetes bacterium; assembly: GCA_031367435.1. Taxonomy (GTDB): domain Bacteria; phylum Actinomycetota; class Acidimicrobiia; order Acidimicrobiales; family Ilumatobacteraceae; genus WLMZ01. Next base: position 63,361 of record JANLPV010000048.1, on the reverse strand, counting down.
GGCAAGCGAGCACGACAGGCGGTCGCGAAGGACGCCGATCCAACGCAGCGGCAAGCGAAGATCGACTGAGCTGCTGAGATCAAGGCTCGGCACGACGGCGAGGGTGTCGAGATCGATATCCGGTTGGTAGAAGCGGTTGAACAACACCAGCCCGTCGGCACCAGCATCCACTACGGCCTCGGCCAGGTTGCCGAGCGCGCTGAAGAAGGGTGACAGCTTCACCGCAACCGGAATGGATACCGCGGCGCGGACTGCCTGCACAAGGTCGATGACCCGGTGCTCGATTGCTGTTGCGGTGTCGGCCCGATCAGTGGCCATCAGGTACACATTGAGCTCGATCGCGCTCGCTCCCGCCTGCGCAAGCTCGGTGGCATAGCTCACCCAGCCACCCGTCGACAAACCATTCAGGCTGGCAATCACCGGAACCGAGAGGCGTTCACTTGCATGTGCAACAAGATCGAGATACCGATCGACATCGGCAGGGGTGTCGGGTAGTTCGGGCAAGTAGCTGGCCGCCTCAGCAAACACACCGTGGTTGTTCATATTGTGTAGATCGAAGGCAGCTTTGACGATCTCCTCTTCGAACAGCGAGGGCAGCACGACGGCGGCGGCGCCCGCCGCCTCGAGCCTGCGCAGCATGTCGATGCGACCCGTCAGTGGTCCCGCTGATGCAACGACGGGGTTGGCGAGATCGAGGCCGAGATACTGACAGCGGAGATCCGCGCTCATGCTGACTCACCCCGTTCGTCTGACTCGTCTGGCTTGTCTGACTCGTCTGGCTCGTTTGGCTTGACAGCCACCGCTATGGGGCTGTCCGTCGGCGATTCGGCGACGGCGACACTCGGTACCGTGCGTTCGAGACCAGCGAGTTGGCGGTAATAGCGCCAACGTTCATCAACGTCGATCTGGGCCAGGGCAAGCAGGTGCGCCGACTGCTCTGGATGCGAGCGGGCGAGCATTGTGAAGCGACCTTCGACGCCGACGAAGTCTGACACCGGCAACGTTGGATCTTTCGAGTCAAGGCTGAACGGCATCGAGTGCTCATCTAGGCCGGGGCGGAATCGATAGAGCGGCCAATACCCGGTCTGCACGGCGACCTTTTGATGAGACATCGACGTCGACATGTCGATGCCGTGGGCGATGCATGTGGAGTAGGCGATGATCAACGAGACACCCGGCCACGCCTCCGCTTCAGCAAATGCCTTCACCGTCTGAATGTCGTTGGCGCCCACTGCTACCTGGGCTACATAGACATTGCCGTAACGGCGCGCCTCGGCACCAAGGTCCTTCTTCGCAGTGGTCTTTCCGCCAGACGCGAACTTCGCCACGGCAGCGCGCGGTGTGCTCTTCGACGCCTGACCACCGGTATTCGAGTAGACCTCGGTATCAAGTACGAGAATGTTCACATCTCGACCAGAGCCGAGCACGTGATCGAGACCGCCAGCGCCGATGTCGTATGCCCATCCGTCACCACCGACAATCCAGACGTTCTTGCGTACCAAGGTGCCGGTCAGCGGGCGCAGGCGACGAGCCAGCAGAGCCGCAGTCTCGTCGGAGCCAACCATGAGCTCATCGAGACGGGCATCGAGCTGTGCGATCAGTGCCCGTTGCTGAGCGATCGTGGCATCGTCGATCGGGGTGCTCGGGTGCACGGCAAGAATGCCATCGACAAGAGAGGCACTGACATGAGGCTCAATTTCACGCAGCCACTGCCGTGCCATCGTGCTCTGACGATCGAGCGCAATACGCATGCCAAGCCCGAACTCGGCGTTGTCCTCGAACAACGAGTTCGCCCACGCCGGGCCACGGCCATTTGCATCGATTCCCCATGGTGTCGTTGGCAAATTGCCGCCGAAGATCGAGGAACAACCGGTTGCATTCGCAACAATCGTGCGGTCACCGAAGAGCTGACTGAGAAGTTTGAGATAGGGCGTCTCGCCGCAACCTGCGCATGCGCCCGAGAATTCGAAGAGCGGCTCACGAACCTGCGAGCCCTTCACGCTCGACGGCTCGAGCACACCTGGTGCCACAGCCTGCACCGACTGGAAGAAGTCGAAGCGAACAGCTTCCTGATCGTGATGCTCGCCGAAGGATTCCATGTTGATCGCCTTGTGGCGAACCTCACTCTTTGAGCGGGCTGGGCAAATGTCAACGCACACCCCACACCCGGTGCAGTCGTCGGGGGCAACCTGGATACTCAGCTGCAAACCAGGATGATCGTGCGAGCGGAAACTTTTGGTCGGGAAGCCATCGGGCGCGTTGTTGAGTTCGGTTGGTTCGTACACCTTCATCCGAATTGCCGCGTGCGGACACACCAACGCACACCGCGCACAGTCGATGCAGATCGACGCATCCCAGATCGGAATCGTGGCGGCGAGGCCACGCTTTTCGAATCGAGCTGTGCCCGTGGGAAATTGTCCATCCACGGGCATCGCGCTGACGGGCAACAAGTCGCCTTCGCCGGCGAGCATTCGCGCTGTCACGCGTTGCACAAAGTCGGGTGCCTCGACGGGCACCGGCAGCCGTCGGTAGCGCGTAGCGGTCGCAACGGCCGGAACTGGCAGCGGGTGCAGTTCATCAACGGTGAGCGTGATCGCCTTGATGTTCGCGTCGACCACGGGACCGCCGCGTTTGCCGTATGCCTTACGAACGGAGTTCTCAACTGCCGCGATGGCATCGTCGATCGACATCAGGTTGGTAAGCGCAAAGAAGGCAACCTGCATGATCGTGTTGATCTGACCGGCGAGACCCGCATCACGCGCCACACGATGGCCATCGATGACGTGCGCGTCGAGACCCTTATCGATGATCTGCTCTTGAACTTCGCGGGGCAACCGCGCCCACGTCTCGCCGACCGGATACGGGCTGTTGAGCAACAGCGTGGCGCCGGGGCGCGCCACCGACAACACATCGAGCCTGTCGAGCAGACCGAACTGATGCACGGCAACAAAGTCGGCTTCGGTGATGAGATACGTCGATCGAATCTCGTCGTCGTCGAAGCGAAGATGTGACACGGTCATCGAACCCGACTTCTTCGAGTCGTACACGAAGTATCCCTGCGCATGCCGACCGGTGAGATCACCAACGATCTTTGCCGTTTGCTTATTCGCGCCGACCGTACCGTCGGAACCCAACCCGTAGAACACCGCGCGCAACGACGCCTGATCGGTGGTGAACGACGTATCAACGCTCAAGCTGAGGTGAGTGACGTCGTCGACGATGCCCACCGTGAAACGCTTCTTTGGATGGGCTGCGTCGAGCTCATCGAACACGGCCTTCACCATCGCCGGGGTGAACTCCTTCGACGAGAGTCCATAACGGCCACCGATGACTCGTGGCATCGCGCGCAGACCATCGGCTGCGGCATCGGCTAGCGCTTCGATCACATCGAGACACAGCGGCTCAGCCGGAGCGCCTGGTTCCTTCGTGCGATCGAGCACAGCAACGGCGCGTACCGTGGCCGGCAACGCGGCCACCAACTCCTGCGAAGGGAACGGCCGATACAGCCGGACGCTGAGCAGACCGACCTTGCCGCCTTCACGGTTGAGTCGCTCAACCGCCTCGTGAGCGGCACCCGCGCCGGAACCCATGAGCACCACAACACGTTCGGCGTCGGGGGCACCGGTGTATTCAACGAGTGAGTACTGACGGCCGGTCTGCGCCGCGAGGCGGGCGAACGCATCTTGCACAATGCCGGGCACCGACATCGTGTACGGGTTGCCGGCTTCGCGCGCTTGAAAGAACACGTCGGGGTTCTGGGCCGAGCCGCGCAGCACGGGATGATCTGGGTCGAGCGCACGCAGACGAAGGTCGGTGACCCATTGGTCGTCGATCAACGCGGCGATGTCGGCGTCGGTCGGCAGCTGGATCGTGGCGACCTCGTGCGAGGTACGAAAGCCATCGAAGAAGTGAAGAAATGGCACCCGGCTCTCAAGCGCCGCTGCATGGGCGATGAGCGCGAAGTCGGCCGCTTCCTGCACAGAACCAGACGACAACATTGCCCAGCCAGTGGTACGCGCGGCCATGACATCGCTGTGATCACCGAAGATCGACAACGCATGCGTCGCCAACGATCGCGCCGCAACATGCACCACGGCCGGAGACAATTCGCCCGCGATCTTGAACATGTTCGGCAACATCAGCAACAAACCCTGCGACGCGGTGAACGTGGTGGCGAGCGCGCCGCGCATGGTTGCACCGTGCAGTGTTCCCGCTGCACCCGCCTCGGACTGCATCTCGATGACCTCTGGCACCACGCCCCACAGGTTGGGCCGACCCGCCGCAGCCCACGCATCGCATGCCTCGGCCATGGTGGAGGCCGGTGTGATGGGGTAGATCGCGATGACCTCCGACAACCGAAAGGCCACACTTGCGGCTGCCTCATTGCCGTCGACGGTCTCCCCCTGCTGCATCATCGAAGCGTAAACAGACACCCGCGCGAGCGCATAGGGTCCAAAGTCACCTTCATTGCCTCGTTGTGCACGAACCCGAGGTCAGTCGACAGCAGCACGACCCGCTGGATCTTGGCGATAGAACCCGGCAAGCACCCGATACAGCTCCGGCTTCTCATCGCGCAGCGCCACCGGTCGACAAAAGAACACCTCGGTCGCAACGGCAAAAAACTCGCCCGGGTTCACCGCGCCGTAGTCACGAATCAGTGGCCCAGCGGTCTCGGCCTGCAGCCCCGCGTACTCGCGCGAGCAGACATCGATCCACTGACGGCGGATGTGCGTGTCCGCTAATGGCGGCATGCCATCGACGGTGCCGTCAAGCATGTCGAGCTTGTGCGCAAACTCATGAAACACGACATTGTTGCCAAGCTCAGGGTGGCGCGCCTCAAACCGGACCGCATCCCACGACACCACAACCGGCCCTTCATACTGAGCCTGACCCTGGATTGGGAAGGGGCCACTGGACAACACGCCCGACGTGTCGGTAAAGCGCGGACCAGTGAGCACGACGGTGGTGGGATGCACGATGATCGACCCGACGCCGCGGTAGTAATCACCGTCGAGCTCGAGAATGAGCAGGCAGGCCTGCGCGGCGATGAGTACGCGCATGTCGTCGGTAAGCCGAAAGCCGCGAGCCGCCTCCCACCGCTTGAGCGCGACGAAGGTTTTGATCAACTCCTCGAGGCGGTGGCGTTCGTCGAGGTTCAACGAATGCCACGTTGCCCAATACATCGCCAAGATGCGACGCCACTCTGCGGGGAATGGGCCTTCGATGGCCTCGCGAACCCGTCGCCTGCGACTGCTCTCAAACCACACAGCCCGTCTCCGTTCGTCTCCAAGGCAGAGTCAGTATGTCTGGTGGGCGCGCGGTGCGTGGGTCACGCCGAGGGCGGCTCATGATTCTGTTCGTCGGCACGTTGTTCAGCAGCCACCACCGAGGTGGGGACCGCAAGAACGCCTTCGTGTTCGATCACCATCGCACGTGACGCCACGATTGCCTGGCGCACAAGATTGAGCCCGCGCAAACCGGGCAATGCGTCGATGCGGTCCTCGACGCGATCGATGAGCTCGCCTCCGTTGCCCGAACCGAACAGATACGCGGTAGCAAACGCTGTCTCGATCCTCGGCACGTCGCCGCTGCCCACCGGCGCCCATTGGTGGCGCAAGAACCACGAAGTGACGCGCTGTGCGGTGCGGTCGCCGTCGAGCAGGTCGCGTGCCCAACTTGCGTAGTACGCCGCGTGGCGACCTTCCTGGCGCATGATGCGGCCGAGGAGTTCGGTCAACACCGGATGATCTGCAATCGCGGCAAGGCGGTTATACGCAGCGTTCGCAGTCCATTCGTTGATGGCCCCCCACGTCATGTGCAGCGCGGGGAACTTGCGCACCACGTGACCGAGGGCGAAGAACATCGCCGGACTCCAGAACAGGTACCGCTTGTTGAACCGTCGCATCGCAGTGAGGCGCGGATCGTGTGCCGGCTGATCGTGCATCTCGAGCACCCGACCCAGAGCATGCCCGTGCCAGTACTCCTCGTAGTTCCACAGGGTGAGGAACGCTGTGAACTGTGGATCTTTCCAAGCTGGCGTCACCAGGAGTTCGCGCATGTACAGCACCGTCTGGTATTCGATGTCGTGCATGTACGCGATGCACCGCAGCACGTCGGCCGACAGCGGCGTGGACCGGAACGCCTCGAAATCTATGTCGTCAGTACGGATGCGACCGCCCTGTTCTTCGAACTTACGAATGCTGATTGGCATGGTTGAAATCTCCGGTGGCTGGAGGCGCCGTCACCGCAGAATAATCGAAATTTTACGGCCCGCCATCAAGCGCGCGCACCTCGAGATCGAGTGACGAGATGAGGTCGAGGCTCACGGCGATCTGACCCGTGACGTCAGGCCCGCAATCGCACAGCGCCAATACACCTTCCACCATCTCCTCGAGCGATTCAATCTGGTCGGCGCGCAAGGTGGAGCCCACAAGCGCATCTGCGCCCTCAGTGAGTACGGCAGCGCGCGGTTCGATCGTGTTGACGCGGATACCCGAGCCGTACAACTCGACAGCGAGCCCGTTGGTCATCCGATTGAGCGCCGCCTTCGAGGCTCCATACATGGCGAGTGTCGCGCCGTGGGGTCCCGTATCGAACGGAGGGCCCGGTGTCGGCCGCGCCGTTGCGCTGGACACGTTCACGATCCAGCCTTGTCCGACAGCACGCATTGACGGAATGACGGCCTGAGCAAGGTCGAGCGGAGCGTGCACATTGGCGTCAAAGATCAATCGGCGGCGTCTGAGTGAAAACTCTGCCAATGGTTGGTAGATAGCCGCCGCGGCGTTGTTGATGAGGATCTCAACGGGCCCTCCCAGACCTGCTTCAGCTTCGGACACGATGCGGGCGCGGTCGTCGTCGTTGATCAGATCGGCCACGATTACTACCACCTTGCCGGCGTACTCAGCCATGCGCGCCGCGGTCAGTTCGAGTGATCCGGGCAGCGTCGCGCCCTCCCCCAAGGTGCGCGCCGTAATCGCAACGTCGGCGCCTTCGGCGGCGAGACGCTGAGCGATACCGGCACCAATCCCACGGCTCGCTCCAGTGACCAGCACCCGCCGTCCGGCAAATCGTTTCGTGCTCGGCTGCATGGTGGGCGTCATGCGGTCAAACCTTTGCTCGTGAGGAATTCTCCGGCGCATTGGCCGATGTAATCGCAGTCGTCATCATTCAGCGCATGGTTGTTCGGCAGGATGACGCCACTCTCCATGACCCGATCGGCGTTGGGTAAGCCACGCGGCGGCTGGCGAAATGGTTGGTTCTTGAACGCGGGCTGACGCGCGGCGTTGCCCGTCCACACCATGCGCGTATCGATGCCCTTGCCTTCCATCCACTGTTGGAATTCGGATCGGCGGATGACCGACGTGTTGATAATGAGCGGGAACATATGCCAGCTCGTCTCAACGAATGGAGTGAGTTGCGCAACCGTGAAGAACTCAGGCCAGGTTGCGAAGTGGGATGAGATGATGTCGAAGTTGCGTTGGCGCCGCGAAAGATTGTCGGCGAGTTTGTCGAGTTGCACGACACCGAATGCAGCCGACAATTCGGACGGTTCGAAGTTCCATCCGATCTCATCGAAGATGAACATGTTGTCGTACTCGAGGTCGCCATCGATCGTGGAGAAGAATCGCTTTTCGACACCCTTCTTCGAGCCGAACAACTGCATCTCGCTGCGGCGACCCCAGCGGCGCAACATCAGGGCTCGGTCGGCGAGGTCATCGTCGTCGAAACACACCATCCCACCGGTTCCGGCTGCAGTAATGATGTGCGACAAAGCGAAACTGGTGAGGCTGATATCCGCGCGAGCACCCGTGGGCGTGCCACGCAGCGTGAGACCCAATGCATCGCACGAATCTTCAATGACTCGTAGGCCATGACGATCGGCGATCGTGCGAATGACATCCCAGTCGGGAGCATTACCGATGAGGTTCGGTGCGAGGATTGCCCGAGTGCGCGGCCCGATCATGTCCTCGATGGCGTCGGTGTCGATCTGGAAGGTGTTCGGCGTGACGTCGACATAGGCAGGTACGAGTCCGGCCTTCAGCATCGGCGCAATGTCGGTGGAGAACGTGACCGGCGAGGTGATGATCTCATCGCCCGGGTCGAGATTGAGAACCTCAATAGCCAGATACAACGCCGATGATCCGGAGTTCACCATGATGCCGCGTCGCTTGGCGAACAGCGTCGCAACTCGTTGTTCCATTGCCTTCACGTTCTTACCAATACGCAACGACAACGGGCCGCCGCGAAGCACCTCAACAACTGCGGAGATCTCGCGCTCGTCGTGCACCGAGCCTGCATATGGGATACGCCGTTCAGAGTTCATGATCAGCTTTCTTGGCGAGGAATGCGCGGCACACGCGGCATACGCGGCACAACATCATTTTGTTCGTGCCGTCGTCGACGGCGATCGGAATGGAACTGATCGGAGGTCGTCGACCAATCGATCGAGCAGCGTGGCCAGGCTGTTGCAATCTTCTGGCGTCCAGCCGGAGAGTACTTCGCGGAGATGACCCGTGCGCACGGCGACAATACGTCGGTACACCTCTCGTCCGCGCGTCGTCAGTTTGACGTTGGTGACCCGTGCATCGGTCGCATCGGTGGAACGCACGACGAGGCCATCCGCCTCAAGCGCTTTTACCTGCCGGCCAGCCGCGGCGGGATCCATCGAGCAGCGTTGCGCTATCTCACCAAGGGTGATTTTGCGGGCATCATGCACACACCGCAAGACGTTGTAGCCGGCGCGGGCAACCACGGTGCCGACCACCGCGGATTGTCGGCTGTGGGCCTTGCGGCTTGCGGTCAGGCGGTAGAGCCGTTCGAGTGCCTGCTCGACGGCTGCGAAATCGTGGTTGCTCGACACGCCCGCATGGTAGTAAAGTTGTTTGACTATATCAACTACTTACGAGTGGAAGAGGACACATGAACGTCGAGAGTCGTTACACGCTGATCTCGGCCGACGGCCACGCCGGAGCAAGTCCCGACCAATACCGCGACTACCTCGAGGTCGCGTACCACAATCAATTCGATGCGTGGCGTTCGCGCTATCGCAATCCCTTTCGCGATCTGCAAAACGACGGCCGCACCCGCAATTGGGACAGCGACCGGCGACTCAGCGACCTGCACGCAGACGGCGTCGTGGCCGAGGTCCTGTTCCCCAACACCATCCCTCCGTTCTTCCCCACGGGTGCGATAATCGCTCCGGCACCTGCGCCGTCCGATCTCGAACTTCGCCTTGCTGGCCTTCGCGCGCACAATCGCTGGCTGGCTGATTTCTGCACACTCGCACCGGGCCGTCGCGCTGGTCTGGCGCAGATCTTCCTCAACGATCTCGACGCGGCGCTCGCCGACGTACGGTGGGCCAAGCAGCACGGACTCGCCGGGATTCTGCTACCGGGCGTGTCACCTGATACTCCGTGGATCGAGCCGTTGTACTCACGCCGCTACGACCCACTCTGGGCGCTGTGCGAGGAACTCGAGCTGCCGATCACACATCACGCCGGTGGCAGCGGAGTTCCCAACTACGGCAGGCACGACGCGTCGACCGCCGTGTTCGTACTCGAGACGGGCTTCTTTGCCAACCGCGCGCTGTGGCACCTCACTATGGCCGGCGTGTTCGAGCGTTACCCAGGCCTGCGGTTCGTGCTCACCGAACAAGGCTGCGCGTGGGTGCCAAGTGCGCTGACGCGTATGGATGCCCTGCACGAACAGATGGCGAGAGGACGAATCGGTGAGCTGGTTGTCGTGCCTGACAGCGTGCTTCCCCAACGACCCAGCACATACTTCGCCCGCAACTGTTACGTCGGAGCGAGTTTCCCATCGCCCACAGACGCACTGGCGATGCGCGAGATCGGCATCGATCGCATCATGTGGGGAAGCGATTATCCGCACCACGAAGCCAGCACGCCGTTCACCAAGGAATCGCTGCAACTCTCGTTCTGCGACTTCTCCGAAGCCGAGATGCGGGCGATCTTGGCCACCACCGCGGCCGACGTGTACGGGTTCGATCTTGCTGCTCTCAGCGCCGAGGCAGCGGCGCATGGCCCCACCGTCAGCGAAATTGCGACGCCGCTCGACGCCATCCCCGCTGCCGCCACGAGCCCCGCCTTTGCGGGAGGCATCCCGTCGCGCTAACGGTGTGCAAACAGACTCAGCACCGCGTCGGCATCATTCGTAGATGAGGCAACCGTCGTCGAGGCTTGCCGCCGGCAGTGCGTCTTTCTCGATCCAGTAGTCCTGCGTGTGTTGCCACTCAGGCTTGTTCAAACGCTTGGGCAGAAGGTGCATGCTTCTCATGAGATAGCCCGGGTTGAAGTTCTCCGGATCCATCCACGACAACGCCGGCGAGCCGGCATCGACATCGCGCAGCTGAGGGGTGACGCGCTCGGCACCGAGTTCTTTCATGTGGGAGAGCAATCGACAGACGAAGTCGCTGATGAGATCGGCGCGCAGCGTCCAACTCGCGCGGAAGTAGCCGAAGACCCACAACATGTTGGGAACACCTGTGAACATCATGCCGCGATAGGTGACCGTGTCGGGGAACACCACCGGCTCGTCGTCGACGCTGAACGCGATGTCGCCGAGCACGCTGAGGTTGAAACCGGTTGCAGTCACGATGATGTCCGCATCGAGCTGTTCGCCAGACTTGAGCAAGATGCCGGTCTCGTTGAACGTGTCGATCTCGTCGGTGACCATTGTTGCTTTGCCCGAGCTGATGCCCCGAAAGAGATCGCCGTCGGGCACGAATGCCAGCCGTTGTCGCCACGGTCGATACTGCGGCGTGAAGTGCTTCTCGACGTCGTAGTCAGGGCCAAGAAAGGTGCGCACGCCCTCGATCAACTCGTGCTTTACGAGCTCGGGTTCATCGAACGACAGCTGCGTCACGACTTGTTGATCATGCAAGATCTTCTTGCGAACAATCTCGTGGATCCATTCTTCTTTGATGTCGATTTCGCGCAACGTGTCGGCGAGTTCGTTCGCGTTGCGTCCCGTCCAGAAATACGTGGGCGATCGCTGCAGCACCGTGACGTGCGCACAATCGGCGGCGATGGCAGGCACCAACGTTGCCGTCGTTGCGCCCGAGCCAATGACCAACACGTTCTTGCCGGCGTACTCAAGATCTTGCGGCCACGTCTGCGGATGAACGATCGTGCCCTTGTAACTGTCCATGCCGGACCACTCGGGCGTGTACCCCTGCGAGTGGCGATAATAGCCCTGGCACATCCACAAGAAGTTGGTGGTGAAGTGCAGCACCTCGGCGGCGTCCCCGCGGGTGACCTCGAGTGTCCAGAGGTTGTCGTCTTTCGAGAAGTCGGCCTTCGTGATCTTGTGCTGATAACGAATGTGACTGCCAAGATCGTTGTCATCGATCACTTCGCCCATGTACTTCAGAATTTCCTCGGCGGTCGCAATCGGCGCGCCGGTCCATGCCTTGAAGCGATAGCCGAACGTGTAGAGATCGCTGTCCGAGCGGATCCCCGGATAGTGATGCATGAACCAGGTGCCGCCAAAGCTCTCGAGGCCTTCGAGCACTACGAAGCTCGTCTCCGGATGCTGCTCGGCAAGGTGATACGCACCGCCCACGCCCGAAATACCTGCGCCGACGATGAGCACATCGAAGTGCTCGACCTTGTGTGGTGAACCGGCGACAACGGTTTCGGTCTGACTCATGGACAACATCCTCCAGCAGTGGCATCGGCATCGGCATCGGCATCGGCATCGGCATCGACGATCTCGGGGCCAAGTCGTCCGATTCTCGCGCCGCTGCTACGCCGCCAAATAGGGTCTTTGGTCACGAGTTGCGGGTCGGCATCATCGGTGGAACAGCGCTTCGGCATTTGCGACGACTCTTGTATCGGTAGCGGGTGGCGAGTTTTCCACCGCACGGGTGGTGAATTGACCGGGGCGGAGTTGCTCAACCGTCAGGGCGCGCTGGTCGCACCGTCATTCCAGCCACCTTCATGCGGGTCACGGTCGCGCTCTGACGCCAGCGAGGAGTCCAACGAGGTCCTCGACCCGTTCGACGCATTGCACGCCCAGCTCGCCGAGCCGAGGCCGTGCGTCGACTGGCAAGGCCTCGCCGGTGGCCTGGTTGAGAATGCCACCCATGAAGATTTGGCCGCCCCAACCGGCGCGATCGCGTGCGGCCGCGAGCCGCTCGCCAAGATCGATGGCATTGCCGTTGTACGTGCCGAGCACGATGGCATCCGCGTCCTCATCTGCGGCCGCGCGCATCACGCCTTCGATCGACGTTGCCGAACCCAGCAGGATGACTTCACCCCCGTGGCGAGGCAACGCACTGGCGAGCGCGTCTCGAACAAGGTCGTGCACTTCGAGCACGGCGAGCACGATGCGTTTGCCATCCAGACGTTGATCGCTCTGGAGTCGCGCCGCGACATCTCGCACCTGTGACGCCTTCCACGGTTCGAGCGCCGCGATCTCCTCGGGTGCCTCGAGATCGACGCGTGCTTCGAGTTCGGACATCATGCTGCGCCGCATGGCGAGCAGGACTTGTGCCGCGTCGGTGATATCCACGCCATCTGCTGCGAAAACCTGCAGCGCACGATCGCGGAAGGCGATCGCGTATCGGGCGACGCCAGCGCCCAGACCTTCCAGTCGTTGCCAGTCATATAGGTTCGGTGCTTTGCGGACTTCGACCTCTAGCTCATGGGCGAGCAGGTGCACTTCCACGATCTCGGCGGCACTGGGGATTCGTTCGGCCTCGGTCAGAGGAACCGGGTTGACGGCGTGCCCTGTGGGTCGGCGCAACTGCAGCGCGATGTCGCATTGCAATTGCGCGGCGGTCGTGGCCAGGTTCCGGGCACGGGCACCCGGTCGCTGATCGACCGTGTTGCCGTACACCATCGAACCAATCGAATCTCGGCCGCGCAGGTCATCGAGCGCGAAATGGACGATGGCCCGATGCTCCGGATTGCGGATCGTGTTGCCGTAGCACTGTGCCAGTCGGGCACCGATGAGCTGTTCGACGACGTACAACTCGATGGCCGCCCAGCCGACGTACGCACCAAAGTGAGCAGCTTGTGTGCCGGTTCCGTCCTCCAGGTTCGAGTGCACCAGACCACCCAGGGGCCGCACGGCGGCTAGGGCGGCCAAAGCACGCACCGTCGACTCGGTGACGGCAATTTCATCGGATCCGCCGATCACGTCGTACGCCGAATACTGGCTGACGTTGCCGATGGTGGTGATGCCAGCGGCCAACGCCCGACGGACATTGTCGAAGCCGGCCGGAAGGCCGATCATGTAGTCGCCGACATGCGGCTGAATCGGAACGGCTTGCGCGAGACGATCCCATTGATCGGCACCGATACGTGGGCCGGTTTCTTTGACCATGAATTCACGATCGGCCTCGGGCACGCCCATCGCGCGATCGAACGCAAGACCAAAACGGTCGACAGCGTGACCCTCAGCGGCGAGTGCTCCGTGCACGGTTCGAAGCGCGTCTTCGGTCGCTTCCCACGTCGATAAACCGATGTGCATGTGATACATCACCTGGCCCGCGTCGCGGCAGCGCTGCTTGTATTCGGTCTCCGACGTCACACCCTTGGACCGAACGAACGCTGTCGCAGGAATCGTCACCGGTGCTGCGGCTCGTCCTTCGGCGATCAACTCCCTGGCCGACTTCATGACCGCGGGACGGGCTTCAGGTTCGTGTCGAGCAGACGGACCTTGTTCATTGCGTCGATGCGCGCCTCGGCCATGCGATCGGCGGCCTTGTAGTAGGGGATGCCAGCACTGTCGGCGAGAGCGAACACTTCGAGCGTGCGGTCATAGATGCGCCGCACGTTGGCCCATGCCCGCTCGGGTTGGAAGCCACCCTTGCGGAATCGGTCGGTGTCGAAGATGGTGCCACCGGAATTGGCGATGTAGTCGACGGCGTACACGATGCCGCGGGCCTGAAGGGCGTCGCCGTGACGATCCTCGGCGAGGATGTTGTTCGCTGAGCCGGCAACGATCTGCACCTTGAGCTGATCGAGCGTGACGTCGTTGATCACTGCTCCCAGGGCGTAGGGCGCAAAGATCTCAGCGTCGATCCCGTAGATCTCATCGGGGGCGCACGCCGCCACGCCGTATTCGGCAACGGCCGCGGCGACCTTGTCGGGATCGACATCGGCCACAGTGACGTGCGCGCCTTCATCGACCATCAGCTTCAGCGCCTTCGACCCGCATACGCCGAGTCCCTGCAGCGCAATCGTGCGACCCTTCAGGCTGTCGTCGCCCCACACCCGCAGTGCACACGCCTTGGTGGCCAGCACCGAGCTCAGTGCAGTGGCCGGAGAGATGTCGCCTGCGCCGCCGGCATGAACTGGAAGCGTGACGACGTGATTGGTCTCGCTGTACAGCGTCTCCATGTCGGCGAGCGTCGTGCCGACGTCCTCGCCGGTGATGTATTCGCCGCCGAGCTGGTCGATGAACCGACCCATAGCGCGCATCAGCGCTTCTGATTTGTCCACCTTCGGGTCACCGATGATCACGGCCTTGCCGCCACCGAGGTCCACGCCGGCGGCCGCGTACTTGTAGGTCATGCCGCGCGCCAGACGGAGGGCGTCGAAAATCGCGTCCTGCTCATTGGCATAGGTCCACATCCGCAGCCCACCGGTTGCCGGTCCGAGCGCGGTGGAGTGAATGGCGATCACGGCGCGCAGGCCTGAGTCGGTGTCGTTACAGATCACCACCTTCTTGAAGCGGTGCTGTTGCATGTAATCGAGAATGCGTGCATCCATGAGTCAGATCCTTACTAGTTGGTTGAGCCCTGTTGGGTGAGTAGAAATCGGCTGCGGCGACTCAGGCCGACGTGTATCCGCCGTCGACCAGCAACACTGCGCCGGTCACGTAGCTCGACGCGTCCGACGCGAGGAACACGACCGGGCCGACGAGTTCGTCGGGCAGGCCGCGCCGGCCCATCGGCGTGGACTGCAGTACTTGCGCTCGCTTTTCCGGGCGGGCGTGTTCGTCGGTCGCTCCGCTCATGATGTTCTCGAAGTATCCGGGCGAAACGGCATTCACACGAATACCCCGCGACGCCCATTCGACCGCCATCGTGCGCGTCATCTGGTTCACGCCGCCCTTCGCCGCGGCGTACGCGGTGAGGCCTTTGATCCCGACGTCACCGGCGATGGATGAGTTGTTGACGATGGAGCCACCCGTGGCTTGCTGGAGCATCTGGCGGGCCGCGAACTGCGAGCAGTTGAAGTAACCCTTCAGGTTGATGTTCAACACTTGGTCCCACGCCTCCTCGGCGACATCTTCGGCTGGCTCGATGATGTCGATGCCTGCGTTGTTGACGAGCACATCGAGATGTCCGTACGCGGCGACAGTGTCGTCGATGAGTTGGCGGCAGCTGTCGCGATCAACGGTGTCGACCCGGTGCGCCATCGCCGAACCGCCATTGGCAATAATTTCCTGGGCGGTGGACTCGGCCTCGGCCAGCGTGCGCGAGCACACCACCACGGTTGCCCCGTACTGGGCCATGCCAACGGCGATCGCCTTACCGAGTCCGCGACCGGATCCGGTGACGATGGCGACTTTGCCGCTCAGATCAAACAGGTTGTTCATGACTTCTTCCTCATTCGTTTCAGATGTGGTTGGACAGTTGTGCGATTGGGTTGTCGAGTTCGGCGAACGCAATGGTGGTGGCAGCACGCCACGACTCGACGTTACGTTCCTTCACCTCATCGAATCCGCGGATCTGATTCGCGAGAGCGAGCACAGCGACGACACGGTGATACATCGCCTCTCGCTGATCCGCGGAGGCCGCCGCCAGACTTCGCAAAACGGACGCGATCTGGGCGCTGTACTCGCCGGCGAGCGCGCGCTCCATACGACGATGGCGTGATCGACCAAAGGGATCGAGCCAGGTGCCGCGCACCCGGCGACCGGCGGCAAGCATGTGAAAGGTCGGCTTGGCCGAGCGACCGAGACCGATCTTTCTATGCAATCCGAATCGCTCCATCAGGGGTGGTTGCAATAGGTACGTGAGGGAGGCGTCGTCGCCGAACTGGCGTTGCACCGCCGTGTGGAACTCGTTCGCGAGGTGAAGCCGAGCGACTTCGTACTCGTCTTTGTACGCCATGAGGTGATGAAGTTCGCGTGCTGCGGTGGCGGTGAGCTCGCTCTGCCCGGAGAGTTCGTGACTCGCGACGTCGATGATCTGATCGAGGTAACGGCTGGCGTAGTCGGTGGATTGATAGCCGACGAGGTTCGCGGCACAGAAGCGGACCATCTCACGAGCCGCTTCGGGCACGGACGCATCGATGCGGTCAAGCAACTCGTTCGGGAGCTTGGAGCTGTGATCGGGCGCAGCAGTCGGTTGCAGGGAAGCGAGCGCCGCGGCGACCAATTCGGGGTGCGCGATTACAGCGCGCCCGACGCGGAACGCATTCCGGTTCGTGGCCACGCCAGCGCCGTTGAGTTCGATGGCCCGCTCGATTGTTGTCGCATCGAGCGGCAGCAGTCCGTTCTGGAATGCCACGCCGAGGATGATGACGTTGGCCGGCATGTTGTCGTTGAAGAGCGCTTCACTCAGTGCCACCGCGTCGAAGTGAACCGCTCCGTCCGCACGCGTGGAGGCCACGATCCGATCGAGCAACCTCGCCGCCGACGGCGCGGTTGCAGCAACGTCACGAACCTGCGGACCAGTGGGGGTGACCGACGTGTTGATGATGCGGAACGTACGCTGCGGATCGCACCGGGCCACGTTCGGTTCTTGGGCCGCAGTGACCGCGTCGAAGGCGAGTAGTACGTCGGCGCAGCCGCGGCCGATCTGGTTACCACCGACAATCGGCGTCGGTGAGAGGCGAAGGTGCGACACGACACTTCCACCCTTTTGCGCCAGACCGGTCTGATCGAGTGCCGTCGAGTAGATGCCCGCGAGTCGGGCCGCGACGCCGAGGATTTGATTGACGGTGACAACGCCCGTGCCTCCCACGCCGGTCATCAGCAAGTCGATCGTCGGGCCGACGCGTCGTTCAGGTTCGGGCAGAGCGTCGAGACCGAGCGCAGAGAGATCGCGGACGGAGCGAGCATTGGGTTGCGGTGTGACCTTGACGAAGGCCGGGCAGCGACCAGTGACGCAGGTTTCGTCCATGTTGCAGCTGGCCTGATGGATCATCGTCTTGCGTCCGAGGATCGTGTCGACCGGCTGCACCGACAGGCAGTTCGACTTCGCGCCGCAGTCGCCGCAGCCCTCACAGACCGCTTCGTTGATCATGATCCGGTGCTTGGGCGTGGGTGCCAGTCCACGCTTTCGTTTGCGGCGTACGTCGGCCGCGCAAGCCTGGTCGTACACGACAACACTGACCCCCGCGACATCCCGCAACACCTCTTGTGCTTCGACGACGCGGTCACGATCCCAGGCCTGCACGCCCGCTGGCAGTTCTGCTCGTCGACGGTCAGGATCGTCACTCACGACAATGACCCGCGCGACGCCCTCGGCCAGCAACAACTGCACAATAGAACCGAGGGGCAGATCGGCGTCGTGGCGTTGGCCGCCGGTCATCGCAACCGCACCGTTGTAGAGCAGCTTGTAGGTCATGTTGGTGCCGGAGGCGACGGCTTGGCGGATGGCCAATGAGCCCGAGTGCAGGAAGGTGCCGTCGCCGATGTTCTGGATCAGATGTGGCGTGTCGGTAAAGGGAGCGGCACCAACCCACTGAATTCCCTCGGCACCCATCTGCACGATGTTGTCGGTGTGGCGATCCATCCAGATCGCCATCGTGCTGCAACCCACCGCGCCGTTGGCGAGGGAACCATCCGGCACGACTGTTGAACGGTTGTGCGGGCAGCCCGAGCAGAAGTAGGGCGTGCGGACGTCAGTGACGGCGAGCGGCAGCAATCGGCGCGGCGCGGCGACGACAGGCTCGGGGCGCAGCCGATCGGCGCTGATCCGGGCGGACAACCGGGTCCGCAGCACCTGGCGAATCCGGTCTGTATCGAGCTCTCCATAACCCGGCACCAAGATGCCATTGAGCTCGTCGCGCTTACCCACAATCCGCGGCGCGTTGGCCTTGCCGTAGAGGGCATTGCGTAGGAAGAGCTCGATGAAGGAACGCTTCTCCTCAACGACCACGATCTCGTCGAGACCGCGGGCGAATCGCTGCACGATCCCCGCTTCGAGTGGATGGATGGCACCGAGTTGCAATACACGCACGCCGAGGGCATGCGCCGTAGGGGCATCGAGGCCGAGTGCTGCGAGTGCATCGAGCACATCGCGGTGGGTCTTGCCAGCACTCACGATGCCGATCCAGGCGTCGTCGGGGTCCACCACAAGACGATTGACGTTGTTCGCCGCGATGAATTGACGGACCGCCGGGTCGCGCATCTCGTGCACTTCGCGCTCTTGGTCGATGCTGCCCGGCGCGAGCAGCAACGGGTTCTGGGTGTGAGCCCACGGCCGCCCATCGATCTCGATCGGCGGCAGTTGCAATGGTGACGCTTCGCCCAACCGAACGGTCGAGAAGCTGTCGGCGACGTTGGTGACGATCTTCATGCCGACCCATGAACCGCTGTATCGCGACAACGCGAAGCCGAGCAGACCAAACTCGAGTACCTCTTGCACCGTTCCCGGGTACAGCACCGGCATCTGTGCATCGAGTAGCGCAAACTCAGACGCCGACGCAACCGTTGAGGACTTTGCCCCCGGGTCATCACCCGCGATCGCGAGCACACCGCCATTGCGCGCAACACCGGCGATGTTCGCATGACGGAACGCATCACCGGTGCGGTCGACACCAGGACCCTTGCCGTACCACATACCCAACACACCGTCGTAGCGCGGATACGGAAACGTGTTCGCGAGCTGAGACCCGTAGATGGCCGTCGCCGCGAGGTCTTCGTTGACCCCGGCGAGGAAGCGAACGTGGTGCTCGTCAAGCAGTGCCGTGATGCTCTGGAAGGCAACATCCAATCCACCCAGCGGTGACCCGCGGTAGCCGCTCACGAGGGTGGCAGTGCGCAGGCCGGCAGCCCGATCGCGTCGGTGTTGGTCGAGCGGAAGCCGAACGAGCGCTTGAATGCCCGACATCACGACCTCGCCGTTCAGCGCGAGGTACTTGTCTTCCAGCGACACGTCCAACATAGGACCAAAGACTACTCGGAGCGCACCAGTGGTCGATTTCGAATTTAGCCGTCACACTTCATATTTGAAGCATGTGATGCTGTCATATTTATATTCAGTAGCATCATACACTGTGGATGAGATCGACCGAAGAATTCTGAATGAGCTTGAAAGTGATGGACGGCTCTCGAACATCGAGCTTGCTGATCGCGTCGGACTCAGTCCGTCACCATGCCTGCAACGCGTCAAACGGCTTGTCGAACAGGGCGTCATTCGACGGTTCGCTGCGATCGTCGACGCGGAACTCGTCGGACGCGGCCTGAGCGTGACGATCTTTGCCGACCTGACCTCGAACGCTCCCGCCACGGTACGACGATTCGAGAAGCTGGTGTTGGCGATGCAAGGTGCCGTCGACGTTCGTCGCATGTTCGGTCGCCCTGACTACATCATCACCGTCGAAACCCGCGACCTCGCCAGCTACGAAGAGCTCTATCAGAACGACCTCGCCCAGCTCCGCGAAATAGCCAATATCGAGTCACACATTCCGATGCGTGTCCTCCGCGATCGCACGAGCCCGTTCTCGCCAGACCCAGACTGAACGTCGCACCCCGAGCTGCGCTCGGGGAGGTCCGGCGCTACGTCCGACACCGGCTGCAGCGTGACACCCTCCAAGTAAGGTGACCCCCATGGCGACGCCGACGGAGGGACGCAACACGATCGACTACTTGCTCGGTCGCGGCCGACTCGAACGGATCGATGGGAGTACCGCAGGCGAGTCAGCGGCGACAATCATCGGTCGAGCCACCCGGCGCCTTCTGACTGCTGATGGTGGCCTTGCGGCCGGTGACGTCGAGGGCGCGTTCGTCGCCGCCTACGACGCGTACCGCATGGCCGCAGAGGCACTGCTCATCCGACAAGGGCTGCGCGCCACCGGTGGCGAGGGCTCGCACGTGACCGTCGAGGATGCCGTCAGCACGCAATTCGCGAAGGCGATCCCTGGCCTCGCCAAGTCAACGTTCGAACGCCTTCGCCGGACGCGCCACGCCGCTCAATACTTCGACCCGTCGAGCGCGGAGATCAGCGGCGACGATGCTGCTTGGGCCCTGACGACTTAGCGGACGGTTGTCGAGACGGTCGAGCGGTTGCTAGGGACCGATCCTCCCGAGCACTTCGCGTAGCCATCGGCACCGGAACCATGGGGCGTCCAGCGACGGTGTCGTGAAACGTGCCGCTGCCGTCGGTTAGCCAGTCGGTTGATCGGATGGTGACTTGGACCGCTCTGCCGAGCCGGCGCTCGGCAGAGCTGGCGGCGGCGTACACCTCGTCGCGGTCCGGACTCCCGAGTATCAAGAGGTCGATGTCGGCCACTGGTCGATCGCCCTCCTCACCGGAGAACCCTGCCGCCCAGGACCCGTAGACGTAAGCGGCGTCGATCCCATTGAGGCCTGCGAATGCCTCGCCGAGGACCCACGGAACACCGAACGCCTTGACGAGCACGTCCGACAGCCCGCTGAAGTACGGGCTGGCCGGGTTGGCGCGGATGAGCCGTGTTCTTCCGACGAGCCGACTCGTCACCAGGCCCGCAGCCTCGGCCCGTGCAACCTCGCGGTGCACGGACGCATACGGGATCCCGGTTCGCTCCGTGAGCTGAGCCAGGCTGTGCTCGTTCGACGGGTCGCCGAGGAGGAGCGCCAGTAACTCGGCTTGCTGCTGTGACCGGAAGATCGGCAGGAGTGACGGTGTTGGCGCTTTATCCACAAAGTGGATGATATCTCTCAATTCGTGAGAAGTCCAATGTAGTAGTCGGGAGCAACCCAGGAGCAGCGCCGCACTGGGACGAGAACGACGCCCCGCTCCGGCGGCTGAGTTCGATAAGGATCTTGACTTATATAAGCACTGTGCTTATAGCCATACTGTGCTTCTAACACTGCTGAACTCGCTCCGCAAGGCCGGACTGTCGGTCGAGGCAGTCCGCGACGCACCCGCGACGGCCGGCGTTCAGGCGGACGCCGTGGTGGACGTGGAGGGCTGCTCGTTCGTCGTCGAGGAGCGTGGGCGTGTGCCCTACCCGAGCGAGCTGGACAAGTTGGCGGTACTCCGAGCGCGACTTGCTGAGGTCGGGACACCGCTACTTGTCGTGCCGTTCGTCTCGGACGGGGCGGGGGACTCGTTGCGGCGGGCGGGGTGGTCGTGGGCCGATGATGCCGGGAACTTCGACCTTCGCTCTGCGGGGCTGGTGCTCCGGCAGCGAACCACGCACATCTCACCTCCCGTGAAGAGCACGGCGCTCCCCCAAGGTTCGGGCAGCCTTGCGATCATTCGCTCACTGATTGGGTTCAGCGACGACGAAACGGAGGAAGCGAGTGCGACGACTCTGGCTGCGCAGGCGCACGTCAGCCCGCCGCGGGCCTCGCAAGTGCTCAGCCAGTTGCACAGGTACGGGTTGGTCACAAGAACCGGTCACGGTCGATGGCTCCCCGACAGGCCGGCGCTGCTCGACCGGTTCCTCAGCGAGTACAAGGGCCCAGGCGGCTCGGAGCACTACCTCTACTCGATGGACCCGTCGACCGAGGTCGCGATGTCGATGGCAACGGTCGCTCCCCCTAGCTCGATGGCCGTTTCGGCGGACGTTGGACCCGACCTGATTCACGCCTGGAGGCGTCCAACCATACTCATCGTGTACGTCCGTGATGCGATCGCTTCTTGGACGACTTGCGGGATGGTCGAGGCGCAAGGCCGGGACGACGCCAACGTCATCGTGCGATCTCCGCGCGACACGTCGGTGTTCCCGCGACACCAACTCGTGGCCAGCGTGCAGGGAGTCGAAGTGCCGCTCGCTGATCCGACGCAGATGATCTGGGATCTGCATCAGCTTGGTGGCCAGGATCGGCTCGAGGCAGCGGAGGTGATGCGCGAGTGGATCCTGCGCGACCACCCTTGAATCGTCTCGTCCTCAGCGCCGGATCGGTGGCAGATGATGTCGGTTTCGTGGCCCTACGTGACCTCGGCCGTGTCGTGGCTGGCGACAGCTACCGGATCATCGGTGGGCACATGGTGATGATGCTGGTCGCACGCTGGGCGCTCGGCCCCGAGCTGTACCGTCAGACGCAGGACACCGACCTCGGCGTGCCGCCGACAGCCGTTGCGAACTCCGGGATCATCGACCGTCTAACAGCGCTCGGCTATTAGCGCCGAGCCGGAAACCGCTTCGCGCGCCCGATGTCCAACATTCCTGTCCGGCTGATCGGCGCGGATGCGCCGAAGCCGGAGGCAGTCGTCGACATCCTCGTCCCGAGCTATACGAGCCGTCTCCGCTAGAACCGCAGGTTCGGCGACTATCTGGTCACCACCGAGGTCCCGGGCTTGGCCTCCGCGCTACAGAACCCGGCCATCGAGATGTCACTCGAGCTCCATCGACTGAACGGTGATCTGCTCGACGCCGAGATCTCTGTCGCTGACGCCTCGGGCGGCCGACGAGCGCTACACACGCGTCCGGGCACTGGTCGGCCGCATCGTCGCCTGGAAGTGAGCCGTGCCATTCCTAAGGGAGTCATCGGTGACAATCATCGGGCGGGCTGCACGCCACTGGTGGCGAGGGCTCGCACGCGACCGTCGACGATGCCGTCAGCGGGCAATTCGCCACCGCCTCGTCCTCAATGATCCCCTGAACCCGCAATCCCAAGCTGGGACCACAAACAGATTGACAAGCCCAATGTCCAATCGGCCGTGAATTAGGTATGTAAAAGACCGGCGGCCCGTACCGCCGCGATGGTCTCTGCGGGCGTCGCGCCGAGCTGCTGCGCCGTCCGGGCGAAGAGCTGAGCGGCGTCGCGTAGACGTTCGCGGCGCTCTGCGGAGGGCACCTTGGTCGTCGCGTTGACCTGGGTGCCGTGCCGACCGTTGGTGGTGACAAGGCCCTCAGATTCCAGCTCTCGATATGTGCGTGCGACTGTGCCGTTGGCCAAGCCGAGGTCACTGGCGAGCTGTCGGACTGAGGGCAAACGATGCCCGGCGGGCAAGGCGCCACCCGCGATCATGGTCGTCAGTTGTTGTCGAAGCTGTTCGAACGGCGGAGTGGCCGACGCCTGATCGAGGACGATGATCATACGGGGGCACTCTGGCGGTCAGCCTGGCGCACGATGCGAGTTGGTACCCACGCCCACGATGCAGCCACACCGATCAGCGAGATCACGGAAATGGTGTTGTGGAGGAAGTCTGCATGCGGAAAGAACCCTCTGGGTGCTAGTTGGCCTGCAGCGATGAACTGGAGTGCGCTCCATCCGCTCATCGCTCGAGTGGTAGCGAGGCTGCGGATCGCCTCGTCGACTTCAAGATCCTCCGACCCTCCAGCATGCTGGGGACTCTTCGCGATCCTGCGCACTGCGACGGCAGCGAAAATCGCCAGGAGCAGCGATGCAGTCAGCAGCAGCGCGGCGTCCGCCCTACTCGGAGCGACGCGCCGCGTGACCGTCTGGCGAACCAGCAACGCTGCGAGGGTGAGCGCTCCGCTGCCAGCAAGCCAGCGCGTAGCTGTTGGTGTGACGTAGCGCCTCACGCTCCGCGATTCGAGCGCTGCCGCACGCACGTCTCTGCCTGGACGGTTCCGTACGAACAACTCGGGCAGAACACCAGCGACAAACCACGCGATGAAGAGCGCCACAACGAGGTTTGGTTGACGTCGGCCGTCGTGCAGTGGAATAAACGTCCAACCGATTGCACCTGCGACGCCGCCAATGACGCCGTACGTCCGCCAACGACGGGTGCGAGACGCGTAGCGGGAGAGTGCCGGATCGCCGACCAGTGATCGTGGAAGTCCCTGCTGCAGTGCCATCCACTCGTTGCTGCCCAGTTCAGGCACGGCACGGCGCGTGCCGATTACTCGCACAACGACGATGACCACCGCGAGCATCACTCCGAACAAGACCATTTGGACCTTCCTTGTATCAACGTACTGCTACATTGATACAAACTTGAATCTGTGTCAAGCGTGAGAATTGATAGCCCCGGCGCAGTGCCCGATTCGATATTGGTGGTGCTTGCACCGCGACGGCGACGCGAGATCGCGAAGGCCTCCTGTAACGGATTTTTGGGTCACGTGACTGAGCCATGCAAGTACGGACATCACCGTGCACCATCGAAAGGAAATGCAATGAGAACCACCCTTCGCCGAATGCTCGCAGTCGGTCTCCTGGCCGGGCTCGCCGCAGTACCGGCAACCGCTACACGCGCCTCGGGCCTCGAGGTGTTCGTTCCGAGCGCCACCGTTGCCGGCCACAACGTCATCCTGCCTCTGCACGAGGGACGCGGTCCCGACGGTTCACCGACATGGTTCGTGGTCATCGAGGCATCGAACTCGAACGCAGCCAGGACGTGGAAGGTGGGCACCGTCAACAAGCTCGCCAATGTCGCGGATGGCGCACAGGCCGCCCGACTCGTCAACGGTGTACTCACCTTCGAAGGTACTGTCGATTTCTCACCGGTGCATCGAGTAGTTGGCTCTGCAACAGGTTTCCCACCATTGGCTGCCGAGCCCGGTTCAATCGGTGATGCAAAGTACAGCCCGCTGGTGCGCTTGCCCGACGGCACCGTGTTGAACGCACCTCAGGTGGCCAACGCAAGCGGCGAGCATGACAAGGTCGTGAGCATCGACAAGGCCGCGCATCGAGTGACACTCGCGCTCACCGACGGCTTCGCCCGCGATGGCGCAGTCGTGTACCTGTCCACCGACGCATCGGTGCCAGACGTCGCAGCGCTCGAAGGTTCCACATACGCACCGCGATTGCAGCACGCACCACGTGCGGGTGACGACAGCACCGACTCGGCTCGGGCCTCGCTCGCGGCCTTCCTCAACGGCCCGACGGGCGCGAACAATCCGCAGCGTCAGGGCGTGAACTCGGCACTGCTTGGTGAAGGCGCGCCGCTCAACGTGTTGGCGTGGACACCGAGCCAGGGTCGCTACAGCCCGCTGTGGGATGTGCACCTGTCGGTGTGGTCGAACCCGGCGCAGGCCCGCCGCGTCGTCCGTTTCGCCGACGTCGAAGATCTCGCCCGATCGGGAGCGATCACCGGCGTAGGTGGCAGCAAGTGGGGTGCCAATGATGTCGTCGTCAACTGCCCCATCATCGCCGCACTCTGAACTGCAACACTTCGGCGGTCCAACGACCAGCTGACGCAATAGCTACATGAATGCCCCGCTGCCGGGCCGGTTTCGTCGATCGGTCCGGCAGCATCGCGCACGGTACTGGTCGAGACGCGTGCGACTGAACGCGGTGCTACGCAGCGGCGTCGAAAGCGGTGCGGAGGCCGTTGCCGACGACAGTCAACATCTGGCTCGCCTGGGCATCAGTCGGGGCGACAGGTTGCCCAGACGCGACAGAAATGACGGCTTGGCCATCGACGCTGACGAACGTCGCGCTTTGAGCACGATCACCGGTTGGATACAGACGGAACCAGGCGATCAAGTTGCCAACGCGGCACCAGCCATCAATGGTCTCGCTCACTGGTTGCGTCGTACGCACGACGGTCGCCTCAGTGCATTGATTGGGTGTTGCTACGTCGACGATTTTGTATGAAAGCTGCGGCACCCCAGGCGACGAAACCGACGGCGCGCAATGCAATCGTGCACCGATCGCGGCGAGGTACTGACGGGCCCCATCGACAGTTTCAACGTCGTAGAAGGTGACCATCGCGACCTCATCCTGACCAACGTCGAACACCCGATTCGTAGCCGCAGCATCTCTCGAGGCAATGAGCGAGCGGTTCCCCGTGCAATCGATGACGTCGAGTCTGTTCGTGAGGTCGCTGTCATCCAAGGCCGACGCTTGCGGCGGTAACCAGGCGATTTGGGCAGCGGTCGGCAATGCGTGCGCCAAGGCGGCGTGTTCGATGTGTCGGCTGACGGCGCTTTCCACCGTTGTCGGTGTTGGGACCGACGAATCGATCGTGGTTGCGTCGGACGACGACGCTACGGAGAGCACCGAAGGCGATGCCGTGATTGTCTGCGAGCCGCATGAGCTGAGCACGATGGCACCGAGGGTCAGCCACCACAACGAGCGTGTCATCTGGCGAACCGTAGCGGAGTCGACCAACCCGCGATGCGAAGGTGTTGCAGATGTTCGAACGAAGCTGCTTGCGATCACGGTTCGATCGTGATGTTCGCTGTTGCTGTGTGACCGGCGGGCTCGGTGGTTGTCCACGCCAGAGTCGCTGGCCCGAGCGGTGCATCGTTGGCAATCTTCAATCGGATATGGAACCGCACCGGATCACCCTGAGCGATGACCAGGCCGCCGTTGCAGTTGAGGAGATATTGGCTGGTGGTACCTCCGAGCATCTCGCTGTAGATCGGGCATTCGTCGGCAGCGATCACCACAATCAGAAACGACGGTTCTCGACGCGCTGTCATCAATACGTCGTAGGCCAGCGTTTCGCCGCGTCGAACCTTTGTCGGCGCTTCGAGAACGATGTCAACACGGTCGAGCGGATCACCACCAGTAGATATCGGGACGGAGGCGAACGGTTCGACCTGCAGTTGCCCCGCTCGCGGCTTGACATCGTAGGAACCGTCGCACGACGAAGGGTCGAACGGGCGACCGACGCGGAATTCGAGAGTTGTCGACGACCCGGCGAGACTGACGCGCAGCTGGGCAGATTCGTTCCCACCACAGACGTTGCTCCCGATCTGACCAAGCGAGGCCAGAGCCCAACTCTGCGGTTCCAGAACGACGACACGGCTGCTTGTGGCGGCTGCGAGCAGCGCGGGGTCGGTGCTCTGAATGACGTTGCCGGCCGAGTCCAAGAACTGCACATCGGGCGGCCCTTGCACCTGGCACGCGCGAGTGGTGATGTTGTGCACGAACAGGCTGCCGTACAGAGTGCCCATCGCACCGTCGGCGCCGGGCTTCACCTCGACACTCGCGGCAGCGCACGGCTCTGCTGTGGTGAGCGTTGTGGGAAGCGTTGATGCAAACCTGACCCGTTGGTGTGGAACCGTTGGTTGATCGATGAAGTCATAACGCTGTGGAGGGTCGATCTTGGCAACCTCCACGTTTGGGCCAACAACGCGGCTGAGTACGGTGCCGTTCAAGTCGCTTGCAGCGACACGCCAACCGTCACTCAACGAATACCAGGTGCCGGAGCCGTCCAGCGACAGCACGGCCATGACGGGATGAGTGGGTACGCCGATGTCGTCGGTGGAATTCGTTGGTGGCCCGACCGAGGTCCAGACAACGGCACCACCGTTGGAGGAGGGAGCCGGCAGCGCTTCGCCGAGGATCGGTCTGGGCGATGTTGCATCGCGTTGAATGCGCAGATTCCAGTCGTGCGATCCATCGGGATCGTGAACGACGAGCGTTCCGTCGGCGGCCGCTGAGATCGTGATGAGATGGGCAGGAACACCCAGGGGGATGATCGATCCCGCGTTCCAGTACGGCAGCAGTTGCGCGCCGGTCCTGCGGTCGACGATGCCGGTTGCACCGTGCCCGAGCACGCCGGGCGGTGCCTCCACGAATGCAACGGCGTTGATCGGACTCGACTCGACGATCTGTCCGGCGCGATCACCGGTAAGCGCGATAGCGACGATGGACATCGAAGCACCGTCGCCCTGCACCAATCCATACAGGACCTCGCCCGGGCCGGCCGCGATCTCGAAGGGCGCCACTGGCAGATCGAAGGAACGTTGACCCGTGCCGAGCTTGTCGATGGCCGCGCCACCCGGCTGGAACCAGTCGACCACAGTCACCCTCTTCGACCCGGGCTCGACGATCATGGCCTGGCGGTCGCCAACGGCAATGTGTGGCACAGCGGTTTGATCACCGCTTAGGGCTACCGTCGCAAACGCTGTCGCCGCATAGGCGGCGGGAAGCGCTGCGTTGGACACCGTGAGAGCAAGGTTCTCTGACGTGCCTGCGGTCGGCGGCGCGAGGCTGTCGGGAATCGTTGCCCCCACCGTTCTACTGGTCGTCAGCGGCTCGTCGGTGGGCAACGTGGCGGGCTGCAACTGGCGACTTCGATCCGGCCGGATCGCGACGACGGCGACACCGGCCGCGGCGGCAAGCAAGGCACCAACCAGACCAACAATCACCCAGCGACGCGTCGCCGTCCGCGGTCGATGCGTCGAGCGGACGTAACGATGCTCATCGCAAATCCTGGCAAGGTCGGCGTCGGCGCGAATGTCCGCGATGCGGGCTGCATCGGCGCGAGCAAGAGCGGCGGCGCTCGCTCCGACTTCGTCAATCGTGGTCATCGATTACCTCCTCGGTTCCCAACGCCTTGGCGAGTGTGCGCCGGGCCTTGAACAGCGATGTCTTGATCGTGCCTTCGGTAACGCCGAGTACATCGGCAATGTCGAGCAGCGTCATGTCCTCGATGTAGCGCAGAACGACTGCGGCGCGCTGACGCTCCGGAAGTGCGCGAACAGCGGCCCAGAAGTGCGCGCCCGACGGATCGACTGGTTCTGCCGCGGGTAGCGGACCAAGCCGCGCGACAACGTCGGCTTCACGACTGCGCTTACGGCAAGCATCGATGGCCAAGTTGATAAGAACGCGTCGCACCCATGCTCCGGGACGGTCCATGGCGCCGACCTTGACCCAGTTGCCGTACGCCCGAACCATCGCCTCGTACGCGAGATCTGCGCCGAGTGTGCGATCACCGGTCATCGTGGTACCGAGCGCGATCAGCGTGACCAACTCACGCCGGTAGAGCGCCTCAAACGCGGCTTTGCCGGCAGCGTTCTCGACCGGCCGGATCATGGTCACAGCTAAACACACGCCAGCTGCACCCGTGAGGTTGACTGCCGGCACGCGTCGACCACCAGATCTCGCAATCCTTCAGCAGGCGGCGGGCGTCCGCAGTCGTTCGACCTTACCGATACTGGTTGAGTATCTGCGCGAGTCACGACCGGGTGACCGGACGCAACGGCTCGGCCAGATCGCGCGCGAGTGTGCACGCAGATCCGTCGGGTCGTCAGTCGATGGGGTCGCGCCACATGCCGGTGAACAGCGGTCCACTGTCTGGGTAGAACTCCGACACCGTGTGGAAACCGAGACGTCGGTAGAAGCCGATGTTGCGCGGGTTCGATGACTCCAGGTACGCGGGCGTGCCCGTGGCATCGCAGTGCGCGAGCGTCGGTGCCATCAAGGTCTCGCCGAGTCCTAGCCCCTGCCGACTCGGATCGACGCCCACAATGAACAGGTAGAGATGTGGATCCTGGGGATGGTTCGCTTCCATCGCCTCACTCATCGCGCCGAGGCGCGCCAGGCCCCCGTCACCGTAACGACTAACGATCGCGTCGACGAGCGGACCGACCTCGGTATCGGCCAACGCCCTCACTTCGGGTGGCGACCAAACGGCTGCTGAAACAATCGCACCGGCTGTATCGGCGAGAACGTAGGTGTGACCGCGCCGTAGACCAGCTGCCGCAATTGCTTGGAACATCACCCGCAGATCGGCGTTGCGCGTTTGCTGATCGGGGAACAAAAACTCCATCTGCGGATCGTTATGGAAGCTGCTCGACAAGACCGCCGACAGTTCCGATAGATCGGCGGCAAGGGCGTGGCGGCGGCGCATCGGGTGATGCTAACCGCGGCGCTCACTCTCGCCGCTTGGGCGAAACCGCGCGGGGTGTCACGTACATCGGCGCCCCGCCCACCGGCAAGCTGACGATGAGGCCGGCGGGTTCGGGTGGGCGAGGTGCTGTCGGTGCGAGGTCGAGGCGTTGGGCGAGGCGTGACAGGATCAGGGTGAGTTCCATTTGTGCGAGCGCAAACCCAACACACATCCGCGGGCCGCGACCAAACGGGACCCATCCATCGTCTGCGACCGCGCGCTGGACTTCGTTGAGGTCGACAAAGCGGTCGGGATCGAAGCGATCGGGGTCGGCCCACGTCTCAGGATCGCGGCCCGCGAGATAGGGCGACCAAAGCACAAGAGTGCCCTTTGGAATCGAGTGGCCACCGGTGGTGACATCCGTTGCGGCCTCGCGTGCGCCGACTCCTGACGCCGGGTGCAACCTGAGCGACTCGCGCATAGTCCGGTTGGCAAGCTCGAGCGCAGACAACGTTCGCTCGTTCGATTCAAACGGAACTCCCGGCAGGCCAAGAACCAGATCTGCTTCGTCACGGAGGCGCTGCCACAGCTCCGGGTGGGTAGTTGCTTCCCACAGCATCCACGCGAGCGACGATGCAGTGGTGTCGTAGCCGGCGCCGATGAGTGACTTGACCTGGTCACGAATCTCGGCGTCCGACAGATCGCTGCGATGCACGAGTGTGTCAAGAACATCACCACCGTCTTCGCCGTTGGTGAACGGCGGCGGTTCGCTGCGTGAGTCGTCGATCGCGGTGTCGATGAGCGCATCGAGAGCGATGCGATCGCTCCGCACGCCAGCGCGGAGGGTGAACGGAAATGGGTGTGGAATCTGGCGATAGAGCGGGCTCGATAGGTACTGCTGCATGCGCGCGAAACGCACGTTGATTTCCGCAGTGTGCTGCACGAGGCGCTCGCCAAACAGCGCCCGCACCACGATCTCGATCAGCAAGCGTCGACCCACCGGATAGAGATCGGTTGGCACCTTGCCGTCGCCGCTCATCAGCAACTCGTCGATGGCTTCATCGGCGCGTTCGACGATCATTGGGATCCATCGGTTCAGTCGCTTCCTGCCGAACGCGTGCTGAACCGCACCGCGCCGCCGACGGTGATCTGGGCCGTCGGACGCGATCATCGTGAGCTTGCCAACAACAAACGGAAAGGGGCTGAGCGGCGTGTCCCACCGGAATCGATCATTGGGTTGCATCAGCAGTTCACGAATCAAACGAGGTGAACCGACCACCACGACCTTGAGCGGGCCAGCGCCCATCGCACAGATCGGTCCGAAGGACTCACTGAGTTCGTCGAGCACCGTTTGCGGAGTCTTCAGCAACCCGCGCATCAACCGAACCTGTTGGTGGCGCAGCGGCCGCGGGATCGCCTTCGTCTCAACGACATCCATCATCGATCGATACCGACCACGCGCCGGTCGACAACGAGCGCGGCGGCACGGCCGCGTTGCATGAGCGCTGTTGCTACAAGCGCGGGCAGCGGCCACCATTCGCGAACGACGCGTGAAGCCTGCGATGCGCGCCCGTCGACCGCGGTGTCAAAGTTCGTCATGCTCCTACAGACGGGCCAGCGGTGCCGTTGGGTGACCGCATTCTCGACTTTCGACACGGCCGAAAGGCTCAGCACGACGCGCGACCGTAGCGACCATAGCGACCACGCTGTGACTGGAGGTCTACGAGTCACAGATCTCCATTGTCGAGCCGGGCCAGAAGTTCGACGGCACGGCTACGCACAGCGGGCAGATTGCTCAACGTACGCATCGCTGCGAGCGGCCGGGCCATACGGTGATTCGCCGCAAGTGTGTCGGCGTTGCGGGCGAGGAAATCCCAATAGAGCGTGGTGAATGGGCAGGCGTTTGGCCCGACTCGCAGCTTCGGATCGAAGCGACAAGATCGGCATGAGTCGCTCATTCTGTTGATGTACGCGCCACCTGAGGCGTACGGCTTGGTGGCCATTCTGCCGCCGTCGGCGAAAAGGGCCATCCCGATCACATTCGGCAACATCACCCATTCGGCGCCATCGACAAAACTGGCCTGCATCCATGCGGTCATTGCGAGTGGGTCGACACCGGCGGTGAGCGCGAGGTTGCCGAGCACCATCAACCGCTCGATGTGATGCGCATACCCGTGATCGTGGACGTGCCCGATCACGCTCGCGACGCAGGCCATCTCCGTGCGTGCCTCACCGGTGAACACCGGAGGGACTGGACGCGCGGCGCGGAGCGTGTTGCTCGTTCGGTACTCAGGCATCCACATCCAATAGACACCCCACACGTACTCGCGCCAGCCGATCACTTGCCGGATGAACCCTTCGACCGAGTTGAGCGGCGCGTCGCCGTGTCGATACGCGTTCTCGGCGGCCTCAACGACCTCCGTTGGGTGCAGCAGACCGAGGTTCATCGACGATGAGAGCACCGAGTGCGCTAGCTTCCACTCTGAGGCGAGCATTGCGTCCTCGTGCGGACCGAACGCGGCCAGACCGCCGGCAACGAATTCGTTCAGACGGACCATGGCCTGCGCTCGTGTGACGGGCCAGGTTCCGTCAGGGTCGGTGCCAAAGGTTGAACTCGGGAGCCGAGCAATGACTTCCCGATCGATGTCGTCGAGTTCGAAGTGCTCGATGGTGGGCCACGCACGACCGTCTCGCGGCGGCGGCTCCCGGTTGTCGTGGTCGAGATTCCATTGGCCACCCACCGGCTCTGTCCCGCCGATGCCGTCATCCATCAGCACCTCGAGACGTTGCCGCTGCCAACGGTAGAAGTCCTCCATCGTGAGCCGTTTCCGGTCTGCTGCCCAACCCGCGAACTCGTCGTAGTGACACAGGAACATGTCGTTGCGCACGAGCTCGACTCCCAGCCGCTCGAGCAGGACACGCCCATCCCAACTCGTTGGTTCCATTGCGATGATGCGTTGTGCGCCGAACTCGTCGATGTGATCTCGAAGGCCCCCTGCAAGGGTGCCCGCACGGCGGTGGTCGACCTCGAAACCCTCGGCTCGCAGTTCCTTCGCGAAGTGTGTCATCGCCGACAACACGAGGTGCAAACGCTGACTATGCCATTGCCGCGACATGATGAGCGTGTCGCTCTCGACGAGGAGCACGCGGCACTCGCTGGGTGCCCGACCCGCCAGTGCGCCGCGGCTGCGATTGAGTTGATCGCCGAACACCCAAACGGTCGGAACCGATTGGAATGAACGAGGCGACTGCGGCGTTAGGTTCATTTAGTACTAATCCTAACGGAGACTTGATGAACGATTCCCCATCGACGACGACCACAACCACGAACGAACACGAGGAGCCCTTCAATCACGACGCATTGGCCGTCCGGCCAGGCGCCCTCGTGCTGGTTACTGGGGCCAGCGGATATGTCGGCGGCCGACTGGTGACCGTACTACTCGAGCGCGGCTACCAAGTGCGGTGCCTTGTTCGTACGCCCGACAAGTTGCTCTCGGCACCGTGGCGCCCATCCGTCGACGTCGTGCAAGGAGACGTTGGCGGTGACTTGAGCGAGGTGATGGCGGGGGTGGATGCGGCGTTCTACTTGGTGCACTCGATCGGATCATCGCCAGAGTGGGCCGAGCACGATCGCGAGGTTGCGGAGAACTTCCGGCGCGCAGCGGAGGTTGTCGGGGTGCGCCGCATCATCTACTTGGGAGGACTCGGCGACCACTCCTCCGGCGATCTCAGCGAACATCTTGCGAGCCGTCAAGAGGTCGGCGCCGAGCTCGCCAAGGGCTCAGTGCCAGTGGTCGAACTCCGCGCCGCTGTCGTGATCGGATCCGGCTCGGCGAGCTTCGAGATGCTCCGGTATCTCGTCGAAAATCTGCCGGCGATGGTCACCCCACGGTGGGTGGATACCAAGTGCCAGCCAGTCGCCGTTCGCGACGTGTTGCACTTCCTCCTCGAGTCGCTCACCGCCGACGTCACGAACCGGGTCCTCGATGTAGGCGGGCCCGAGGTGCTGACGTATCGCAAAATGATGGAGCTCTACGCGGAGGTCGCAGGCCTGCGCCGCCGGATTGTCGTGCCCGTGCCGTTTCTCACCCCGGGGTTGTCATCGCGATGGATCGGCCTTGTGACACCGATCCCACCGATGCTCGCTCGACCGCTGATCCAAAGCCTCGTGAACGACGTGATCGTGACAGGTGATGCTGCGGTCGACGCGATGCCGATCGAGCAGCTCAGTTATCGCGAGGCGGTGGAGTTGGCGCTGGGCCATTCGATCAGCGGCGACGTGCCGACGAGTTGGGCGCGCGCCGAACTCGGCGGGCGGCCACCGGCCGAACCGCAGCCCACTGACCCAGCGTGGTCCGGCGGAACGGTCAAACTTGATCGGCGCGAGCGGCACGTCGCGGCACTGCCGCATGAGCTGTTCAAAGTGGTCACGTCCATTGGCGGCCGGCAGGGCTGGTACGTGGGCGATTGGTTGTGGAGCCTGCGCGGGGCACTCGACTCGATCGTCGGCGGAGTCGGTATGCGCCGAGGTCGCCTTGATCAGCATGAGTTGTCCGTCGGCGATCCGCTCGACTTCTGGCGCGTCGAGGCCCTCGTGCCCGGTCGCCTGCTCCGTCTGCGTGCCGAGATGCGCCTGCCTGGAGACGCGTGGCTGCAATGGGAGATCGAACCAGATGGAGCGGGTGTAACCATCACCCAGACCGCGCGATTCCACCCTCGCGGGTTGATCGGTCGCTTGTATTGGATCGCCGTCGCACCCTTGCACCGATTCATCTTCCCGGGTCTGATCGCCGGCATCTGTGCCGACGCCGATCGACTGCACTCATTCGTGCACTCGACTCGCGGACACACCGAGACTGTGCTTTCGGGGCCGCGCGTTTGAGCGCACGCGTATCCTTCCGCGAAGCAACGGGGCGGCTGACTCGCCGGCTCGGTCCCAGCCGATGATGCTTCTATCACGCGACATTGTCTCGAAGGGGCCCGCATCGCAGATCGCCGAAGTTGACCAACTGCAAAGAACGGCCGTAGCGGTGGGCTCCACCGCTACGGCCGGATTGGTTGAGTGCTGAAACAGTTCCGTCAGTCGTCGCGGCCCACCTGATCATCAGCGTGGTGGTGGTTCGCGATGGGATCGATGGTTCCGCAGTCCGCGGGGGCGGTTGCCTCCTGCGGAAGCCTTGCATCAAGTTCGCTGGGGCCAGCCCCGAAGTCGTACAGACCGTTGTGGTTGAGGTCCACGCCATGCTGAACGATCTGGAAGGCACCGAGGTTCGCCGCTACATCGTGAGGAAGTGTGATTGACCGCCGATAGTGCATCTCCCCGTTCGCATCGGCGACCGGCATGATTTCGATCGTCAGCCCAGCGGCGGGCGAGGTGTCGCCACGAGTCGTCAACGACGAGACGATGCCACCATAGAACGGCAAGCCGTCAGTCGTTGATAGAACTCCGTCCGGACCCGCAGCCGACGGAGGTGGGCACTCGCTGGTGCCAACTCCGTGAATGTGCTGGGCGTGCACGGAATTCGGAAGGAGACCTTGCGCGTCGATGCGAATGTCCAGCCGGTCACCCCTCAGGCGAAGATTGGCAACACCGTGAGCGCCCGAGCTGTTCAGAGCCTTGAGTTCGGCCCGATACACCATCGTGTGATTGTCCTCGCCGTCGCGGCTCTTAGCACTGGTGGCCGTGGCCAATCCTGCGGTAAGGGCCATAGCCAAGCCGAGGCTGACAATGAGTTTCTTGTGAGACATGAAATGCTCCTTTGGTTAAGTGTGTGACGCGCTTGCGACAACGTTGGTTCGGAGCCGACCGAATCCCGGACTGGTTTGTCAGCAACGCCGACATCCACGAGGTACCGGTGCCTCAATGAGTCAAACTGTGCACGACCCCCGGTGTGGGCGTCACTCAGTTGCTTGGCTGGAGCCGAGGGTGGGCCGCCCCGATCTGCTTGGACCCGGTGCCTGACCGCAGGTCGGTGCCATCAGCCGCCACGGTGCAGACCAACGGCGAGAAGAACTTGGGGCCCTCGATGTTGAGGAACATGATCAATTCATGATGGAAAGTAGCGCAGCTCGACGGCCCGTGTGGATGGACCCGGCGCGTGTTGGTCAACCTCTGCGTCGACCTTCATCGGAGTCGGGCTCGCGAGCAGCGTGCGCGTGCACGGGCACTACCGCCATCGTCGGCAGAACCGTCCGGCGAACCGACGCCGGCGCACCCGGCGTATAGAAGGCGAGCAGGTTCGCAACCACGCGCCCGACATTGTGGGTGCTGACCACCGACGACACTGGGATGAAAGCGCCGGTACGCCGTTCGCCCAGATCCCGTAGTCCGACGGGCTGACGGGCGGAGGTGGTCTGAGAACCGGATCAACCACGGAGTCGACCAACGAAGACGCCGGCCGTACACGGGGACCGGTGGCGGGTGCCTCTGCATTTGTGGAAACGCCGGCCGCAGACCCACATCCGACGATCGCGCTCGTCGACCGTCGAACCGGCGAGGAGTCGCTGCATCGCGGCTGCCATCTTGCGTCCACGCGCTTTGGCGATCTCCGCACGCGTACCCTGGAACGCGGCGTCGACGGCGTCACAGAACAGTTCGACCCACCGGTCGTAGTGCGCGTCAGACAGTGGCGTTCGAGCGTCCACCGGTTCGTGGGCTCGCAGCGGATGCCCGTCGTAGCCCGGTTCACCGAGTAGTTGCCATGACCAGAAGTCGATCAAGGTGGCTATGTGCGCGTTCCAGTTGACGTTGGCAGCTTCGAACACTGGGCCGAGGACGTCGTCCATCGCCGCACTGCGGTAGAAATCGCGGACCAGGCGCTCGACGTCGTCGCGGTCGACGACGTCTGGACGCAGATCATCGAGCAGGTGGGCCCAGCACGGTGGGTCACCGCCTTCGCCTTCCGGGGTCAGGTGTGCGCTGCTGATCATCAGCCGACCATCGCGTTCCCGTGCACCATCACGATCTCCTTCTCCGAGAACACGGGCGGACGGGCTCACCAGAGCACCCCCGCTGCCGTCACTGCGACCAGGACGAAGCCGATGGCCATCTGCCGTAGGCCCACCTGCTTGGCCGGGATCGGCGCACGTCGAACCCACACCGACTGCACCACCGCCAACGCGGCGATGCCCACCGCGCCCGCTGCCAGCCGCCGGTCGGCGACGACGGCGGCAACGCCCGCGCCGATCGCGACGAACTGCGCCAGGTCGCTCTGCCACACCTTGCCGGTGCCACTACGCAGTCGCGTGATCTGAACGCGAACGAACGGGATCGCTCCCGCAGCGCGAGCGGCCAACACCAGCCAGACCCCGGCAGCGAGGCCCGCTCTGGCACCAGCCACGATCACGATCGACGCCGCTACCGCCGCGACCGCCATCGCGCCGCATAACTCAGGAACCAACCGGCGTCCACGGCTGCGAACCTCGAACGACAACTCCACCACAACCAAGGGAGCCGCGACCGCGACCGGGATCAGCCACGGCCATCCAGCTTCGACGACCACTACGGCGACGGCCCCAGCGAGCACGACCAACTCCCCCAGCGCGATCCGCAAGGCCAGACGCGACCGGTCCAACCACCGCTTCCGGCGAATATCGATCGCGACCAACTTCGCCGGTGTGCGCAACAGGAACACCGCAAACGCAGCGACTCCCAACGCCAACCCCGCAGCCGACCACGCCACCAATAGCCCCAACAGCACCGGCTCAAGCGTCAAGCCCCAGCCGCCGTGCTCGCTCGGCACTGCCACTGCACGCCAACCGGCACGCGCTCCGACCTCACGCTCGACCTGGACCGTGGTCATCACGCCACCACCGGCTCGACACCCGACATCAGCGTCGACTGCAGCACATCGACCAGTTCCGAGCGCGCACGCGCCCACGCCACGTGCATCACGCACGGATCACTGGCCTGACACGGCCGATCGGCAACCACGCAACGACCGACGTCGGTCGCGCCCTCGACCGCCTCGATGACCTGCAAGACACTGACCTCGCCGAGAGCGACCCGGCAGCGGTAGCCGCCGGTTGGACCTGGGTCCGAGTACACCCACCCGGCACGAACCAGCGGGCCCAGCACCTGCGGGACGAACGCCACCGTCGTCCCTAATTCCTCAGCCAGCTTTGACGCCTTCATCCGCCCGGCGGATTTACCGAGCAACGCCAACGCGCGGATCGCCAGCTCTGCCCGTCGAGTGATCTCTAGTCGCACAGTCACAGACTAATGGATTCGCCCAAAGCGGACCAGGGCCCAAAGTCACTTCCGGCAGGACAAACCTCTTGACCTTCAAGTCAACCTGAAGGTTTACGCTGCATTGGTGAACACCAGTTACAAGATCAAGGACGTCGTCGATCGCAGCGGATTCAGTGCCGCAACGTTGCGTTACTACGAAGAGATCGGTCTGCTCCCCGAAGCGACCCGCACTGCAGCGGGCTACCGGCTGTACGACGACCGCACCCTCGACCGGCTGGCGTTCATCTCACGGGCCAAGCAACTCGGTTGCAGCCTCACCGAGATCGCCGACCTGACGGTTGCCTGGGATGGCGGCCGCTGCGGACCGGTCCAAGATCGCCTCCGCGCGGTCGTCGTCGACAAGCTCGCTGTCGCTCAGCAGCAGATCGTCGAGCTGATGACCTTGACCTCCGAACTGCAACGGGCGGCAGCGACGCTCGAGACGCACCGCCCCGACGGTCCATGCGACGACAGCTGCGGCTGTGTCAACGGCATCTCCGGCTCCACCAAGACCGCCACGGCGCAGCGGGTGGCGCTCGGCAAAAAGCACGACCCGGAGGTGGTCACCGTGCCGATCAAATGCACGCTCGGGTCGCAATCGATGCGCAGCCGCGTCGACGAATGGCAACGTCTCCTGGCTCATGTTGAACGACGAGAGTCCATCGATAACGGGCTGCGGGCAACGTTCGAGCCAGCGACTCCGCTCGGTGAGTTGGTGCGGCTCGCCGCAGCCGAGCAGGACTGCTGCCAGTTCTTCACGTTCGCGATCACCATCGACACAATGGGCGTCGCCCTTGAAGTCCGCGCTCCCCACGACGCCCTTCCAGTGCTCCACTCATTGTTTGGTCAGCCGGCATGAGCACGACGAAGGAGAACGTGACCATCGTTGGTGGCGGTGCCATCGCATGCGCGGCCTGCTGCGCCGGACCGATCGTCGGGTTCCTCGCCGCGATCGGTCTGGGTACCGCTGCTGGGTTCGCGCTGTTCGGCACCGCCGCGATCGCGATCGGCGCCATCGCGATCATCGTCGTGGTACGGCGTCGCCGCCGACAAGCCACGTCGTGTGCTGCCGCACCGGGCCCGGTGGCGGTCGAAATGCCGATCGTGCGGACACACCAATGACCCTTCGCGAACTCTCCCGGCCGCGCTGGCTGCTCAGCTCACTCCTCGTCGCCGGTGCGGCGATATTCGCCATCGGCATCACGGCCGAACGTCACGCCATCGCCCGTCACACAGAGACCGGCACCGAAGCCGTGAACCCAGCACTGACCACCGTGCAGTCACCCCCGCCCGGCGAAGCAGGTGGTGATGAGACCACCCACACCGACGAAACCGCCAGCGAGGGGACGACACACATCGAGACGCAAGGTGGCCAAACACCCGGACACTCCGAGTCGTCCGCGGAGACCGTCCTGGGCCTCGACCTCGAATCGAACGCTCTCGTGATCGTTGCTGTCGCCGTGTCACTCGCGTTGGCGGTGCTCACCTGGTTCCGGAACCGTCGTGGGCTGTTGTTCGCGACCATGGTGTTCGCGGTCGTGTTCGCCGTGTTCGACGTCGCCGAAGTCGTCCACCAGATCAAGGAATCGCGTTCCGGCCTCGCGACGCTCGCCGCAGCCATTGCTGTCGTACACATCGCGACCGTGCTCGTTGCCGAACAACGCGCAACGACTGCACCGTCATCGATCCTCTGACGTCAGCCGAGGAGTCTGTCCGATGCCGGCCAACGTCAGCAGCGTGGCGAGACCTTCCGGTGTGCCCGGCCAATGTTCTTCGATCGCTTCAGGCCCGGCGCGACGAGTGACCGAGCGGAGGGCGATCGCGACGATGATGACGACGTCGGCGTAGCCGAGCACTGGGATGAAATCTGGGATCAGATCGATCGGCGAGATCAGATAAGCCAGAAGCAACCAGAGTCGGATGCGGACGGGACGGGCGATGGTTCGGTCGGCTGCGAGACGACGCAGCAGTCGCACGACTTCCGGCACGAGTCGTGCCGCGTCGCGCAGGGTCGTCTTGTCCGTCGTATGTCGTTGGGCTCGCCACAGCAGGGCGAGCATCACAAGCCAAACGGTGACCAGGCCGACTACGACCCCGAGCAGCGCACGCCACCACATCGTCAACTACCGCCGATGAGGGTGCCTTGCCTCATGCGACGAGGCCGTATTCTGCGCGTAGGTCGTCGACCCGTTCGCCGAGGCGTTCCTCCCAGCGCGTGTAGTTCAGGTTGCGGGCTGTACGGCCACGCTGCCAGCCGTCAGTGATGCAATCCATCACGGCGTCGGTCATGCGCGGATGCTTGAATGTCATCTGCGAGGTGAGCGTGGCCATCCACAGGCTGCTGTACGGCAACCTGCGTTGCGCGAGGGTGAACGCCTGAAGGGCCATCTCGCCGCGTCCGTCTGTGAGGTAGCCGGTGAGGATGTGAAAGTAGTCGTGGATTTGGAAGCCTCGGACCACCGCGTACTTCACCTCGACGGGCATGTCGTCAAGGCGGCCGGCAGCGTCCAACGACTCGTGCGCGCTGCGATAGTCCCGTGCGAGAGTGCGCGACAGATTGTTGTCGACGATGTGCCGCGCGTACTGGAAGCCGAGCGTGTCGGCGGGCAACCCCAACAAGGTGTCGAAGTCGGGGTCGTCACCGAGGTACCCGTCAGCAAACCAGGCCATCGCGTCAGAGTCAGAGCGGAACCCTTCGAGGTACTCGTTGCGGGCCGAATGATCGGCTCGGCGCCAGAAACGGAAGTGCATCTCGGGCACGCCGTTGGCAGCAGAGTCGTCGATCAAGCGAATGAAGTTGACAGCAAGTTTGTCGTCCATGCGGTCAGAATATATGAGCTGATCCGGTTCGCAGTTCCAAGACACGGGCCAGTATCTGAGCGACGTGAACCTATGACATCGTCGGGTCCATCCACATGACCTGCCAGCCATGGCCGTCGAGGTCGTAGAAGCTTCGCGAGTACATGAAGCCGAGATCCTCGGCCCCGTCCACTTCGGTGCCACCCGAAGCGAGCGCAGCCGCGCTGACCTCATCGACCGCTTCACGCGACTCGACGCCGAAGCAGAACAACGCCAGCGTGTGTGTGTGCGTGCGTCGGCGATCGGCAGCTTCGAAAACTCAGCGAACTTGTCGCGGCTGAGCAGCATGATGAAGGCGTGCTCACCGACGAGCATGCAGGCCGCGGAGTCGTCGCTGAAGGCCGGGTTGAAGCTGAACCGGAGCTTCGCGAAGAACGCCATGCTGCGCCGAACGTCAACCACGGGAAGATTCACGAACAGGGTACGGCCAGGGTGCGACCAGGGTGCGCAGGTGCATTCACGGGAAGATCTCCGATCCAAGGTTCACGACGACGTCGTAGACCAGGACCAAAAACGAACCGCAGCGATCATACGTAGTTGGCGAACTCGCGACGTCGCAACCCACCCGTCGCCAGGCAAGTCGTCGGCGAGGTCCTGCTCGCTCGAGCCCTCTGTGTCGATGGTCAACGCCGGGGCGAGGCACGTTGTGTTGTTGTCGCTCATGGGCGTCAACCGAGCGATGCCCCACTGGCAGATCGAACAAGACCTGCGCGCCAGCGGCATTCCATGGACCTTTCTGCGGCCCGCGTTCTTCTCACAGAACCTGGGCGGCGCATACAGATACGACATCCGCACCCACGACCGAATCCGCCTCGCATCAGGCCGCGGCCGAACCAGCTTCATCGACGCTCGCGACATCGCCGATACTGGCGGGAGCTGCGTGCGGCCGGTGTGCCCGGCGATTACGTCAGCTCGCCTCGCAACGAGCTGTCAGCATCGTAGACATCCACGAGCCGGACGATCGATGATGACGGCGTAACGTCAGCGGGTTGTGTGATCACCATAGCCTCACAGGTCGAGCTCAACGGCGGGCGCGAATCATGGCCTCCGGATCGACCGAAACGTCGAGGACCGTCGCGATGTTTCGCAAACGTTTCGCTGCGCCGGCGGAACCTGGCATCTCACACCGTTTAGATTTCCGGAGGTGGACGAGCAGTCGCACTGGGAGTCAGTTTGGACCGGGCGGGATGCGTCGTCGGCCAGTTGGTATCAATCGACCGCTGCGACTTGAGGCGAGTTGGTGCGCCGCGT
Source organism: Actinomycetes bacterium (assembly GCA_031367435.1). GTDB lineage: Bacteria > Actinomycetota > Acidimicrobiia > Acidimicrobiales > Ilumatobacteraceae > WLMZ01. The sequence continues at coordinate 21,410 of JANLPV010000048.1, read as the reverse complement.
GACGGTGCCCTCGGACCCGGTGGTCATGGTCGGTTGCGGCTCATCGACGCTGATAAGGGAGCTTGTCGACGATGGTTACTCGGCGATCATCGCAGTCGACATCGCCCAGTCGGCGCTCGACCGTCTCCATGCGAGTCTCGGCGACCGCGCCAACTGCGTGACAATGGTTCGCGCCGATGCCCGCACGATTCGACTCCCGCAAACGGTGATGCTCTGGCACGACCGGGCCACATTTCACTTCCTGACCGACGCCGCTGAACAGACGGCGTACGCCACGACGGCAGCTGGCTTGGTCAGACCGGGCGGATCTCTCGTGCTCGCCGAATTCGCGGCAGACGGGCCGACCTCGTGTAGCGGCCTCAGCGTTGCCCGTCACTCAGCGGCGTCGTTGCAGTCGGCGTTCTCCGACGGGTTCGAGCTGATCGAGTCGTTCGAACGGGATCACCTCACCCCGTCGGGCGTGACCCAACGGTTTGTTCACGCGCTGATGATCCGTCGAGAAATGGGTTCAGTAGTCGAGTGATGTGTGGTCGGGTGCGACGACCTCGTGGCCGCTTCGAACCCACGCCTGATGGCCGCCGAGCAGGTCACAGACTGCGCTGAATCCGAGCAGCGCAAGATTTGACGCGGCCAGAGAAGAGCTGTAACCGCCGTTGCAAACGATGACCAGCGATTGGTCGTGAGAACGGATTGCCGGGTGGCGATACCCGTTGTACGGGTCACAAGCCCACTCCAAGATGGTGCGCGGGATGTGGATCGACCCACGGATCACACCGAAGCGTTCACGATCGGTGCTCGTGCGGGTGTCGATTATGGTCGGTGGATGCCGGCCATCGAGGGCCGCGCACAGGTCAGCGGATTCGATGCGGTTGATGCGCGACCGGGCGTCGAACAAGAGGTCATGGATCGTGGTCTGCGTTGTTCGGCGGTGAACGACGCACACGCCGACGGCGATCTCGCGACCGCCGGGTTCGAGGTCGAACTCGGCGCACACCTGCTCATACGGCGCGAGATTGGGATCTTGCCGCTCAAAGGACGCGACCAGCCGTCCGCCGGGCGCGAGGTGCTGCACTGCGGCGTGGACCACAGCGCGGCATTTCTCTGGGGTGGTCATTTCGACGGTGCGGACGTCGATGAAGACAACGCCGAATTGGCGGGTCAACTGGACCCACATGCACGCTGCCGGTTCGACAACGGTGACGGGAGTGGCGGCTGGCCCGACCGGTGCGTTCGAAGAGTCGAACGCACCGAAGCAGAGCACGGATTCGGCATCGGCAAGGCGCGTGCTTACGCCGCGACCGCCCAGGGCACCGTTCGACCAACTCGCTACAGGGTCCTCGCGGGCGACAACCTCGGTGAAGCTCATGCCGGTAGTGGGACCCGGAACGCGACCGACGTCGCGCTGCAATCCTCGATCCAGATCTCACCGCCGAGGGCTTCGACAAGCCCACGGGCGATTGCCAGGCCAAGCCCCCCGACAGTGCCGGTGCTCCGGTTGCGACTGTCATCGGCGCGGGTAAATCTGTCGAACGCAGACCCGCGAAAGTCGCTCGGGAACCCCGGGCCGGCGTCGCTGACACGGACGGTCGCTGCGCCCTCGGACGAGATGTGTACCGTCACGTCAGTTCCTGACGGGGCATGGCGGATGCCGTTGTCGATGAGGTTGCGGATGATGCGAGTCAACGCGACAGGGCTTGCGATCACGTAGACCGCTCCCGGGTCGACCAGGACAACGTGGACAGCGGCAGCAGTCGCCAGGGGTTCCATCGAGTCGATGACTGCCTCGGCGACTTCGACGAGATTGATCGGTAGGCGTTCGAGGTCAAGTCGATTCGCGTCGAGCTGGGACAAGAGCGCTACGTCTTCGATCAGGGCACCCAGGGCTTCGATGTCACGCAGCATCGAACGGAGATAGCGCTGCGGGTCACGAGCGACACCATCGACCAGCGCCTCTGTCGCGGCCTGGAGCGCAGCCAACGGCGAACGCAGGTCGTGCCCAATGTTGGTGAGCAGGTTCTGTCGCTCGGTTTCGACCGCGGTCCGTTCTTCCTCAAGGATCTTGAGTCGACCGACGAGGTCGTTGATCGCCGCACCGACGTGCCCTAACTCATCGGACCGTCTGCGGACGACCTGCACTGCGCGGTCGCCTGCCTCGATTCTGCGAACTGAACGCTCGAGGTCACGAACGTCGCCTCCGATGGATCGCGACACGATGAGTACGAGAAACACTGCGAAGCCGGCTGCGACGGCACTGACCTCGAGCACCGCAGACAATTCTGCGCCGTTGAGGACCATGAGTCGGGACGCAGCTGCTGCGGCGGCGACAGCGATGAGTAGCGCCGATAGCACCAGGATCAACAGGGATCTGCTGAGCCTTCGCGCTCGGCGTTGGTAGGCGCGCAGCGCGAGGGCGATCGAGACCGTGCCGAGGGTCATTCCACCGAATGCGAGGGCAGCGAGTTCGGGGTGCTTGGTGATGACCGATCCGAGCGTCATCTCCATCGCCAGCGTCGCGGTGATCATGGTTCGAACCGGTAGCCGATGCCGTGCACGGTTTGTATCCACCGCGGGTGCTGGGGATCGGCTTCCAGCTTGTGCCGAAGGCGTCCGACGTGGACCGTGACGGTGGCCGGGTCCTGGTAGTCGGGCGACGATGCCCACACCAGACGTAGGAGTTGGCTGCGGCTGAACACGTGTCGGGGTGACTGGGCGAGCACTGCGATGACATCGAACTCTTTCGGAGTCAACACCACCACCGATCCTTCGACACGCACTTCTCGGGTCGACGAGTCGATGGTGAGACCGTCGAAGTCGGCACGAAACTCTTCCGACGTAACGGTGTCGGGCGATCGACCGCGTCGCAGGATCGTGCGCACCCGCGCTGCGACCTCGCGAGGTGAGAAAGGCTTCACAACGTAGTCGTCAGCACCGAGTTCGAGGCCGGCGATCCGGTCAATCTCGTTGGACCGCGCCGTCAGCAAGATCACTGGCACGTCTGACGTCAAGCGCAGACGCCGCAAGATGGTCAGCCCGTCGACCCCGGGGAGCATCACATCAAGCACGATCAAGTCAGGCGTGTTCGAGTCCAACCACTCAATGGCCTCCGCACCGTTACACGCTTCCGAGACGATGACGCCGTCAAGCTCCAGGTATCGGGCGACAACTTCTCTCACCATTGGTTCGTCGTCCACGACGAGCACTCGAGCAGACACGACGCGAGCGTAGGTCCCATCACCACAGCCGTCCGAACGACGGCCGGAGTTTCGCAAAAGTTTACGCGGTTGAGGGACCGCCGAAGTCCGGCCGCGCAGCGGTTCCCGCTGCGTCGCCATAGTGTCTCCATGCTCACGCAACGAGTGTTGGGAGGTCGGCGTGCGACGGTTTCGGCGCAGGAACAAAGTGATCGCCGCCTTCGCGGCGATAGGTGTGTTGTCGGCCGTCGTGTTCTCGGCCGTCGTCATTCATTCGGCCAGCGACAGCAATTCAGCGCAGCTGCCAGATAGCCCTGCTCATGGCGAGCAACGAGTGCCGGACGGCTCCAACCCGTTTCGGACCCGGCGAACGTTGGTGATCCCTCACGGTGGTGGCGACGGTCTGTTTCCGGAGGACACCCTGCTGGCATTCGAACGGACGATCGCGATGGGTGCCGACGTGGTTGACGTCGATCTCCGCCTTTCCAAGGATGACGTCGTGGTCGCGTTTCACGACGCGACCGTCGATCGGATGACCGGAACCTCAGGATCGATTCGGGCGATGACGTTCGAGCAGATCAGCGGGCTCGACGCCGGCTGGTCCTTCACGACCACTGGCGTCGACTCGACGGCCCCAGACGCGCACCCCTATCGCGGCAAGGGTGTCACGATCCCGACCTTCCAGTCGATCCTCGACCAGTTCCCGACCACGTTGGTGTCGGTCGACCTCAAAGACGAATCGCTCGACATGGTGCAACCGGTGTGCGAACTACTACGAGACCACCGACGCTTCAACAACGTGTTCGTCGGCTCGAACAGTGACGAACAGATCCTCGAGTTCCGTCGGGAGTGTCCGGACGTGCGCACGAGCGCCATCATGGGCGACGTCTACGCGGCACGCGACGCCCGCGCCAGCAACGATCCGAATTTCGTCCCGGCGGTGACCGTTGATCAACCCCCGTTCCGCAGCGACGGCCGACAACTGGTCGACGCTTCGTCGCTCACGTGGGCGCATCAGCACGGAATCGCGATCTTGACGTGGGTGGTCAACGATGTCGATGACATGAAGCTGCTCGTCGCCCTCGGCGTGGACGGCATCTACACCTCCTACCCTGACCGACTACTCAAGATCTTGGGACGGTGCACGGCCGAGTGCTGATGATCGAAACGTTTGCGAAACACTTGACCCATCAGTCCCAGCACCGACCGCGGATGGGCAAAGCTGGTCCGATGTCACGGACCCAACTGCTGGACGCCGATCAGGCGCCGATCACCGTCCAGCAATACTTTGCCGACGGCGACCCGGGTCCGATCGTCGCAGCGTTGGCGACCGTTCCCGAACTGCTCGGTCCGACGTTGAACTTCGTCGGCGCAGCGTTGGGTACAGGGTCGATGACGGCACGCGTCAAGGAACTGGCCATCTTGCGGACTTCAGTCCTGCAGGGGTGCCGGTACTGCGTCCACGCCCACACCGCGGTCGCACTCGACGTTGGCCTGTCAACGGAGGAGATCCGAGGACTGCGTGGTGACCTCGCGCTCGAGGATGCGTTCCCTCAGCTGGCGGAGCGGGCATTGATCGGCTGGATCGACGCGCTCGCAGGAGCCACCGGCGCAATCCCCGACGACGTCTGGATCGCGGCGCGAGAACACTGGCCAGAGCATGCGCTCGTCGAACTGACTGTGACCGTTGGAGCGACAATGTTTCTCAACCGACTGGCCACTGGTCTCGATCTTCCCACCTCCGATCAAGTCACCGCCCGCCTGAGTAACGAGGGCTTCGCGTGACGGAATCGACTGTTGCTGAGGCCATCGCCTCCGGTGAGATGCCCGGCCGGGTGTGGATCTACTCCAACTACCACTGCAACCTCGCCTGCTCGTACTGCTTGACCGAGTCGTCGCCGCGCAGCGAGCGCCGGCAGTTGACCGCCGAACAGATGCTGACCATCGCCATCGAAGCGAAATCGCTTGGCTTCACCAGCATCGGGGTGACTGGCGGCGAGCCAATGCTGCTCCCCTGGCTGCCGGAAACTGTCGCTGCGATGGCCGCCCATCTTCCGGTGCTGTTGTTGACCAACGGCACGCTCCTCAGCGGCGATCGTTTCGACCGTGCCGCACCGTTGGCCCACCCCGACATCGCCATGCAGATCTCGTTGGATTCACACCTGCCCGACATCAACGACATGGCCCGCGGGCCGGACAACTTCGACAAGGTCGTCGCGATTGTTCCACGTCTCATCGTCAGCGGCGTACGTGTCAGGATCGCCACGACCACGGCGGGCCCGCTGGACAGTCCGACGCTCGAACCGCTGCGTGCGCTCGTCCGCTCGCTCGGCGTACGCGACGAGGACCACATCGTCCGTCCGATCGTGCGTCGCGGTCGCGCTGACGAACGCGACCTCGGCGTGTTTGCGGTCGCCCGCGACATCCCCAGCGAGCTCACCATCGCCGCAGACGGCGCATTCTGGGGAAGTTTTGGGCCAACAGTCCGCGCCGGTCGTCTGGACACCGATCTGCTGCTCACTCGAACAATCCTGCCGCTGTCGATCCCGGCGAACGCGTTGCTTGCGACGCTGCGTGGTCTGCCCGAAGGCGCCGACGCCAGCCTCGGCATCCGTTGAGCATGACCACCGCGGAGCCGGTCGGCTCCACACCAAAATGGCATCAACCCAAAGCCGCCGCGACAGCGCGGGCTACGTCGCCGAGCCGGCCGACAGGTTGGCCTGCCGCCGCGGCGAGCATGTCCCCCACTGTGTCCAGATCACGGGTGCTCGCCAACATGTGGACCGAGCGACCGAGCTGATGCAATCGCCGAAGCTGGTACACCCCGGTGCGCGAGGTGCTCATCGGGATGCCACCGAAGACCGCACCCAGGAAGTCCTCGTCGGTGCGCGCCAGACCGATCGCCCAATAACCGCCATCGATGGCCAACCCAAGCACGTCGACACCGCGTTCGAGCCGGCCGAGGGTCGCACCCAACCCGGCGACGGCCTGAGGGGTGTCCATGCCAACGATGATCCCCGGTCCGAGGTCGCAGAACCCGTGACGCAGCCGCTGCTCCAGGCCCTCACCGCGTTGCGGAACCACATCGAACTCGGCGGGTGTGAACAACGGCGGTTCACCATCGATCAGCAGACCCGGTCGGACGCCGGTCCGGCCGACCACAGCCGTTATCGCATCGAAGGTGTCAGCGAGCGCTGCCTCGGCAATGTCGGCTGCCTGCCCGGGCGTGCACGGTGGGCACAGGCGGGTCTTGACCTTCCCGGCTATGGGGGCCTTCGCGATAACGGTCAGATGCACCGGTCAGCTCCGACCGTCGTCGCGCAGAAGCCGGCCCATGTCCTTGACGGCACGCACGGTTCCGGCGACGGTGCCGGTGACCTTGGAACGTCCAGCTCGTGGCCGATAGTCGATCGGGGCATCGCGGATCGTCCATTCGGCACGATGGGCGCGCAGCACCATTTCCAATGGCCAACCGCTGCGCCGGTCACGCAGACCGAGGTCGATCAACGCCTCGCGCCGCATCGCGCGCATCGGGCCAAGATCACGGATGTCGAGGCCAGTGCGCCGCCGGGTCTCGAAGGCCAGCACCCGGTTCGCCCAACGGGCGTGCGCCGGCCATGCGCCCTTGCGAGCCGCACGGGCACCGATCATCAGATCCGCCTCGCCGCGTTCGATGTAGCTCACGAGCATCGGCAGTGCAATCGGGTCGAGCGAGGCGTCACAGTCCATGAAGCACACGATCTCGGCTGTCGCTGCAACCAACCCGGCGAAGCACGCGGAGCCGAAGCCTCGGGTCGGTTCGGAGATCACCTGGGCTCCGTGCAGTCGGGCGATGTCTGCAGTCGCGTCGGTCGAACCGTTGTCGACGACGATCGCGTGATATCCGACAGGCAGTCGCCTCAGAACCCATTCGACCGCGGCGGCTTCGTTCAAGGCGGGCAACACAACATCAGGCATCACAGCACCACCGTCGACGAAAGAGGCCAGGCATGAGGGTCGTCGTCACCGGTGGTGCGGGATTCATCGGATCGCACATTGTTGATCAACTCGTTGCGCTCGACCACGAGGTTGTCGTGGTTGACGATCTCGACCCGGCAGCGCACCACGGTGAGCCGGCGGGCCTGGCTGGGGCGGCCCGCTACAAGTGGGCAGATATCCGCGATCATGACATGTGGGCCGAGATCCTGTCCGGGGTCGACGCCATCAGTCACCAGGCCGCCAAGGTTGGCCTCGGAGTCGACTTCACAGACGTCGAGGACTACGTCGGCCGCAACCTCGCCGGCACTGCGGCGATGCTGTCCGCCGTGCATCGGGCCCGGTTCACCGGTCGGATCGTTCTTGCGTCGAGCATGGTCGTCTACGGCGAAGGCCGTTACCGATGCCCAGTCGACGGGTTGGTACGACCAGGTCCACGGGACCGCGACGACCTCAAAGCTGGCCGCTACGAACCGGCCTGTCCCCATTGTCACCAGGCGCTGGTCCCAGAGCCGGTGCCAGAGGATCACTGGCTTGATCCTCGCAACGTATATGCCACCACCAAACTGGCCCAAGAAGGGCTGTGTAGCTCCTTTGCCAGAGAACATCCCGCAACAACCGTCACGGCCCTGCGCTATCACAACGTCTACGGGCCGCGGATGCCGCGCGACACCCCGTACGCCGGGGTTGCCAGCATCTTTCGGAGCGCCTACGAACGTGGCGAGAGCCCGCTCGTGCTCGAAGACGGCGGACAACGGCGTGACTTCGTGCATGTTGCCGATGTCGCTAGAGCCAACGTGCTCGCGCTGACCAATCCTCAACCATCGCCCGGACCGTTCAACGTGTGCACCGGCGCACCGCGCTCCGTGCTCGACATGGCCCTGGCATTGCGACCCGACGGTGCCCCGGCGCCTCGTGTCGTCGGCGGCTACCGGCTGGGCGACGTCCGCCACGTCTTCGCCGACCCGGCAAAGTCGGAACGGATGCTCGGGTTCACCGCCGCCATACCGTTCGAGACGGGGATGCGCGACTTCTCTGTCGCGCCGCTGCGACAAGGCAGAATGTGAGCCGAAGGCGGCCACCGTCGAACTGATGATCATGGTTGGCGAACGAGGTCGTCGGGCATGTCCGCGATGACGGACCGGATCAGGTCCTGCACCCGTGCGACGTTCGAGCGCATCATTGCGAAAACAGCATCCATCGTGACGGGCTCGCGGTCACCGACCCCTGCGTCGTAGTCGGTTACCAGAGCGAGACCGGCATAGCGGATTCCCAACTCGGCGGCGAGGACCGCTTCGGGGTAGCCCGTCATGTTGACGACATCCCAGCCCATCTGCCGGAACCAGAGGCTTTCGGCACGCGACGAGAACCGTGGCCCGTTGATCACGACCATCGTGGCGCCATCAATAACATCAACTTGGCTTTCGTGCGCCACGCCGACGATGTGGGCACGCAAGGCGGCGTCATATGGCTCAGCGAACGATTGATGATGCACCGGACCCGCTGTTCCCGGTTGATCACTCGGTCCACCGACGTCGTGGAACGTGTCCGGCCGGCCCCAGGTTCTGTCAACGATCTGATCGACGACGACAAACTGCCCGGGGTGGATGTCGTCGCGCAACGACCCCACCGAGCACGGCGCGATGATCGACGTGACACCCAACGAATGCAGGGCCCACAGATTCGCCCGGTACGGGACCCGATGTGCGGCGTAACGGTGATCGGAGCCGTGGCGAGGTAGGAAGGCGACCCGCCGACCGGCGACCGCCCCAACAACCACGGGCCCGGACGGCGGTCCGAACGGTGTCGAGACATCAACCTCTACGGCGTCGGCCAGGAACTCGTAGAAACCCGATCCACCGATCACGCCGACCGAACAATTCCCTCGCGGTTCCACAGACCGGACGGTAATGGCAACCCGATGATGGCGCTGCCGTTCAAATCGAAACATTCGCGCAACACCGACCGCCGCGCGCTGGACCCCTGACATGATCTGAACGCACACCGGCACCGAGGGGGGCCCCATCGTGGAACTCGACGAAGCGAGGACGGTCCCGACGCGCCGGGATCGGCTCGACGCAATGGACACGCGCACGCGCTACTTCGTGATGGCAGCAGCACGAATCGCGGCCGGACTGCTTTGGCTGGCCAACCTGCACTGGAAAGTCGCTCCCAACTTCGGGCAAGACACAGGCGGCGGGCTGTACAAGTACACCCGCTCCGGCGTCGACAGCCCCGTCTGGGGGGTGTGGAAGTCGATCACCGAGCACCTCGTCCTGCCGCACTTCCACCTGTTCGGCTGGATCGTCATCCTGACCGACGGCACACTCGCCGCCCTGCTGCTGATCGGATACCGCACCCGGGTGGTTGCGCTCATCGGAGCGTTCAACGCAATCCCGATCTTCCTGTCGGTCGCCTACCGAGACAACGAGTGGCCGTGGAGTTACGCCCTGATCTTCTTCCTGCACCTGATGATCTACGCAGTGCCAGCCGGCGACCACGCCCCGCGCATCGACATGGCACTTGCCGGCCCACGAGCTGCCAGGGACCGAGCCTTTGTGGTGCTCGGCGCGATCGCCGTGACCATCGGCACCATCGGATGGTTCCTCGCCCGCGACGTGGACTTCGCTACCCGCCAAGTGGCCCTGTTCGGCTACGGCAAAATGGAACTGAAGCTGCTGTGGTTCAACGGCCTCGCCGCCGTCCTCACAATCGCATTCGGTGTCTCCTTGATCGTGGGCGCGCGGGTTCGCCTCGCGGGACTCGTCGCTGCCGCCGGCTTCGCAGTGATGGCGTTCGTCGCGTTGCTCCAGGAGAACTGGAGCAACGTCTCCGCCGGAGCGCCAGCCGTCATCGGCACCAGTCCCAATGCAGCATTCTGGACGATGTTCGCAGTCGGCGGAGGCGTGATGTGGTTCCGCGATCGACAACGCCTGACCTGACCGCTCACCGCGCCCGACGCCTCTTCACACTGGCGCTGTTCGCGGCGGCCGTGGGACTCGTTGGATGGAGCGTCGTGTGGGGTCGACGACTGCAGAAGCGTGCACCCGAGATCAAGCTCGGCGCTGCACCGCTCGTTGGTCGCGACCCGTTTGACGGCTGGGATTGGCGTGCCCACTGGCAACTCGCACTACCAATCGCTGTCGCATTGGCTGTCATCTCATTCGCACCCGCGGTCCTCGAGCGATGGCGACTTCGATGGATCGCCGTCGCGACCGGACTTGGCGCCGCGGCGTTCGCCGTCGCACTCGCACTCCTTGACGGGAGCGACGGCCTCTTCCACGGCGCCACCGATCAGACCGAGTACTACGCAAACCTCGCCAAGACCCCGGGCTGGACGACATTTCTCGAAACATTCGTCGACCATCTCGGCCGCTACAGCGTCCACGTACGCGGGCACCCGCCGGGTTTCACGCTCGTGCTCAAGACCGTCGCCGGTGCCGGCCTCCACGGTGCATGGCCTGTTGTCGCGCTGTCCATCATCGGCACCGCGACGACCCCGATATTCGTCCTCGTCACCACGCACCGACTTGCCGGCGCAGTGTGGGTGCGACGGTCGGCCCCGTTCCTTGTCCTCGTCCCGTACGCGATCTGGCAGATCACCTCAGCCGACGCCTTCATCACCGCCGTCACAGCCGCGGCGGTCGCCGCCATCGCGATCGCGCTGACCTCACCGCGTCGGATCGTCGCCGTCGGTGCGTCGTTAGCCTGCGGACTATTCCTCGGCGCTGCATTGTTCCTGACCTATGGCGCTGTCACCTTCCTGGTCATTCCGCTCGCGATCGCCTTGTCGCGGTGGAGGCAGTGGCGTCGACTGGCCCTTGTAGTCACCGTGGCCTGCATCGCCGCAGCAGCCGTACTGCTGACTTTCAACGCGTTGGGATTCTGGTGGTTCGACGGACTCAGCGCGTTGAAGAAGCAGTACTGGGATGGAACCGCCAAGTTCCGGCCATGGACCTACTTCACGCTTAGCAACGCGGCCGTGCTGCTCATCGCAGTCGGGCCTGCAGCACTGGCCGGCATCATCCGACTTCGTCAACGAGCCCTCTGGTTGCTCGTCGGCGGAGCACTCGTTGCCGCCGCAATCTCGACCGCATCGCAATACTCCAAAGGCGAGGTCGAGCGGATCTGGTTGCTCTTCTTCCCATGGATCATTCTCGCCGCAGCACCACTCGCCGACCTCTCAAGCACTACCCACGGGCAACGGCGATTGCGGACATGGTTAACGATTCAGGCAACCACCGTGATTCTCCTGCAAGCCTCGTTGATCACCAAGTGGTGAACCCCACCAAATCTTGCAGCCACGACGGCCCACGTGTGGAGCATTGCTGGATGCCTGTCTCTAAGAGTCAGATTCTCCAGCCTGACTGAGCTGGGCTCACTCGGGGGCAAGCGGGAACTCGACTATGAATTGGGTCGACACCACATCATCGATGTCGATGATTCCGTTGTGGCGTTCGACGATGTCGCGGACGATGGCGAGACCTAATCCGGTGCCTCCTGAATCGCGCGTCCGTCCCTCGTCAAGACGTGTGAAGCGCTCGAACACAAGTTGACGATTCTCGACTGAGATGCCATCACCATCGTCGGTCACGATGAGGCGTGCCCGCCCGTTACATTCGCTGAGCGCGATGGTGACGGTGGTAGCGGCGTGCCGTTCGGCATTCTCGACAAGGTTCCGCGTCGCCCGCGCAAGCTGATCGGCGTCGCCGATGACCTGAACGGCGCATACTCCGTGCACGTCGACAAACGCGCGTCCGCGTTCTTGCAGACGCCGCGCCTCGCGAAAGACGATGTCATCAAGGTCGACGCGCTCTTTGCCCATCGTGGGCGGTGCGCCGTCGCTGCGGGCAAGGTGAAGCAAATCGTCGACGAGATGCTGCAGAGCGATCGTTTCCTCGAGCACGTTCTGTTGAGTCGTTGTGGGCTGGCCGGGATGGACTTGCGCGATGTCGACTTCGAGTTCGCTGCGCATCCGCGTGAGTGGGCTGCGAAGCTCGTGGGATGCGTCGGCAACGAAGCGCTGCTGACGCCGGATGGCATCTTCGAGTCGATCGAGGGTGGCGTTCATCGTCCGCGCCAGACGGTCGATCTCGTCGCCGGTTGCCGGTTCCTTCACCCGTCGATCAAGGCAGGTACTGGTGATGTCGGCAATGTCGAGCCGCATTCGTTCGACCGGCCGCAACGTTCGTCCGGTCAGCCACCGAGTGAGGATGCCGAGAAGGAGCACGACGCAAGGCACGCCGAGAGCGAGGAGGCGGGACAGGATCGACAACGGTTCGGTCACGTGGTCGTAGTTGGAGCCGACGATGAGCAGCGCCGGTCGTCCTTGACTCGTCACTCGTCGGACCAGAACCCGGAACACCTCCGCGCGCCCCGACACCCCATGAACTGTGCGCTGTCCAGGGGTGAGTGAGGTGATCGGCGGTATGCCGACGAGATTCGCCGAGGAGGCGAGCACTGCGCCGCCGTCGTCGACGACCTGCACGAGGAGATCCTCGTCACCGGGCGGGTGCGATGGTAAACCGGACGACAGCACGGATTCGATCGTGTCGGCGCGCTGATTGCTGCTCTCATCGAGGTTGTCGGTGAGCTGGGATCGCACGACAGCGACCATCATGAGCGCGACACCGACAAGCAAGACTCCAGACAGGATCATGGCCGCTGCGGTGATTCGGAACCGGATGGTTCGACGCACGACTCGTTACCCTCCGTCTTCTGCGAGCCGATACCCGGCACCGCGGACCGTCTCAATTGCCCCCCGGCCGAATGGTTCGTCGATGGCTGATCGCAGCCGGCGGATGTACACCTCGACGATGTTGATGTCACCGTCGAAGTCGTACTGCCACACACCATTGAGGATCTCCTGCTTCGTCAGCACTTGTCCGGCGCGTCGGATGAGGAACTCGAGCACCTCGAACTGGCGAGACGTCAGGCCGATCTCGTGATCGCCGCGCCAGACCCGGCGAGCGATCGGATCGATTCGCAGGTCACCGGCGTTGACAGGTGCAGGCTGTCCACGCCCACCGATCCGACGGAGCATCGACCTGATCCGGGCGAGGAGTACGGGAAATGAGAATGGCTTCGTGAGGTAGTCGTCGGCGCCGGCGTCGAGCGCCTCGGCTTCGTCAAGGTCACCGTCCTTCGCTGTCAACATGATGATCGGCGTCCAGATCGATCGGGCCCGAAGGTCGGCGCAGATCTGGAAGCCGTTTCGCCCCGGCAACATGATGTCGAGCAGGATCAGGTCGAAGCCGCCTTCGGTCGCAAGCCACAGTCCGGTTTCACCCTCGAACGCGACCTCAACGGTAAAGCCTTCCGCATCGAGGCCGCGTTTGACAATGGTGGCGATCTTCTTGTCGTCTTCGATGAGCAAAATCTTCAATCGCCGAGCCTTCATTTCGGTGCCGGTTCACTATCTTCGCATGCCCACCTGACTGCTAGCTGACTACGCAGCGAAGGGAGTCAGCGAGCGGTCAGGAGGCCCGTCGTACGGTGACCCGATGGAACGACCAATCATTAGGCGTCAACGTGTGGCCATCGTGTGCGGCAGCGTCGCGCTGGCGTTGCTTGCTGTGGCATGCTCGAACGACTCCAACGCCAAGAAAGCTGATACCGACGTTGGAACACAGGTGACATTCGACGCGGCGAACTTCGTCGACCCCACGCTCGACACCAACCCATTTCACCCGTTGAAGCCAGGTCTGCAATGGGTACGCGCGGGCACGACCGAGGTCGGTTCGCGAAAGGTCCCTCACGAGATCATCACGACGATGACCGACGTGATTCGAACGATTGCGGGCGTGCCAACCATCGCCATGCTGGACGAATCGACCGACTCCGGTGAGATCTCACAGCGCAGCATCGACTACATGGCGCTCGACAAAAATGGCAACGTGTGGATTCTCGGCGGATACACCGAGGACTACGAAGGTGGCGCATACACCAATACTGACGCCGCCTGGATCGGAAATGACAAGGGCGGCCGTGTCGGGATCTTGTCCCCTGGCAAGGTCGACATGACAACACCACGCTGGCACATCGGTGGATCACCGGACGAAAAGCCGTCGGTCGGGCAGCCGGTGCAAGTCGGCATCAGGACGTGCGTGCCCTTCGCCTGCTACGACAACGTCCGCGTCGTCCAAGAAGGCAACGTCGGCGCTCCCGACAACGAGAACAAGTACTACGCCCCCGGGGTCGGAGTCATCAACAACATTCCACTGGACGCAAGCCTGCACCAAGACACCTTCGACTTGCGGAACTTCGTGGAGCTCAGTGCAGCGGGCCTTGCGGACGCGAGCCAAACGGTGCTCGACCTCGAAAAGCATGCACGCCAGACATCTCCCGACGTGTTCGGCCCGGCACCAGAAGCCAAGCGCAAGTCATGACGAACACTCCGATCGTCCAACTGCGTGACGTCACGAAAAGGTTCTCGACCGCTCGCGAGGAAGCCACCCCCCTCGCCGGAGTCAACCTCACCATCAACGCCGGCGACAAGGTCAGCCTGATCGGACCATCGGGCTGTGGCAAGTCAACACTGCTGTCGCTGATCGCCGGGTTGCTTCGGCCGAGCGCCGGAACCGTCGAGATCAAGGGAGTCGCAATGAGCGATCTCAACGACCGTGCGAGAGCCAAGCTGCGTTCGTCGTTCATCGGGATCGCACTGCAGTCCGACAACCTGATTCCCTTCCTCACCGCACGAGAAAACGTGGAACTCGCCCATGCCTTCGGCACTCGTCGATCTCGGCGGGGTGCGAGGGCATCGTCAGAAGGCCTGCTCAAGCGGTTCGAGGTCGCACATTGCGCCGATCTTCGCCCCCGCCAACTGTCGGGCGGCGAGACGCAGCGTGTCGCCCTCGCCGTCGCCATGGCGAACAATCCTCCCGTTCTGCTCGCGGACGAGGTCGTCGGTCAACTCGACCGTGACACCGCCAAGCGGGTCATCAACGAGGTGCTCAGCTCGGAGTCCGCAGTGCTCTTCGTGACCCACGACATCACCCTGGCCGATCAGGCCGATCACCGATACGTGTTCTTGGACGGCGTGGTCGTGGTCCGATGATTGTCGCCAACAGCATCGACGCCCGAGACCTGACCGTCGACTACACCAGCCCCTTCGGAACGACGCGGGCGCTCGAATGCGCAGCATTTTCCGTCGAGGGCGGGTCCAACGTTGCAATCATGGGGCCCAGCGGCTGCGGCAAGTCGACCCTGCTCGGAGTGTTGGCGGGCCTGGCTCGCCCCAGCTCCGGCACGGTGACGATCGGCGACGAGACGATCTCCACACTGTCGGAACGACAGAGGGTCAGATTTCGCCGACGTCGTCTCGGGATGGTGTATCAAGCCGACAACTTGCTGCCACACCTCACCGTCGAAGAGAACGTCGGTCTCCAGCTCGCGATTTGCCGGAACGACATGAACACGCACCGACCGCTCACCACCGGCGACCTGCTCGAACGGCTCGGTCTCGGTGCGCTCTCCAAGCGGCTCCCGGATCAGCTGTCGGGCGGCCAGCGCCAAAGAGTGGCGGTCGCTCGAGCGGTCATACATCGACCGGCGCTGATCTTCGCCGACGAACCCACCGGAGCGCTCGACACCGAGAGCGCCCACACCGTCATCGAGCTACTCATCGACGTCCACCGGGAGATCGGCGCAACGTTGGTGCTAGTCACCCACGACCCGAGCATGGCCAAGCATTTGCAGCGCGTCGTGACCCTATCCCGATCCCAAACAGCACCGGAGCAAAATCGTGCTCACTAACTACGTCCTCGCTGATCTCACCAGAAACCCGCGCCGAACCTTGTCCACGATGCTGGGTGTCACGCTCGGAGTCGGCCTGTTCTGCAGCATCTTGTTCTTCGTCGACGGCCTCTCGGCATCCATGACCCAGCGAGCCGTCGACCCGCTGTCCATCGACATGCAACGCATCGTGACGGAACGTGTCGGAGGTGCCCTCACCCTGACACAGCGATTCGACCCGGCCGGCGCAGCCAAGCAAGGAGACCGGATCCGCGTGATCCTCGAGCTGCACAATCCGAGCGACGTCACCGCCAACGAAGTCACCGTTCGCTCGATCCCCGACGCAGACCTGCACTTCGTGGTCGGTTCGGCGACGCTGAACGATGCCGCACTAGCGGCCTCCACCGACAACCCATTTGCCCATGGCGCGGGTCCAGCGGGCTACAACCTCGGCATCGCCACCTCCGGGACAACCACCGTCTTCAGCTATTTCGTCGAGGCTCAGCACGACATGCAGCTCGATGACACGGCGGTGAACTCCTCGTTCTCCAGCCGGGAATCTGTCGTCCCTGTCTCCGCCAACAACCCGTCCGTCGTGCCGCTCGCCGATCTCGCCCAAAGCATCTCCCAGGTCGAAGGCGTCGCCGCTGCGAGGCAACTGTCGCTCGTCGATCTCGGCCCCGACAGCCTGTCTTCCAACAGTCGTACGGCGTCCGGCCCAGCCAAGCTCTTCGGCCTCGATGCCGGCTACGCCGAACACGACCCGGCCATCAAGCTGATCGAGGGTGGCCTCCGCGCGGACGGCGCGGTGCTCAGCGTCGAATCGGCCAAAGCGATGCACGCCAAGATCGGTGACACCGTCAGGGTTGCATTGCCCGACTCGACGAGCTTCGACGTTGTCGTCAGCGGCATCGCCGACGTCAGTCAGGCCCGTTCGTTGTTCTCCAGTCGCCGCGGCAGCGACCTGGAGGCGTTCATCTATTCGCAGAACTCGGCGATCATTTCGCCCGCCGTCTTCGCCGACAAGGTGATACCCGCCTTTGAACGCGCAGCCACTGCACGAGGCTCGCGGTTGAAGAATCCGCCCGTTCGCGAGATCGACATCACCGTGGACCGCCGCTTCCTCGCCGCCGACCCGGCAACAGCGCTGATTCAGACCAAGCGCATCGCCGCCGCCGTGGTTGCCGTGGCGGCACACCAGGACTTCTTGCTCGACAACATCTCCAACACCCTGCAGGTCGCCACCGGCGACGCAACGGTCGCCAAGCGCCTGTTCATCTTCCTTGGTCTGCCCGGTGGTTTCCTCGCAGCAATCCTCGCCGGGTACGCCGGAAACGTCCTCGCCGATGCCCAACGGCGTGAGCAAGCAACGCTAAGGATCCGCGGAGCCAGCCGCCGGCATTTGCTGCGCATGCTCGCGATCCGCACCTCCGGCTTGACCGCTGCCGGGTCGCTGGTCGGTCTCCTCCTCGGCTATCTACTCGCGACCGCGATACTCGGGCGCGAATCACTCGCCCGGGCCACGACCTCGCGCCTGGCTCTGTCCGCGCTGCTCGGTTGCCTGGGTGGGTTCTTTACGACCGGGCTCGCCCTCTACGTCACAGGACGGCGCAACATCGACCGAGAGATCAACGAGGACCGCGCTCGACTCGCGCGGGCTGTCCCGTTGTGGCGACGTGCCAGACTCGACATCGTCGGCTGTGTCGTCGTGGTCGTCGGGACCGCCGCCGCACTCCATGCCCACGCGTTCGACGGGGCGTCAGGCTCGGTCTACTTCGGGCGGTCGGTCACGCTCAACCTTTGTCTGCTCGTACTGCCCATCGCCGTGTGGTTCGCAGGAAGCCTTGTCGCCGCCCGCGTGCTCGGCACAGTCCTGCATCGAACTCAACCGGCCTCTACGGGCGCCGTAGGCGCACCGCTACCCAGCCTGTATCGCCTCAGTGTCGGTCGCCGACCGTGGGCGATCGGCAATGGCACCATCATTGTCACGCTCATCGTCGCGCTGACCACCAGCCTCGCCGGATTCACGTCCTCCTACGACGCCGCGAAAGCAAACGATGCCCGTTACGCCACCGGCTCCGATATCCACATCGTGGCTGGACCGACAGCCCGACGCGCGTACACCACCGATCAAGCGGGACTGTTCCGAACCGACGGTGTCGCCCAGGTCAGCCCCGTGGTCTACAGCATCCGCAACGTAATTCTGCGCAGCGCACGCACGTCGGACCCCGCCAACCTCGCCGCGATCGACCCTGCTTCGTTCGGATCGGTCGCTCCCCTCCGCAACGACAACTTCCCAACCGGTGACGCGGATGCAGTGCTGCGGACGCTGCAGACCGACCCTGGTGCCGTGCTGCTCAGCAACCACATGGCACAATTTCTCAAGGCCAAGGTCGGGGACACGCTCCACGTCCTGCTCGCCCGAGGCACCGACGATCAGATCGAGGTCGACTTCCACATCACAGGAATGTTCGAGCGGCTCCCAGGATTCCCGGACGGCGCAGACGCGATGATGTCGATTCACCAATACATCGCCAACGTCCCGTCGAAAGCTCCCGACTTTTTCCTCGCATCGACAATAACCCGAGGCGACGCCGGCCTTCGCCGTGCGATGACGTCACTCGGCCAAGGCCCCGCAGCAGCCGATCAGCTTCAAATCACCACGCGCGCCACCACAGTCGCGCGAGACCAGTCCAGCCTCGCTGCGCTCAACATCGCCGGACTCGTGGACCTCGACTCGACGTTCGCACTCGCGATGGAAATCGTGACCATCGCCATCTTCGTGTTCGGCCTCCTGCTCCAACGACGGCGCGAATACGTCACGCTTCGAGCGCAAGGCCTCGACCTTCGGACCGTACGGCTCCTCATCGCCGCCGAGGCGGGTACCGTCGCCATCGTCGGCGCCATCGCAGGCGTGCTCGTCGGCACCGCAATGGGCTACTACTTCGTCACTGTCCTTCGGCCCCTATTCGTGCTCCCACCCACCTACACCTTGCCTTTACGAACTCTGCTCGCCCCGATCGGACTAGTACTCGCGGCCACGATTTTGTGCACCCTCGCCGGAACACACCTCGTCAATCGCCTCCAACCGACCGAACTGCTCCGCGACGAGTAGCCGACGCTCGATGTTGGAATCCCCCGCGTCGGTCGTCGCAACTGGGTCGCGTCTGTATCCGACGGAGCGATCAGCTGGGAGACCGCCGGCCTGGTCGGTGCGGCCCGGGAACCAACGAGCTGGCCGGGGTCGATCGAGCCCGCTGACGGCGGCGTCGGGTTCGGGTTCGGCACAGACGACACGAGCGTACCGTTGCTCACCACGATCCTCGCCGTCGTCACCTACAGCAGCTGCATCCGAGATCAGCTGCATCCGAGTTGATGAACGCGACCCTGCCTTCGGTGATCAGCACAGGGTTGCCGAGCGCGCAGCCCGTTCGACTCAGGCCATCAGCGAGTTCGCACAAGACAACCGTGCTCGCGCCGAGTTCGATCAGGCTGTCGCGACCGAAGCCTGCCAGCGCCACCGACGACGCCAGATTGGCTGATCGCCAGCACGGCTACGCCAACGATCTCTCATTGTGATGGGCGCCCAAGCATGTGATCTCCGGGACGATCAGCGGCCTGCGGAGAAGGTGGCCCCGAACGACACGATGCTCGCGTCAGACCGGGCACGACACGACCTCGCTATCCCCGTTGCGCGAGGCGACCTATCCCTCCACGCCACCGGGTATTGAGCGCCCGATCCGGACTCGGTTGCCATTCGGATTGGTGAGAGCGAACTCGCGCATACCCCAGCGCATGTCCCCGATCGAGGTCGAAGACGCTCTTCTCATCGAAGCTGACGAACGCGAACCCGTCGTCGTGCCGGTTGACGTCTATCCCGGCGGCCTCCCAGAACTCGACGGTCTTGGCCATGTCGGCAACGGGCGGTGTCGGGGTCACGCCGATGCCGATACGGCCGACCAGCCAGTGGGCACAGATCCGGCAGATCTTGATCTCGTCGTGGCAATGCAACGGCGACAACGTCGAAGCGTCTCGAACCTCACCGCAGGGTTCGATCTCGCTGCAATCAACGAGGTGTGCGCCACAAACATTCCACGCCGCGAGTGCACGACCGGCCGAGACCGGAGCTGGACGGCCGTGTCAGACGGGGCCCGTACAGTTGGTCGGGTGAAGATCGATGTGCTCTCGGTGCCTGACTGTCCGACCCATGCCATCGCCGTCTCCCGGATCATTGAGGCGTTGCGTGCCGGTGGCCTCACCGGCGTCGAGATCTCCGCACGGGTGATCACGAATGATGCCGACGACCACGCGCTCGGGATGCAGGGATCGCCGACGATCCTCATCGACGGGCGCGACCCTTTTGTCGAAGCCGGAACTTCACCGTCGATGTCGTGCCGGTTGTACCGGAGCGCCGCCGGGTTCGAAGGTGCCCCGAGTGTGGCCGAGTTGATCGCGGCGCTCACTCGGTGAACGGCCCAGGCTCGGCTGTGGCTTACTGAGAGCTGTCGGTCGTGCTGGTGCCGATCCAAGTCATGCGGGTTGTCGCGCGAGTGCGTGAGTGCGCCTCCTCGACGCACTCGGCTGCTACTGGTTCGAGTCGGCGTTGCGTGCACCGAGCGCGACCCACTCGTTGACGAGCACCCACTGCTCGTCAAGCCACGCGATCCGTTCAACCTCACCGGTTGGGATCTGACCGACGGGAACTCGCCATGCGGTGACATGGATCGGGTCGCGGAGGGGAACGGCTTTGGCGAGGTCAGCGAACGATGCGTATTGGTCGAGCCCGGCGTGGGCGACGACGACGATGTCGGCAGGGATCAATTCGATGAGTGCGAGAACCCCGCCCGGTCGAGGTGGCAGGACGTGCTCGAGTGACGCCAGTCGGCTGCCGCGTTCCGGGTTGTCTAGCGCGAGCCGCGCCTTTGCCCGTTCGAGACGGTCCAGGCGGAAGAGGCGGCCTTCGGGGAAGACGACGACGGCGGTCGTCGAGTCGACCTGTCGACCGAGTTTGCGGATCATGGCGATGGCCTCGGGGCCGTTGTCGCGTGGGATGAACACCGAGCCGGTTCTGTTGTAGATGAGGTCGAAGCCGGGGTCGGCGAGTAGCTCGGCCATGATCACCCCGAGGGTGCGGTAGCCAAGGCGTTGGTAGAGCAATGTCGGCAGTGAGGCGTCGAGGATGTTGACGTGGCGGCACAGCACGATGACCGGGCCGGGGGTGAGCGCGGCCAACGAATCGGGGTCGATGTCGAGCCGCAGTCCGAGAAGGCGATCGGCGCGCCGCGCGAGGACCTCGATGGACCAGCGCTGCAGTCGTTCGTGGCGGGCGATCGACGCCGAATGGTGGAGTCTTGTGCCGAAGCCGGCGAGCGTCCAGTAGACGGGTGCGAGCAGGATCTCGACGCTGTCGTTGATGCCGTACTGGAGCAGAAACAACGCAACCCGAACGGTCGGCAGGCGGAACCGCCGCTTGGCGATGTCGACGACGGCGGCTACGGCGAGGACGGC
>JANLPV010000035.1:0-10954 GCA_031367435.1 Actinomycetes bacterium | reverse complement strand
CCGCCGCCATCTGGCACAACGAAAACACCAACCAACCAGTCCTACGCTCCCTCACCGCCTACGACCACTGAACCCTTGGAGCTATTCATCTAGATCGCCTTCTCGCTCACATCCATCAAAAGCCCTCTTGCGGATAGCCCGCTACAGTGCCGATCATGCATGCACTCGTGACTGGCGTTGCAGGATTTATCGGCAGCAATCTCGCTGATCGCCTGCTCGCTGCCCAACCCGGCGACGTTCAACGAACCGGCGGGCTTGTCGAACGCGCAGCCGAATTGCTCGGTTGGTCGTCTCAGGTGTCGCTCGAGGAAGGCGTGCACAGGCAGGTTGAGTGGCACGCCTCCGCCTTCCCAATGTGACGTGCACAAGATGAAGGTTCTGCTTCTGATTGACAGCCTCGGCTCGGGTGGTGCCGAGCGCTCCACGGCGGTCGTGCTTCCGCACCTACGACGCCGCGGTCTCGACGTATCCGTAGTCACGCTCTATAGAGCAATCGATGGTAGCGAGGACGATGTGAGGGCATCGGAGTTTTCCGTTCACACTCTCCGCTCGAAACGATTTCTCGGTCGGGTTCGTGAGCTCCGCCGACATCTCAGGCAAGAACGTCCTGACATCTTGCATACATCTCTTTTCTCGTCCGACCAGTTGGGTCGCATCGCGGCGGCCGGCCTGAGGACGAAAGTTGTATCGAGCTTGGTCAGCGCGCCGCGATCGGCAACGGGGGAGCGGAGTGGGGGGCCGCCGCCGTGGAAGATCAAGACGGTGAACGCGATCGACATCGTCACGTCGCATCTCTTCGTTGATCGGTTCCACGCCGTTTCGAAGGGTGTGGCCGAGGCTTACTCGAAGCAGTACCACCTGAAGCCGGGTCGTGTGAGTGTCGTTGAACGCGGTCGACAAGAGGATGAGCTTGGCCGCAGAAGTGCCCAGCGTCGCGCGGCCGTGCGCGAGAGCCTTGGAATAGATTCCCATGCCGAAGTTGTGGTCGCTGCCGGTCGTCACGACTTCCAAAAGGCGCACGTAGACCTCATTCGTGCGGTTGCGTTGCTTGCCGCCGATCGGCCGAATGTCTTGCTGCTCATTGCTGGTCGAGATGGCGACCAGACCAACGAGATGAAGGCCATGATCGCGGCCAGCGATGGTCTGGATGCACACGTTCGTCTCCTTGGGTATCGCTCCGACGTTGCCGATCTGCTCGCCGCGTCTGACGTGATGGCGCTGTCCTCGCGTAACGAGGGCACGGCCGGTGTGGCGCTTGAAGCAATGGGCGTCGGCACACCGATCGTCTCCACGCGTCTCGCTGGGCTTGAGGGGATTCTTGTGAACGACCACAACGCACTGATCGTCTCGGTCGGCGCGCCGGGCGAGATGGCTGACGCCATCGGGCGGGTGCTCGATGAGCCCGAGCTTGCA
The DNA here is from genome assembly GCA_031367435.1 of Actinomycetes bacterium. Taxonomy (GTDB): domain Bacteria; phylum Actinomycetota; class Acidimicrobiia; order Acidimicrobiales; family Ilumatobacteraceae; genus WLMZ01. Next base: position 9,541 of record JANLPV010000035.1, on the reverse strand, counting down.
GAGCGTCTCGCGGCTGCGGGCCGCAATGACTTTCTGACACGGTTCACCATCGACCGTGCTGCCGACGGCATGGTGGCGCTGTATCGCGACGTGGCTGGCTTGACTACGCAGAAGCGTCGTTCGATGGTCTGTCCGAAGCCAGCTGAAGAGCTGTGAGCCAACCGTCGGCCACAACATCGATCTCGAAGGCTGTCAGGCAATGAAGTCGTGCTGCATCACCGAGGCGGAGACGTTCGTCGGGGTCGGCCACCAATTTCGACAGTACTGTCTCGAGTGCGGTCGCATCACCGACCGGCACGATCATGCCAGTCGTCCCATCGAGCACAATCTCTTCGATGGAACCAACGGGTGTCGCAATTGCGGGCAATCCGCACAGGCCCGCCTCGATCAAAGTGGCGGGCATGCTCTCTGTTGCGCTCGGCAGCAGTACCACGTCGGCTGCCGCGTAGGCCTGCATTGGGTGGTCGACCACGCCCACGAAGTGCACTCGGCCATCGCCAACCTGTTGCGACAGAGTCTCGAGGCGTTCGCGTTCGGGGCCGCCGCCTGCGATGGCAAGGGTGACCTGGGGCAGTGGGGCGATGGCGCGAATCGCAACGTCCACGCCTTTTTCGGGGGCAAGCGCGCCGATGTACAGAGCCACGAACCCGTCAGCTGGTAGACCCAGCGCGGCGCGCGCTTCGGCGCGTTCGGTGGGGGTGGGCACATGGAACACCCCGCCAGGTACACCGTTCGGCACGATGTGGATGCGATCGGCGGGAATCCACAGGTGCTCCACCAGCGCGGTCTTGGCAGCGGTGGACAACGCCACGATCGCACGGGCACGGCGCAGATAGGCGCCGACGCGCAGGCGTCTGGGCCAACTGCTCGCCCAGAAACGGCTGTCGCTGATCTGGCGATACACAAAGGGTCGGCCGGTGAGTGCACACGCCAGACCAGTGGATGAACCGTGGGCGATGGTGATGTCCACTGCCCCCATACGTCGGCGCAGCGCGCGAAGGGTGGCGAGACCGCGTGGGTGAGAGCCCAAGACCTGTACATCGAGCGCGGGCTTTTGCGTGCCGGCCGCAAGGGCGACTGTGGTCACGGTGTGGCCCTTGCGCCGCATCGCGTCTTGCAGGTCGAGCGCGAAGACCTGCGCGCCGCGGCGATCGGTGTCGGTGATGACCTGCAGAATGCGCATACTCAGAACAACTCGATGTCGCCCATACCGAGCTGCCAATCACCGAGCGCCGGCTTCGTCATTGATTTGAGGGCGCGAAACGTGAGCATCGGCCCTCCGCCCGGAAGTGGCAGAAAGCCAGACCGCACCCGGGGTGGGCCGGTGCGCATGCAATGGTTGCAGCCCGACTGCTTCAGGGCCTTGGCCGCGACGTCGTCGGCCTGAACCATGGAGAGATCGATTGCGTGAAGCAGCACGAGTTCGTCGGCCAGTCCACGGCGGCGGGCGCGCACGATGACGGCGCCACGACCCTGCGGCACGGCCCTGTAGCCGAGCAGGGCATTGCCGTATCGCCACAACAGAAAGCGTCGGCCAACATTGGTGGTGAGGGCGTCGGCTGCGGTTGGCATGGGTCGGGCATCGTCGGAGTGTTCGGTGTGGTCGAGCCACGCATCGAACGGTTCGCCGATTGTGAGGGGTAGCGACCAATGGCCAGAAGCGGTTCGCGATCGCACCGATGCCAACGCCGACAACGGTCCGGCGAAACGCATCGCGCTCGGGAACCGACCCACCTCGTGCCAGCCCATCTTCAGGTACCCGGGGCGGCTTTTGTCGTTGGGAGTGTTGAACACGAAATCAACGCCATCGGCTGCCAGTTCGGCCAGGCCGTGCATCGTCAACGCGGTGAAGAGGCCCTTGCCTTGGTAGTGAGGATGCGTAGCCGTGTCTACGGCGCGAACCGCGCGCAGCACCTGGCCGTTGCGGATGAACTCCCAACGCAGAAACGCGCGCAGTCCCACAATGCGACCTGCATCGGTGGCCACCCACGTGGGCGACGCGCCGAACGGGTTGTCGTCATGCTTCCACGCGTAGAGCTGCTCGAAGCGCGGATCGTCGTCCCACCCAAGGGATATGCGGCACAGCTCGATAATTGCGGGCCGATCATCGGGTGTGGCCGCACGAATCTCGAGACCCTGCGGAAGGCGCCGGGCTCCATCGCTCATGCACGGACCCTACCCGAGACACCTCCGGCGGCCACGGACGAAGCAGCCGCTAGGGTTGGCACCTGAACTGGGGAGCGTGGCTATGTGCGGGATCGTCGGCCTCGCAGGCGAATACGGACAACGTGACCAACTTGCCCATCTCGCCGGGCTGATGGCGTCTACGTTGGTCCACCGCGGGCCCGACGGCCACGGTGTGTACGCCGACGACAACGCTCCGCTTGCGCTCGGCTTTCGCCGACTGGCCGTGATCGATCTGAGCCCTGCAGGCAACCAGCCGATGACCAGCCGTTCGGGTAGGTGGGTCATCGTCTTCAACGGCGAGATCTACAACCACCGCGATCTGCGCGCCGAGCTCCAGGCTGCCGGCACAACGTTTCGCGGTCACAGCGATACCGAGACATTGGTCGAGGCCATCGATGCGTGGGGCTTCGAGGCCACGTTGCGGCGCACCAACGGCATGTTCGCGATCGCTGCTTGGAGCGTTGCCGAACGACAGCTGCTGCTGGCTCGCGACCGGCTCGGCGAGAAGCCGCTGTATTGGCAACACGATGGCCGCCGTCTGGCGTTCGCCAGCGAACTACGCGCCTTGCGCGCTCTGCCCGACTCGAACCTTTCCATCGATCCCGCGGCAGCAACTGCGTTGCTGCGTTGGTCGTATGTGCCGCATCCGAACACCATTTACACGCAGGTGAACCAACTGCCACCCGGGCACATGCTGACGGTGAACCTGAGCGCGAACGCGCCCGCTGTCCGCGAACATCCGTGGTGGTCGCTGCCCGGCACCATCGAAACCGCGCTGGGCCGTCGCGCGCCAATCGGCCTCGACGCGGCCGCCGATCAACTCGAGCCACTGCTCGCCGATGCGATCGCGATACGTCAACAGAGCGATGTGCCGCTCGGTGCCTTCCTGTCCGGAGGCGTCGACTCGTCGCTCATCGCTGCGTTCGCGCAGAGTGGCGCCGCCGAGAACCTCAACACGTTCACGGTGCGCATGCCCGATCTCGGGTTTGACGAATCGGTTCCCGCATTCGAGGTCGCACGCCACCTGGGCACCAATCACGAGATCATCGACCTGTCGCTGGCCGAGGCGCTGGCGCACATTCCCACGTTGGCCCGCACATGGGATGAGCCATACGCAGACCCGTCGATGTTGCCAACGGCCCTTCTCTGTCGGGCCGCGCGGCGGCACCTCACGGTGTGCCTTGGTGGCGACGGAGGCGACGAGTTGTTCGCCGGTTACAACCGGCACGCGATGGGGGCGCGCTTCTCGGGTGGAACCAGCCGGTTGCCGGCGTCGGTGCAACGCGGCCTGGGCAATCTGTTGCTACGTCCGTCGCCGGCCCGCATCGATTCGCTCGGTCGTGCTGCATCACGACTGCTGCCGGCCTCGCGTCGCCTGCCGAACCTGGGCGACAAGGTTCAAAAGGCGGGCATGCTGTTGAACTCCTCGGGCTCGATCTGGGAGAAGTTGGCCGAGGTGTGGCCGCAGAGCGAACTCGGTGTCTCGGCCCTGCAGCCATCGGTGCCGACAGTGAGCGGCGTCGTCGATCCTGTCGAGCAGATGATGCTTGCCGATACCGCTGCGGTGCTTCCAGATCAGATGCTGGTGAAGATCGACCGGGCGAGCATGGCTGCATCGCTCGAAGTGCGAGTGCCGTTCCTGGACCATCGCATTCTCGAATGGTCATGGCAGCAACCGTTGTCGGTGAAGACCGCAGGCGGTGTGGGCAAGCTCGTGCTGCGTCGTCTGGCCGAGCGGATGCTGCCACCCGAGATCACCAATCGACCCAAGATGGGCTTCGACCCTCCGCTCGGTGGCTGGCTGCGCAACGAGCTTCGGCCATGGGCGTCTGACCTTTTGGCAGCGCCACGTTCGGTGGGTCAGGGTTGGGTGAGTGCCGATGCACTGCAACGAGTGTGGAAAGAGCACCTCTCGGGACAGCGCAATTGGGAGTACCGCATCTGGGGTGTACTCATGCTCGAGAGTTGGTTGGCCGAACACCATTCTGCTGTGTAGGCGTATCCTGCTCCGATGCGCGTCGTGGTCACCGGTGGAGCCGGATTCATCGGATCGAACCTGTGCCGTCACCTGCTCGAGTCACCCGCACGGCATTCGGTGGTGGTGCTCGACGACATGTCCACCGGCAACCGCGCGAACCTGAAAGGCCTCGCGGTCACGTTGGTCGAAGGCTCCATTCTCGATGACACCCGATTGAACCAGGCGTTTGCCGGGGCCGATGCCGTTGTACATCTCGCTGCGCTCGGCAGCGTGCCGCGCAGTGTGGCCGAGCCGCTCGCCACCCATCACGCAAACGCGACCGGCACAGTGATGGTTCTCGAAGCCGCCCGCCGGCACGGCAACCTGCACGTGATCGCCGCATCGTCGAGCAGCGTGTACGGCGCCAACCCGGTGTTGCCGAAACACGAAGGCCTCGCCACCCGGCCATTGTCGCCATATGCGGCGAGCAAGCAGGCCACCGAGTCGGCCGTGCTGGCATGGGGACACAGCTATGGCCTGCCCACCTTGGCATTCCGTTTCTTCAACGTCTTCGGCCCTCATCAACCCGCCGCGCACGTGTATGCCGCGGTCATCCCCATCTTCGTCGATGCCGCGCTGCGCGGCGTGCCGCTGCCGGTGCACGGCGACGGCATGCAGAGCCGCGACTTCACCTATGTCGACACGGTGTGCTCGGTGTTGCTCGATGCACTCGAACGTCAGGTCACCAGCAGCGAGCCGATCAACCTTGCCTACGGCAGCCGAATACGTCTGGTCGATGTGATCGACCAACTCGAAGGACTCGTCGGTCACCCACTCGAACGAGTTCACACCTCGACCCGCGTTGGCGATGTGCCACACAGCCAGGCCGACTCCACGCGCTTGAGCGCGCTGTTCGCGCATATCGAACCGACCCCGTTCTCGGTGGGCCTCGCCGAGACGCTCGCGTGGATGAAGACGCAGCTCTGATGCCATCGCGGGCGTTGCCGCTGCAGCCGCAAACCCTTGCCTTCTGCAGGCGCTCTAGGTAGTGTCGACGCGTTCGTCTCGGCGGAGACGACAGATACGGAAACTCTTCATGAAATCAATATTGTTGGCTTTGTTCCTTGCGTTGGGATTCGGCGCGTCTGTGCCGCAGTTCAGTGGTGTGGCCCTGGCAGCCGATTGTGCGTACCTCTCGCCGGTGAGTTTCTCGATCCTTCCCGACGGCACGTCCGAGAAGACACTCACGTTGAGTTTCACCGGCTACACCTCGCCCGAAGTGACCGTGGTGGTGCGTGACAGCCGCAGCCTCGTCGTCACATCGATCACCGTTTCTTCGGCCTCGCCCTACGTTCTCACCCTGCCCACCACGCCGGGGGCGTACACCATTCAGGTCACGGGCGGTAACTGCTCGGCGTCGTCCGCAGCGGTGCAGGGTCCGTTGGTCGTGCCCACAACCACCATCGCCCGTGCCGGCCTCGCCGATCCCGGTCTGCCCACATCGGGCAGCAACACGCGTGCCCCAATCCGCGTTGCCGCGTTGCTCGTGCTGTGTGGTGCCGGCTTCGTGGGTGTTGCGTGGCGGCGTCGCCGTGTGGTCAGGGCCCTCAGCGCAGCTGAGTGACACCAGGTCCGCGGAGCTTCACGGTTTGGCCGGCCGCTTCGATCGAGGCATCAATCGGGTTCGCTGTGGGCGGCAACAGAACCGTGAGGCCACCATTCACCCCCAGGTTCAACTGCCCGCTGAAGTTCAAGAGCAGCGTTGCTGTTTTTCCCGGCCCAACGTTGACGACGAACGAGTACACATTCCAGCCGTGCTCGAATCCGGGCTCCGCGCCGACCGTCACGCCATCGGCCGTGACGGTGTCCAGTTGTAGCGCCGAGTACACCGATACGAACATGCGGTTTGTGCCCTGGGGCAGGCCGGCCAGATTGTTCACTACAGGTGCAGGCATGCCGGTGACAGTTGCAGTGTTCTCGAGCGTGAGTGCGAGGCTGCCCTGTGCTGGCGTGTTTGCCGCACCGACCGATCCCGCTGGAGTGATCGACGACTTGTAGTCGAAGCCCACATTCAGGTACGAGTCGATCTTGTTGGCACCCGCGTTGTTGAGCGACAACCCGATGCCGTTGCCGCCGTCGAGCGCAGGTAATTCGCCCGCCATGCCCACGTCGGTGAACATCTTCTGCTCGCTGGCCAGCTTTGACCACGCCATCAGATGCCGGTCGCGGGTGTAGGGGCCGAGCACCTTCGCCAGCCGTTCGGGCGACGGCAGCGCGCCGTTGAGCAACTGCTGCACGGTCGTTCGGGCGATGGTCTCGAGCAGGTCGACGCGATCGGTGTTCTGCGGAATGTAGTACTGACCGCGCAGCAGGAACTCTGCAGCATTGTCGCTCGAGACCAGTTGGCCGGTGTCGCCGACCGGTATGGGATTCGTGAACTGCATGAGCGCAGCGATGGCCTCGACATCCATCACGAACACACCGTCCACCTGTTGACCGCCGCTCTGCGGATACAACTGTGCGATCACGTCGGCCACATCGGGGAAATGCGGTGACACCGTAACGTTCTGCCATGCGTCTGAGCCAACTGTGCGGCCGGGGCCGGTGTCGAAGTTGAACCGACCGTACCGCTGCAAGAAATCGGTCGGGCCGTCGATCTTCTTGTGGCCCACATTGCCGCCGTCGTTGAGGTCCTTGGTGCGGCCGAACTTGCTCATCGAGATGTGACCATTGGTGATCGTGAGCTCTGCCCAGTTGCCCATGAAACCGCCGAGCCCGCGGAGTTCGGCCGGCGTGGTGAAGGCAATGAAATACACGCGCGTGCCGTCGCCGCCCAGCAGCGCCGGTGCTTGCTGCAAGGCCTCGATCGCATTCGCGCCCAGCTTGGTCTGCTTCTCGATGTCGTTGGAGAGTTTCACCAATCGTCTGGTGAGCGGAGCAACCAGCCATGGGCTCTGCACGCTCTTCAACGTGGCATCGAGGTGGGTCAGCGAGCCCTGCAGCTGAGCGAGAGGATCTTGCAGGGCGCGCACCGCGTCGATGTCGATGCGTCCGTTGGTCACGCGCAGAGCATCGAGATCGACGCTGGGCAACACCCTGACGATAGTTCCGGTGACATCTTCCGCCTCGTGCGTGAGGGCGATCAACGAGCGGCGATTCTGGGCGATGCCGGGCAGCAGGCGTGCCGGCTGTGCCCACACGCGGTCGATCGAGTCTGCGGCCGAAGCGAACGCAGCGTGCGAGGCCTGAAACGCAGACTCCGCAGCCTTCAAGTCGCCGTCGGCAAGGTGGTTCAATCCCTGCTGGGCAAGGCGGCCACCTTCTTCGACCCGATCTTTGCCGCTGGCTGCAGCCATCCCGAATCCGGCGGCAGCGAGCACGGCAGCGATAGCGACCCCACCAGCGATCTTGTAGGCGAGGCGCCGTTGCCTGCGTGGCCTGCGGCGCAGCCCCAGCAGAGAAACGATGAGGCACAACCCAATACTCATCGAGGCCGTGAAACCGAAGAACCAGCGGTGACCGAGATGGGCCAGCACGACCAGCGACGCGGCAGTAGATACGGCGCGCAGCACAGGGATGTTGCGGCGCATGTCGCCGACCACCAGCCCCACCAGCACGGCGCACGCACCAACGGCAACCCATGCGCCCGTAGACAGGCTGGTGGCAGCTGCGGCGAGCATCACGACTGCCCACCACGGCGCGGTGGCCATTGCCCACACGGTTGTGGCCGATACCAGTACGACCAGAACAAGATCGATCGCGTCATGGCCCGTTGGTCGTGGGCCTTGTACGGCGGCGAGGGCACCGGAGACAACCGCCAGGCCGGCAACGATTCGTGCATCGTGTGCTGACACTCTGATCCGTCTACGCCGCACCACGCGAAGCTAGACGATTACCGGCTGGAAATCGCGACGTCAGCGCGTGATATCGTCAAGGTTTCAGCGCGCCGACGAATGGGTCACAATGCTCAAGCACCTAGCCAGACTGTCTTTCTTGGGAGCCTTGTTGGCCGGGCCCGCGTTCATCCTGCCTGGGTCGAATGTGTCAGCGCGGCTCGGTGTCGCCGCTTCTGTGAAGCCCACTGAGTCAGGCGACAAGGGCACCGATTTCGGGTCCAGCAGCAGTGACTCAGGGTCGAGTGACGGTTCCGACGATTCCGAATCCAACGATGACTCCGAATCCGATGAATATTTCTGCCCATCGATGGTCTTGTTCGACAAGTACTCCGTCGAGTCCGGTGGCAACGAGACCATCAAGTTCAGCGGCTTTCACTCGGGCACCCTCACCGTGACCATTCACGACTCGTCGGGTCACCTCAAGGGCACCTACCTCGTGAGTTCTAATTCGTCGCTCACGTTCATGGCGCCCTCGCGCGAGGATCACTACAACGTGCACGTCGATGGCACCAGCGAGTGCCACAACGATCGAGATGCCCACGCCGATGGCGTGCTCTCGGTCCACAGCAAGCGCTGATAGCTCAGTCGCGTCGGCCAGTACCTGCACGAACGCATTCGTCACAATGAATCCCGCCGGGTTTGACGGAGGCTCTGATGCGCCCCGAGTTTGGTGGTGTGGGTGTGTTGGAATTTCGTCGTGTCGAGACCCCTTGTCGTTCGCCCGACGAAGCTCGGCGTTCTCACGACGAACCTTCTTCAACTCCTCGAGCTGATCTGATGTCGGCCAGGCCGCCTGCCGCCATCAACCTCGGCCCGTCGGACCCAGACCCGCAACGTCTCGTGATTGATGTTCAACTTCTCCGAGATCGACCCGATCGCTTTCCACTGCGACGGATACTCGTGCTGATGCTCCAACAGCATCCGCACCGCTCGCTTTCCCCGCCCGCCCCGCTTTCCCCGCTTTCCCCGCTCGCCCAGTTTGTTGAAGCAAACATGCCGACCGATTGAATCCGCCGAGGTGTTCCATTCGAAGAACCTCAACGAAATTTTCCATGCCTTACTCCGGATGCGCCCTACAACGGGAACGCGTGTCCACTGCCGCGTGCGGTCAAGTTGTTTGGCAGTGTGGCGCCGGGCGGCACGGGAACCTTCACGTTCTCATTCGCACCGGGGGGCGAAAAATCGACCTTTCAACTGCCAGCCCCGTTGGTTCTTCCCTTCAACTGTTACCCGGTAACCAGCCCCATCCCCACATGCACCAACAACGGTTTGCCGTACCAGTTGGTCGCGACGCAGGTTGGTCACGCTCCGTGAACCCGTAATTCTCGAGTAGATCCCGGGGAGGTCGCGTCAAGGACGCGATTTCCTCGGGGCCATGAGAGAATGGTGCGCCATTCAGCGAATTGAGCAGTGATGAGCGCACGACCGGTGGTGAAATTCTTTGTGATGCTGACCCTTTTGGGTTCGGTCGCGGTTGTGGCGTGGGCGTGGGGGAGCGGCT
>JANLPV010000153.1:0-30952 GCA_031367435.1 Actinomycetes bacterium | reverse complement strand
CCTTTCACACGCCTCGTACCTCATCGGAGATACGTCATCGGGACGTGCTGTTGTTGTCGATCCGCAGCGAGACATCGATGGCTATCTCACCGATGCAGCCGCGGCCGGGCTGACCATTGAGCGCGTTCTGGAAACGCACTTCCATGCCGACTTCCTCTCGGGTCATCTCGAGCTGGCCGAAGCGACCGGCGCTGTCATCTCATACGGTGAGCAGGCGACGGGTCGTACGGAGTTCGCAATGGATCCGCTGGCCCACGGGCAACGCATCTCCCTTGGTGATGTGGAGCTCGAGATCCTTGCAACACCCGGGCATACGCCCGAGTCGATCAGCATCGTCGTGCGCGAAACCCCCGAAGCTGCACCATATGGAGTGCTCACCGGCGACACGCTCTTCATCGGCGACGTGGGTCGACCCGACCTCTTGTCGTCCGTTGGCGTGAGCGCCGACGGCCTCGCCCGCCAGCTGTATCACTCCCTGCACGAACAGCTGATGACTCTTCCAGACGCCACAAAGTTGTATCCGGCGCATGGTGCAGGTTCGGCCTGCGGCAAGAACCTGTCGACCGATACGGTCTCAACGATCGGTGAGCAACGGCGCACCAATTACGCGCTCGCGCCGATGACAGAGGACCAGTTCGTGCAAGCCGTCACGCAGGGTCAGGCCGCCGCGCCGTTGTACTTCCTCTTCGCCGCGAACAAGAACCGCGAGGCGCGCGATCTGCTGCATGAGCATGAGCAGGTAGATGCGCTCTCGATCGACGCGGTACTCAACGCGCAACGCGCCGGCGCAGCAGTTGTGGACACGCGAGATGCCGCCGATTTTGCTGCCGGGCACCTGCGCGGGTCGATCAATATCGGCCTCGGCGGACGCTTCGCGGAATACACCGGAGAGGTCGTGCGCCCCGGCACACCGATCGTGTTGATCGGCGATGACGACCATGACATCGAGGCCCGCGTTCGTCTCTCGCGCATCGGCTTCGACACGGTTCTCGGCGCCCTCGACAAGCCGATGCAGGTGTTCATGGATCGCCCCGATGTTGTGCAGAGCGCCTCACGCCTGACCGCTGAACAGCTCCGCGAGCGTCGGCACGCGCTGGCTAACGTTCAGGTCGTCGACGTGCGCGGCCCCGGTGAAATCGAGGCAGGCATGATCGACGGAGCCACGCACATTCAGCTGCCGTCGCTGCTCGAACGGATGAGCGAACTCGACCCCAACGTGCCAACGGTGGTCTACTGTGCGGGCGGTTACCGTTCGAGCATCGCCGCGAGCACGTTGCGTTCTCATGGCTTCGTCGACGTTTCCGATGTCCTCGGTGGCTTCGCGGCGTGGGAGGCACTCGTTGCATCAGGCTCGGCCGACGGCGAGAGGGAGCAGCAATGACACAGGCATGGCAACAGATTCATCTCGTAGGTGATGGCCTCGTCGTGCCGTGTGTCGACGGCATCGAACGGCCATATCTGTCGCTCGACGGCGCGGCGTCGACAAGCGCGCTGCCCGCTGTGGCGGATCGGGTCGCGGAGTTTCTGCCGTGGTACTCGAGCGTTCATCGCGGCGCTGGTTACAAATCGCAGCTGGCTACCCGCGCGTATGAGCAGGCCCGCGAGTCGATCATGAACTTCGCGCAACGTGGTGACAACGACGTGGCCATCATCTGTCGCAACACCACCGAGGCCATCAATCACCTTGCGTATCGACTGCAACTGACTCGCGACGATGTCGTGGTTACGACCGTGGTCGAACATCACGCAAACCTGTTGCCGTGGGCGCGGCTGGCAACGTGCAGGTATGTGGAATGCGGTATCGACGGTACCTTCAGCGTCGACGCCGTTCGTGCCGCTCTCGAGCAGAGCCCGCGTCCGCGATTGCTGGCGATTACCGGCGCTTCGAACGTGAGTGGATGGCTGCCGCCCATCGACGAAATCATCGAGGTCGCGCACGAGCTTGGTATCCAGGTGGCACTCGATGCGGCGCAACTCGCACCGCATCGCCCGATTCCAATAGCGGCCGACTTCGTGTCGTTCAGCGGTCACAAGATGTACGCGCCATTTGGTGCTGGCGTGCTCATCGGGCCGCGATCGGCATTTGAAAATGGCGATCCTTTCCTGGCCGGCGGCGGCGCCGTTGATCTTGTCGACCTCGACGAAGTCGTGTGGACCGCGCCGCCCGAGCGCGAAGAAGCAGGCTCGCCGAACGTGATTGGTGCGGTTGCGCTCGGCGTGGCCGCCGATGAACTCTCACGCATCGGATGGCCAGCCATCACCGCGCACGAGACCGAGATGTCGGCCCATCTCCGCTCCGGACTCAGCGCACTCGATGGAGTCACCGTGTTGGGGCCTGGCCCAAACCACGCCACGCTCGCGGCTGCAGCATTCACGGTGGACGGGTTGCCCCACGCACTTGTTGCGGCGCGGTTGAGTGCTGAGTTTGCGATCGGGGTTCGCCACGGTTGTTTCTGCGCGCATCCGTATCTCACCCGCATCCTTGGATTGTCGGCGGCCGACGTAGCGCAATTCCGCAACGACGTGTTGCGTGGCGATCGCCGCTCGATGCCTGGCGCAGTGCGCGCGAGCGCGGGCGTGTCGACGACCGGTGAAGATATCGATCGGCTGCTCGCTGCTCTGAAGGTCATCGCCGCGAACGAATCCGGTCCGGTGACGTACGAACAGGATCCACGCAGCGGCGACTTCTTCCCGATTGGTGAAGGAACCGAGTGGTGGGCCGACTCCGCCACAACGCAGGCGGGCTGCAGCAGGAGCTGACGAGTCATGACACACGAACACGATCATCAGCACGGGCATCAGCACGCGCACGACCATCACCACGGACACTCCGCTGACCGCGGCATCCGAGGCGTGGTGCGTTACATGCGTCGCTTCCCGCGCATGTGGCGCTCACCGGTGAGTGACGCCGTGGTGGCGCTGCTCAATCCCCAACTCAACGATCGCGTTGTCGACGTCGGCGCGGGCATGGGGCCAGCGACCGTGGTTGCTGCGCGCGCAGGAGCGACCGTCATCGCGGTGGATCCCACGCCATTTATGCGCCGGGTGTTGCGCATACGTCGACTGTGGCAACGCTCGCGTCGGCGCATCATCGTGATCGACGGTGGAGCCGAGTCGTTGCACATCGCCGATGGCAGCTGCGACGGGCTGTGGGCCGTGAACTCAATGCACCACTGGACCGATCTGTCCGCCGCGATCGCCGAGATTCACCGAGTGTTACGTACTGGTGGACGAATCGTTCTCGTCGATGAGAACTTCGATGATCCAACCCACCCGTCATACGCCGAGATGCGCACGGGCCGCACTGCGCATCATCACGAATTCGACGACGTCGATGTCGATGCAGTCGCCGCGCTGTTGACAGCGGCCGGTTGCACGTCGTCGTCGGCAAGCATGAGCACCATTGCTGGGCGTCCGGCAAAAATTGTGCGCGGGGTCAAGTAGGCAGGGTCAGACCACGCTGGTTCAGACCACGCTGGTTCAGACCAGCCTGGTTCAGACCACGCGCGAATCAAGTCGACGTGTCGGGTTCTGCGCGACGAAACGCAGCGCTCCCGTGGCCTCGAACACGCCTTGAATATCGACGATCACGTTGGTAGCACGCGACACCCAGATACAGAACGAGCCGTCTGCTTCGAGTGGCACCACGGCAAGGTTGGCAACTGTGCGACCGACGCCACTGTTCGAGTTCGAACGCAGTGGTCGCCCCGCGGCAAGCACATCGCAGCGATCCGCAACCGCAAACATCTCAGCGACGGTGTCGGTGAGCGTGAGATTGACCAATGCCGCTGATCCGTGGGCGCCGGTGACCCGCAACATCTGCGCATCACCCACTTTGGTGTTGCACACCAGCTTGGCGTCGCGGTCGTAACAGCCGCGTGTGTCGATCAGCCGCGACGGGGGCACGAGGCTAAAACCGAGACCGGTATCAGGCACGAACGCGCCCTGTGTATCAACGACGAGATGGGTGGACACCGACGGCCACATACATGCCGACGCCGGCGTACTGCCACCCACCTGCGGCACAACCGCGAGGTTGGCCACCACCGAACCAGCGCCGAAGTTGACGTTCGATGATGTCGGCACGGCCGTGCTCAGGCGCGAGCAACTATCCGCAGTGACGAAGCCCGGCCCGACCGGCGCGACCACCGTTGTGTTGAGCAGTACCGCGGTGGCACCGGCGGGTATGCCACTCAGACTTGGTAGCGGTGAAGGGGTGCTGCCGGCAAGCGGGGTGCCTGCGATGCGGGTATCGAGCACGCGTTGTTGATCGACGCTGACAAAGCCGGCCGAACCCGGCTGACTGGCTGGCACGAAGAAGCCCTGCACGTCGACCACCTGCTGCACGCTGCCCGACGCATACAAGCAGAATCGCCCGGTGGCATCGATCGGCACAACGGAGAGGTTGGCAACGGTCTTGCCAGCGCTGAAGTTGCCGTTCGACCATTTGCGAACGGGTTGGGCAACGGGCCCACAATCCTCAGCGGTGACGTACCCAGACGTCGCTGCATCAGTAAGGGTGATGTTCACGAGCGCCGCCGTGGCACCCGGCGGGGCTTTGACGTTGATGGGAATGCGCCAGTCCTTTAGGGGGACGAGTGATTCTGTGCACGCGTTACGCACGGTGCCGTCATCGCTATACACCATGCCGCAGGCTCGGGTGTCGAGGTTGCGTGTCAGAATTGCGTGTGCCTGCGCGACGGTTCCGTTGAACTCGAAGTGCATCGGGTCACGGGTAGTAGCGGTCTTGATGTCGGTGGGTGAACTACAACCGCTCGACCATGCATAACCGCCCCAATACAAGCCCCAGCGTTGCGCAGAGTCGATCATCCACTTCGGCATGTCGGTCTTCACCGACACATTGCATGTCGTGGTTGCACCCGCAGGGGTGGTGTAGGTGTACATCGGATTCTCGGTGGTGTTGATATCCATCGCGAGTCCCCACGCGTGATTCGACAGCGAGCTCGGCCCGAGTTCATTGCAGTCTTTGCGCGTGCTCGCGGTGCAACGAAACACGTAAGAGCCGATATCTCGGATGTCGTAACCGTTGAGCGTGATTTCAGAGATAAAGCCCGCGTAGAGGTCCATCACGTCGGGGTTGCCTTGCACCCGCTGCGCAGAGACCTTGCCCCACGCTTTGGTGTTGCGCACCATGTTTGCTTCCCACGCGGTCAGTGCTGCCGAGCCGTTGTAACCCCAACCGGACCATGTGAAACCCGTTGGCGGGAAGGCACCCGCCACAGTGTTGACGACGCCCAGCTTTGTTGCGGTCGCAGCATCAACGATGCCTGTGGCGGTGAGTCCCGCAGCTGTTTGATACACCACGACTGCCGCGGCTGTCAGCGGCCCGAAGTCGCCGTCGACGCTCAGCGTCTGACCGTTGACATTGGTTGCATTGGTGGCGTTGAGCGCAGTCTGCACCGCGACGACCACATGGCCGCTGCTGCCGAGCGTGAGATCGACCCACGGAATCGTCGCACCGACGGTGGTGGCAGGAAACGGTGGCGTGCCGAAGCCGCGTGCTGATGGAAGCGAGCCGTCTCCGGTGAGGCGGCAGCCCGCAACGGCACCGGTATTGGCCTGATCAGTGGTGCAAGCGGGTGGCATTGTGGGGTGGACCCACGCAGTCATATCGAGAAGAATTCGCGGCGCGGTCTGAGCAACCGCCGAACCAGCCGGGGCCGACAACACGGGAAGCAACATCGCCATGCTGAGAGTGACGGCTAGTCGTCGACGCCGACCCATCCTGTCGACGAACACGCCGTTGCTGCACCCAACTTTGCCGAACACATAGGGAGTATCGGCAAGAAATCGTCTGGTCTGAAACACGATTGTAGAATTGTCGTCAAATGGACCGAAGGAAAGGGACCATTGTCACTGAACGACTGGTCACTGAACGACTGGTCACTTGGGTTGGCCGGGTCGACGCACGATGATGCGTTGGAGTTCGCGTGAGCTTTCCTCTTCGAGCACTGCACAACGCTCGAGTTCGTTGATCACCGTTGGGTCAGACAGGCTCGACGCGATCCCACGCCACGCGGCGGCGCCTTGAAGTTCTGCATTGGCCTGCAGGCTCAGCTGATCCCATGGGGACAGACCGACGAAGGCGCCGTAATAGAGATCGCGTGCTTGAGGGAGCAGCGTCTGCATCTGCTCGAGCACCGCATCGGCCACTGGCCAAACGCGTTCGACCCGATCGGCAATGTCGTCTTCGCGAAGCGCGCACGCCATGAGCACCTCGACATGTTCGGGTATCGCGCGCGACCACTGCCGGTACCGGTCTGCCGCTCCACGCTCGAGCAACGCAAGGAACCGCGGTATTGCCTCGGTGGGTACCTGAGCGATGCACGGCCCCAATAGCTCAGCGAATTGTGGATGTGGCGAATCGTTCATCGGGCCCCTTGTCGGTGTCGGCCAGTGATGGCAAGAGTAGATGCCGCGAGCAGCAGCATCACGATCACACCGATAGTCGTTGTGATGTGTGGCTTGACCTCGATACTGCCGGGACGGCCAAATGCCGGTTCGGCCGGGAAGTCGCCGAGCTCGATCAGCGACGACAGCCATTGCCACACGTAGATCGAAACTGCGCCGAGCACGAGCGCGATACCGCGCCGGCTGCGCATCGAGAATCCAATCACACCGCACACCGCAACGAGTGCGATGATCGCCAGACGTGCAGCCATCAACAGGGTGCTCACCGAATCGGTCGAGACGTTGGTGCTGAACTTTGCACCGGGCTCGGGCACGAGTTGCCCTGCCGCTGCCACAAGGCTGGCCAGGGCCCCCGTGAGGCACAGCGCGCCATTCAGTGGTAGTCGGTTGTCGGGGCGCACCATTGCGAGAGAAACGATCAGAGCGATGAGTGCTACCACCGCGCCGCCGGCGAGGAAGTAGAAACCAATCGAGGGCCCGGTGTCGATGAACGTGCCGATACCAGAAATGTTGCGCGCGTCCTGAGCTTGCACCGCGGCGCTGTCGCCAAGCTGGGTGATGTTGCCCCACACCACCACGACAACCGGTGCCAACGCGACGGCAGCACCACCGAGCAGGCCCGCACCGAAGCGATGACCGGCGAAGGCGAACGCCGCGCCGACCATCAACAGCACCGCAGCAACGATGACACCTATCTGCAGGTTCGACCCGGTGTAGAGACCACCGGAATGAAACGCCTGCGCGAGATCATTCAACTTGTAGTCGCCGAGCACATCGGCGACTGGTGCGTCGGAGCTGATGGTGAGCTGGGCAAGGAACGAGCCAACAATCGCGCTTGCTCCACCGACAGCGGCGAGGCCTGCAACGACGGTCAGCCCCGTGGTTCGAGATGCAGTCTTCGCGTTGTTCGAAAACACCGGCAGCGACAACGCGGGACGGGTGATTGCGGGTAACCCAATCGTTGGCGTTGCGGTCGTTGGCATCGCGGTCGTTGGCGTTGCGGTCGTTGGTATCGCTGTCGTTGGCTCGGGGGCGAGCCACACGTCTTTCCACTGATACGGCTGTGGCGCGACCGCGGGAGTGATCTCGACAACGTCGGTACCCGCCGCCGGCGTCGGCACGCCTTCGCTTGTCGCCGCCGTCAATGGCGCTGCACACAGCGCGCAGATCGCGTCGCCGGGCGCGGAATTGGCGCCACAGTTCGGACACAACATGTTCGCCTCCTTGTCCCCAATGTCGACGCCGACGAGCGGTGGCTCATCTTCGCGCGAGCCTATTGCAGTGCGTTGGGCGGCCACTGGCTGAAGTCGTCGTGTGCCTGTTTCAGCACGAGCGCGCGCTGGGCGAGATCGTCGGCCATCGAGGCGCTGAGGTAGCTGTCGAACTCTGAGGCTGGCAGCGCGCGGGAATACAGATGGCCTTGATGCCGGATGCATCCCAACGCGATAAGTACGTCGGCCTGGGCCCCGGTCTCGACGCCGTCTGCCGTTGCCGTGAGACCAATCTCGCGAACGAGACTGATGATCGATCGGACGATCGCGCGGTCGTGCGGGTGTGCCGTGATCGTGTCGATCGAGGTGCGATCGATACGAACCTCATCAAGCGGAAGGCGTCGCAACAGGCTGAGCGACGAGACACCGCGAGCGAAGTCGTCGAGGCAGACCCGCACGCCGCGAACGCGCAGTGACGCCAGGTTGGCAGCAGCAGCAGCAAGGTCGTCGATCACGGCCGACTCCGTGACATCGACGGTGAGCAACGTTGGGTCGACGCCGCCAACGAGCGTGTCGAGAGGATTCTCACGCCACGAACGTTCGGTGGCGCGGGGAGGCAGATTGACGCGGAATCGAAAGCCGTCGGGCAGACCCAAGGTGCTCAGTCGGCGGATCAGCGGTCGTGCCTGTTGCATGACGCTGTCGGTCATCCGTTCGAGCAGGCCAGCATGGGCGGCAAGCTGCAAGAACTCAGCGGCGGGAACGATGACGCCGTCACGACGCAACCAACGTGCCAACAATTCGGCGCCGACCACCTGACCAGTGGTGGCGTCGATCTCTGGCTGAAAGAACGGCACGATGTCGCCATCGTCGAGCGCGCGCCGAAGGGCCTGCTCGGTATCGACGCGGCTGTTCAACTCGGTGCGCACAGAACCGTCGAACACCTCGACCCGATTTCGCCCGGCACCCTTGGCACGATGCAACGCCGCATTGGCATACCGCAACAGTTCGCTGGCCCCTGCGCCATGCATCGGTCCCACCGCGACGCCGATACTCACCGATGAGGGAACCTCGCGCCCTTCGGCGTGCACTGGCTGACCCAACGTTGATGTAATCCGACCCGCAATGGCCATGCTCGCCCCGATATCGCATCCCGGTAATACGGCGATGAACTCATCGCCACCGATTCGACCGGCGGTCGCGCCAGGGTCGATGCTGCGCGCCAAACGATCGGCGATCGCGGCCAGAAACTGATCGCCACCACGGTGACCGAGCGAGTCGTTGATGTGCTTGAATCGATCGAGGTCGAGGTACAACAGGCCAACAGGCGACGACTCGGTTGCTTCGGCGAGCGCGCGATCGAGCGCGTCGATTGCGCCACGACGGTTGAACAACCCAGTGAGGGGATCGTGTGTGGCTTGATGAGCGAGTTGACCGTTGAGCCCGGCGAAGGCGTTGTTCGCGCTGAGCAACAGTTGGTGCTCGCTGGCGAGCGTCGTCATCAGATTGTCGGTGCGCCATTCCAGCGCGATCGCGTCGATCACACCACGATTCGCGATTCGGTGGATGCTCGTGGCGAAGGCGAGATAACCGAGGGCCAAGATTCCGATGCTGAACAACTGGCTGTCGCGGGTGAAGGCCAGCGCGACCGCCCCAGTAATGA
Source organism: Actinomycetes bacterium (assembly GCA_031367435.1). GTDB lineage: Bacteria > Actinomycetota > Acidimicrobiia > Acidimicrobiales > Ilumatobacteraceae > WLMZ01. Next base: position 21,646 of record JANLPV010000153.1, on the reverse strand, counting down.
ACAGCGGTACCTCGAACGCCAGGTACAAATCGGTTCGAGCGATCGTCAGCAGCATCGCAAACGCACTCGCTCCAAATGCAAACACGGCGAAGAACAATGTGAGTTCGGTGTTATGCGAATTCGGCACGAACAACGAACTACCCCACGCTGCACCAACGGTGATCGTTGACAGACGGATGAGCGGCAAGGACCGCAGACCCGTGCCGCCGTTACGACGTTCGCGTCGGTAGAAGAACAACGTAATCAGGGCAAGTAGCTCGGTGGCTACACCGATGAGGAACCAGAACGCGATGCGGCGTGTGGAAACCTGCGTGTGCAGCGCTAGGCCCATCGCGAGGAAGGAAGGGAGTACTGCGAGGTTGCTCGGCAGCAACACTTTGGCCGCCTGAGCCAGTGAGGCCTCCGAGACGCGCAACGCTGGCGCGTCGTCCAAGAGCATGTCGTCGTCCGCCGAAGGCTGCATCTATTCCTACTCAGTGTGTTAAGTTGACTACGGTCCGTAAACAGTAGCGGACAATTGATCGCCCGTCTAGCTTTCTTTGGCACACTTGGGGGTCATGTCTGCAGCCGGTCGTTTCGCGCCATCTCCTACCGGTGACCTGCACCTTGGCAACCTTCGCACCGCGTTGGTGGCGTGGCTCTCGGCGCGTTCTCAGGGTCTGGATTTCCGTGTCCGCATGGAGGATCTCGATCGGATGACCTCCTCGACGGCGTTCGAGGCAGCACAGCTCAGCACTCTGGCCGTTCTCGGGCTCGACACCGACGGAGAGATCGTTCGTCAAAGCGCGAGATTTGCACTCTACGAGTCAGCGATCGAACGACTGGTCGAGCAGGACCGCACCTATGAGTGCTATTGCACAAGGCGCGAGATCCGCGAGGCAGCGAGTGCGCCGCAGGGAACTGGCCACGCGGAGGGCACCTACCCGGGCACATGCCGACACCTCAGCCATGGCCAACGCCAGCAATACGCCGAACAGCTCCGCCCGAGTGCGTTGCGGTTGCGCGCGGGAGCCGAGCGGGTGGACGTCGTCGACGACCTTCGTGGCTCGTACACCGCTGTCGTTGATGATGTCGTCTTGCGTCGCAACGACGGAGTTCCTGCGTACAACCTCGCCGTTGTAGTTGATGACGCTGCGCAACATGTTGTGGAGGTCGTGCGCGGCGACGATCTGCTGTCGTCGACACCGCGTCAGGTGTTGCTACAACGACTGCTTCAGCTACCAACGCCGCGATATCGCCACGTACCACTCGTGCTGGGCCCCGATGGAGTTCGTCTCGCCAAGCGCCACGGAGACGTCACGTTGGCGCAGCTGGCCGAGCGTGGCGTTTCACCAGAACAGGTGCTCATGTTGTTGGCTCAGAGCCTTGGCCTCGCGTCGGCGGATGAGGTGGCCAGTCAGCCGCTGACTATCTACGATCTCCTCGACCGTTTCGACGTTGGTGTCATTCCTATAAAGCCATGGGTGATACCCGCAAACCTGCAACGATCGGTGCCGTGACCGATATTGACGATCTCCAGCGCGTGTTGGGCTACGTCGACGCGATCGATGACTCAACCGACCTCGCCGCAATTGGGCCCGACATCTATGCGGGCTCGTTCTGGACACCCGCTTTTTGCGCCAGCATCGTCCGCGCTGCTGAGGCGGTCGGTGCCTTCGAGCCGCAGACCGACGATCCGGTGCCCGGCCACGAGGTGTCGCTTGCAGTCGTGAGCCCGCGGCTGTTCGAATGCGTGCAGGCCGACATCGGCGAGCGCCTCTGGCCGCAACTGCAGCAGGCATGGCCGTATATCGACTACTACGGCCTACGCGACGCGTTCGTGATCCGCTATGCGCTGGGCGAGCAAGAGAGCTTGCGTATTCATCACGATGTGGCCCAGGTTTCGGCGTCGATCAAGCTCAACGACGGCTATCAGGGCGCAGAGCTCGAATTTCCGTTGCAGGGCATCGACAACAGCGCTCTGGCTATTGGATCGGTGATTGCGTGGCCTTCGTTGGTGACGCATCCACACCAGACCAACCAACTGATTTCGGGCGTGAAGTATGCGCTCACGATCTGGTGCGAATTGCCCGCGTACGTCGTCTAAATCGCTGCCTGGTCGTCACGGAGCTGCCCGAACACGTCACAATGCGAAACAATACGAAAAGTATTCGTGACCATGTGAAGTGACCGCGGTTGGTCATCTGCGCAGCGTTAGTCTTGAGTATCGAAACTTCGCCGCGACTCGAACCGAGTCCGGTTCTCTCGCGCCTGCGAATGCACTCATGAACCCGGCCTTGCGATTGCTACGAAATCAAACCTTTCTCGCCGCTGGCGTTGTCCTCGGCGCGCTTGTACTCAACGCGTGCACGTCGCCGCGAACTTCGGCAGGGGCGCCGCCGAGCGAGACGGTGTCATTGACGCCTGTGATCTCGGGCTCGCTCGCACCCAGCGTGAGCCTCGCGCTCACTACCGCTCCAACGAATGCAACCGACACAAGTGACGGTTCGGTCGTCACCGAAGTGCCGCCGATCACCGAACCTCCGCCGACCACCACGACGCTGCCCGCGAACTTCATCGAGGTTGGTGTTTTTGCCACACCTATACCGATTGTGGGCAAAGCCGACGGCCCCGACACGGCGGTGGTGCAACTGCGTCTCGCTCAGTTGGGATTCTGGAATGCGCGTCCCGACGGCAAGTACGGCGTCACCACCAAACAGGCCGTGATGGCGTTTCAGAAATACGTCGGCCTCGAGGCCACCGGCCTCGTCACTGCGGATACGGCCACCTACTTGACAGCGCTAGAGATCAAGGGGCACGGCACTGCCGACGCTGGCACGCTCATCGAGGTCGATAAAGCACGGCAGCTTCTGTTCGTCATCGTTGACGGCATCACGCAATGGGTGTTCAACACGTCAACCGGCAATGGCCTGCCGTTCAACGAGCCCGATAAGAACTCGCCCGGCGCGCCGAACATCACAGGGGTTGCGCTCACGCCCGATGGCACGTGGAAGGTTGACCGCGAGCGCCCTGAGGGCTGGTGGGAGGGCGACCTCGGCCAGATCTATCGCCCCAAGTACTTCAAGGGCGGAATCGCCGTGCATGGCTCGAACAGCATCCCCAACTACCCGGCATCACACGGCTGTGTGCGCGTGAGCGTGCCGGCGATGGATTTCATCTGGGACAACAACCTCATGCCGATGAAGATGGTCGTCTGGGTGCACGGCTGAACCTTTGCTCGTGAAGGGTGAAGTGGCAGACTCGCAGGCGTGCTGAACGTTGTTGGCCAGCTCAGGCCCTGGGCAGATCCGAACACCATCGCGCTCTTACGTTTGCCGATGCGCGTTCCCGGCGTTGTCTACGCCGACGTTAACGCGGCACGAACCGCTGACCGCTCGGCGTCGAAGTGGTGGCGAAGCCTCAACGGTGCGTGGAAGCTGCGGTTGTTCGACTCGCCCGATGCTGTGCCGGCCGCAGCAACCAATGCCGCGTGTCGCGACGGTGGCTGGCAGTCGGTCGCGGTGCCTGGCAACTGGACGATGCAAGACACCGGAGACCTGCCTCACTACACGAACGTGCAGATGCCATTCGCCGGGCCACCGCCACGACTTCCCGACCGCAACGTCACCGGTGTGTACCGCCGTACCATCCAGGTACCGGCCGCGTGGGTGCGCGAACGGCGTGTGGTACTGCACCTCGGCGGCGCGGAGAGTGTGCACGCGGTGTACGTGAACGGTGCCTTCGCCGGCTACGGCACCGACAGTCGTTTGGCGAGCGAGTACGACATCACCGACCATGTTGTGAGCGGACGTAACACCATCGCGATCGTGGTGATGCGTTACAGCGCGCAGAGTTATGTCGAGGACCAGGACCAGTGGTGGATGGCCGGCTTGCACCGCGAGGTCTTCGTCGAGTCACGCGCCGCAACACACCTCGCCAACCTGCGCTGTGATGCCGATGTACACGTCTCCAACGGCGTTGGTTCGCTGAAGGTCACGAGCACCATCTCGTTCACGCATGCGCCCGAACGAGGATGGGCGGTGCGCACCACGCTCGAGACGCTCGCCGGCAATCGGGTGCGCAAACCCGTCGTGAGCAAGGTTGCTCACGCGTTCGCGCGGGCGTACGTGTTCGTGGGCCATCAAGCCGTCGCGACGTTTGAAGTTGACAACGTGGCCATATGGTCGGCCGAGCACCCGAACCGCTACCGGATAACGGCCGAGCTGCTTGCCCCCGATCAATCGGTGGTGGAGGTACGTGCGCAAGTCATCGGCTTTCGACACGTTGAGGTCCGTGATCGCCAGCTGCTAGTGAACGGACAGCCGGTGTGGATCTTCGGTGTCAATCGCCACGACCATCACCCGGCACGCGGCAAGGCGGTGACACTCGATGACATGCGCGCCGACCTCATCGCGATGAAGCAGCACAACATCAACGCGGTGCGTACGTCGCATTACCCGAACGATCCGCGACTGCTCGATCTCTGCGACGAGCTTGGACTGTACGTCGTTGACGAAGCCAACGTCGAGAGCCACGCGTACAACACCTCGTTGTGTCACGACGACCGGTATCGCTCGACATGGCTGGCGCGTGGCTCGCGGATGGTGGAGCGCGACATCAATCATCCTTCGATCATCATGTGGTCGTTGGGCAACGAGAGCGGCTACGGCGCAAACCACGACGCGCTCGCGGGGTGGATTCGTAACGACGATCCATCACGTCTGTTGCACTACGAGGGTGCCTCGTTTCACGCAGGCTGGGGCGACGGCGGGCGGCTCGCAACCGATGTCGTGTGTCCTATGTATCCGCCCATCGATGCGATCGAGATGTACGGCCGCGACAACTTGGGCGATCGTCCCCTGATCTTGTGCGAATACAGCCACGCCATGGGCAACTCAAACGGTTCGCTCGCCGACTATTGGGATGCGATCACCTCCACGCCCGGGCTGCAGGGTGGATTCTTGTGGGAGTGGAAAGATCACGGGCTTACGCAACAGCTTCCAAACGGTCGTCGCCGTCTTGCGTACGGCGGTTTGTTCGGTGATACGCCCAACGACTCGAACTTCGTCGCGGACGGTCTGATGTCGGCCGATCTCGTGCCGCATCCGGCAATGCGCGAGGTGGCGTGGGTCTATCGACCAGTCGCAGTCACGCGCGGCAAGCGCGCGAATTCCATCTGCGTGTCGAATCGACAATCGTTCAGCGACCTGAACGCCATGCATGCGATGTGGAGTCTGTGCGTCGACGGCGACGTGGTGAGCACCGGCCAACTCGATCTACCCATGTGCGCGCCACATACTTCGCTGACGGTGCCGCTGCCAAGCGACGTGCCCGAGGGCAATCTCGATATCGCGCTGTCGGTGCGTTGGATACTGCGCCGAGCAACATCCACCTTGCCCTCCGGTCACCTGGTGAGTTGGGATCAAGTGGAGTTGCGGTCGGCGAAACGGCACCGCTCGCCGCGTTCGGTTACGGCGCGTGTAGCAGGGCGCACGCCGGTCGAGAAGGTGATGACCCAGCCCGTCACTCTGAACGTGTGGCGCGCCGCAACCGACAACGATGGCTTCAAGCTCACGTTCGATCCAGCGAACGTGGTTCGCGGGCTGGGGCCCGCGCTCGGAGCGTGGATGGCGGCGGGGCTCGACCGCCGCGCAGCTGATGAGTTGGTGCAGCACAGTGTCGATCGTTTCGTCGACGATGATCTCTCGGTGACGTATCGGCACACGGTGCAGGTACCGGCGCATCTGGCCGATCTGCCGCGGGTCGGTGTGATGTTTCGGTTGCCGGCGAGCTTCCAGAAAGTGCGGTGGTTCGGGCGCGGGCCTCACGAGAACTACCCCGACCGTCACTCGAGCGCGATGCGCGAAGTCTGGAGTCAGACCATCGATTCGTCGCCGTATCTTGTGCCGCAAGAGTTTGGCCTGCGAACCGATTGCAGGTGGTTTGAATGCATCGATCGACGCGGGCGAGTCGTGCGCATCGAAGCGTTGGACGACGCGCCATTGCACTGCTCGGCAACCCGCCACACGCCGGCTCAGTTGTTCGAGGCTCGGCACGCGAGCGACCTCGTTCGTGATCCGAACCTTGTCGTGTGTCTTGATACGGCTCACCGCGGCCTCGGCACCGCAAGTTGTGGACCTGATGTTCTTGATCGGTATCGAATACAACCCGGTACGTTCCGGTTCAGCTACAAACTGTCGCTACTCGACCCGGCGCACGCATAGGCGTCTGTCAGATGCGGTGAGGCATTCACCTGTTTCGAGATCAAAGCGCCATCCATGCAGCGTGCAGACCAGCGTGGTGCCTTCGATCTCGCCGAACACGCTGAGGTCGGCCTGTCGGTGCGGGCACGCACGTTCCATGATGTAGCCGCCGAGTTCGATCTCTTCGGAACCGTCGGGCGGGTCAAGCTTGCGTCGCGCTTCAGCTTCAGCGCGACGCATGCGTTCGACCGAAAGGCTCTTGAAAAAGTTGTAGAGATACTCGTTGAACGCGCCTTCACGCCACGCCCGAAAGCGGCACGACAAGAACAGCGCATTGCTCCAATCGACGGCGCGGTCGGCTACTACCGTCTCGACCAACTCGCGCTGAATGTCGAAGCTGAAGCTGAACGGGTCGTTTGAAAACTCGCGCACCTCGCCGGCGGGAAAGTCGATCACGATCGAGAGATCGCCGAAGCGCATCAGACAGTTAGCGCCGACTGCATTGCCGAGAGTCGGTGCCATTGCGAGCAGTGGTTCCCACCACGCCTTGAGTGTCTGCAACAGGTTGGTCGTTGGCGGATGCCACGTTGCCTTGTAGCGCTGCAGCCACGACATCCAATCGGCTTGATAGCGCGTGAGGTAGTCGAGCTTGTTCGTGAAGATCGCCTGCACGTCGGCTTCGGGGAGCGGATGGTGCACGGTGCAGCCCTGCGGTGTGATGTCGACTTCGGATCCGGGTATCGCCAGTAGACCGACGCGTCCAGCGTCGTGAAGCCTGCTGAGAAACGACCGCTGATCTGGGAAGATGCTGAGCTCATCTCCCGTGATCATGTTGAACTGGAACAGTTCGGGATCGAGAAAGCACGGCGGTCCGGCACTTGGCACCACGGCTCCGGCATCGACATTTTGCACGTACTTCAATGCCCGCGTGAATTGGCTGTCGACCTTTGCGTCGATGAGTTCGCGCATGCGTTCGGGTGTCTCGTCGTACACCATTGGGTACCAGATCGCACCGCTGTATTGCAGCCAATGCAGATCGACGTGACCGTGGGCGCGCAGTGCGTCGAGGTCTGTGGTGCGGCAGTCGTTCTGGTTGAACAAACGCGTGCGGCCGTCGCTCACCATCAACGTCGAGTCTCCGCCCGGACCGTCGGTGATCGCGGTTTCAACGTGAATGGTGACCGTCATTCCACCGAGGTCGATCGCTTCGCCGTCGACGGTACGGATGATGTTGTCGAACCCGAGCGAACGCATATGCCGTTCGAGCTCGCGAGTTGGGTAGCCCGGGATGAGCACGGTCGTGTCACGACTCATGTGGCCGGCAAGCCATGCGTCGTCGAGGTGATCACCGTGAAGGTGGGAGATGTAGAGATAGTCAGCGTGTTCGATGCGATGCATCAACCCGACGGACAGCTCATCATTACGCGGGAAGACGAACCAACTCGCGAAGAACGCCGGTTCGAACCACGGGTCACACGTGATTGAGCCGTAGTCAGTTTCGATCAGAATTCCGGCGTGCCCGATGGATGTTGCGCGCATCGCGCGACCGCTCAGGCCACTGGCGGATCGGTGAATTGCTGACCGGCGCGTGACACGTGCTCGGTCCATGTTGCGCCATCCCAGTAGCGCAGTTCGAAGCGGCCAGCCGGATCGGCATACCAACCAGCAGGCACCGCAGGCGCGACCGCCGCAGGGGCCACGACAGGCGCGGGCACGGGTGCGGGCTGCACTTGTGGCAGCGTCGGTGCGGCGGGCTCTGGCGCGACGGCCCATCCGGCAGGTTCGACAACAGGCTCGGGCGTGGGAACGCTGGCCACAATGATCGGCGAAACCTCCACGATCGGCTGGGGCGCGGGTTCGGCGACGACGTCGATCATTGGTTCCGCTACGGCTGCCGATGCTGGCTCAACCGCGGCTGTGGCAGACATCGATGTACCAGTGGACTCGCGGCTAAGGAACGCGGTGACGTCACCGCCGGTGGGAACGATCGCGACCACACTCCAACCGTCGGCCGATTTCTCAGTGAGTTTGGCGGCGAGGCTCGCCGGGTCGTAGGACGATGAGCTGACGGTTGCGTACTCGTGCATGGTCAGAACATTACTGCGCGCTGAGCGCGCGAATTCACAGCGACCGAAAAGAATTCATCTCACTGTCATCGATGAGTTCGCCGGCGGTGAGTCAGATCAGGATTTACGCCGGAGCGACCAAGTCGGCCACGTTGGTGTCGGTAGGCGAACCGTCGTGCACCACCTCGCCGTCGCGTAACGCAATGAGGCGACTCACCCGTTCGACATAGGTGAGCTCGTGCGTGGCAACCACAAGCGTTGCGCCGTCGAGTGCGGCTTGGTCGAGCAGTTCCAACAGCGCCGTCTTGCCAGCCGCGTCGAGACCAACGAATGGTTCGTCGACGAGCAGCAGTTCGAACGGGCGCACGAACGCTAACGCAATGGCAGCCTTCTGGCGAAGACCGCGGCTAAACGTATTGGGCAGATCGTCGGCGCGTTCGTACAGGCCCAGATGGCCGAGGAGATCGGCTGCGAGCTGGTCCCATTCGTCGACACCGTGCAGGCGGGCAACGTATTCGAGGTGCTCCCAGAGCGAGAGGTCGTCGTAGAAGGACGGGGTGTCAGAGAGGTATGCCATTGCGCTGCGTGCTGCTGGTGAGCCCGATGCGTGGCTCATGATGTGCACCGTGCCGCCACTGGGGTCGAGTAGGCCCGCAGCCATCCGGATGAGGGTTGTCTTACCGCTGCCGTTGTGACCAACCACCGCAACGCGTTGGCCAATCGGGATCTGCAATGTGAGCGGCGCAAGCGCGGGACGATCGCCGTAGTCCTTGGTGAGCTCGTTCGTCGCCAACGCACCATCAGTGACGCGAAGCTTTGGGGTTACGGCTGCCGTGGCGGCTGCCGTGGAGTTGCCGCCCGTTGCCTGGGCTGTGTTCTTGCCCGAACCTTGAGATTGCGAAGGTGGCTTGGGGTGGCGACTCGGCGGCTTCGGGTGCCTGCTCGCTGAATTGGTGCTCACTGCTATCTCCTCGACGGCTCTGAACGGGCGGCGCGTTGTTGCGCGCTGGCTTGCTTGCCTTCAGCCATGAAGGCATTGATTTTGATCTTCCAAGCGTCGCGGCGGCGCACCCACCATCCAATGAGTGCGCACAACATCAATTGCGCCACGCCCATTCGGATGGCCGTTGCGATTTCAGACGTGCCGTTGCGATGTGCGCTACGCACGGCCAGCACGCTGACGCTACCGATAACCGACACGACGAGCGGCAACAGCATGCGCACGATCGTTGTCATGCCACTCATCTCCGGGGGCATCATCGTCTGTTCGACGGCGGCGTTTGTTGCATCGGGCGCATCTTTGACAATGCTGACCGCGGCGCCTGCCGCACCCGCCCACATCGTGGGCAAGACGAGTACTCCGGCGACCGCAGCTGCGCCCGAACCCTTGAGCAGCGCCACTGTGGCGACCGCGATCGCTGCAAACGGCACGAGCGCAAGCAGTGGTGCAAAGGTGTGGCGCAGCAGTAGCTCGCCACGTTCGTGCGGCAACGAGGCCATGCGGTCGGGTTGATCGATCTCCTGCGACAGCGGTTCGAGCGCCTCCATGCCGAGCAGGAACAGCAGCCCACCACTGACGAGGAACATCGCCGTGGTGCCGTCGTACGCAGCCACCTGACACGCCGCCGCGGCAATTGCCATCACGGACATACGCAACAGTCGTGACACCGGGAAGCGCATGAGGCTGTGCCAACCGCGCCGCCATATTGCCGCCGAACCACCACTGCGCTTGAGGCGCACCCATGGCTGGTTGCGAGTGTTCTCCTGGCTGAGTTGACGGCGCAACAGCATCACCGTGCGCAGATCTTGCATCGTGACGGCGAAATGGAGTTGTGCCACAAGTCCGCTGCGGCGAGCCAGTGCATCGAGCGATGTGCGCCTCAGCATCAGCAGACCTGTTGCAACAATCGCCAAGGTGATTGCGACGGCGATGAGGTCGATGCCGCGCTGACGCATTCCCCACATCGCGAGGTCGCCGTGCAGGTTTGCCGGACCGGGAACGTGGTTCACCACTGCAGCGATCTGCCACCCGATCACCGCAGCACCAATCACTGATGCAAACCAGCGCGGAATGTGCAGGGCATGTGCGGTGAGAGCGGCACCGATGAACAACACGGTGATAGTCGCGCCGAAGCCGGCGCCGGCGAAGGTCCACGATGCAACCGATCCGGGAAGGCGGCGGCCGGCAAGCTCACCGGCGAGTCCGCCGACGATGAGCCCGGAGAAGGCTGCTGAACGGGCGCGCTGCGACGCAGGACGAAGCAGGGCCGTGCGCCGGTCGACCGGTGAGAGCAACACGTGGCGCACATCGGCGTCCTCAATCGCGAGCGGACCACCGCGGCTACCACTACGGATTCCGGCGGCAAAGGCGAGCACTGCGAACACACCCATCACGGCAGGTCCGTTACGGAAGATGTCGTGAATGGTGGCTGCATCAACTTTTTTGTCTTTGACAAATCCCGAGAGCCACAGGGCAGTTCCGCCGAAGGCGAAGGCTACGAGATACACGCGATACGCGGCCTCGAACCAGTCGAGTTCGGCCAACCGGTTTTTGCGTCGAGCTCGGCGCAGGTCGCCGAGGGCGTCGGGTTCAGTGGCTCGTGGCATGCCTGAGCGACGCTAGCGGCCTGGACCCATTTCCACATCGCGCGTCGCGTCACTCGACCAGCCGCTGAAACTGGCGACGTACAACCGCGCTGGCGGGAGCCCGGCTTGCTCCATCGCCAAGATATTTACGCACGCCGAGACTCCGCTGCCGCAATACGTCACCACGCTCGGGCTGTCGCTTACGCCGAGCTGATTGAAGTGCTCGCGCAGTTCCGGTGCGAGCAGGAATCGCTTGGTCGACGCATCAAGCGTGGAGTTGCTTGGTGCACTGGCTGCGCCGGGCAGATGTCCCGGGCGTCGATCGATCATGGTGACCTCACCCGTGTAGCGCTCGTACGAGCGTGCGTCGAGAACCAATCCATCGTCGGAGGCGGCGAGTGCGGCCGTTTCGTCGGCGGTGGCGAATCGTTCGACGGGCCATTCGCAGACCGTGAACGGGAGTGGCTCGCGCGTGCTGCCGGCACCGGTCATCAGGTCGCCGTGCCACGCGTCGATTCCGCCATCGAGCACAGCAGCGTTACGCCCGATCATGCGCAGCATCACCACGAGTCGACCGGCTGTCATGCCGCCGGTGTCGTCGTAGGCAATGACTGCCGTGTCGTCACCGATACCCATTGCACTCATGTCGGCGGCGAACGTGTGAGGCGACGGAAATGGATGTCGGCCTGCCGTTGCGGGTTGGTCGTGTGCAGCGAGATGTTGCTCGAGATCGACGAAGATCGCGCCGGGTAGGTGGCCAGCTTCGTACGCCTCGCGACCGCTGCGACCGTCGAGATACCAGCGCACATCGGCGACGACCGCGTCGGGATAATCGACCAGCGCGTCGACGGAGACAATTGGTGCCATGGTCGTCATTGAGGTATCCCTTCCAGTGCCCATCCAAGGGCTTCGGCGGCGGAGAGTACGGCGCGCAACGGCCAACCGAGAGCGCGGGCTGCCACGGCGGCATCGTCGTGTTCCACCTTCACGCGTCCGGGCGCCAACTTGACGCGAATGACGTGTCCTTCGACGATGACTGACGACTCCAGTCGGCGCTGCGGCCAACGTTCGAGCGACGTGCCGCGTACACCGAGCGAGCCCGTCTCGGTGACAAGAACCGCGGCCACGGCATCGCTGCGAGCGGGATCGCACAGCGCATGCACGGTGAATGCGGGGCGACCCTTCTTCATCACAATCGGCGTGGCCCATGCGTCGTGTGCGCCGGCCGTGAGGAGTGCGGCGATGGTGTGGGCAATGACCTCGCCCGTCGCGTCGTCGAGGTTTGCTTCCAGCAGGCGAACCGGTTGGCCGCTGCGGTCATTGGCGGTGTGCGCAGACGCACTACCCGTACCGATGACCACTTGCACCACGTTGGGTCGCCCCGGTGTGTCGGCGGTGCCTGCCCCGTAACCCACCGATGTGAGGTGCATCGGTGGGAGCGGTGCGAACGAGTCGGCCAACGCGGTCATAAGTGCAACGCCGGTGGGCGTTGCGATTTCCTTGCGCGTGTCGATGCCGAAGGCAGGCGCGTTGCGCCGGGCCAGCAAACCGGTGACTGCAGGCGCTGGATTTGGTAGCTCACCGTGCGCGGCGTGCACGGTGCCTCGGCCGACTGCGATGGGACTGCACACGATGCGGTCGATGCCCAACACCTCGAGCGCTGCGCATGAACCAACGATGTCGACGATGGCATCGACCGAACCCACTTCATGGAACTCGACATCGAGTGGTGGCATGCGATGCATCGCACCTTCGACGCCGGCCAACGCATCGAATGTTGCCAACGCACGATCGCGTACACGCGGTGGCAGATCGCTGGCGAGCAGCAGCTCGCGGATGACGCGGTAGGGCCGATGCTCAGGGTGATGGCTGTGGTGTTCGTGTTCGTGATGCTCATGCTCATGTGCATGATCGTTGACGACGACGATGGCATGTGTGGCCGCGACGCCACAACGAAGCACCGGCTCGAAGGTGAGCGCGTAGTCGGCGAGGCCGAGGCGCGACACAATCTCGGCAACCTCGATGGGGTCGGCCCCCGCATCGATAAGCGCGCCGAGCGTCATGTCGCCCGCCGTGCCAGCGAAGCAATGGAACCATGCAGTCGTGACGGTTTGTGTCATTACTTCACCATTCTCGCGATCGCGCATGCGGCGCCGAAACCATTGTCGATGCCAACCACGGTGATGCCGCTGGCACACGATGCGTGCATTGCGAGAAGCGCCGTCACGCCGCTCAGACTTGAGCCGTAACCAACGCTTGTTGGCACCGCAACAATTGGTGCCGCGCTGAGCCCGCCGATCACGCTCGCCAAGGCGCCTTCCATGCCCGCAACTACCACGATTGCATCCGCTGACGTGATGTCGTCGAGGTGGGCGAGCAGACGGTGCAGGCCGGCCACGCCGACGTCGGTGAGTTGCCGGGGTGCGAAGCCGAAGGCCGACAGCGTGATCATGCATTCATCAACGACTGCGTGGTCGGCGGTACCGGCCGAGATCACAGCCACGTTCGCTGTTCGCCACGGATGCGGTCGGCGCCAGAGCGCAGCGCCCGCGAGTTGCTCTGCTGGTCCGTGCGCAGCGACGGCTGCGTCGATCTGGTCGGGCGAGGCGCGAGTCAAAAGGACCGGGTCCGTTCCGTGCTGCAGCAGTTCGCCAACTATGCGTGTGATCTGATCGCTGGTCTTGCCGGGTCCGTAGACGGTCTCGGGGATTCCTTGGCGGAGAGATCGATGGTGATCGACGAGTGCATCGCCCACATCGGCGAAGGGCAGTCGGCGCAGCGTGGCCACAGCCTCGTCGGGATGCACCGCACCGCTGCGCACTCCCTCGAGCAACTGACGTATGTCGGCCTCGTTCACGGCATGCATGCTGCCACGACCGCGGCGGATGTGGGCGCGAAATCTTGGCGGGTCGGGCGTAATTGGGGCCTGGTGATCAATCGTGGTGGCGTAACCTGACCCGATGAGCAACAGGTTACGCGTGGGGTTTTTCGGCCCCTTTGGCACGTTCACCGAGCAGGCCTTGCTCACGCAGGCCGATCTTGCCGACGGCGAACTCATTCCGTTTCGTACGGTTCCCGACGTTCTTGATGCTGTCGAGGCGGGTGAGGTCGATCTGGGTTTCGTGCCGATCGAGAACTCGATCGAAGGAACCGTCAACTTCACCCAAGATGCCCTCGCCTTCGATCATGAGTTGCTGATCCAGCGCGAGGTGGTGCTCGATATCGAGCATTGTCTGCTCGCCGCCGCGGGCACATCGCTGGCCGATATCAAAGAGGTGCTGTCGATTCCCGTCGCGACCGCACAGTGTCACCACTATCTACGTGCACATCTGCCCGATGCCGAGATTCGCGCCGCCAGCAGCACTGCCGAGGCGGCGCGCACCATTGCCGAGAATCCAAGCCCTGGCGTCGCGGCGATCGCGCCGCGTAACGCGGCGACGCTCTATGGCCTCGAAGTGCTTGCTTCTGGCATTGCGGATCATGGTTCGAACCAGACGCGATTCGTGCTGGTCGCCAAGAGCGGAGTTCCTGCGCCGACTGGCCACGATCGCACCGCGTTGGTGGTCTATCAGCGGGCCGATCAACCCGGGAGCCTGATCAGCATTCTGCAGGAGTTCGCGGCGCGCCGCATCAACTTGTCCAATCTGCTCAGCCGTCCCACCAAGCGCGGTGGCCTCGGTGATTACTGCTTCATCGTCTACGCCGACGGTCACATCGCGGACGAACTCTTGGCCGATGTCATGCGGTCACTGCACTCCAAGCAGGGCGCAGTGAAGTTCCTCGGGTCATATCCGGCCGCTGGAGAACATGCCCACGATGTCCGTGAGAACGCCGATGCCCGTTGGCGTGACGCCGACGACTGGGTCGAGTCCATCCGCGCGAACATCCGCGAGCTCTGATTCGGGCGCTAATCTCACCGGTTTCTTACGCTCATCCAGTACAAATGTGGGCGTGGTTGCAGCATTTCGAGTGGTCATAGCCGAAGACGAACGGGCCGTGCGCGAGTCGCTTGCTCGCGCATTGACACTCGAGGGCTATGACGTCACAGCCGTGTCCGATGGCGCACAGGCGCTCGAGGCGATTCGAGCCGACCCCGCCGACGTGCTCGTGCTCGATGTGATGATGCCCGTCGTCGATGGTCTCACTGCCTGTCGCGTTCTTCGAAGCGAGAAGAACCGCGTTCCGATCTTGCTACTCACCGCCCGCACCGAAACGTCCGATCGTGTTGCAGGTCTCGACGCTGGCGCCGACGACTATTTGCCCAAACCATTTGCGCTTGCGGAACTGCTGGCGCGCCTGCGCGCCCTGCTGCGGCGCACACAAACGGACACCGACGCTGACTCGTCGTCGTGCGCTGTTGGCGATCTACGTGTTGATTCTCCGGCGCGCCGAGTGTGGGTGGGCGACAACGAAATCGAGTTGTCCAAGACCGAATTCGATCTGCTCGAGTTGCTCGTTCGCAATGCGGGCATCGTTCTGGATCAGACCACGATCTACGAACGCATTTGGGGATACGACTTCGGTGCCGACTCGAAAAACCTTGCGGTCTATATCGGATATCTCCGACGCAAAATTGATACCGAAGGTCGTGAACCCCTGATCCACACCGTTCGCGGAGTGGGCTACACGGTGCGTGTGCGGTGACGCTGCGCGCAAAACTGGCGTTGGTGTTGGCCTCGCTCGCAGCAATGGCTGCCGTTGGTGTGGGATTACTGAGCTACGACGCGACCAGCACGCGCATGCTCGCCGAAATCGATCGCACGCTGCTGAACGCGAGTCGGGCGCGCGATGACGGCGACGGCGACAACATCCCTGGCGGTCGACCGCTTGATCCGCCGATCTTCACGCCGGGCGGCCGTCGGCCTGGGTTCAATCTCGAAGTCGTGCAGTACTTCGACGCAAGTGGTTCGGTCACGAGTCTGAGCACCGACGGTGTCACGTTGCCAGTCAACGATGCCGAACTCGCCGTAGCTGTGACAGGCAAGGGTGAAGTTCTGCGAACCTCCGTTGGTTCCGACGATCGTGAGTTTCGCGTCCGTACTCAACCGGTTCTTGGAGGGGCGCGTCAGTTCGGACGCGATCTCTCGGAGATGAATCGGGTGTTGCACGATCTCCGCGCGCGCATCTTGCTCGTCGGCGGAATCGCTGTTGCATTGGCGGCGTTGGCCGGCTGGCTCGCGGCGCGTGGTCTGACGCGGTCGTTGAGCACGCTCACCGAGGCGGCCAGCGAGGTGTCGTCTACTGGGCGGCTTGACGTGGATATCAAAACGGGCGGGCGCGATGAAGTTGGTCGGCTCGGCGCCGCGTTTTCCACGATGCTTGGTGCACTCAACCGATCGCGTGAGGACCAGCGTCGTCTTGTGCAAGACGCAGGGCACGAGTTACGGACGCCGCTCACCAGCCTGCGCACGAACGTCGATGTTCTGCGACGTCATACTGATCTGCCGGCTGACATGAAGGCGAAGCTGCTCGACGACCTCGACATCGAGGTGGCCGAGTTGTCCTCACTTGTTGAGGAAGTGGTTGCCGTCGGGTCTGGTCGCAATGCGGACGAACCGCCCACGCACGTCTCGCTTGTCGATGTCGTCGAATCGGCCGTTGGTCGTGTCAGCCGTCGCACGGGTCGCGATATTGCAGTGATGGCTGACGCTTCGAGCGTGATGGCGCAACGATCTGCGGTCGAACGGGCCATCACCAACCTGCTTGACAACGCAGCAAAGTTCGATCCCACCGACCTGCCCATATCGATCACGGTCGAGCAGGGTCGCGTTGCCGTGCGCGATCACGGTCCTGGCATTGCCCCCGAGGATCTCGATCAGGTCTTCGACCGCTTCTATCGCGCGGTCAATGCGCGTTCGCAGCCGGGGTCCGGTCTCGGCCTCTCGATTGTCACCGAAGTCGCCCTCGCTCACGGCGGCGCCACGTTCGCGCAGAACCATCCCGAGGGCGGGGCGATCGTGGGTTTCACACTTGCCGATATCGAGCAGGACCCTCTCACCTGACTCTCACCTCAGCGCGACGAGCCTCATACGTTCCACGCGCAAGATATGACCATCGGAACAACGACATCGGAAACCCCTTCCTGGTGACGACACGATCAACAAGGAGAACTGAAATGAAGCAGAAGAGACTGGCAATTGCAGGAATGACAGGAGCGTTGCTCATCGGTGCCGGCACGGGTGTGGTGTTGAACTTGCCAAGTAGCGCCGGAGCGAGTGGCGGCAACAGCGCCGCTGTCGCGACCGTCGCCACCGACCCGGCGGACCCGGCCGTTCCTGGCGATCCTGGCGACGGTGGCATCGGCGATCATCAGCCCGGCCAGTTCCTCAAAGACTCGCTGGCCACGCTGGTGAGCAGCGGCACGATCACACAGGCCCAGGCAGACGCGATCACCGCCGCCGTCCAGGCAAATCGCCCAGCTGGTGGTGCGGGCGTCGGTGACGGAGACGGCGATGGTCCTCATGGCGGGCCGGGCATGGGCGGTCCTCACGTTGGACCCGGCATGGGTGGTCCTCATGGCGGGCCCGGCATGGGTGGTCGTCACGGTGGGCCAGGCCTTGATGCAGCAGCGACTGCGCTTGGCATGACCAACGATGAACTGCGCACCGAGTTGCAGGCTGGCAAGACCATTGCTGACGTTGCTACCGCCAAGGGTGTCGACGTACAGAAGGTCATCGACGCACTCGTTGCTGAGGCCAAGACGCGAATCACCGACATGGTCAATGGCGTGAAGCCCGTGGCCCCGGCTGATGCTCCAGCCGATTCAGCGGCAACGCCCACCACCGCCAGTGGCACCACCACGAACGGCTGAATGATCGGCTCGATCTCTGATCGATTGCCGAACACATAATCCCCCAATAGTCCCCCCAACGATCCGGGGTCCGTCGTGCGCCTCCCCCAGCACATCGGACCCCGGTTCGTCGTTGTGGCGCGTACTGTCGCGCGTAGTGTGACGGGCATGACCACACCTGTTGCCGTTGTCACGGGCGCGAACTCTGGTATCGGGCGAGCCACAGCCATTCATCTCGCCACGCATGGCTACACGGTGTACGGCACCGTGCGCAGTCTGACGAAGGCCACCAAGCTGTTCGCCATGGCCGAGGATCACGGTGCCCAGGTGCAGCTCGTCGAACTCGATATTGGGTCCGACGACTCGGTGCGCGATGGACTGGCGCATGTGCTCGCCGACGCCGGTCGCGTCGATGTTCTCGTCAACAACGCCGGTGTTGGCGGCAACGCCGTTGCAGAAGAATGCCCACCGTCGATGTATCTCGATGTGATGAACACCAATCTCTGTGGTGCCGTACGTTGCATCCAAGCGGTCTTGCCGCAGATGCGCGATCGAGGCAGTGGTTGCATCGTCAACATCACGTCTATTGCTGGCCGAGTAGCTGCACTGGGCCAATCGCCGTACGTGACGTCGAAGTGGGCACTCGAAGGTTTGTCCGAGGGTCTGGCCCAAGAGCTGGCACCGTTTGGTATCCGTGTCGCGATCATTCAGCCCGGCGTCACCAAGTCGGCAATCTTCGCAAAGAACATCGATGCTCCAAACCAATCAGGTGCGTATGACCCGCACTACCGACGACTCTTTCAGTTCTACGCAACGGGTATGGCCAACGCAACAGATCCGTTCGAGGTGGGTGAGCTCATCCATCACGCGATCACCACTGACGCACCACAGTTGCGCTATCCGTGCAGTTGGGGCGGACCTGAACTGATCGAAGGGCGCGCGCGAATGAGCGACAACGACTGGATCGAGATGGGACGCCACGAGGATGACGCCGACTATTACGCGGGCTTCAAAGCCGCGTTCGGGCTCGATCTCTCGTAGACGCGCACAGCCAGCGCGCATTTGTGCGGTTCCGCCGACGCAAGCACATCGCAAAGTGCGCTACAACTTGAGGTGTGAGTCTGTCGACGAACACCTTGCAGCGACGTCTAGTGACCATTCCTACGCTGTGTATCGCCGCGGTGTTGCTGACAGTATTGATTCCGATCTGGTTGCCGCTGACCCTCGTGATCGACGCACTACGAATGCGCTTTCGCTTCCCGTTCGCCCGTCTGCTGGCGTTTGCGTTGAGTTGGGCGTGGCTCGAGGTGATCGGCGTGCTCGCTGCGTTTGGTTTGTGGATCATCGGGCGAGGTCGCCGTGTGGATGCTCACTATCGGTTGCAGCGGTGGTGGGCGTCGAATCTGCTTGCCTCGCTCGGTGCAACGTGTGGCATTCGCATCGAGACCGCCGATAGTGGCGTGTTCAGTCCGGGCCCAACGGTGCTGTTCGTGAGGCACGCCAGTTTGGCCGACTCGTTGGTGTCGGCTTACGTCGTCACCACCTTGGCCCGACTTCGACCGCACTATGTGCTCAAGCGCGAGCTACTGGCTGACCCGTGTCTCGACGTCGTCGGTCAACGGATCCCGAACTACTTCCTCGACCGTGGCGCCAACGACTCCGCGCCCGAGCTCGCCGCCATTGAACGGCTCGCGGCCGGTCTCGGTGCACTAGACGTCGGCATCATTTTTCCTGAAGGCACCCGCGCCAATCCGCGCAAGCGCGAGGCGGCGATTGCCAAGATTGAACTGCGTGATGCCGCCCGCGCCCATCGGCTGCGCTCGTTGCAACACCTCCTGCCGCCGCGACCCAGCGGGGCGAACGCAATGATGCTCGGCGCTCCGTACGCCGACGTCGTGTTGGCCTGGCATGTTGGTTTCGAAGGACTCGATACGTTCGGCGGGGTTCTGAGGGCTTTGGGCCGTCGTTTTGCGCCGATTCGCTTCGTGGCCCGACGCGTCCCGAACGCCGAGGTTCCCAAGGGCGAATCCTTTGCGGCGTGGCTCGATGAACAATGGTTGCGTATGGATCACGAAGTTGGGCTCGCACTACATGCGCGCAACGAGGGGAAGAACTGATGGCTCACGCAATGTTGGTTTCGGCCGCAGCGATTTTGGCGCTGATGCTTTCGACGTGGGTGCTGAGCCTGTTGATGAAGAACGCGTCGATCGTTGACATCGTGTGGGGTTTGGGCTTTGTGATGGTCGCCTGGGTGGTACGTGCGAGCACTCATGCCAACAATGGCCGGCAATGGCTTCTCGTCGCGATGGTCTCAATTTGGGGTTTGCGCCTTGGCGGCTATTTGTTCTGGCGCAATCACGGCAACGGCGAGGACTTTCGCTATCGCGCGATGCGTAAGCACTATGGCCCGCGGTTCGGGCTGATCAGCCTTGTCACGGTGTTCGCGCTGCAGGGTGCGCTGATGTTCGTTGTCTCGTTGCCCGTGCAACTCGGCCAAGCCGATGCCACCCCGAACGTTGGAGCTATCGCATACATCGGTGTTGCGTTGTGGCTGATTGGCCTCTTCTTCGAAACAGTTGGTGATGCTCAACTGACGCGGTTCAAGGCCGACCCTGCCAACTCGGGCACCGTGATGAACACGGGACTCTGGCGCTACACCCGTCACCCGAACTACTTCGGCGACGCGTGCGTGTGGTGGGGTATCGGCATTGTCGCCGCTGAGACTGGCTCGGGCGCATGGGGGCTCATCGGCTCGTTGCTGATGACGGTATTGGTACGTCGCGTGTCGGGTGTGACCTTGCTCGAGAAGTCACTGGTGAAGCGGCGCGCCGGTTACGACCAATACGTGAAGAGCACGAGTCCGTTCTTTCCGCGACCACCGAAGAAGGCGTGACTCGCCCGCTCCAATCACCGACCCGCTTAGCCGCCGAGGAGCGATTGTTGCGTGCCAATCGCGAAGTGCGGGTCGAGCAGTGGATCGATGGTTCGTACCGCGGTCACTAACGCGCTGTGGCTCACCGAAACGCAACCCGATGTCGGCTTGGGCGCGCCGGAAGCGGTGTGGGTGAAGCGGTGCACGAAAATCGCCGACGCATACGCGGTTTCTCCGGGAGCGTCGCCGCTCACGTTGGGCTCGGTGTTCGCGCCGATCAGAATCGCATGTTCGTAAGCCGCTCCGATGGTGTGCAGCAACTCGTCGGCGCCAGTGCATCCATCGGCGTCGCTGCGCCAGTGTCCGTAGCCGGGGGTGTTGGGGTTCGCGCCGTAGCAGTCGTTGGTCTGCACCCGTCGATACGGGCCGAGCGCTCCGGGGTCGGCGCTGTTGCCGAAGAACGACACCGGGCCTTGCGGGGTCAACACCGAGCCCAGCGGGAAGATGCCCGAGGGCGTGGTGTCGTCTCCACTGCGCCGCTCGGCGAGGGAGCGAATTCCGCTGCGACCAACACGCGCCGATGTCGCGGCGAGCGAGCAGCCCCAGATGTCGTTTGGCCCGAGTGTGGCGATCTGCAGAGTGGCGCTCGTAGATGTGATCGTTGGTGCGAGCACGACGATCCATTGCCGAGCAGTTGCATTGCCCTGCACAAGGGCGCGCAACACGACCGGATCGCAGCCGGCAAGTGCAGGATTATCCAATGGGGGAACCTGCGGGAATGGCGTGACCTGCGTTCGCTCGCCGCGAGTCGCGGTCGACGTCACCTGCACCGTTGTGCTGATCGCGTCGGTCGCGACAACGGTCGGCTGCGTGCTGGCCGCCGTATCGACCAATCGTGATCCGCGCGCACCGTCTGCTGCACACGACGTCGTACCCAGCAGCGCGGTGCCCACCATTATCGCGAGTTTCAGCCGGTGCATGCACAGAGTCTCCCTCGCGGCGACCGATGGTTGCGCCGCGGGTGAAGATCTAGCACAACGAAAACGTTGTTGAGCCGTACGTGCGCGTGGCTCCTGCGGCATCGGTACGGATGACGTACCCGAGCCCGATACCCACATAGATCGGGTTGACGATGTTCTTATAGTGCGGT
>JANLPV010000114.1:0-14496 GCA_031367435.1 Actinomycetes bacterium | reverse complement strand
TTGAGATCGGCGTTGTCGAAGATGTACGCGAGTTCGTCCTCGACGTAGCGATAGTTGATGTTCACCCACACGGCGCGCAGCTTGAACACCGCCCACAGGGTCTCGACCCACTCCGCGCAGTTGAGCGCGTAGATGCCGACGTGATCGCCGGGCCCGACGCCGTGCGCGGCGAGGTGATGCGCCAACCGATTCGCACGCGCGTCGAGCTCGGAATAGGTCAGTCGTACGGTGCCAGCGACGATGTAATCGCGGTCCGGCCACGCGTCGACCGCTTGTTCGAAGAGATCAGCCAAGTTGAACGTCGTTGCCGCCATCGGACTAGTTGAGCACATATCTGACGTCTCGTCAGATACCGAGGTGACGTGGCACGCTGTGTCGATGAATGAACTTCGTTTCGATGGTCAGGTTGCCGTGATTACGGGCGCCGGACGCAATCTTGGCCGGGCCTACGCGCTGCTGCTTGCCTCTCGCGGTGCCAAGGTGGTCGTCAACGACATCGGCGTTGGCATCAGCGACACCGATGGTGTGGCCGAGGCACCAGCCACCAATCCAGCCAATGATGTCGTTGCCGACATCATTGCCGCTGGTGGCGACGCCGTGGTCGACGCACACTCCATCACCGACTCGGCCGCGTGCATGGTGCAGACAGCACTCGACGCATATGGACGTATCGACATCGTGATCAACAATGCTGGTGTCGTGCGGCAGGCGCCGGTGCCCGAATTGTCCGATGAGTTCTGCCGTGCGATGACCGACACGCACATGTTGGGCACGATGAACGTCACCCGCGCTGCGTGGCCGCATCTTGCCGCGCAGAACTACGGGCGCATCGTGAATGTGTCGAGCGGTGCCGGCCTCATCGGGTTCCCGAACATGACGATGTATGGCGGTGTGAAGCTCGGCGTGGTTGGTCTCTCACGCGCGCTGGCAGTCGAGGGTCGAGCGCTTGGCATCAACGTCAACGTTGTGGCGCCGCAGGCAAGTGTGCGCGGCAGCGATTTCGGCCCGATGAAGTGGACCCCTGCGCTGGCCGAATGGCTCTCGCCCGAACAGATCAGCGGCCTTGTCGCTTATCTCGCGCACGGGTCGTGTACGACCACCGGTGAATTGTTCAACGTGGGTGGTGGACTGATTGCGCGAGTGGTACTCGCCGCTGCAGAAGGTGTGCAGGAGCGGCCGATGACTCCTGAAGCCGTCGCCGCGCATTGGGATGAGATCATGAACCAACCCGTTCGTGAAGCACCCGCGGGTCGAGCTATCGGGCGCAAGATGATGCAGGGTTATGAGCCCTGAGCCGGGCCAGCGGGGTTCAGGCAGCGAGGCACCGAGGCACCGAGGCAGCGAGGCAGCGAGGCAGATTCAGGCAGCGGGCAGTTCGGAGATCGCCTGCAGCAACGTGCTCCATGCGAGCGTCGCGCACTTGATGCGCACCGGGAACTTCACCACGCCGGCGAGTGCCTCGAGGTCGCCGAGCTTCACCTCGGGCACGAGTGACGCGGCTTCGTCTTCGATGGTGATGTCGGAGTCGTGCAATCCCATGAGCCCGCGAAAACGCGTGATCAAGGCGTTCACGTCGGCGAGGCTCTTGCCCTTCACGGCCTGGCTCATCATGCTTGCCGACGACAGGCTGATGCTGCAGCCCGAGCCGCCGATCTTGATGTCGTTGACCACGCCATCGACAACATCGAGGTACACCTGAATCTCGTCACCGCACAGCGGGTTGTGGCCTTCGGCGCGCACGGCTGGTGGTTCAAGCTCGCCACGGTTTCGCGGCGACCGATAGTGATCAAGGATGATTTCTCGGTAGAGGTCTTCCAAGCCGGGCATCGTGATTCCTTCGCTGTTTCCGTCAGAGTTCCAAGTCAGAGTCCGAAGATATCGCTGGCACCCTCGAGTGCATCAGCAAGAGCGTCGGCGTCGGACTCGTCGTTGTAAATGTAGAAGCTGGCGCGTGCGGTTGCCGACACGCCAAGCAGACGCATCAGCGGTTTGGCGCAGTGATGCCCTGCACGCACACACACGTTGCGTTGGTCGAGCACCTGGCTGACGTCGTGCGGGTGAATGTCACCAAAGGCGAAGCTGAGTGTGGCACCCCGCACCTCAATGTTCGATGGGCCGTGGATGGTGATGCCGTCGCCGTAACGCTCGGTGAGCGTGCGAATTGCGTACGAACCCACTTCCATTTCGTGGCGACGAACGTTGGCCATGCCGAGACACGAGAGGTAATCGAGTGCCGCGCCCATGCCGATTGCCTCGGTGATTGGGGGAGTGCCGGCCTCGAACTTCGCGGGCAGCGGTGCCGTGGTGAATCCGTCGAGGCGTACGTCGGCGATCATGTTGCCGCCGCCAATGAATGGAGGCATCGCGTCGAGCAACGCCTCGCGACCCCACAAGACGCCGATGCCGCTTGGCCCGCACATCTTGTGACTGCTGAACGCCACGAAGTCGGCACCCCAGGCCTGCACGTCAGTGACGTTGTGCGGCACATATTGGCAGCCGTCGACAATGGCGATTGCGCCGGCCTTGCGGGCAGCATCGCACAACAACTGCACCGGCGTGATGGTGCCCAATACGTTGCTCATCGCGGTGAAGCTGAACACCTTTGCACCGTCGAGCAAGGTGGCCAGATCGGTGAGATCGAGTTGGCCGTCGGCGGTGAGTGGCACCCAGCGCAGTTCGATGTTGCGCTCGGTCACGAGCATGTGCCACGGCACGATGTTGGCGTGATGTTCCATGTGCGTGAGCACCACGACATCGCCGCTGTTCAGGTTGGCGCGACCCCAGCTGTAGGCGACGAGGTTGAGCGACTCGGTGGCGTTCTTGGTGAAGACGATCTCGTCGGCCGAACGAGCGTTGATAAACCGGGCCACCTTGGTGCGTGCGCCTTCGAAGGCATCGGTGGCTTCGGCAGCGAGGCGGTACGCGCTGCGATTGATCGGTGCATACGACGTCTCCATGAACGCGCTCATCGCGTCGATGACCTGACGCGGTTTCTGCGACGTGTTGGCAGAGTCGAGGTACACGATTGGTGCGCCATCGATATGCCGATCGAGGATCGGGAAGTCCTTGCGAACGAGGGCTGCGTCGAAGCTCACTCTTAGCTCCGGAACGATTCGTAGCCGTCGGCCTCGAGCTTCTCGGCGAGTTCCATGCCGCCGGACGCCACGATGCGGCCGTCGATGAGGATGTGCACCCGGTCGGGCTGCAACTCGTTGAGGAGGCGCTGATAGTGGGTGATGAGCACGATGCCGAGCGTAGGACGATCGACCTTCACCTCGCGAATGCCCTTTGCGACAATGCGCAACGCATCGATGTCGAGTCCCGAATCGGTCTCGTCGAGGATGGCCAACTCTGGTTCGAGGATTGCCATCTGCATGATCTCGTTGCGCTTCTTCTCGCCACCGCTGAAACCTTCGTTGAGGTAGCGATCGACGAAGCTGGAATCCATGCCGAGGCGCTTCATCCAATCCATCGTCGCAAGGCGCAGTTCAAGCACGGAGAGATCGATGCCCTTACGCGCGCTGAGCGCCTGACGCAGGAACTGGATTACCGAGACGCCCGGTATCTCTTGCGGATATTGGAAGCCCAAGAACATGCCGGCCTTGGCGCGCACGTCGGTGGGCCAATCGGTGACATCGTCGCCACGGAAGATGATGTGACCCGAGGTCACCTCATACTCGGGCGAGGCAAGCAGGGTGCTGGCGAGGGTGCTCTTGCCGCTCCCGTTGGGCCCCATGATGGCGTGTACTTCGCCTTCTTCGACCGTCAATGAAACGCCACGCAAAATCTGGGTGTCGCCCTCGACAGGCTTGGCATGCAGGTCGTCTATGCGAAAGAGTTCGCTCACGTCGGGCAGTCTACGCAGGTGCCTTTCGATTAACACTACGTGCGTAGGGGAAATAGTCTAGGCCCTGGTCTGTAGCGCCTTCCACAGCGCAGGGTAGCTGCGGTACTCCAGCGAGTCGTCGACATATCCCGCCTCGCGCAGCGCCTCATGAAAGCGAGGCAAGTTGCGCAGTGGCACGCCCGAATCCACGTGATGGGCGAGGTGCCAGCCGATGTTGTACGGCACGATCATGAACCGCGCGAACGGGTGTTGTCGCACCGAGTGCGTGGTGATGCGGCGGTCCTTCGATGCCATCATCCCGCCGTGCTCGGCGATCGAGCGGAGGCGATTGATCACGCGCCACACCGTGAGATACGCCAGCAGCCAGAACAGTGGATACAGCCACCACACGCCACCCACGATGCACGCCGCCAGCATCGCAAGCTGAACGCTCCAGATTTTCCATTGCGTGTGCCGGACGACTGGGTCGGGAGCGCGTAGGCCACGTAGCTGCTGACGCAACAACTTGATGCCGGTGCGGCCGGTGGCATCGCGCATGAGCTTGCGCCGCAACGATGCGGGCGCGACGGGATAGTTCGCGTAGAGCGCAATGTCGGGTTCGTCGGGGCCGAACTCTTCGCGGTGATGAGCCATGTGCACGCGTCGGTATCCGTCGGTGGTGGTGAACCCCGGGTAGCCGAGTAGCCATCGCCCGACGAAGTCGTTGAGTGTGCGGTTCTTGAACAACAACCGATGCGCGGCCTCGTGCATCAGCGATGCGAACTGCGCGTGTGTGCGACCCATCAGTACGAACACGATCGGCCACGTGAGCAGACGCCACACCCCGGGCGTCACGATGACGGCGGTGACGAGAGCGGCCGTTTGCGCATAGAGAAACGCGACGCTCACGCCGTTGCGCAGCGACGGGATACGACGCAGCTCGTCGCGCATCGCGGCCTGCGGGCGACCATCGACACGAATCGCATCGGTGGCGTGCGTCGCGGGCAGCGTGTCAACGGCTGGGCTCATGCCCCCAATCTGCACCCCGACGCTGCTCATCACCAGCCTCGATCGACCCATTCCTGCAGATGTGGACGCTCAGTGCCGATGGTGGTATCCACCCCGTGGCCGGGCAGCACGATGGTGTGCGCGGGCAGCGTGAACAGCTTGTTGTCGATGGAATCGATGATGGTGTCAAAGCCACCGCCTTCGAACTTGGTGGCGCCCGGACCGCCGGGGAACAAGGTGTCGCCACTGAACAACAGCGGAGCGTTCTCTACGAGGAACGAGATCGAGCCCGGCGTATGCCCCGGGTTATGGATGGCGTGCAGGCGCAGACGGCCGACCTCGATGACCTCTGCGTCGTCGATGAACACGTCGTAACCAACGTCTTTGAGCATCGGCGCGTCGGCGGCAGCGATTCCTACTTCGAGGCCGGCTTCGCGCATCGCCGGCACGGCTTGAATGTGATCCCAGTGGCCGTGCGTCTCGAGCACTCGGCGTACGTTGAGGCGCGTGCAGAGTTCGAGCAGTTTGTCGTGCTCGTTGGCGGCGTCGATCAGCACGGCCTCGCCGGTTTCGCGACAACGCAGGACGAACACGTTGTTCTCGAACGAACCAACGACGAGGCGATGCACTTCGAGCTTGCTATCGGCCCAATGCAGAGTGGTCATTTGGAAAGTCTGCCACGCTCTTACGCCGACAGCACTTCGAAGTCCATCGACAAGGCAACGGGTATCTGCGCGGCGTCGAAGGTGACGAAGCGAATCGGGCGAGGCAGGCGGTCTGCCGCGGCGAGGTGCAGCGCGTCGCTGAGCCGAAGTGGCTGGTCGCGCATAAGTCGACCGGCGCGATCGAGGCACGCCTGATCCACGGGCACGATCGCGATGCGGTCCCACGTGAGACGCACGAAATCCTCGAGGTCCTGACGCAGTATCGGTTCGTCGGTGACCCGGTCGATGAGGGCGAGCGCCTCCACGAGCGTGAGCGCGCTCGTGCACCAATCGGCGTCGTTGGCCATTGCCTGACTCACATGCGCGCGCGCTGGCGCGTCGAGATGCA
Source organism: Actinomycetes bacterium (assembly GCA_031367435.1). Lineage (GTDB taxonomy): Bacteria > Actinomycetota > Acidimicrobiia > Acidimicrobiales > Ilumatobacteraceae > WLMZ01. The sequence goes on along the minus strand of JANLPV010000114.1, from coordinate 8,609 downwards.
ACGCCACCAACGCACTCGCGTCGATGTACAGCGTCATCCGCGCACCTCACTCACCCACGTACCTCGCGCAGCAGTCGATCGAGGCGAACGGTGCCCCACACCTGGATCGTGCGCTCACGAGCAGATTCCGCACTGCCGCCCGCAGCGCCGCCCGCGCTAGCTCGACGTGGTGCGATCAGCAATCCCTGAGCCACGAGTTCGTCGAGTGTGCGTTCCGCGCCGTGGCTCGTGAGCGGGCCCAACTGTGCGACGGGCCGCCCGCCGACGGTGATGACCGTGGTCTGTCCACCCTCGGCGCGACGCACGGCCGCAGCAGCGCTGGCGCGCAGTTCACGGATGCCGACTCGATTCATGTGGCGAGTGTACACATGTGTACATTCTCCAAGTTGAACCACTCGCGCGGCGTGCACCAACATGACCCCCATGAACTTTGCATTCACCGAAGAACAAGAAGAGCTCCGCAAGACAGTCCGCAGCTTCCTCGAGAGCAAGTCGGCCGAGACCGCGGTTCGCGAGCAGATGGACACAGAGTCGGGTTTCGACCCAGCCGTGTGGAGCCAGATGGGCGAGCAGATGGGTCTGCAGGGTCTGCACATTCCCGAGGCCTACGGCGGCAGCGGCTACGGCTATGTCGAACTCGGCATCGTGCTCGAAGAGATGGGTCGCTCGCTGTTGTGCGCGCCGTTCTTCAGCACTGTTGTGCTCGCCGCGAACACGCTCATCCACAGTGGTGACGAAGCAGCGAAGAAGGCCTACCTGCCCGGCATTGCCAGTGGCGAGACCATCGCCACGCTTGCGTTCACCGAGCCAAGCGGCAAGTGGGACGAGTCGGGCATCACGATGCAGGCATCGGGTAGCGGCGACAGCTACACGCTCACCGGCACGAAGATGTTCGTGATCGATGGCCATACCGCGGGTCTCATCATCGTGGCGGCTCGCACCGCTGGCGGCGTCAGCCTGTTCGCTGTTGATGGCAATGCGTCCGGGCTCACCCGCACCGCGTTGTCCACGATGGATCAGACCCGCAAGCAAGCCAAGCTCGAATTCGCGAACACTCCGGCCAAGCTCATCGGTGCCGAAGGCAAGGGTTGGGACGTGCTCAACACCGTGCTCGACCTCGCTGCTGTCGGCCTCGCCGCCGAGCAGGTGGGTGGTGCTCAGAAGGTGCTCGAGATGGCCGTGGAGTACGCCAAGGTGCGCGTGCAGTTCGGTCGCCCGATCGGTTCGTTCCAGGCGATCAAGCACAAGTGCGCCGACATGCTGCTCGAGGTCGAGTCGGCCAAGTCAGCTGCGTACTACGGCATGTGGTGCGCTTCGGAGATGAACGACGAGCTCGCCTCGGTCGCCTCACTCGCCAAGGCGTATTGCTCAGAGGCGTACTTCCACGCAACGGCGGAGAACATTCAGATTCACGGCGGCATCGGATTCACGTGGGAACACCCCGCGCACTTGTACTTCAAGCGTGCGAAGTCGAGCGAGCTGCTCTTCGGTGATCCCACCTATCACCGCGAGCTGCTCGCCCAGCGCATCGGTATCTGACACGACAGAACGCAGTTGATCAAGAGGGTGGTCGTAGGCCGGTGAGTAGGCTCACCAACAGTGCCTACGATCACCCTCTTTTTCGTTGCGTTGGCCGCGGTGTTCACGTTTGTGTTGGCAGCGATCGTGGTTGGTCGTGAGGCGCATCGCCTTGATGCCCTCGCACCGCGGGTGGTCTACATCGAAGAGCAGGCAGTGGCGTTCGTGGCCGAGCGTTTACCGGCCGATACTCAGGCTCGGCTCACCCTCGATGAGCTCGCCCTGCTGCTCACGTTTCACTTGCGTTGGTTGAACGGCAAGGGTCTGCAACCCGACGACGTGATCGATCGTCCGCAGGGACTCGACGAACCCGTCGTGGTGGTGGGCGACGACGTCGCCGCGTATCTTCTCGGCGAGGCCGAACGCAACGGTGTCGAGATCCTCGATGATGTGGATGTTGTGCGCGTGGTCGATGCCCATCAGCAGTACTTCGACGCCATCGGTGCGGTCGGCCCGCTCGCCAACGAAATCGACGGCTGAGCGAAACGACGGCTAGGTTTGCCTTTCATGGATCGGCCCACTCGGTTTGAGCACACCCAGTTCCTCGGCGACAAGCGCACGCAGCTCGTCTACGACGTTGATGCATGGACCGACGCGGCCGTCATCGACGAGATCGTGGCCAGCGAAGTCGGGTTGTGCTTTGGTCCCGACACGATCGTGGAGGCGCGCAATCGTGGCTACACATTGGCTGTGCCAGGTGAACAGCGCAAGCATCGCAAACCGCGTGCCTGACGCGCCGATGCGCGGCCTGCGGTGAGCCGATCGTCATGAACGGGTCGTTCCAATCCGGCGGTCAAACGCTCGCTCGCTATCTGGCTACTCCTGCGGGTCGCAACGAGCCGTTGCCCGGACTCATCTTGTGTCACGGCTTTCCCATTGGACCGATCGATGCCCGCCACTCGGCAGGCACGTTTCCTGAGCTGATCGATCGCGCCGCGAACGAGCTTGGTTGGGCGGCGATGACGTTCACGTTCCGGGGATGTGGCGATAGCGAGGGCGACTTCTCGTTGCAGGCATGGATCCACGATCTGCGAGCCGCGATCGATCACCTCATTGTCGAGGCCGAGCCGTCGGGCATCTGGCTCGTGGGCACCAACACCGGAGGATCGATCGCCGTGTGTGTCGCCGCTGACGATCCGCGTGTACGCGGCGCGGCGCTGCTTGCTCCCCGCGCCGATTTCGATGATTGGGCCGCGCAGCCTCGGCGCTTTCTCGAACATGCTCGTGACATTGGTGCCGTCCGCACGCCCGGCTTTCCCAAAGACTTCGAGGAATGGAGCCGCGAGTTCCGCCGGTTCCGCCCAGCTGAAGCCGCCCGACGTCTCGCGCCGCGTCCGCTGTTGGTGATGCATGGTGATGACGATGAGAGCGTGCCCGTTGCCGATGCGCGCATGTTGGCCGAAGCCCACGGCAGCGCCGAGTTGCGACTCATCGCCGGCGCCGGCCATCGCCTTCGTCACGACCCTCGTGCAGTAGCGATCCTGCTCGGCTGGCTCGATCGTCAGCGGCTCATCGATCCCGTCTGATCGGCTATTGCACATCGTTGTACAGAGGCGTACACTTTGCGCATGGCGACGTCCCTGAACAGGTCACTGAGCACGTCACTGAGCACGTCACTGAGAACGTCACTGACCATCACCGTCAGCGAGGCTCGAGCCGCACTGCCCGAGATCCTCGAGCGCATCCGCAATGGGGACGAGGTCACGCTCACCCGTCACGGGGTGCCGGTTGCCGTGATTGTGCGTCCCGATGCGTTACGGACTCGCCGGGCCGATCACGTACTCGCTGCGGCGGCGAGTGTGCGCGATGTGTTGGAGCAGGGCCGACGAGCTGAACTGAAGTCTCGCCCAACCATCAGCCACAAGCGCGCCGACGCTCTCGTCGCCGACGTGCGCGCCGCCCGGTCGCGTGGCTGACGGAATCAATCGTTGGACGCTTTCGATGCCGATGTCTTGATCTACGCCGCGGTGGCAGGTCACGAGCTGGGGAAGAGGGTTCGCGTGCTGTTCCCGTCATCGCCCGTTGACGGGTCGTCAACTGCTGATGACACCTCGCCCACCGTTCACCGGGTTGGGTCGATCCTGCTCCTACCCGAACTGCTGTCCAAGCCGATGCGTGACCGCGCCACGAACGAATTGGCTGAGCTCGGTGCACTGCTCGGCCGGCTCGACCTGCGTCCTGTCGATCAGGCGATCGCCGAATTGGCCACCGCCCTCGCTGCCGCGTATGCATTGCGAGCAATCGACGCGGTGCATCTCGCCACCGCAGTCAATGCCGGAGCGGACCGTTTCATCACCAACAACTCAAAGGACTTCTCCAAAGCAATCGTGGAGATCGACATCACCTACCCAGCCGACCTCCCCGACCCCGACCCAACTGCGTACAGCCGTCAGAAGGCGCGATAGGTGTCCGTGTCAAAGTTCGGCGAGTGGCCGATCGCGTAGGCGAACAACACATCCTCGGTGACGGCTCGACGGCAGGACAACGTTCGCCGCGCACGCAGAGCCGACGGCAGAGCAACCAGCGCTCTCCACGTCGCGCGCACGCGTTGCACCCGATACGGCCCGGTGATCACGCCCTTGAGTTGCACGATCAACCGTGAACCCCATACGCGCGCCGCCGAGGCCAACGTGAGGTTCTTCGCCGCGCACAGCAAGAGGTTGCGTTGCACGAGTTCGTAGCGGGCCGGTTCGCCAAGCAGACGGGTGGACGCCGCGTGCTGATGGAACACAACCGCGTCGGGCACGGCGATGGAGCGAAGTCCGGCGCGCTGGGCACGCAGCACCCAATCGATGTCCTCGTAGTAGAGGCGATAACGCTCATCGAGAGGGCCGACGACCCCGGCATCGAACGCATCGGCACGGAACAGGGCGGCACTGAAGCAGGGCCCCAGCACGTCCGCACGATCTGCGACCTGGCCGCTCCACATCTGCCCGATGAATGCGTTGAATGCCTCGCCGTTAGTTCGCAACACCACGCCGATGCTGTCGATCAACTCGGGTTGGTCGGCCAGCATCACCCGCGGTGCAACGGCGATCACCGTCGGGTCAACAAGCAGTGCGCGTGCACACAACGCCAGTGCGTTGGGAGACACTCGAGCGTCGTCGTTGAGCAGCAGGATCGGGTCGCTATCGCGGCGGGACATGAGGCCGATGTTCACGCCCGCGGCGAAGCCGTCGTTACGCGGCGCGGTGATGAGCTGAACACGTGAGTGGGTACGCCACTCCGAGCAGGCCGCACCACGGTCGGGGGAGGCGTTGTCGACGAGCACCACATGCACATCCACGTCGTGCGAATCGAGCAGTGATTGCACGCACGCGCGCACCGTGTCCGCGTTCGAGCCATGCACGACGACAATCGCCGTGATGGCTGTTGCTGTCACGTCGCGAGACCGTTGGGATGCGTGGAGTGCCAGCGCCACGCAGTGTCGATGATCGTGTCGAGGTCGTGCGAGGGTGACCAGCCGAGCGTGCGCTCTATCAGCGCCGGATCGGCGTACGTGCTCACAGGGTCGCCCGCGCGCCGAGCGGTCAACACCGTCGGCACGGTCACACCGCTGATGCGTTCGGTGGCGTGCACGACATCGAACACACTGCTGCCCACGCCGGTGCCCACATTGAGCGCAGTGGACTCGCCGCCGTTCGACAGGTAATCGAGCGCGAGCACATGTGCGTTGGCGAGGTCTTCCACGTGGATGTAATCGCGAATCGCGGTGCCGTCGGGCGTTGGGTAATCGGTGCCGAAGATCTGCACGGGGGGAGCGAGGCCGAGCGCGGCCTTCATCACGACGGGGATGAGGTTGACGCTGTGGGCCCAGTCTTCGCCGATGACGTTGTCGAGGCTTGCGCCCGCGGCGTTGAAGTAGCGCAGGCTCACTGACCGCAGACCGGAAGTGACGCCGTACCAGTGCAGCAGCCGTTCGGTGATGGCCTTGCTTTCGGCGTACACGCTCTCGGGGGCGATGGCGGCTGACTCGATCACCGGCACGACCGCGGGTGTGCCATACACCGAACACGATGACGAGAACACAAAGTCCTTCACGTTGGCGTGGACAAGTGCATCCACGAAACGTGCCGAGCCATCGACGTTGTTGCGCCAATACTTGGCCGGATTCTGCATCGACTCGCCGACGCTCTTGTGTGCCGCGAAGTGCACCACAGCGCTCACGGAATATTCGCGGCAGAGCTTCGTGACGAGATCGGTGTCGGCAATGTTGCCGATGACCAGCGGCGCGCCCAGCACGGCTTCGGCATGACCGCTGTCGAGTGAGTCGAGCACCACCACGTCGCGTCCGACTGAACGCAGGTGACGCACGGTATGCGACCCGATGTAACCGGCACCGCCGGAGACGAGCACAGTCATGATGGTCTCCTCGAGCGTGGTGGTTAGAGCGACAGTTCGTCGCGGATGGCGGCGATCATGGGGATGAGGCCGTCGCGTAGCGACACCGTGGGCGTCCATCCGAGCGAACCCGTGATCAGCGAGATGTCGGGGCAGCGTTGCATTGGGTCGCCTTCGCGTTCGGCGGGCAACGCCATCGTGATGATCTCGCTCGATGTGCCGGTGAGTTCGACAACCAGTTCAGCGAGTTGGCGCATCGTGAACTCGCCAGGATTACCGACGTTGATAGGTCCCATCACGTCGCCATCAAGCACCGCGATCAGGCCACGAACTTCGTCGGACACGTAGCAGAAGCTGCGTGTCTGGCTGCCGTCGCCGAACAGGGTGATCGGCTCGCCGCGCAACGCCTGGCAGATGAAGTTGCCCACGACACGACCATCGTCGGGTCGCATACGCGGGCCGTACGTGTTGAAGATGCGCACGATGCGCACTTCGAGGTCGAGCACGCGGTGATACGCCATCGTGATCGCTTCAGAGAATCGCTTGGCTTCGTCGTAACAACTGCGTGGGCCAATGCTGCTGACGTTGCCCCAATACGACTCGGGCTGGGGATGCACCAACGGGTCGCCATACACCTCGCTCGTGCTGGCAAGAAAGAAGCGCGCCTCTTTGATGACGGCGAGGTCGAGCAGGTTGCGGGTGCCGGTGCTGCCAACAGCGAGGATCTCGAGCGGGATCGTTGCAAAGTCTGATGGTGATGCCGGACTGGCGAGATCCATGACCGCATCGAGTTGACCATCGATGAAGAGTTGCTCGGTGACGTCTTGCTCGAGGAACAAGAACCGATCGTGATCGATGAGATGGGCGATGTTCTGGGGTCGACCGCTGATGAAGTTGTCGACGGCGATCACTTCGTCGCCGCGGGCCAGCAACGCATCGGCGAGGTGTGATCCGATGAAGCCGGCACCACCGGCGATGAGGACGCGTATGGTCATCGTCCGACTCCTTGATAGTCGAAGCCGAGGCGAATCGCGGCAGAACGGTCGAGCAGGTTGCGTGTATCGACGATGCTTGCCCGACGAAGGCGTCGCTTGGCCTCGGTGAGATCGAGCCAACGGAAGTCGTCCCACTCGGTGAGCACCACCAACGCGTCGGCGCCGTCGCACACGTCGTATGGGTCGGTGCCGACCGTGATGGTGGCGTGCTGGCGCACCTGTGGATCGAAGGCCTTCACGATCGCGCCGCGGGCCATGAGTTCGTCGATGATCGCGATCGCAGGCGACTCGCGAAGGTCGTCGGTGTTGGCCTTGAACGTAAGCCCCCACGCAGCAACAACGGCACCGGCGAGTGAGCCGCCAACGGCGCGCTCTACCTTGGCGATCATTCGCTCGCGTTGCTCGTCGTTCACGAGCACCACGCCCTTGAGCAGGTTGAAGTCGTAGCCGGCATCTTCAGCGATCTTCACCATGGCGCGAGTGTCTTTCGGGAAGCAGCTGCCGCCCCACCCCGGCCCTGGACGCAGGAACTCGTGACCGATGCGCTTGTCGTAACCGAGGCCGAGCACGACGTCGTTCACGTCGGCGCCAACCGCTTCGCACACCGCGGCGACCGCGTTGACGAAGGAAATCTTCGTGGCAAGAAACGCGTTGGCCGCGTACTTGATGGTCTCGGCCGATGCGGGGTCGGTGACGATCAGATTGGTCGCGGTATCGGAGTACAGACCGGCGACGCGGGTGGCGGCGCTCGAATCGTCGCTGCCGATAACCACGCGATCGGGCTTGAGAAAGTCGTTGACGGCTGAGCCTTCGCGCAAGAACTCGGGGTTCGACACAACCGCAACATCGTGGCGGCCGAGCACACGCTCAACGACCTTTGTGGATCCAACAGGCACGGTGGACTTGTTGACCACCACCGCGTTCGCAGGCAGGATCGACGCGATCTCCGCTGCTGCCTGCTGCAGGTACGTGAGGTCGGCAGCGCCGTCGTCGCCCTGGGGCGTCTGCACGCACAGATACGCGAACTCGCAGTCTTTCGCAGCCTCGGCCGCACCGACCACGAAACGCAGGCGGCCGTTGGCCAAGCCCTCTTCCACGATCTCTTGCAGGCCGGGTTCGAAGATCGGCAGAATGCCGTTGCTCAGACGCTCGACTCGACCGGGGTCGATGTCGGCGCACACCACGTGATGGCCGACGTGCGCGAAGCACGCTCCGGTAGTGAGGCCAACGTAGCCGGTGCCGATGATTGCGATTCGTGAACCCATGTGTCCTTCACTCTGCTGACAGAACACTGCCGAGGGCTGCGCCAGTCTAATGGGGGTCGACCAGTTGGAGTGAGAGGCTGGTTCCGAGCCGCTGGCCGGTGAGCACTGTTTCAGACAGGAAGTGTGATTCCTAGCTCTAGATCGTGCCCCGGCCAGTTGGTGGGGATGCCTGTAGCGCTCATGGGGTGTCGTGCCGGATGAGCACTGGTCCATTAGGCCGCCGCCGGGGGTTCTCCGGCTTTGAAGCAACCGATTGGAAGGAGCAAATCTGATGACAGTGTTCATGGGCGATGATTGGGCTGAGGACCATCACGACGTCCACCTGATGAACGAAGACGGAAAGAAGTTGGAGTCGCGTCGCCTGCCTGAGGGCCTCGACGGGATCCGACTATTTCATGAGCTCGTCGCCGACCACGTTGGTGATCCGGTG
>JANLPV010000144.1:0-16106 GCA_031367435.1 Actinomycetes bacterium | reverse complement strand
TTGGCCGCGGGAACGTACAAGTTGATCTGTACGGTGCCCGGCCACAATGCCATGAAGGCCACCCTCAAAGTCAGCTAGGTTCGCCAGCTGACACCTGATCCGTTTGCCGTGAACCGTGTTGCCGTTTGCCGTTTGCCGTTTTCGGTGAACCGTGTTGCCCGTTGCCGTTTGCCCGTTGCCGTTTTGCCGTTTTGCCAAAAGAGTGTTCAGCGAACAGCACGCACCTGCACGGGGATGGCGCTCATCACCGGCATGCCGGTGTAAATATCGTAACCGCTGTCGACATCGACCAGCATCGACGTAGTCGATCCGTTGACTGCAACGTCACCGGGCTGATCGGGCAGGCCACCCCACGCATGGGCCATCGATATCGTGCCTTGGCGAACGTCGGCCGCACCCTTCACCACTGCACGAATCGAACCGCGCGGTGACGCCAACTCGACAACGTCTCCGTTGACTACTCCGACGTCGACAAGATCACCCGGATTCATGTGCGCGAAGTTGGTGCCTTCCTTTTCGCGCAGGGCCGACAGCTCACGACCGCTCGAGTTGAACACACTCTTCAAACGTCGACTTGTGAGCCGGAACGTGTGTCGTGTTGGATCGAAACCACGGATCACCTGCGCGCTCGTTGTCTCGGCGAATACTTCGGCGAGTTCTTCGACAATGCCTTCAGGCACGAGATCGAGTCGTGCTGTCACATTCGGGTCAGCATCACGCACAACGTCGGCAAGCTCGGGGTACATGTGCCCGCCGGGATTCGCACGGACTTGCGCAAATGGGACTTTCGATTTCGCATAGATGAGATCGAGAACATCGTCGGCGCACACATCACTGCCCGGTTCGATATCGCCTCCTGGAAGCTTGATCGAGATACCGAGTCGAGCGGCAACTTCTGTGTACACCTGCCACTCCTGGCGCATCTCAGAACCCGGTTGCAGCACCGCCGGTGTGTAGTTCGTATAGGCCTCGGAGAACCAGCGGTCGATGGTGGTGGGCACATCGGGACGCTCGAGGCTCAACGTGCTGGCGATCACGTAGTGAGCGAGCTGCGCAGTTGCCGAGAGGTTCGCATCGATTACCACGTGCAGATCGAGCGACTGCAGTGCCTCGACGGTCTTGCGTTGATCTGGCCACGCAACCACGGGATTGCCACCGATGGTGAACAGCGCACGTATTTGTCCCTCACCCTCGAGCAGAATCTCGTCGGGCAAAGTGCTCGTCGGTGCCTCACCGTGGTGCGTATAGAGGTTGCGAACACGTTGTGGCGTGCCACGGCTGAGCACGTGCGGCATCGGCGGCATGGGCTGTGCACGAACCTCCGCCGGGGGCGTCAGCACCCCACTGGGATTCAACAATGGCTCACCGGCACGGTTGTAGCGCCCGCACAGCGTATTCAGGCACAGACTCAAGTGTTCGGTGAGCGTGCTGTGCGGGGCCATGTTCGGACCGGTGCCCGTGCTGACTGAACCCGTTGGTCCGTGCGCGAATAGTCGCGCAGCCTCTCGAACGAGATCGGCCTCGACGCCAGCGCGATGCTCGACGTACTCCGGCGTAAAGGAGTCGACAGCGGCGCGCAATGCATCGAGGCCCTGCACCCATCGCTCAACGAAGTCGTGATCGATCGCGTCGTGCAGCAGTACTTCGCGGATGATGCCCGCCAACAGCGTGGGATCCTCGCCTGGGCGAACCTGCAAGAACAGGTCGGCGTAATTGGCCATTTCGGTACGCCGCGGGTCGATCACAATGAGGCGGAGACCTTGCGCCTTCGCACGACGAAGACGCACCAACGGATTGAAGCTCGGCAGCCCGCCGGGAAAGCTGTACGTGCTGACGAGTGTGTTGCAGCCAATCACCATAGCGACAGCGCTCGTCTCAAACGGTTGAACGCCGGCCAGCCAAATGCCGTGGCGCATTGGTGCCACGAACTTGGCCGGTTGATCGATGCTGGCCGATGTATAAAAACCCGGTGAGCCAATGGCTTGATGGAACGCTCGGGCGACAGGAAGACCCGTGGCATTCTGATAGGCCGCTGTGCCGCAGTACGTGGCCAGCGCGCGCGGTCCATGACGTTCGATGAGGCCCGCGAGCTGGTCGGCGATCTCATCGAAGGCGAGGTCGGTGGAAATCACGTCGAACGAGTTACCTGTCTTTTTCAGGCTTTGGTGCAGTCGCGCGTCGTGGTGGTGCTGATCGCCAAGGTGACGACCCTTGATACAGGTGTAGCCCTCGTACATCGGATCATCGAGCACGCCACGCACGGAGATAACCCGGTTCGCGGCCACGTCGACATCAACATCAATCGCACAGCCCGCATGACAGAAACGACAGAACGAACGGCGTGTTTCGACAAGTGCGTCAGACTTCATGGCGGTCAACCCCCGGTGTTTTCTTACCGACGGTAGCCGCGCCAGCGCCAGTGGCACGACGCGGTGCAACGACGCTGCTCAATAGACATTCCCACCTCAAACTCGCGCTCATGCGAAAACGAACTGAGCCGCCCAACAAGGGCGGCCCGCGAACGTGATCAGAGGATGCGTATGTGCAGCGTGCCTACTTCTTGAACAGGATCTCGCTCAAGATCCACAACACTGCCCAAAAACTGAACGCCGTGATGATTGCGTTCTTGTGGCTCTCGTATGACCACAGCAACTTGTTCGTGTTTGCCTTGCCGCCGAGAATTCCGAGGCAGTTGAGCTCGAACAGTGCAATCAGCGCAAAAGCGATCAGCACAAAGGTCCAGCCCTTACCGGCTGTTGCGGTGTTGAACACCGTGTAGAAGTGCGACGTACCAACCATGAAGAACAACATGCTCACCGAAAAGATGGTGTTCTGCCGGCTCGCCAGCAGAGCAGCACGGCCAGCGCCGGCAGCTGCCGGATCGGCTTCGCCACCGGCAAGCACGTTCGCCGCGTTCGCGAGCACGATCTTCTGGTTCTTCCAGATGACCATCCACACGTTCGCGGCCATCGTGATCCCGAGCACCATGCCAACGAAGATCGAGGCGTTCGGGGCGATGCCCGACGCGCTGCCTTCGGCCATGAACTTCTTCATGTAGTTCTGGGTGATACCGACGATCATCAAGCCAGTGATGAGCGTGGCGACCGACGCCCAGCGGAACCACCACAATGCACGACGCGCCACTTTGTCGATCGCAATGTTGCGGGCCTTGCCCTCGTCGCCGAACGCGGCGAACGCCGGTACCTGCACGAAGTTGAAGTAGTACAACAGGCCAATCCAGGTGATGCCGGCCAGCACATGCAGCCAACGAAATCCAAAGGTGAGACCTACTCGATTTAGAAGCTCCATTGGAGCAACCCCCTCATGTCATGAAACCAAACTGACTGCGAACGTAGCACCGCTGACGAGTGGTTGCGCGCACCGACGCGGTGGACGACACACGGAAGGTCGCTAGATGCGACCGCTAGTGTGTGCGGGCCATGGCTCACGAATACATCTACACCTGTTACAAACTTGCTCGTCACTATCCGCCGGACCGAACGGTGCTCGAGAACATCTCGCTCTCGTTCTATCCGGGTGCCAAGATCGGCGTGCTCGGTCCAAACGGTGCCGGCAAGTCGAGTTTGCTACGCATCATGGCCGGGCTCGACGACGGCTTTAGCGGCGAGGCTCGGCTCACCCCCGGTTTCAGCGTTGGATACCTCTCGCAAGAACCACAGCTCGACCCTTCCAAAGATGTGCTCGGCAACGTCATGGATGGTGTCGCCGAGGTCAAGGGCGTTCTCGATCGCTACAACGAAGTGATGGCGATGTGGGCCGACCCGGACGCCGACTACGACAAGATCGGCGTCTTGCAGGCCGAACTCGAAGACAAGATCGCCGCGACCGACGCGTGGAGCCTCGAACGCAACGTTGAGATCGCGATGGACGCGCTGCGCTGTCCGCCGAACGATTCCGACGTCACCACCCTCAGCGGTGGCGAACGTCGCCGTGTCGCGCTCTGTCGGTTGCTGCTCAGTCATCCCGATCTGCTGCTGCTCGACGAACCCACCAACCACCTCGACGCCGAGAGTGTCGAGTGGCTCGAGCGCTTCCTCAAGGATTACAACGGCACCGTCGTGGCGATCACGCACGATCGTTACTTCCTAGACAACGTCGCCAAGTGGATTCTCGAACTCGATCGCGGCCGCGGCATTCCGTTCGAAGGCAACTACTCGAGCTGGCTCGAACAGAAGCAAGAGCGCATGGCTCGCGAAGAAAAGAGCAATGAGAATCGTCGGCGCACACTCGAACGCGAACTCGAATGGGTGCGCATGTCACCCAAGGCTCGCCAGGCCAAGGGTAAGGCCCGGCTCACTGCCTACGACCGGCTGCAGTCTGAGGCGGAGGCTGCCGAGCGCGGCCCCGATCGCCTCGAGATCATGATCCCCGCCGGTCAACGCTTGGGCGACACCGTGATCGAGGTCACGAACCTCGGCAAGGCGTTCGGCGAGCGCCTGCTCATCGAGGACCTCTCATTCACCTTGCCCAAGGCAGGCATCATCGGAATCATCGGTCCCAACGGCGCAGGCAAGACGACGCTCTTCAAGATGCTCACCGGACAGGAACCATCGGATACAGGATCGATCACAATCGGTGAGACCGTGCAGATGGCCTACGTCGATCAAAGCCGCGACAGCCTCGACGACGACGCCACGGTGTACGAGGAGATCACCGCCGGCATCGAACACATGAAGGTCGGCAACCGCGAGATCAACGGTCGCGCCTACGTGGCCAGCTTCAATTTCAAGGGGAGCGACCAACAAAAACGCGTGGGCGATCTGTCGGGTGGCGAACGCAATCGCGTGCATCTTGCCAAGTTGCTCAAGACCGGTGGCAACGTGTTGCTCCTCGACGAGCCCACCAACGACCTCGACGTCGACACCCTGCGCGCGCTCGAATCAGCGCTCGAGAACTTTCCGGGATGCGCTGTCGTCATCAGCCACGATCGTTGGTTCCTCGACCGCATCGCCACGCATGTACTGGCGTTCGAAGGCGATAGCCAAGTGCGCTGGTTCGAAGGCAACTTCAGCGAGTACGAAGCGTGGCGTCACAAGGAACTCGGCTCAGCCGCCGACCAGCCGCACCGCATCAAGTACAAGCCCCTCGCGCGCTGACCAGCACGCGTCAAGGTGAGCGACATGGCGAGCGACATGGCGAGTTCGCGAACTTGGATCCACCATCGACGCAGCGACGCGGCGACGCGGCGTTGTTATGCGGTGACGCGGCGACGCAGTGACGCAGTGACGCGGCGGCGTTTTTACGCGGTGAAGCGTGGTGCGATTTCGGTGTTGTCGTGTCGGTGGTGGTGCCAGCCGTTGGTGGTGCGTGTGATGGTGGTTCCGTTGTTGTGTTTGTGGCGGTTGTGTGTGCCGCATAGGGGTGCTCCGTTCAATGTGGTGGTGGTGCCTGCGGCGCGGGCCCATGGGTTGAGGTGATCGATTTGTGGTTCGGGTCGCCCGCAGCCGGGCCAACAACATCGGTTCCCGGTGAGTAGCACCGCTTCTCGGGCGGCGCCGGTGAACAGTCGTGATCGGCGTCCGAGATCAATGACCCGACCGGCGGAATCGACAACGACGCGCCGGATCTGGCCGATCAACGCGGCGAGTAACAGATCGGATGGGGACACCGGGGTGCCTGCGACTGTCTGACACAGCCACATTCGTTGCGTGGTGGGTGGCTTGCATGGCTGGGTGGGGTCGGGGTGTCCGTAGTAGTTCGTGATGACCTGGTTCAACGTTTCTTGGTTGGTGACGATGTTGACCAATGGGGTCACTCGCATCGTTCCATCTGCCCCGGCAGCTTTCAAGAAGATGCGCACGAGAGCGTCGTATCGGCGTTGTTTCGCGGTCCGTGGCAACGGATGCTGCTGTGCCTGATCGCCGTACATGGCGTGGAGATCGGCAATATCGGTGTCGTATTCGGCGTTGGCGTGTTCGTCCAAGATCTTCGACATCAGTTCGCCTGAGAGGGCGTCGCCTTCGGCGTGCAGGATGTGTCCGGCTCCAACGGTGTTGTTACTGACACCACGATGGTGTCGCGACAATTCGTGGTCGCGATGGTTGCCGTCGGGGTCGGTGTGTGCTTGGAATCGTTCGCAGATCTGGGTGAAGTCGCGTAATGTCAAACTTTTAGCGTGGCCAACTAACAACTCTTGCGATTCGCCGAGGTGTTCGCGACAACGCGGGTTGGCCCACAGTTTGGTGAGCAGACGTAATTGGTCATCGCCCACGTCTCCCGCGGTTACCGCCGCCGCGAGCAACGGCAGGTCAGCCAGTAGTTGGGCGGTGTTCACCCGACGATTCGCTGTGCTACGTGCACAATTCGTGACCGCGGCCATCCAAGCTGCGGTGGAGTGATGGCCATCATCCAAAAACGACAACGACGACTTCACCTCGGCAACCATCACGACTTGTATCGCTTGGAGGCGGCGGATCTCACGCTCAAGATCCATGAACGCCACATCTCGCTGATACCCGCGCAACACCTTGAACCCATCAACAACAACTACAACATCCACAACATCCACAACATCCACAACATCAACTACATCAACAGCATCAACAACATCAACAACAACAGCATCAACAACATCAACGTCGGACACGGGTACCACCTCCAACCTTCACGGGAAAACACCGGGACAATCACCACTCGAACTAGTTACCGGACGAGTGATCGGGGAAGATCAACTTCCTTTACCATAGTCGAACGTACGTTCGATTACAACTCTAACTTAAGAAATTTGACGTTGGCTGCACACCCACCGCCACCTGGGTCGAGAATGGGCGGGGACTGAGCCAGCGTGTGGCCTGCGTGCGGCCAAGATCTCGCCCATTCATGCTTTGACAGACCCGCCCTCACCCTCGCCCGAGTGTGAGGTTGTCGGGGGGCAAGGTGGATTCAGGTCATCGAGCCGGCCGACGGGATGTCAGCAACATTGCCAAGCCGAGTGCTATGAGCAGTCCACCGAGCAACACCATCGAGGCGTTGTACGAACCGGTGCTCGGAAGACTGCCAGAGATCGCGGTCGTCGGCGCTATGGCTTCCTGAGCGGTCTCCGAGCGAGCTGGTGGCACGGGTGGCGAGCTCGTGGCCCACACGATGACGGTGGTTGTGGATGTCGTAGATGGCACGGTGATGGCCGGTACGGTCGTGGCCGGAGTCGTTGAAGCTGGCACGGTGGCGGCAGGTATGGTGGTCGTCGTCGTCGGGCTCATTGTTGTCGGCTCGGTCGTCGGTGGTGAAACGACCCAATCATCGTCATATACGGCGCGGTGGCTTGCGTCCCAGTTCTTTCCGGCGTAGCGCTGCTTCCACTTCGAGTTCTTAGCGGTGTTATGCCTGCTGTCATCGGCGAGTTCACGATGCGATTTGCGGTAACTGAAGGGCGGGATGATGTCTCGTTGGTGACCGTCGTGTCCGTGCTCGCCAACGATTGACCCGAAGGCGACGCTGAGTTGACGATAACGCACGCCGTCGGCCCCAATTGCGTGGCAGGTCGACACCTTCTGATTGTGCAGATCGACACCTGATTCGTTGGCATCGACCCGCCGCGACGACACCGTCATGATCGACAGGACTCCCGTTACGGCCGTCAAAATGCCCATCAGAGCACGCACTTGCCTCATGGCCAACTCCGTCTCAGTCCGTTCAGAACCGATGGCCCTCAGTTCTGAAACCGTCAACCTACGGCTACCCCGGCTGGTCGCTTTTGATACTCATCGACCTGATCATTTCCCACCGTTTCGACCGTGCAATGGACGCTCGGCGAGCCGAGGGCTGGCCAGCATCGCGCCCACTTTGCGGCGGGTCCAGGTCAAAATCACGTTCGCGTTGCAATCCCGTCAGCCGAGTACTCGAAGCGCGAGACTGCTGCGGTGAAGTTATTCAAGAGGTCCGGCGGCCGAGGTGTCGATCACGGCAACAACAATGCCGATGCCAACAACAATGCCGATGCCGAGACCAGAGTCAGCGACGATCGAAAGGTCGACAACGGCACTACCAAATCCGTGTCGGATTCGGACCATGGGATCAAGGGCGGAACCAGCGATCGACGCAACCGTTCACGTGAGCTCAACCCGTCACGACTGTTCGACGACGATGCAACCACGACGCTTCGCCTGCAACTCACCAATCTGGCCTCCGATCTAGAACGCTCGCGTTCGGCCGAGGTCGTCGCATCGCAGCGCGCGAAGCATCTCGCAGCGTCGTTCGCGGAGGTCCGGCTCACTCTCGCGACATTTGTGCCCGAGCCGGTGCCGCCAACCAACCCAACCGACCCAACCAACCCATCCAAACCACCGACACCGACACCGACACCGATACCGACCGTTGCCGATCCGTCACCAACCGTCGCCGAGACTCCGCAAGGCGAACGCAGAAGTCGTCCTCGAGCAGCCGAGGACGCATACCTCCTCGATGACGACGCCACCACCGTCTTACGTCTACAACTCGCGGCGCTTGCTGTTGAACTCGAGAGTTCGCGTTCGGCCGAGGTGCTCGCCTCGCAACAAGCCGACATTCTGGCTGCATCGCTCGCATCGATCAAGGCCACTATCGATGGAGTCGGCAGCTTGAGTCATGGTCGCGCCACGTCACCGCCAACTCGTTCCGCCGGCAAATCGTTGAAGCCACCAGTCAGGCGGCGAAAGCGGAAACGCTAACGCGCGAGTCCAGTCACCGATGGCGTGTACCCTGCGGGGAGGGCCAGCCCAGATATCGGGCCAGGTGCGGACCTCTTCAACGCGGACCTCTTCAACGCGGATCTCGCCGGTCTCGATCTCAGCGGATCGAATCTGGCTGGTGCCAATTGGCGCGTGCCAGCTTCTTTGGTGCGAATCTCTCCGGTGCCAACCTCACCGGAGCCCATCTCGCCGGGGCAAACATGGCCGAGGCCATCATGCCCGACGGCACCGTTCATCCATAAGAGCGATCGCTCGTCAACGCTATTGATTCGCCCACGAGCCAATTGGCCTAGCCAGCAAGCACGATGAATATCACTTCATCGGGCGTTGCGCCACCGGGCCCATTGACCACAAGTGGTCCCGTGGTTGCGCCAGCTGGCACGGCTACCCGGATGATGTGAAACGTTGCCACAGTCGGAGTGGTGGCGGGAGCGCCGTTGAATGACACCGTTGACCCATGCGAGAAATTCAAACCCGAAATCGACACAACGGTGCCGACCTTGCCCGACTTCACCGACAGACTTGTGATCACCGGGGCCTCATACAACTTGAACCTCGGGCGCGTGGCTCGTCCTCCGGGCGTCGTCACCAAGATAGGACCGCTCGTGGCACCTTCGGGAACCACCGCCGAAATCGATGTCGGCGACACGACAGCGAAGCTCGTTGCTGGCACGCCACCGAACGCCACCTCAGTAGCTCCAGTGAGATTGGTCCCGGTCAACGTCACAGTGGCACCGACGCCACTCTCGATCAGCGACGACGACTCGAGAACTGGTGGGGGGAGGACATTGAACACGTCGTGGGTTTCGGCAACCCCGCCGGACGAGGTAACGGTGATCTTGCCAGTCGTCGCGCCGACCGGTACGGCAACCTCGATCTCGGTAGCCGACCTGACGTTAAAGACTCTCGCACGTTGACCGTTGAAGGCAACGGTCTTGACATCCGTCAAGTTCGTCCCAGTCAGCGTGATCGTTGCGCGCACTCCAGCCGAGTACATGCTCACTGCTTTCAGCGTCGGCTTTGGTTTGACGGTGAACGTATCAGCGCTTCGGAACTGTCCCCCGTGCTTCACAGAGATGCTCCCTGTGGTAGCACCCGGCGGCACGACGACATCGATCGCAGATTCCGAGATCAACGTGAAATCGAGGGCAGGCGTGCCGTTGAAGAGTACTGAGACGGCCTCGCCGAGGTGCGTACCTCTGACTCGAACGACCGTGCCTTCGCCACCAAGCGTCGGTTTGAAGTCCGAGATTGTTGGCGGCTGAGTTAGCGCGACATCCGCGGGAAACAGCACGCTGCGAAATGCGAACAAACCAACGACGAGCGCGCCAACCGGCAGTATCCCCATCCACGCGTGGATATTGCGCCGTCCAACTTTCACCGTGTACTCATATCAGATTTGGCGCAGCTTGTTCGAGCGATGATGACGTCTGAGTGAGGGGCCCGACCTCAGTGCATTGCGTGATTGGCGTATCTGCAAGTACTGGGTCGGGCCCTCGATCACGGCTCGCCTATTCGGTCGCCGGTGAAGGCTGCTGGCGGCGGCGAGCGAACATCGTCATGATGAACCCGAACAGCACGCCCAACGCCGCGAGAAACGCGAGTGGAGCAGGCTCACCACCGGAGGTCGGCAGACCCGACTTCACCGTCGTCGTAGTTACAGCCACGGTCGTGGTTACGGCCTCGCTCGCCCGAATCGTGGTGGTCGTTGCCGCCTCGGTCGTGGTGGTGGCCGCAATCGTCGTTACCGGGGCACCGCCGTCCCGCACCGACGTCGTCGTGACCACGGGAGCAGTTGTCGTGGTGGTTGTGGGCGCCGAGATGGTTGACGTTGTTGATGCCGGCACCGACTCCTCTGGATCGGTGGACTCAGGATCGGTGGTTTCAGGACCCGATGTGCTCGTCGAGCCACCATGGCCCTCTTCACAGTCGTTGTTGTATGTCTCGCGGTGAGATGCGTCCCAGTTCTTACCGGAGTAGCCGCTGAACGGCGGAATGATGTCGTCCGTATGACCGTCGTGGCCCTCGCTATGAACGATCGAATCGTCGTCGACGGTGATCTGACGATACGGGTGATCTGCACTACCGGTCTCATGGCAAATGATCACCTTGATAGGTGCATGGGTGCTGCTCGTCGACTCCGGCTCACACGGCTCCGACTCGCGCGTGGTGTCGACGCTCCAACCGTCCTTGAAGTCCTCATCGTCTGCTGCCACGACCCTGACGCGGTATGTGTGTTTGACGTTGGGGTCACCCAAGTCGGAGGTGCTGTGATAACTGCGCTTGAAGCTCGAGTCGACAACGTTCACGCCGTCAACCCAGATCTGCACGGTGTTCTCGCCGTGGTAGCTCCGCAGGCCGGTCTCGCCATGCGAGGTCCCCGAGTCGCACGACGTTGATATCGACGGCGAGTGCGCCGACGCCTCATTGAGCACCACCACTGCCACGCCGACCGATACAAGTGCGGCCACTGCTACCAGATTCAGGCTGCGCCTCAGAAACATGATCGTCCCCCAAACAAAAAATCGCCGGCACATTGGTACCGGTCGGAAAGAAATTGCTCAATTGCCCTCGAAGAATCGCACACGAACGCTGATTTGGCGACTGTTCGTAGCGAACTTGACAGATTCTTGACAATGTTGCTTTCCACTCAACCGTGATGAAGGGTGCCGCCTAATACTTCAGGCTGGCGACGATGTTGCCCGTCGAATTGCGAAGAAATACCGTGTCACCGGCATTGTTCCATACTGCGGAACCAACATTGCACCAGTAACGACTCGCTTGTGCGTCTGGGCCGCAGCCCGTGTACAGCGTGACGGAAGCACCAACACCGAGTATGAAATCGCCAAATGAGTACCGGTGGCTTGCCGATTCGTCGGCCACGACCCAGCCCCGGAAATTCACAGGCGAGTCACCGTTGTTCGTGAACCGGACCCACTCATCGTTGAGGTTCTTGTTGTCGTCGCCCGCAGCGTTCGCATGCTGAGTGATCCCGATCGAAGCCTTGGTCGCGTTCGAGCCACATGCGTCGACAGCCCAAAGCCCTGCGCCCGCAGCCTGTGCCCCAGCCTGCAGTTGATCGTATTCGTCGCTGCGTGACACATCGGGCGGGTAACGGCGCGACAGTGCAAACCCACCGCGGATCAACATTGCGCCGACATCGACCTCGCCGCTCGACCCGACACTCGACCCGACACTCAACCCGCCGCTCGACCCGACGTCGACAAAGCGGAGCTTGCGACCGAACTGATCGACATCGGAGACGTCAGCGGTGAGCGACACCGGTCTGCCGGCCACCAGTGATTGCAACGCGGCAGTCGCTCGATCGGCGTAACACTCACCCTTCTCTGGCGCATTGATGCCGATCAGTCGAACCGTGAATTGACCGTCTGTCCCCTCGACCTTCACCGTGTCGCCGTCCAACACTGCTGCAATCGCCGATTGTCCGACTCCAGGCACACGAAGCGACCCTGCCGTCGGCGTTTGCCCCCGCACTGTGTCAGAGCTGTTACGTGACTGATCGGAGGTGCTCGTCGGCGGAGAAACTGTCGAGGTGCACGAACTCAACGCGAGCATCACGCTCACGCCACCGATGGCGCGCAAGGTGCTACGTCGCACGCGTGTACAGCACCTCGTTGAAACTGGCGAGCACTGGCACACCGCCACGGTTCGCAATTCGACAGACCGCTGCTTGGTCGAGATGACACCGAAAGCTGAGTGACACGTCGCCGCCCAACGCCCAGGCCATGGCCGCCTTGATCGGCGAGACATGACTCACGACGACAACAACCTTGTCGATAGCGAGGGCAATCGCTTCGGCACTTGCGGCGCGAACTCGTTCATCGAGTTGCCTCATACTCTCGCCGTTCGGCGTCGCGAAATTCTGATCATTTCGCCAATTCAGCCACACCTGCGCAGGCACCTCGTTCGTCGGCATGCCCTCGTAGTCACCGAAATCAAGTTCTGTCCACCGATCATCGATCGTGACCGGTACACCAAAGTTCGACGCCGTTTCGCGCGCTCTCACGAGTGGACTGCTGATCACCCGATCAACCTGTCCGATGGACAGCGCAACTTGGCGCGCCTGGTCACGTCCGATCTCATCAAGCGATAAGTCGCCGCGACCCTGCAACAACCCGGCGGCATTGGCGGCAGTACGGCCATGTCGTACAAGGATCAGCACCGACACAGTGAAGCACAGCTCACCGGCGGCGAACGACCACATGTTCGAGACGGCCCGTTCGCCAGAACAGTTCACGCCGCGCCTTCGACCGGAGTCCAAAAGATTGCCACACCCACACCAGCGCGACCACGCCCAGCACTTCGAGCGGAACGTTCAGCCAGCCGCGGGCGACACTCGGGATCGGGTCGTCGGCGAAATGGGCACCCCCGACCGGCCACCAGAACAGACGGGCCTTCGAAAACGCGCCGTCGAAGACGAGATGCAGCATCATGCCGATCGGCACTGCAAGCGCCCGTTTACGCCAGCGTTTGCGACCTGCGCTGGCAAGCACCACCAAGACCAGCGCGGCAATGCTCACCGTCATGCTGTGCAGCGCGCGAGCACCACCAAACCATGGATCGATGAGGTCGGCCAGCAACGCACCGACGCACAACAAGCGATAGTCGAAACCGGGATCGCGAAAGACGAACCACACCGACGCGATGGCGGTACCTAAGAACCAGAAGAACACGGTCTTATCGAACCAGTAGGCGTCCGCAGTTCGGGCACTCCGGAATCTCATTGCTTTCGTTGCGTTTCAACGCGTCGACCTCACCGCGCGACATATCGAGATGACAACCCTCGCAGCGCAATCCGTTGAGTTTGGCAACGCCAACTCCACCGAACTGAGCACGCATCTCGTCGTATCGGGATAGCAACGCTTCGTCGAGGCCAGCACGTAGGTCATCTCGTGTGGTCACACGATCCGCGAGCTCGGCCTCAGCAGCCCCACGTGCCGCATCGGCCACAGCCAGCGCTGCATCGGCCTGGGCGCGTAAGTCGTCGTGACCCTCGGTGTGCGCTTCGAGCTCGGCCTCGTCAGCGGCGACACGCTCCATGGCCGTAAGCTCGGCGTCGTCGAGCACCGTGCGTTGCGCCGTGAGCGTTTCGATCTCGTGCATCAACGCTTCGGCCTCTCGCGGCGAGATCACTGTCTTCAACTGCTTCTCGAGCCGATCGCGCTTTTCGGACAGCACCGCGCTCTGCTTCTCGGTCGACGCGATTACGCCTTCGAGATCAACGATCTGCTGTCCGAGCGCGGTTGCGCGTTTGGTCCACAGCGCAAGGGCCGTCGCAGCGTCGACATACGCCTGCATTTCCGGCATATGTCCGATTCGGTAACGGAGTTGATCGATCGCCGTGTCGGCGAGCTGCAGCTCGAGCAACGCTTCAGCGTTCATTTACTTGGCCTGAATCGTTGCGCCCGGTATTCCACGTGCACAGTCATACACCACAAACAGCTTGGGATCGACAGTCGGCACCGGCGCATTGGGGTCGAGTACGTCGGGAGCGATCGTTGTACCGTTCTTCACCGCTTGCAACACCGGAGCGACCGGCGCCGGCGGGACGAGCGTCGATGGTGCGCCTACGGGCGGCGCTGTCGTTGGTGACGGCAGCGTGGTCGGCGCATTTGGATCGGTCAACGCGCCGCTGAGCAACGTGGCGAGGCAATCGGCCCCAGGAAGGTACAACCGAGCCGGTGGCCGCAACGGCGCAGGCGGCCCTGGCCAATCCTGGAACGGCTTGCCATAGAGCGCAGCATCGGTGAAGAGCTTCCAGATCTTCTCGGGATAGGTGCCGCCTTGCACTTTGCTCACGCCTTCAGCAACGAACTCCGGCACGTTGACCATCGGAACATAACCGTTGGGATTGCCGACCCACACCGCAGTCGATAATTCGGGCGTCAGGCCAACGAACCACGAGTTGGTGTTGTCCTCCTGCGTTCCTGTCTTGCCAGCAGCTGGACGCTTACCGGCGAGCGGATATCGATGACCGGTACCACTCGAGATGACACCTTTCATCACGCTGACCGCGGTGAGAGCCACGTCCGGATCGAGCACCTGAGTACCGGGGTCGGCGTGTGTGTACAACCGTGATCCGTCCGATCGCTCGACGTACTCCACGAAGTAGGGATCGTGATGTAGTCCCTGATTTGCGATCGTCTGCCCGCCCGACGCCATATCGAGTGGACTCATCTCGTTGGCACCGGTAGCAAAGCTCGCGAACGGCTGAATAGGCAGTGCGCCGCGATCCTTACGCGATTGGCCCTGGAACAGATACGGCGAATGCGCCATGCGGTACGTGGTGTCGACGAGTCGATTGAGGCCCACGATCTGAGCGAGGCGACTGAACGCACAGTTGATCGACAGCGCGGTCATCACGGCGAGCGTGCTGACCGGCCGACTCGCCGACTTATTTGAAATGGTGAATGGGTCTTTGGGATTGCCGGGATTCGGCAGCGTGCACGGTGCAGTGCCATCGATGACATCGTTTGGTTGCACGCCGGCCTGCAGCGCAGCGGAGAGAATGAAGAGCTTGATGCTCGAACCTGTCTGACGGGGCACGAGCGCCATGTTGATCTCGCTCACGTTGCGCTTGAATCCGCGCCCACCCACCATCACGCGCACTGCACCCGACGTGGTGTCGAGCGAGACGATCGACGAATCGAAGCCGAGCCTGTTCGCAGGCAGGGCGGTGGCCGACAGCTCTGCCGCTGCCTGCATCGTCGGATCGATGGTCGTGTAGATCTTCAGTCCGCCACGCAACAACGTGCTACGGCGCTGTTGCTCATCGGTACCGAGAATGTCGGTGCGGTTGAGCAGGTAGTCCTGTAACGCCTCGGTGAAATACGTGGGTGAGGTGACACGCCCCGGCAATGCCTGCGTGCGCTCAGGGATGGGCCACTCCGCGAGCAATCGATCGCGTTCCGTGCCTGCCACCAACGATTCGTCCACCAATCGGGTGAGCACCTGCTCAAATCGTGCACGCGCTCGTTCAGGCTTGCGAATCGGGTCATAGCCGCTCGGCGACCGGATGAGACCGGCAAGGAAGGCGCCTTGAGGGAGCGTGAGCTGTTCGACCGACGCACCGAAGTATGTCTCCGCCGCGGCCGACAAACCGTAGGCATTGTTCCCGAAGAAGATGGTGTTGAGGTAACGCTCGAGTATCTGGTCTTTTGTCAGTGTCTTTTCGAGCATGAGCGCAAAGTGCAATTGCAACAACTTGTACCTACCGTCGCGCGGCAAGCCCGCGAGGAACTCGTTCTTCACCACCTGCTGTGTGATGGTTGATGCACCTTGCCGGTTTGCTCCCGCAGAGAAGTTCGACAATGTTGCGCGCACCAGGCTGCGCACGTTCACGCCTTCGTGCGAATAGAACTCCTTGTCCTCCACAGCGAGGACGGCCTTCAGAACGTC
>JANLPV010000108.1:0-35843 GCA_031367435.1 Actinomycetes bacterium | reverse complement strand
ACCCACGAGGGCACGTAGGCGATCGACTTCGGCGCGTAACTCGTCGAGTTCAGTTGCGGTGGAGCTAGAGCTAGCGGGCTTGGCTGGCATAGCCGCACAGGCTAGCCGCCGTGGTCGTCACCGGGAGGCCGACTCGAGCGCGAACCCGGCTCGGTTCACCGACGCAACGGTGTAGCCGCTGGAACAGAGAGGGCAACTACACTCAAAACTTCATGTCTCTTCGATCGGCGATGGCGCATCGCAACTTGTTGTACCTGCTCTCGCTCAAGGAGTTGCGCACCCGATACAAGAAGTCGATCCTTGGATGGGCATGGAGTCTGCTCAACCCGCTCTCGCAGATGCTGATCTTCACCGTGATCTTCAGGTACGTCTTCAAGGCAAAACCGATCCCGGGCGATCCGAGCGGACTCAGCAACTTCCCTCTCTATTTTTTGTCGGGTCTACTGCCGTTCAACTTCTTTGCGATCACCGTCGGCGTTTCGATGGGGGCCGTGCAGGGCGGCGCGAGCCTGATCAAAAAGGTGCAGTTTCCTCACGAGCATCTCGTGTTCTCTGTCGTCATCGCCCAGTTCGTGACGTTGATGATCGAACTCACCATCCTCACGATTGCATTGCTGATCGGCGGCAACATGGTGCTGCCGTGGTTGCCGATCATGGTGGTCGTGATGTGCCTACTCGCCTTGTTCACCACCGGTGTTGCACTGGTGCTCTCCGCCGCGAACGTGTTCTACCACGACGTCAATTACCTGTGGACGATTCTGTCGCAGCTGCTCTTCTACGCAACGCCGGTCATCTACTTCCCCTCAGCCATCGGGCTCAAGCCACTGGCACTCCTCGCCAAGTACGGCCCGACGGGCGCCTTCATCTCGGCCGCGCACAGCATCATGTACGACATGCGCATGCCCAGTGCGCCCCGACTGCTCGAACTCGCTTTGCTTGGTTTCGGATCATTCTTCATGGGCACCTGGATCTTCAGCCGCTTGTCGCCGAAGTTCGCGGAAGAAATGTGACCATGTCTGGCATCGCCCTCGAGGTTTCACATCTCACGAAGAACTTCCGCCTGCACAGCGAGAAGACCAACTCGCTCAAAGAGCTCATCGCAGCGCGCGGCCGCAACCGCTTTGCTGAATTCACAGCCGTGAACGACGTTTCCTTCACAGTTCGCGAGGGTGAGGTGTTTGGTGTCATCGGCCAGAACGGGTCGGGCAAATCAACCTTGCTGAAATGCATGGCAGGCATCCTGCAGCCCAACTCTGGTTCGGTCACCGTGCACAAGCGCATGTCGGCGCTGCTCGAACTCGGTGCCGGCTTTCATCCCGAGCTCACTGGTCGCGAGAACATCTTTCTGAACGCGGCGATTCTCGGAATGGCACGGCGCGAGATCGCGAAGCGGTTCGAGCAGATTGTCGAGTTCTCCGGCCTCGAGAGCTTCATCGACGCGCCGGTCAAGACGTACTCCTCCGGCATGTACGTGCGTTTGGCCTTCGCTGTTGCGATCAACGTCGATCCACGCCTGCTCATCGTCGACGAGATTCTGGCCGTGGGCGACGTGTCGTTCCAGCAGCGCTGCCTCGAGAAGTTCGTGGAGTTTCGCAACGACGGCCGCACCATCATCTTGGTCACGCACGATCTCGGCAGCGTGAAGAACATGTGCGACCGCGCGATTTGGTTGACCCATGGCACCATCACCGGCGAAGGCGATCCCTCCGACCTCGTCGATGCATACACCGAGATGATGTTGGGCAACCGCAACCGCAACGTCGACGGCAGTGTTCGCCGCGGCTCGGGAGAGCTGCAGATCACACACGTCGAAATCTTTGCGGGCGATAACCCCGAACCCGTGAAGCGCTTCCGCACATCCGATTCCATTCGCTTGCGTCTGCACTACCGAGCGAGCAAGCCGGTGCCCAAGCCAGTGTTCGGTTTCGAAATCGAAAGCCTTGGGGGTGCCACGGTGACGGCGCCGTGCACCCGCGATGTCGGGCTCATCCCTGAGATGATTTCAGGCGAGGGTCACCTCGACGTCGTGATGGACGCGGTGAGTTTGCTCCCTGGCACATACGACCTCCACACCACGGTCACTGACTTCAATCGCCAACACGAGTACGACAACGTGCACCTCGCGCTTCGATTCGACGCGATGTCGGGCAAGCCGTACGAAACGGGCGGATTGGTCACCTTCCGGCCTGAGTGGACCCTCAGCTAGTAGTTGTCGTGGCTGACGGCGTCGATGGCACAGCGGCTGTTGGCGCGAGCGCAGTAGGTACCGACACCTCGATCAGGCCGGCCACCGCGACGCGTCCGCTCACGACGGTGAGATGCACACTCGCGCTGCCGGAACCAATCGGCACCCGGGTGACAACGCCAGGCATTGCGGACAGCTCACGGCACACGCCATCATCAATGACCACTGTGGATGGTTCCATCGCCTCGAACGCAAGTCGGGTCGCTGACTCCATGCGCGTCGAGAAGGTGATGCCGGAACCCTGCGCGAGCACTGCTTCTGAATAGCCGAATCTGCTGCGGCGCAACTCGAGCGATTGACCCTCGTCGGGCACGCCGTGAGATGCATCGATGAGACGCGCCCGGTCGACAAATCGTTCGAATCGCTCAGCGAAGCGATCGATATGGAAGTCGTCCACGAAGCGTCGCCGAGCAGCCGCACCGAGAGCAGCACGCCGCTCAGGATCCTGCAGCAAGTCGGCCATGGCGCGTTCGAGCTCGTTCGCATTTCCGGGCTCGACCAACACACCGTCAATACCGTTCGTGACGACATCGCGGATACCGCTCGTGTCGCAACTGATCACCGGCTTCGCGTGAATCATCGCTTCCACTACCACTAAGCCGAACGACTCGTAGCGAGACGGAAGCACCACGAGCTCGGCCTGTGAGTACAACTCATGCAGCCGCTCGTCGGCAACCGAACCCTCGAAGCGAATCTGTTCGAACCACGGCTCGTGGCGATGCTCGGCGAGCCACGACGCACCGAACATCGGTTGACCGCTTGCGAGAGGTCGGTCTTCGCCGACTGCGACGAAATCAACGTCGGGGAAGCTGCCCGCGAGACGCGCGACTGCCTCGAGAAAGGTGTCGATACCTTTGCGAACTTCGAACCGGCCGACAAACAGCACTACTCGTCGCTGCGCTGCGTTGGGTGATTGGTTTTCCGCAGGTGTGGCCATCATGTGGTCGACGAGGCCGAGATGAACCACAGCCCACCGACCCGGTTCAGCGACGTGCGAATAGTGCTCGGCGATGGTGTCGGCAACCGCTGCGCTGTTCGCGTGGAAGAGGTCGGCCGATGCGAGTACTTCATTCTCCAGCGTCATGAGGTGTGCGATGACGGCAGCGGATCCCGGGTCGCTGAGGAGCCCGGCCATGTCCGCAGCAATCGCCAGCGGGGTGGCAACTTGGACAGCAATCGGCAGCGCTGTGTGGCGCAGCGCGCCGAGTATCTCCACATCCCACAGCGGCCCATACACAACGTCGTGCGTTGACCATTGCGCGATTCTCGCCAACTCATCGAGTGCGGCCGTCGCGAACTCGTTGATTGGAGCCAAAGCGTCAGGGGCGACCCCACTCCCGCCGAGGGGCGGCGCCGCGATGCGGTGCACCCAAACGCCATCTTCAAGGTCGACCGCCGGTGGGCCCACTGCCCTGGTGATGACGCGAACCTCGTGACCCCGACGCGCCATTGCCGGTGCAAGGTCGCTGATGAACCGCGCGATGCCGCCGGTGAGGTTCGGCGCGAAACCGCTCGACACAATCGTGAGTTTGCGCCGCGCCGATTGGTCGAGCGCTGGGAACGCCTTGAAGGTTGGGGCCGGCCACGCAACTGGCCCAAGCCGCAAGCCATGTCGCTCGCGGCCGAGCCGGGTGCCCTCGATCAATGCCGAGGCGCAGGCCTGCTGCGCAGTGAGTACCGAGCCGGCAGGTAAGCGTCCGGCCTGCTCGTGAGTTGTGACGTCGTGAATTCGAGATGCGATGAACGCATCGGAATGATCGTGAATGTCTTGCTCGGTATAGGGATCGAGCGCGTGTCGGTACGAGAAGTACACCTGGTTCTTCACGATCGGATACCAGTTCGTGATCACCCGCTGGTGATCGCGGACGCTCGACGGCAAGAACTTGTGATGCACCGGGGCGTTGGGAAGTTGGCGTAGAACGAAACCCGCATCCACGAGCCGACAACACACGTCGGTTTCGTCGAGGTAATAGTCGAACGTCTCATCGAAACCGCCGATCTGCAACAGTGCCTCGCGCCGGAACAGAGCGTTGGTTCCTTGCAGATAGGGGAACTGAAATGAGCCGGGAAAGCATTGACCATCGAAAGGTTTGTCGTGACGTACAGCGACCTCGGCGAAGCGATTGGCCGCGCTGTATCGGTACTGCAACGCGAGGCCGGTGTGGTCAAACACGATGCCACCAACACCCGCGATTTCGTCGTCGTCAAACGCAGGGAGAGACTGCTCCAGCCAGTCGTATTCGGGTAGCGCATCGTCGTCGATAAATGCAACGATCTCGCCCGCCGCGGCGCGGATGCCGATGTTTCTCGACACCGAAAGATTCGCCACCGGACACTGCTCGATGCGAATCCGGTCGACCCACGGTGCGAGTACCTGTTCGGTCGTGTCGGTGGACGGGCCATTGACGACGATGACCTCGAGTTCTTCGTGGTTCTGATATCGCAATGACTCAAGCGTCGCACCAAGACTGTGCGCACGGTTGTACGTGCAGATGACGACGGAAACCTGCATCAGATTTTCGGCTTGGTCGCCACGATCTCGAATTCCAGACACAGCCCGTTTGGCCGACCTTGTGCGACCACCTTCGCGTTCTCCAGCCCACTGTCGACCAGCATGGCGAGCAACGACGCCGGCGAGAAGCCGTTGTAGTGGAAGTCGCCTTCGTATTCCTGACTGCCGTAGGTCACTTCGCGCAGCGCCTCGAATGTCATCTCACCTTTGGAATAGGCGTGCGTCATCGCATCGAAGTCAGGCACGATCGCACGGAACGTTCCGCCAGGTTTGAGCAAACCAACCCAGTACGGAAGCAACGTGCGGCGGAGCTGCTGTTCGGGGAAATGTTCAACCACATGACTGCTGAAGATCTCCGTTACCGAACCTGAATCGAAGGGCAGCTTGTCGACACCGGCCACAACATCGATGCCCGGCAGCTCACGCATGTCGACGTTCACGTAGTCGTCAGGTGTGATGTGGCCCGCGCCGATGTTGAGACGAATGTCGCCGGCCTTGATCTTGGCGGGATTCACGATGCGAGGTTCGACTGCTTCAGCGGCGGCGGTCGTTTGCCCGTAGCGCAACTCGTGCATCATCTCCATCCGTAACGTTTCGACGCGCCGCAAGATATAGGCAATCGCTTCAATGTGCGGCCGCATTTCGGCACGCACCGCGGCGTCGCCCGACTCGATCGCGCGCACCAGTGTTCGTGCTGTGCCCCCGCTTGATGCGATCGCGTTGAGGAGCTCAGGCTGATTGACATGAACGAGACCCTCGAGCTCGGAGAGGCGTTGGGCCAACTGCACCTGATCGAGCGAAAGCTGATGCAGGTCAGCGCGCAGATACGGAGCAACCACTCGCTCGGAAACGTGGCGGGCCTTGCGAACGCCGGGCACCTTGGCGATTCGTCGCAACCCGTTCTTCAATGCGCTCATTCGCCCTCGTCATTACTCACTCCGCCGATGCGGAGACCTAGCCCTCCCGGTTGGTGAGAGTTGTGGACGATGCTAGCTGCGGACACGTCCGTGCGAATCGGTGTGCCGTGCGACAGAATGGCACGATGCGATCCGATTTCTTGCCATTTTCGCCTCCCTCAATCGGAGAGGACGAGATCAACGAGGTCATCGACACACTTCGATCCGATTGGATAACCACCGGGCCAAAGACCAAGCGGTTTGAAGTCGACTTTGCCGCCCGTATCAACTCGCCTCAAGCCCTGGCACTGTTCAGCTGCACCGACGCACTACAGGTGGCGCTTGCAGCACTCGGCATTGGCCCGGGCGATGCGGTGTTTACCACCACGTTCACCTTCTGCGCCACGGCGCACGTTGTCGAACACCTCGGGGCCACACCGATTCTGGTCGACGTGGAACGAGACTCGCTGAACCTGTCACCTGAGGCGCTGCGCAAGTCCATCGCCGAGGTTCTGGCTGAGGGTCGCCTACAGCCGAAGGCGATCATCCCTGTGCACTACGGCGGCAATCCATGTGACATGGTCGCGATCGACGACATCGCGCGCGAGTACCGACTCGCGATCGTCGAAGACGCCGCTCACGCGTTACCCGCCGAGATCGCCGGACGCGTTATCGGCGATCCCACCGCCCCCACCGACATTGTGCGCGCTACTGCGTTCAGCTTCTATGCCACAAAGAACATCACCACCGGCGAGGGCGGCATGCTCACCGGACCCGACGACTTCATGGAGGAAGCGCGGCTGTGGGCACTGCACGGCATGAGCCGCGACGCGTGGAACCGCTATGGCAAGGGCGGATCATGGTTCTACGAGGTCGTGCGTCCCGGCTTCAAGTGCAACATGACCGACATCCAGGCCTCGCTAGGTCTGCATCAACTTCGCCGCCTCGATGGATTTCAGCAGCGCCGACAAGAAATTGTTGCCCGGTACCACCAGGCGTTCGGCGAGATCGCCGAGATTCAGCCTCCGGTCGAAGGCCCGGGTCGATCGGCGTGGCATCTCTACCCCATCCGCCTGCACCTCGACCGACTGTCCATAGATCGCGCTGCGTTTATCGATGAGCTGGTCAAGCGCAACATCGGTGCAAGCGTTCACTTCATTCCAGTGCACGTTCATCCGTTCTACCGAGACAAGTACAACCTCGTCGAGAACCAGCTTCCCGTGGCGTGGTCCGAGTACCAACGGCTCGTGAGCCTGCCGCTACATCCTCGGCTCAGCGAACGCGATGTCGAAGATGTCATCGAAGCCGTCGTCGAAATCGTGCACGCCCACCGCCTGTGATCAAGCGCTCGTTCGACACCGTGGCGGCCATGGTCGCGCTCGTAGTGCTCTCGCCGATTCTCGTACTCGTTGCAATTGCAATAAGGGTCGAGTCGCGAGGACCAATTCTGCACCGGGCCGTTCGCGTCGGACGGAATCGCGTGCCGTTCACGTTGCACAAGTTCCGTTCGATGCGAGTCGGCTCAGATACCGGCCCGGCAATCACGGCATCGGGCGATTCGCGCATCACGCGCTCGGGCCGCGTGTGTCGCAAGCTCAAGCTCGACGAACTTCCTCAACTATGGATCGTGATACGCGGCGACATGAGCCTGGTCGGACCTCGGCCTGAAGACCCGAGATACGTCCCGCTCTACAACGCCGAACAGCTTCGCCTTCTGGAATGGCGGCCCGGCATCACTTCGCCGGCAAGCGTCACGTATCGCGACGAGGAACGAGTTCTCGCGGACGCAATCGCGCGAGGGCTCTCTCTCGAAGAGGCCTACCGCGAAGTGTTGAACAGCAAACTCGCTATCGAGTCGACATACTTTCCGACGGCCACGTTCGGCAGCGACATCGTCTGGATGTTGCGTACGATCGCCGCGATTGCACGCTGACTGTAAGATGACGCACCACTGCAGCCGAACGATGTGTTGGCGGCTTGAAGAAACGAATGGCACATGAGTACCACGGTTCCCACAGCGCAGGCCGCCCAGTGGCGTCACGTCGTCATTGCCACAATCGGCATTCTCATTTGCACCGGCGGACCATCCACGTTCTCTACCCTGCACCTCGTTCGCATCGACCCATCGCCGTTCATCTGGACCAACCTCTATCCGTTTCTTGCCGTCGCTGTTGTGGGTGCCTTCCTCCTCGCCGGCGCGCTGCGTGAAGGACCACTTCGCCGTGTGCCGTGGCCGATGTTTGCTGTCGCCGCCTATGTGTCGTGGGCCTCGGTCTCGGCACTGTGGTCATCCACGCCGGCGAGCACGCCTGTCGCCGCCGCAGTTGGTGTTGGTATCGCGGCCTTCGGATGTTGGATCGGCCTGTCGTTGTCGGTGGAGGAACAGATCACCTCGGTGATGTCCGCGACCACTGCGGCAGTTCTGCTCAGTATTCCGGTCATTGCTTTTCGGCCCGCATACGGGCGCGAGCCCGTACTGGCACCGGGTGCTGGCGGCGAATGGATGGGAATCTATGGCAACCGCAACTCGCTCGCCGCCGTGAGTGCGCTCGGCATCATTGCGGTGGTCGGATTCGCTCTCGTGCGGCGCACGCCCGCACGCATTGTCGTGGCCGTACTGATCGGGATCGTCGATCTTGTTGTGCTCTGGGGAACCCACGGGGACACGAGCCGCATCACTCTCGTGCTCTGCGTCGTCGCCGCGCTGGCAATCCCATGCCTGTGGACGCTTCGCAAGCTCAGGGTTCCCGGCGTTGCCGTCGCCGCCTTTGGCGTTGCCTCGCTCGGAGCTGGCTGGGTGATTCTGTTCAACAACATCAACGCGATCGCCAAGCGATTCGGTATGGACCCGACGCTGTCTCAGCGAACGCTCATCTGGCGACACGTGCGCGGATTCATCCATGAGCATCCGGTCCGCGGGTACGGATTCTGGGGATTCTGGGATAACCCCACGCTCACCTACAACACGTATCACTCGATCGGCAAGGCATACGCCAGCGCACACAACTCCGTGCTCGAGGTCTTGCTCATGTTGGGCGTTATCGGGCTGATCCCCTATCTCGGGATTGTGCTCGGAGCGGTCGTCGGCATCTCGCGCTGGGTATGGAGCCATCGCAGCATTTCTGCATGGTGGTGGACCGTGGTCCTCGTCTATCTCATTGCACAGAACATGACCGAGAGCTTCGTGCTGTGGCACTCGTACAACTGGGTGCTGGTCATCGCCGCCAGCATCGTTCCGTATACAAGTGGCCGCGTTACGACACCGGCCGCGCTGTAGTTCGCTCTCAATGACCGACGGCGCAAAAATTTCCTGGGTCAATCACGCCTCGTACGTGCTGGAGCGCTCGGGCGTTGCACTCCTCACGGACCCATGGTTTGAGGGCATGGCCTTCGTCGACGGTTGGGCGCTGTGTTCGCCAACGCGACGCAACGACTATCTGCTTCAGCGCATCACGCACATCTGGATTTCGCACGAGCATCCCGACCATTTCTCGCCTGCCACGCTGCGCTCGATTCCATCTGAACTGCGCCGCAATATCACTGTGCTGTATCAGTTCTCACGCGACCGCAAGGTCATCGACTTCTGTGAACAGTTGGGTTTCGCGGAAGTCCGAGAACTGTACGCCAATGAGTGGGTGCAACTCGCGAACGACTTTCGGATCATGTGTAACCCGTGGCGTCTCGGCGACTCGTACCTCGTCGCTGAGACACCCGAGGGAGTGGTGCTCAACGTAAATGACTGTGTGATTCGCACGCGCCGAGAAGCCGAATCAATCCTCGACGACCTCAGCGGACGTTCACCGAAAGTGCTCCTCACCCAATACTCGTATGCGAACCGGATTGGAAATCCAGACCAGACGGACCTTCGCAGACAAGCCGCTCGCGCCGAGCTTGATTCGGTCGTGAACCAAGCCTCGGTGCTGCGACCCGAATTCGTGGTGCCGTTCGCCAGCTTCTTCTGGTTCTGCCACCAAGAGAACGGCTACCTCAACGATGCGCTCAGTACTGCCACCGACGCTGTCCGTCTCGTCGAGGAACGAACGGAGTCGATTCCAATAGTCCTCTATCCAGGCGAACAGTGGTCGCTCGGGAAAGATCCACCATCCGCGCACTGCAGTGCCGGTCGGTACGACTCCGATCTTGCCGAACGACTTGTTGACCACAAACCGAGTGCGGCAATCCGCTCGGTACCACTTGCCACGTTGATCGAGGACGGTAACGCCTTTTCCGCCGACCTCGTCTCCATCAATGGGCGACTACAGCTATGGGTTGGCCGACGATTGGGACCTCTCCGCCCGGTTCGCGTGTGGGTCAGCGATCTCGGCGTGGCGGTGCTGTTGAGCTACAGGGGGATTCGACCCGTGACACGTCCCCAGGAGACATGCGATATCGCTGTCGGTTCCGAGCCGTTGGAATTCCTGCTGCATCATCGTTTTGGCGGCATGACGTTGTTCATCACTGGGAGATTCGTGGCGCCCGCCGGCGGACGTTTGCAGCGGATCATTCCACTCGTGAACTTGCGCGAGGCCAATAACCGCGGCATCGATCTCGTTGGATGGCTTCGCGGGCGGCTCTTCTTCAAGCTTGAGCAGTCGATGGCCGCCGGGTCTCGTACTGCTCGGTGGCTCCGCAGGCATCAGTAGCACGGCCAGAGCTATGGGCCGCAGGCTTCGTATGCAACATGAGGCTTGCTTTCACGGTGATGACCGAGCACTCTGTGTAGGTGCGGCTGGTTCAATCCATTTCACTGGCTTGCGCGGTCGCGCTCCTAGCTGTGTCGTGCGCCGACGGCGACACGAGGACTGCTGAGGGTTCGTTCCTGTCGACAACATCGTCGATCACGCCTACGAATACTTCTACAACTTCGCCTCTTTCGACGATGCCCTCAGTCTCCAGCCCGGCGACGTCAACCTCGACGATGTCATCCTCCAACGCGTTCGTGCTCCGTCCTGATGGGTTAGGTGCTCTCTCATTTGGAGCGGAGTCGGCGTCGGTCCTCGGTTCTATAACGGCAGTCTTCGGCGTGCCCAACCGTGACGAATCAGCGCAGTATCAGCACAATGACGAGACGGCACGTTGGGAGAGTGGCCGCGATGTGTTCACGCACCGGAATAGCCGCACCGTGTGCTGGTCGGAACTACTCTGCTTGACCTTCGGTGGAGATGCCGCCGACGAAGTGCGATTCGTAGGATGGACCTACACAGATGCAGCCAAGGTACTTCCGGTCACGCTTTCAACCGCTGACGGCATCGCCATGGGTTCATTGTTGAGCGACCACATCCATTCGATCACGGTCCTGCCAGACAGCGCCTGCCTTTCCAACGTGTCGGGTACGACCACGGCAGGGTTGCGCGTAGATTTGCAATCGGTCGGCACGCCATTCATCAGCTACGACAGCACCGGTACGCTCATCCGAGGCAACCCACCGCCCGACGACATCGTGGTGAGCGGCCTCTTTGCCGGCGACAACGTAGCGAACCTCTCTGACGACTGCTAGCGGCCGCAAACAGTCACATATTGCACGCGGTTACGGGTTGACGACCGGAAGAACTCTCGAGACCTCAGCAATGACCTTCGGCGCGATCCAGCGCGCGCCCGGCTCGGTGAAATGCGTCTGGTCCCAACCCGCAATACGAACCTCGATGCCCTCGATGGTGCCAGGGCAAGGCAGCGCTTTGGGGCATAGCAGCGGATCGAGATCGAGCTTGCTCACACCTGGGTCACCCGAGTTGCGCTTCAGGAACTCGGCTGTCAGCGTTCGAATTCGGTCGTCTTGGGCCTGAATGTCCTGACACCGCACCGTCGGCCCACAGCCACCCGCGGGATCCTGCGAACGAAGCGGCGGCATGACCACGAGCACTCGTGCGCCACCCTTGCGGAAGGAGTCGAGCACACCTTGCCACGCATGAAGGTTCAACTCTTTCCAATGTTCACTGCCTGCTGGGGCGGGTAGCCCACTGGCGACCTCGAGGCTGAGCGTGGACTGCAAGTCGTGCCAGATCACGACATCGGGGGCGAACGCTAAGGCTTGGCGTTGCAGCGCTGGCACGGTTCCCGCACACACGGGATTCTGCGGGTGGGTCGTGCCGTCGTCAAGGAGTTGCGGCAACATCGTGATGGGGCAACCCGGTTCGCTTGCGTCGAACAGTTGCCAACGCTTCGCGTCCGTCTCTGCACGAAGCCCGGGCACCATGCTTGCTGCGACGCTGTCACCGAGAACGGCGATTCGAGGAACTCCCACCCGTATCGACCCGAGGTCGCCAGAAACGCGATCGGGCTGTTTGCCACCTGCCCAGACGGGCAGCTTTGCGCCCCATGTCATCGTCACCGTCAGACTCGCGGCGACAACGATGCCGGACAACGACCCCGCAGCAACCAACCGCGGTCGTCGCAACGAACGGACCTTTGGATTCCTGATCGGCTGTTCGATGAAGCGGTACGAAACAAATGCCACGACTCCCGTCACAGCGAGACGAGCAAGCGAGATAGGCCAACCCGCATTCAGCCCCCACGTGCCGGGCGCCAACCACACGTAGATCGGCCAATGCCAGAGATATAGACCGTACGAGCCTCGCCCGATTGCGGCCGCGATCGGCGTTCCGATGATCCGAGCGACTTTGCCATCGGGGGCAGACTCCAGACCTGCAATCACGAAAACCGTCACGATTGCGATCGCCAGTGAACCACCGCGGTAATAGCCACTCCACTGGTCGTGCACCAGCACAATGCCCGCGACCAACGCAATCAGGCCAGGGAGCGCGGCAGCCTTCGCGTTGGTCGGCCGTTGCGCCCGCCGCCTGTGGGCGAACCAGCATGCAAGCAACGCGCCGATCAACAATTGATGCACTCGTGTGTCTGTGCCGTAGTACGACCTGCTTGGATCGCTCGGCACGAAGAGCACGGCACAGAGAACGGTCGACATCACCGCACCAACTGCGCAGAGCGTGACCAAGGATCGAAGGCGATTCGAGCGGAGAAGAATCGCGCATGTCAGTGGCCAGACGAGATAAAACTGCTCCTCGATCGCGAGCGACCAGAAATGCCGCACAGGCGATGCCGTGGCGAAGGCTTGGAAATACGACTGTCCGGTCGAGATCAGGTGCCAGTTCGCGACATTGGCCAACGCGGACAGCAAGTCACCGCGACGCGCGGCCTGTATGAATTCTGGTTGCGTGCGAAGCCACAACGCGACGACTGAGATCAACACCACCGATGCAGGAAGCAGGCGGCGCGCTCGCCTCGACCAGAAGCCTGGGATGCTGATCCGACCGCTGCGTTCGCGCTCCATTACCAACAATGTTGTGATGAGGTAACCCGACAACGCGAAGAAGACGTCGACGCCGAGGAACCCTCCGGGCAGCCACCCGCGATCGAGGTGATACACAAGCACGCTGCACACCGCGACGCAGCGCAAACCGTCAAGTGATGGTCGGTACGAAAGCTCAGACATATCGAATTGTCAGTTCAGCTCGATCGACGGTGTTTGGGACGGTCGTCCACCAGGTGCGAAATCGCGGAGCGCCACGGACCGACGTGGGCACCCCATGACCACAGGTTCACGGCCGACTCGCGCCCGGCGGTGCCCATCTCGCCGCGTAACCCGGCATCGGCCATGAGGGTTCGCAGTGCTTGGACGATGTTGTCGGTGTCGTTGTCAACGGCAATGCCAGCGTTGTTGGCGGTCAACACCTCGGTGCCTTCGCCCGAACCTGCGAAGAGACATGGAATGCCCGATGCCATCAACGGCAGGAGCTTGGCCGGACGCGTCGCCTGGTTGATCGGCGTATCGGCCAGCGTCACAACACCAATTTCGGCGAGCGGCAGCAAACGCGCGAGTTGGTCGGGTGCAATCGCTGGCCGAAACACAACGTTCGATAAACCCTCGTTGCGCACACGTGCTTCGAGCCGATCGCGCTCTGAGCCTCCACCGATCATCAGCAGATATGGCATCGTCGGGTCGTCGACGAACGACGCCATAGCGTCGATGAGTGGATCGATATCGTGGGCGAGTCCCATCGTTCCGGCGTACGCGAGAAACGGAGCGGATGACACACCGATCTCCTCGAGCACCGTGCGATCGGCAGCATCCGGGCGGAACATCTCGACATCGACGCCATTGACGAGCATCGCGATCTTTTCGTCGGGTACGCCCTTTTCCTGCAGCTTCTTTCTGACGCCATCGGTGACGGTGCTCACGAGGTCGGCTTTGCGATACACCCACCGTTCGAGCGCGAGCATCATCGTCAGCCGTCGTCCGGGTGCGATGGCACCAACGGCCACAGCGGCGTCCGGCCACAGGTCAGCAACGTTCACCACAATGGGGACTCGCCGGATCTTGCCGTAGATGATGCCTGGCACCGCCACGAACAATGGTGGCGACTCGATCACAATCACATCAGGCTTACGCGTACGCACCAGCCCGATAACGCATATGGCCGCAAACGAAAAATAGCTGAGGAGTCGACGAGAGCCGGTGCCCATTGCTGGGAGCATCCAGACTCTGCGGATTCGAACGCCACCATCATCGACGGTGCGCATGATCCGACCGGTGTAGCCCGGCTGGATCTTCCCCGCCGGATAGTTCGGCACCGCCGTAACGACCTCAACCTCATCTCCAACTCGACGTAGCTCTCTCACTACCGCGGCCAGTCGGGTCTGAGGCGCACCGACCTCCGGCGCGTAGTACTGCGTGAGTAGGAGAACTCTCATAGCGGCTTCAACAGGCACGCGGCGATGTGGGATCGCATGAACGGGAACAGGCGCAATACGGCGTACGCCTTTGGGGCCAACCTACCGAGCCGACGAGCCACCAATGGGACAACGGTGAGGGACCTGATGTCTCCGGTGAAGTTCGGGAAGAGTCCCCGCAGTTCAGTGCGACGTATCGCCCGCGTCGCCGAGTTCTTGGGATTCGGCATCTGCATGTCATACCAAAGCACTGCACCACCGGGTCGCAACACGCGGGTCACCTCGCATGCCACGGATCGCCGGATGTCGTCGCTCAAGACCGATGTCATCATCGTGGACATCACGACCACATCGAAGCGCTCATCAGGAAACGGGAGGTGCGCACCATCGCCGTTGACGGTCGGCACCGTGTCGTGGGCACGCAGATCAATCAGCCGGCCCATCAACAAGTCGATGCCGATTCGTACATCGACTTGTATGGATGAGGGCAAGATCGACAAGCTGCCGCACCCGAGATCGAGAACTCGAAGCGGCCGCGCGGGTAACACGC
Organism: Actinomycetes bacterium; assembly: GCA_031367435.1. GTDB lineage: Bacteria > Actinomycetota > Acidimicrobiia > Acidimicrobiales > Ilumatobacteraceae > WLMZ01. The sequence goes on along the minus strand of JANLPV010000108.1, from coordinate 20,952 downwards.
GTGTCGTGAGAGCTGTGAGTACTGCATCGCGTTCAAGGAGAATCTCACGATTTCCTGGATTGCTCGACGTCCAACGCCCGCTGTATTCATCGGACATGATCCGCTGATAATCAGTCGAAAGCTGGGCGCGCGCCATCCGCTCGGACTCTGACATAGACCCCGATCCTACCAAGCGAGCCCCGCCGCATGAGTATGGCTCTTGGTCGTCTTCGGCGACGATACCCAACCCGCGCAACGCCTGGCCGCTACTACATGACGCCATCCCATCACAACGGCCCCGCACTACAATCGACTCGATGTCGTCTCCGCCCACCGATGAGGCCGTCGCTCGCTCGCCGGCTACTCGGATGGGCAAGGCATGGCTGTTGACAACCGCTAGCAACGGTGTGCTCGGTCTCGTTGTGTTCGTCGTGTCGCCATGGGCGGCCAATGTTCTCGGGCCCGAGCGACGTGGTCGTCTCGCAGCTATTCAGCTGGTGCCGCAGATGCTTGCCGACCTTGCCGCACTTGGCTTGGGTTTCTCGATCATTCATTACGGCTCGGCTCGGCAGACGTCGTTGCGCGCGCTTCTCAAATGGTCATTCAAACCAATGGCAATCGGAAGCCTCACCATGTTCGCCATCGGGCAGATACTCGTGGGACCGATCCTGCATCGTTCGAACGTCGACATTCCACTGATGCGCACCTTCTTGCTGATTTGCCCCGTCACCGCTGCCTTCACCGTCTCGTCAGAGGTGCTTCGCGCTCTCGGCGACTTTCGAACATGGAATCTCTTGGTGCTCGGGCGAGGTTTGTTGTGGCCCGCCTCCCTTGTCGTCGGGCTCACGGGCTTGCTCGGCGTGTCCATCAGTGGAGTGCTCTTAACCAACCTTCTGTGTGTCACCATCCTGTCGATTTTCGCCTTGAGGTTGGCATGGCGTCGCACCGCGAATGGACACGACGATCCAACGACATCCAAGAGGCAGTACACGCGCTACGGAATGTTTTCCGCCGTGAGCACCATTCCCCGCACAGCCAACGCAAACCTCGATCAAGTGATCATGTCGTTCTCTGTGGCGCGCACCGATCTTGGTCTCTATAGCGCCGCGGTCGGATGGAGTTCGATGACCTTGCCGGTCATGCGCGGCTTCACCGGTATCGCTATGCCCCATCTGTCTGGCGCCAGTCCAGATGAGCTCCCCAGACGAGTCCGACAGATCATCACCTATTCCGTCGCTGCGGCCGTTGCACTGACTGCCGCCGGGCTTGGCGCGACATGGGCGCTCTGGAACCTGCGTTACGGCGCGGCGTACCATCGCGCCTACCTCGCGGCGCTGATCCTCATCCCAGCCGGTCTTTTTCTCGAACTGAACGCAATACTCGGCAACGTCATCCGTTCGCTTCATCGACCAGGGCTTGTGGCAATTCTTGAAGGCGTTGTCCTCACGATGTCGACGTCTGCTCTCTTCGTGGCTCTGCGCTACAACGCCGTCGTCGGGCCAGCGCTGGTATCGCTGGGAACGTATTCACTCGCGTGCGGCATCTACTGTTTCGCTATCGCGAAGCTGATGAACGTTCGGGTCATCTCCCTTCTACAACCCCGTCTCATCAGAATTCCTCGGCGACGGACCGCCTGACGTGAACAAGCTGATGAAGCAACGCAGAGTGCTACAGGTGGGTGATGTCGCTGGCGTGGCGGCGACACTTGCGCACGGTCTACGCGAATACACCGCTTGGTCGGTCGACGAAGTAGCGCTACCCCCTCCTTCGGCCAATGGCACATTCAGCAAGGCGTTGGAAATTCCAAGGCGAGGCCTCGAGTCCCGCCATCTGGTGCGCGCAGCCGTGAAGTCGCACAACCCTTCGGTGCTCCACGTGCATTGGGCGAGATACGCGCCGTTCATCGCTACGCAACCCTGTCCAACCATCGTTCACGCACATGGTTCAGATGTTCGCGGCAGGGCAGGCAGTGTCTCCGGTCGCGTTGTCCTTCGAGCACTCGGTCGGGCTCGTGCAGTGCTTGTCTCCACGCCGGATCTCCTCGAGGACGTGGGACCCAACGCCACGTATCTTCCGAACCCAATTGACACCAACGTATTCGCCCCAGCAGCAACGGCGCCCACGACGGATCGACCGACTGTCTTTTTGTTCTCACAGCTGATCGATGTCAAAGGCGCCAGGACGTTGCTCGCCGCGGCACGGTTGATGAAGGCAAGCTCGCCCGACCTACGAATCATTGCGCTCAGTGGTGGCACCTACGACAACGAGGCCCGAGACTGCGGCATCGAGATGTTGCCCCGCCAAACACGAGTACAACTCGCCGCGCTCCTCGCCGGGGTCGACGTGGTTGTCGGTCAACTGATACTCGGCAGCCTCGGGTTGTCCGAACTCGAGGCGATGGCGTGCGCGAAGCCGGTCGTGGCATACGTGCGTGAAGGGCTGTACGCACGCGACGTTCCCGTTTCGTCAGCACGAACTGCCGAACAGGTCGCGCACGAATGCGCCCGCCTCATTGCCGACGCCGCACACGCCCGCACGCTCGGCGAACGTGCCCGTGAATACGTGCTTGAAAAGCATGACACGGAAGTCGTCGTTGCTCAGCTTGCATCGATCTATGAAGGACTGCTGTGACGACCGACCTTCGCCACGCACTTGTTCCTCGGGCCGCACTGCTCGGCATCGCCCTGGCCGTTGTCTCCCACACTGCCGCCGTAGTCACCAGCCTCACGAGCGTGCAGGCCATACCCGCGTGGCATTGGGCCACGCTCCTCATCAGCGACGCATGCCTCGCGGCCGTCGTCATCAGGCGCAGCGAATGGTTTCTCACTCGCAACTTTCGGCTTCCGGGAATCTTTGTTGTCACGACCTGCGTGCTGATTCTTGTGCCGCTGCCGGCGACGGTTCGCAGGTACGGCTTCATCGTCCCGCACCAAACGGTGTTGGCGATTGCAGCGGGGTTGGCCGCGTTCGCGATCGTCACGTATCTGCTCACGGCTCGCGCACCGACGCTCCATCACGTTCAGAGTGGGCCATCTGATTCCATGCTTGCGTGGGCCATCGTCGTACTGTCGGTCGTTCTCCTGCCGATTTGGATCCGCTCCATCGGATCGGTGCCGTTCTTCGAATTGTTCGGCAGCACGAACGCTCTCACGGCAGCTGGTGAACGCGACCGCGCCCTCAACTCACTGAGCAATGGTGCGTTGCGCGCAGCCGTCGGCGGACTCCGCAACTTGTACCTGATGTTCGCAACCGGCTATCTCGTGAGTCGGGCAGCCACGACCACTCGCGATGATTGGCGTGCGTTGACACGCTGGCGAACCATTGCGCTCGGTGCCCTTGGCATCGCCTCGCTCTACGCGCTCGTGACTACTGAACGAGCAATCCTGGGCGAACTCGTTATCGTCTCGGTCGTCGCGTGGTTGGCAAGCAGACGCAAACGCCTTTCGGTCCGACACGTGGCAGTGTCGTCGGTGATCGGCATCAGTTTTCCGGTGATGTATGCAATCCTCGTTGGCGCTGGCGGTTTTGCAACATCGCTCAACGGGCTCAAGCGACGCATCTTCTACCTTCCCGACGATGTGATGCTTCATTACTTCATCGAGTTCCCGAGATTCCACGCATTCCTGCACGGGTCGTCGATCCCGAAGTGGGGGCGCATTACCGGAACACCAACCTTCGATCTCTCGTCGCTCATCTACGACAAGTTCTACAAAGTCGACGCATCGCTCACCGGTATCGCGAACGGCTCGTTCCTCGGGGTCGGGTGGGCGAACTGGGGAACCGTCGGGGTGATCGCTTGGTGCGTCGTTGCCGCAGTCGCCGTCGTATTTGCAGAGCGGATCTTGCGCAGCTTTCCCACCACGAGTTCAGCGGCGCTGCGCGGCGTCGCGGTGGTACAGACTGCCCTCCTCACGTCATCTGACCTCAGCAGATCGTTGATCGGGTTCTTGCCCGGCTTCCTCGACATCGTCGCGATCCTCTGGATCGTTCGCAAGATCGACCAACGGCTCGGCAAGATACGTCGCGTCAACGTCTCCGGCAGGCGGGCGTCGGCGACGCGACCGTTATCGCGACGTCTCTCAGGCGGCAAGGTTCGTTGAGCGACATCCACCATCCGGGCGAAGTGTTCGTCGCAGTCGAAGCCGCAGACGAACCGGCGCTGAGAGCTCCTCGCGCGCGTCGCGTACTGATCACAATGGGATTCACCGTCGCCCTACTGGTCTGCGCACTCAGCGCGGCGCGATGGATCGCTGCGCTGATCACTCATCGCGATCAGGGACTCGATCCGTCGGATGAATCGTTATACCTCATCTCGGCGCTCCGGCCAGGCGGCTCTGTGGCGCGCTTGAGCAATTTCGGTTATTACCTTCACTTGTTGCAGCGAGCAACCGGAGGATCGGCCAGCGGTCTACGACTCGGAGGTCTCACCATCCTGATGGCGAGCACCTTGTTTGCCGCTTGTTCGCTCCGCGCGTGGTTGCCAACCGAAACCTCCAAGGGTGTGCAGCGGTGCTACGTACTGAGCGCGTGGATGGTCGTGAGTTCGGTGGCCCTCACGTACTACGCACTGTGGATCGTCACGCCCAGCTACAACCTGCTCACACTTGTGTTCTCGCTACTGGCGTTCGGTGGCCTCATCTCAGCAATTCCCCGCACGATCGATTCGGCTCGAACGTCAGAACGGTGGCGCCCGCTAAGTGGATTGGTGACGGTCGGTTGCGCAGTCGTGTTACTGACCGACGTGAAGGCAACTGCGGGTGTGGGCATCGGGCTGCTTTGCGTATCGGCATTGCTGATCACGCGTGACAGGCACGGCACGCTGAGAACTTGCTCAGCGCTCGGTCTTGGTGTCGTGATCGGCGTCTTGATCGACGTCATCATCGCCGGCTCACCAGTCATGACGTTGAGGTACATGGCCCGCTACGCGCGAATGACGTCGATGTCAAAGTCATACTCAAACGCAATTGTCTGGGAGTCGGACTTCCTTATCCACACCGTGGCGATTTGGATGCTGTGGTTCGTTGCGGCGGCTGTAATCATCACGGCGTTGTGGAAACGAGTCCGAGGCGTGCGAGCGAGAATGATCATCATCTCGGTGTCGGCGCTTGTGACCGCCGCCGCCCTCTGGAGCGACCGGGCTCGTGGCGGACCAGATGGATTTGCCGACAACGGCTGGTGGTGGTTTCGTATCACCGCCTGGACACTGCTGTTTCTCACTGCGCTGGCACCCCGTCGCAACCGTTTGCTCACTATCGGACCCCTTGTTGCACTTGGTGCACTGGCGTGTGCGCTCGGTAGCAACAACGGATTCATTCGCCAGAGCGCGTTTACCTCGGCGTTGTTCGCGCTGGCCGTAACCCTTCAGGCAACAGTGATTGTCGTCTCGCCGCGAGTCAATCTTGCGCGGGCAATCCCTGCGGTGGTGTTCATCGTGACTGCCGGCGTGGCGTCGTACGGTGAAGTTGCAGGCGCGTTGCAACATCCGTATCGACTCGCCGCGCCAATCGGAGCAAACACCGTACCCATCGACCTCGCAGGTGCGGGACAGTTGTTCGTCACTCCCGCTATGGCGCAATACGTGCGCGACCTCCAAGCAATCGCACCGCTGGTACCCGAAGACGCTCGGGCCTGCCTGGTTGACTTATCCGGAAACACCCCGGTGTCAGCTCTTGCTCTCAACGTTGATAACGCTGCCCTTCCGTGGGCGTACGGGGGCTTCCCTGGATCCGATGCCGGCCTCGCGTACATCCTCAAGTTCTCAAGATGCCTCGACGGTCGAGTGCTCCTGATCGATGCGCCGCACGGACCGAACAGAATTGCCCTTCCGACAGAACTTGCGGGCCGCCGTTCGCGGACGCTGGGACAGGTGAAATTTCACGGCTACGTCGACGAGGTGCAAGTTGTGTCCATCCTCGAACCATCAGCGAGCCCCTAACTATCTTGTCGACCCGTGGCCGACAGCGACAACTGGCGAAAGCTTTAGCTGGCAAAACCAACCTCGAAATGGAACAGTCGCCAGACGTAGAGCCCGCCACTCGCAGCGTGGACACCTAACACAAGCCATGCGGCCCCGACGACGGCGACCTGCCAGGTTCTCATTCCGGGCGTACGAATTGACAAACCTTGATGGGTTGTCGCCGAGGCCAGCGCCGCCGCCGATGCCATGAAGAGCACCATGACTGCCGCGTGTGTTCCCCAGAACCAGTTTCCGCTGTAGATCAGCTCGCCCGTGACCCGGCTGCGCTCGCCGAGCAGCGCCAGTTCAACCACGGCTACAGCTGTAATCAGCCAGCAACACCACAGCCACCATTGTCCGCGCCGGCGAAGGATGAGCGTGGCGACGGTCGCAGCGATCGGGAAGGCCAACGACAACACCGCGGATCGGAACGGGGACCCCGTGAAATATCGCCAGACCACGAACGGATCCCAACTGAACCGAGACGGCTCAACGAAGGGATCGGTGCGCACGAGCGGGAACTGAACGGCCAGCACAGCGAGGCTGGGCACTGCGCACCACGCAAGTGCGCGCAGTGTCGCTCCCCATGCCGAGTGGGTCTGACGCCGATTCACGGCGAACATCCAGACAAACAGCATAGGTAAAGCTGCTAGGACGTAGTTCGGCTTCATCAATGCACTCAAGGCGAGCCATAACCCCACCTGCATGCTCAGCCTCGCCGACGGTGTTTCGAGTGCTCGGCGCGCAGCCGCTGCGGCGAGCAGAACCAGTGGTAGAGCAGCGATCGACGTTGAGTTATGCCAGAGAGTTGCGCTGAACTGGCCGAGATAAATCGATCCTCGAAGTGAGGAGACGTCGACAATGCCGTGCAGAGCAGGTGTGCCGACGGCAAGAATTGGCGTCGCCACAACAAGTGCAGCTGCACAAACTGCGGCCGCTTGCGGACCGGTGCCCCATCGCTGTAGGAGTTGCCGAGAGATCGTTACCTTGGCAGCAACTGCGATCGTAAGGAGCAATACCGACGCGACGCGAAGGCTCATCAACCGACCGCTCGCCGACACAATCATGACAAGCGGTGACCACAACGTGTAGGTAAACCAACGGCCCTCAGCGACTTCTTGTCGAGCAATAGCAGCGTGCAGCATGATGTCGGAACCGACGCCTTGCGCGGTCATGCGTATGAAGATGAGGCACGCGAGCGTCGAAGCACCGGCGGCAAGACCTACCGAACTGAGCGAGGTCCACCTCAACCGACCGCTACGGGACCCAACATCGAACACTGCTTGGTCCCGAGCATCAACATTGTCGGAGCCGACTTCATTCATCGTGATGATGCCTCGGCACGATGCCAGTGCAACCAGGCATCAAGGTCGCGTACTTCGAATCGCAGCCTTCTATACATCGCCATGGCTGCGCGATTCCCTGCCTGCGTCACGATGCGCATTGTCTCCGCACCGTTCGCAAGGCACCAGGTCGTCGCGTAGTCAACCAGAGCGATCCCCACACCCGCACCGCGCGAGTGTTCGGCAACACCAACGACGCCAAGAGCGCCATTGTTGTCCGCATCGATTCCGTACGTCACGTATCCCATGACACCTAAGTCCCCTCGCACGACGCCCACGCGCCAGCCAGGTAGTTCTCCATCGCGGTACACCCACCTTCGGTACAGATCGGCTGTACGCATCGCGTCGAGATGGGGATCGCAGGCAAATCGCGAGATGGAATGGCAGCTCGCGGCAAGCTCGGCAACGGCCACGAATTCTTCGGGTCCACACAGCTCAACCGTGAACGAGGTCGCCGCGAGCGGCACATGGTCTGAGGCGCGGAGCGCGACCTCACATCGGATGTCGACGAGGCGGAAGCCGAGTTCCTCCGCGACCTGAATCGCGTTGACATCGTCCAAGGGCAGCAGCGCTTGGACGAAGTCGAAGCCCTGCTGATCAATGAACGCTCGCAGTGATCCGGCGGACACGTCTGCGCCAGACGACTCGACCGATACCCGACCAACGCGCATGTGCCAGAACTCGCTGTCCCACGGCAAGCTGTCGATGCGGAAGCTCATTCGTCGCCACCGATTGAACGTCGAACGAAATACGACGGTTGGCCGAGGGTACGAAAATGCACCCTGCCGAGATACTCGCCGATCACTGCGATCGCGATCATCTGTATACCTCCCACAAGCGAGAGGAGAGACGCCAGGAAGGTAAACCCAGGAACGCTCGATTCACCGAGAAAGAATCGCGCGAGCACGTACGTGAGCGAACCGAGACCCAACGTTCCGAGCAGAAGCCCTACGTACGCCACAAGCCGTAAAGGCGCGGCGCTGTACCCCGTCACCATGTTGAACGTGTGCTTCACGAGCCGACGAAAGGTGTATCCCGACCTGCCTGACTCGCGCTTGGCCATCTCAACCTCGACCGTCGTCACCCGACTCGACGCCCACGACAAAAGTACGTCTATCGATACGTACGGGTCGTGCACCTCAGAAAACGCGTCGCGAAGATCGCGTCGAAAACATCGAAAGGCACTAATGCTTTGCGCATGTCCCACACCAAGCACCTTGGCCATGATTCGCTTGACGATCCGAGAGGCAATCGATCGGAGGAACCCGTGCTCTTCTTCCACCGTCGAGCCGTACACCAAATCGATCTCACTCGTCAGGGCCGCAACCACTTGGTGAATGGCCTCAGGTGGATGCTGCAAGTCATCGTCGATCGTCACCACCACTGGCCGGCTCGCGACCCTGATGCCGGCAAGCAGCGCCGCATGTTGACCGCTATTTCGTCCGAGTTGAATAGCTTTCCACGAGTGTCTCGCGACAACGAGTCGCTCGATTTCCTGCCAACTCGCATCGCGCGAAGCGTCGTCGACGAAGATCACTTCGGACCGTTCGTCGATAACAGAATCAATTCTGCGGGCAAGTTCGGCGAGGGATCCTGCTGCGTTGAATACGGGAATGACAATCGAGATCGGATCGACGAATTCCGAATTCATGTCGGCGTCACCCACGAGTAGCCAGGGCGCAGCTCACGCAGACGGACTTTGGGTCTCGGACTCGCACTGGTGCACATTTGCAGCGATCCTAGCTCTGCATAGTTGCACGCTGAGGTGACAGGTGTGCGGCCATGACACCGCACTCTCACGACCCGCGTCTGGTCAGCGCTGAAAGCTCTTTACGGCGCGACAGACACGTTCGAGATCCTCAGCGTTGAGTTCCGGGTACAGCGGCAACCGAACGAGCCTGTCGCTGACATCGTCGGTTACTGGGAGATACGCATCGCCGAACGTCATGCCATAGGGCGAGGAATGGAGCGGAACATAGTGAAATACCGCTTTCACTCCCTCACCATTCAGATGATCGATGAACGCCGCTCGAGTTTGGAGATCTGGCGCAAGCATCGAGAAGAGATGTGCGGGATGCTGACGATCATCGGGGCATATCTGAAACCGGAAGTTTCGGTCCTCGGCCCAACCTGAGAACTCCGCGTGGTAGCGATCAAAGATGGCATGACGGCGTGTTTGGATCTCTGCAAATTCCTGCAGTTGCGTGGAAAGAAACGCCGCCAGCAGGTCGGACAACAGGTAACTCGACCCGAGCGACACCCATGTGTATTTGTCCACCTGACCGCGAAAGAACCGACTTCGGTTTGTGCCCTTCTCGCGGATGATCTCTGCTCGTTCGAACAATGCCGCGTCTTGCACCAGGAGTGCTCCGCCTTCGCCGCAGTGAACATTCTTGGTCTCGTGAAACGACAGCGTTGACATCGAGCCGATACCGCCGAGGCGAGCGCCCTGGTATGTGCCGCCAAGGCCATGCGCGTTGTCTTCGATGAGCACGATGTTGCGGCGCGCCGCCAAAGCCTGCAGCGGAGCCATCTCGCAGGCAACGCCGGCATAGTGCACGACGACGATGGCGCGGGTCCGGTCAGTGATCGCTTCCTCAACGAGACGTTCGTCAATGTTGAAGGTGTCGTCGCGGATGTCGACGAAAACTGGCCGGACACCGCGCAGCGCGAACGCATTTGCCGTTGACACGAACGTAAACGACGGCATGATCACTTCATCACCGGGTTGCAGGTCGAGTATCAGCGCGCACATCTCGAGCGCGTGTGTGCACGAGGTGGTCAGCAGTATCTGATCAACATCGGTCAAACCCCTGAGCATCTCAGTAGCGAGCGCAGTGAAATGCCCGTCTCCGGACAGATGACCTCTGCTCGCAGCGTCGGCCATCGCCTGAAGCGCCATTGGGCTCATATAGGGACGGTTGAACGGAACTGGTGGCTGGATCGGAAGGGCACTGCTGTTGGACATTAGGGAAGTCAGTCTCTCAAGAACGGCGGGTCCGAGTCGGTCCGCGCATTGAACATCTCAACGTTCGGAATCGACAACTGCGATCGACAGAGACATTACCTCTCAGCTCGGGCCGCAATGGCCCGACCGTCGATGCCGGACCGAGGCTCACCGGTAACATGCTCGCCGTGCCGCGCTCTCCAGCAATGGTGTTCCATCACCCCCTTCCTGTCGAGCAGCAGCCCAAAGTGGGCAGCACACTGCACGTCACGCGAATGATCGACGGATTCAAGGCGGCTGGATACGACGTCGAGGTTGTCGCTGGCTACTCCAGCGATCGTGTCCGCACCATGCGACGCATCCGCCAAGAAGTGAAGGCCGGCCGCGTCTTCGACTTCGTATATGCGGAGTCCTCAACCACTCCAACGGCGCTGAACGATCGCCACCACCTACCCATTCACCCGTTTGCCGACTGGAGCTTCCTTCGATTCCTCCGGCGTCAAGGCCTACCTGTCGGGTTGTTCTATCCAGACATTCACTGGAGGTTCCCGTTCTACCGATCGGCGGTTCACCCAGTGAAGCGGCGAGTCGCAGAGATCTTCTACCGCTTCGACCTGCGCTGGTATCAGCACGTGCTCGACATCTTGTTCCTGCCGTCATCACGGATGCGTCTCTCAGTGCCGGGATGGGAACACTCAGAACGAGTCATCGGGCTGGCCCCGGGCGGCGACATCGAGGCTTTCGAAACCACTCATCGAGACGGTCAACTGCATCTGTTCTACGTGGGCTCGATCAAGCCACCGTTGTACGACGTTCACGAACTCATCGCCGCTGTCACCAAGGTTGCGAATGTCTACCTCACTGTGTGCTGCCCAAGTGGCGAGGCGGAGCTTGCCGCGTCGTTTCACTGCGATCGCATCTCGGTGGTGCACCTGCACGGCGACGCACTTCGCGAGCAATATCGCATGTGCGATGCCGCCTGTCTCGTGTACGCGCCTGAGCGTTACCGCGACTTCACGATGCCCGTCAAGCTCTTCGAGGCGATCGGCTATGCACGTCCGGTGCTCACGTCAGCCGGTACCGCCGCTGCCGATTTCATCGAAGCGACAGGCACCGGCTGGGTGGTCGACGCGGACACACTGGTGCCGACGCTCACTCAATTGGTTTCAGACAGTGCACTCGTCACCGCTCGCCACGACGTCGTGGTTGCTCACCAACGCGAACACAGCTGGGAGAGTCGAGCACGGTTCGTCGCAGACTCGTTGATGGCTCCACGCAACAAACGCCCGCCGTCTCCAACGGAACCACGAACAAGCTGACGCTAGCTGGACCGGGCTGACTCGTGCAGGCCGACTTGTTTACGTGAGGCGCACGATGCCTAGTCGGAGATGCCGACCTGCATGTGGATCACGCCGGCGTTGCGCCACACAGACGGGTCGGTGATATGGCGTCCGTCGAGCATCGCTTTGATTCCTGGAAGGTCTGCTGGTGACAACGTCGCGTACTCGCGATGATCGGCCTGCACAATGGCCGCATCACACGCTTCGCCTGTCTCATACTTGGTCAAGCCAAGATCGGCCATCTCATCGGCTGTGAACAGCGGATCGTGAACGACGGCAATTCCCCCGGCCTCAATAATCGCTTCCGCAAGCGGGAACGCGCCGCTGAACGCAATCTCCTTCACGCCACCGCGATATGCCAACCCCATGATCGCAACGGTCTTACCTGTCAAGCCGCCGAGCGACTTCGCCAATCGATCTACGCAGTGGCCCGGCATTGAACTATTGGCCTGCCGTGCCGCCGCAGGAATAAGCGCATCGGGAGAATTCGTGAGGAACAAACGTGGATACACGGGAATGCAATGCCCGCCAACTGCGACGCCCGGCTGATGAATGTGGCTGAACGGTTGGCTATTCGATGCCTCGATCACTTTGAAGACGTCGATACCGGCGCTCTCTGAGAACGTCGCCAATTCATTTGCGAAGCCGATGTTCACATCTCGGTACGTCGTTTCGGCAAGCTTGGCCAACTCTGCAGCTTCGGCCGAACCGAGATCCCACACACCGTTCGGTCTGACAAGGTCCGGTCGATCATCGAAATGAAGCGCCTGCTGATAGAAGGCGACCGCTTTCGCCGCGGATGCCGGATCAACACCGCCGACCAATTTGGGGTAGCGACGCAAGTCCTGAAACACCCGGCCGACGTAGACACGCTCAGGGCTGAACGCCACAAAGAACGATGTGCCGCACTCCAGGCTTGAACCATCTTCGAGAGCCGGCACGAACCGACGACGAGTGGTGCTCACGGGCAAGGTGGTCTCATAGATGACAGTCGTTCCCGGCTGGAGACCCCTCGAAATGTCGGCAGTGGCCGAGTCGAGCGCAATGAAATCCGGGACACCGTCATGGTTGACGAGAAGTGGGACAACGACAACAACCACCGAACTCTGCCGTACAGCGGCCGTGGTATCGGTGACGGCCCGAAGCCGACCGGTCGACACGACGTCGGCGAGAAACGTGTCGAGATCTTCCTCGCCCGCAAACGGTGCTTGGCCGGCATTGATCGTCGCGACAATCGCGGGATTCAGATCGGCGCCGACAACATCGAAACCACTCCTTGCATATTGAACAGCCAACGGCAAACCGATTTTGCCGAGGCCGATCACGCAGACCGTCGATTGCGGCATCAGACGCCCTCAGCAGAGAACGAGTCGTTCTCGGTCGCTGTGGCCCCCACCCAGCTGCGATCGCGGTCGGGTACACCAACCAGGATTGTCGCAACAGCGAGACCGCCGACCGAACGCACATCCGCGATTGCCGACGACAACTGGTCCTCGGACGTCTTGCCCCAACGAACGACGGCGATGTACCCAATTGCCTCGGAAAGCTCGTGCCGCACAGTTGCCGCCGCGTCGCCGACAGATTCGACGACCGGAAAGTCGACGGCGTCCTGCAGCGCAGCTACGAGAAGGGCAATTGGCGAACTTCCACGCGGTACGCCGAAGAGAACTACAGACGTCAGGTGCGCGTCGCGTGCGAATGCCTTGACACTTGCTACAACTACCGAGTCGACACCCACGTTGGCGTCGAGAGACGTTCCGACGAGTCCGAGATTGCGAACACCTGGGGCAGCACGGTCGAGGTGAATTCGACGACGGATACGTCGATCTGCCAACACCCAGGCACACGCGGCCAGCACCAACAACACACCGGCAACCATGACGCCAGCTACATAGGTGGTGATCCCGGGAGCACTCTTCGTGACCGTTGGAGTCTCCGAGGTCACGATCGAAGGAACAAAGGTATTCAGCGTCGTCAGCGAACTCTGTCGTGTTGTCGCCTTTGCCGCTTGGCTGCGCAGGTCACCGGCTGTGGAGAGCAACGCTGTACGCGCCGGGTCGTTCGCAGGGAGATCGCCAGCCGACTTGTCGAGTGCCGCCGCCGAATCGGTCAACGTCTTGATCTGAGAGTCGAGGTCCTTGATGGCCAACGCGAGCGCATCACCAACGGGCTTCTCGATCTTGTCGACCAGCAGGTTGCGCTCACGCGATGCGCCACCCGTAACTGACGGGGCATCGCCTCCGGTGATTGTGACCGTCAGCGATCGCGCAATGTCATCCCAAACGAATGAGCCTGTGAGTCCAACGAAATCGGCTGACCGTTTGAAGTCGCCAGGAGCCTGAGCGGCCACGGCGGCCGCGGGGGCACCGGGCACGTCCTTGAGGTCGAGAGTCTTCGCGACATCTTCGACAGACGACACATGCAGGATCTCCGTGCTGGTGACGTCGGCCGAATCGAGGGCCCGAGCACAGATCGCTCCCAGAAGGATGACGCCCACAGCCACATACCACTGACGCCGGAAGAGTCGGTACACGTTTCCAAAAAGAGAGTCCATTAGTTCCGCCCCTCTGTCACGTTGAGCGCCGCGGACACCCGGTCGGCAAGCTGCAACGCACGTAGGCCATCTTCGCCCTGTACACGAGGTGGCCGCGAATCGAGCACGGCTGCCACAACATCTTCGAGTTCACGAAGCAGAGGTTCGCCGCGTTGATCGAGGAATGGCACCTCGATCACGCTCGACTGTCGGTAGCGCACGCCGTCATTCGTGGAGTATTCAGTTCGAGACATGCGGTGAATGGTGATGTCCTGACGAAGTAGGTCGGCGACAATGACACTGTCGTCTTGAACGATTTCTAACGTACGCACCTTCTGCTGTGCGATGCGACTTGTCTCGAACATCGCGGTGAGCCCACTATCGAAGCGCAAAGTTGCAACTGCAAGATCCTCGCGCTCGCTGCGCGTGCTGCGCGAGACGCCGAAGACATCGACCACCGCGTCGTCAGCACCCGCCAGCCAACTCACGATGTCGAGGTCGTGGATCATGAGGTCGTGCACAACGCCATCGGTAATTCGCGGCGAGAAAGGATTGACGCGCGTCGCGGTGAAATGCACCGGGCCCTCTAGCAGCCGAGGAAGCTCCGCGATTGCTGCGTTGAAACGCTCGATATGTCCGACAGCCAGCATCACCCCGGCCTCGCGAGCGGCATCGACGATTTGCCGTCCCTCTTCGGCAGTGCGGGCAATCGGCTTCTCGATCAGAATGTGCACACCCGCGTTGATACACGCGAGCGCTGCCTCGAGATGCGCCGTCGTGGGCACCGCGATGATCGCAAGGTCAATGTGCTCGAGAACATCCTCGAGTCGGTCAGAGGCCATGGCCCCAGCAGCCCCGGCAAGAACCGTTGCCCGATCGAGGTCTGCGTCCACGACTGCCGCGAGGCGGGCCCGGCCCAACTGCTGCACAACGCGGGCATGGTTCGACCCCATCACGCCACAACCGATCACACCAATACGAAGCTCGCTCATGCGCCCAACACCTCACGGACTGCGGCGACGATGCTGTCAAGATCTCCGCCTGACAGGAAGGGATGAACGGGAAGGCTCACGACCTGGCTCGCGATGAGCTCAGCATTGGGCACGGCGTCGACGCGAACACGTGGGTCGGTGCGATAGCAGTCGTAGTCGAACACCAGCTTCGGGTAATAGACGCCACTGCCAACGCCGTGATCGGCGAGAGCGGTAACAAACGCATCTCGACTCAGCTTGGCGTCGGGCGTGATACGCACGGTGTACTGGTGATACACGTGCTGGCGGTCGGCTGGTGCCGGCGGCGGTGGGATCAGCCCAGGGATTCCATCGAGCCCCGCGGTCAACACCGCTGCATTTTGTTGGCGATTCGCAATGATGCCGTCGAGGCGACGCAACTGCGGGAGGCCGACAGCCGCGGCGAGGTCGGTGAGCCGATAGTTATTGCCGGCCATTTCGTATTGGTAACGCGCGCGCATTCCCTGATTGCGTAACAGGCGAAGACGATCGGCGAGATGGTCGTCGTTGGTGGTGATCACACCACCTTCACCGGTGGAGATGTTCTTGGTGGCATAGAGACTGAAACACGCCATGCCAGCCGCGCCCACCGTGCGGCCGCGGTATCCGGCACCAACCGATTGTGCAGAATCCTCGACGATGCGCAGGCCCGTCTTTGCGGCAAGCGACTCGAAACCATCGAGATCGACGGGCAGGCCGTACAGATGAACCGGCATGAGCACTTTCGTGCGCTCGTTGATGAGCTGTTCAGCAAGGTCCGGGCGCATGTTGTAGTCGTCACCAATATCGGCGAACCGGGCGGTTGCGCCGGCGCTGAGAATGGCGTTGAGGGTGGCCACAAACGTGAATGGCGTCGTGATGACCTCATCGCCCGGTTGCAGGTCGAGGACCTCGAGTGCGGCGATCAGAGCCGTGGTGCCGTTGTTGACCGCGATGGCGTGCTTCACACCATGAATCGACGCGAAGAGTTCCTCAAATTCGGCGACAATCGGGCCCTGTGCCAGCATCCCAGAGCGAAGCACCTTGAGCACCATCTCCTCTTCTTCATGGCCCATTCTGACAACGGTGACGGGAATCATGAGGCGCGACCACTTTCGTGCATGAAGAGCTTGGGCATGGGCGTAAAGCATAGGGGTTGACCACCTCAGCCGGTCGGCATCAGCGCTCGTGACCCTGCCCGTCGCCCTGCCCGCGAGAGCCACCCGTGCGCGCTGCGCTCCGATATTCTTGCCTGATGCCTGACACCGCCGGATCGCCTCCACCCGTGGACCGGGTGCAAGCGAACTTGCTCCCCAAAAATGGTGGGCGAGCCGTCATCGAACGTCGTCCAACCACAGGTCCAAGCGCAGTCGTGTGTTCATTGGCCACCGGTCGCCACCGCGATCTGCTTGCGGAATCGGCGCCAACTTTGGTCGCGTACGCGCAACGTCATGGCTGGAGCGTTGTGTTGAGCAGTGAAGAACTCGAGCCATCGCGACCCGCTTCGTGGTCGAAGATCAAGTTGATCCAAGAACTTCTCCCTGCTTTCGACTTCGTGCTCTGGGTCGATGCCGATGCGCTTATTGTCGATCTCGACCGCAACATCCTCGATGAGGTTTCGAACGACGCCGACATCTGGTTCGCGCGTCACCCGCAGGAACGTCGAGATGACGCATCGGTATTCAACGCCGGCATCATCTTGGCCCGGTCATCCACGTTCACCACCGAACTGTTGACGGCGATGTGGAACAGCGAGCAGTTCATTCAGCACAACTGGTGGGAGAACGCCGCCTTGCTCGACCTGCTCGGCTACTCGCTCGAGCCGCCCTATGCCCAAGTGAGGTCATCTCATCGGCACGACCGGGTCGGCCAACTCGATCTGGCGTGGAACAGCGTGCCCGGATACTGCGAAGCCGAGCATCCGGCCATCAACCATCACGCGAGAAGCGACCACGACAACTTCAATCGGCGGCTGGAGGCAATGGCGGCCGATCGCCGGACAACGATGGCAACGTTTCCTGCAGACTTCGTTCGGCTGCGATCCCCGAGCTCGGCCGGTGTCGACGACGCGCCACGCCGCACGCACGACTTCACCGGCGTGCAAATTGCGGGCGAGCCCACGAAAGAGGAGTTGTTTGCGTTGATCGAGCGCCTCGACGCGGACAATGAGGCGCAACGCCTACGACTTCTCGCCGCGTTCGATTGGCTCGAAACCGCAGTCACCGAAAAGGCCGCAGCAGAACACCGCGCCGCGACTGCAACGCAAGAACTCGAAGCGTTACGAAACACCAAGCTCTTCCGGTTGGCCAGCCCGCTGCGCGCGGGCTACGCACGCCTGAGGCGTCGCCGTGGTTGAGCAGTATCCAATCTTCATTCCCGTTCGCGATCGCCTCGCGCCGCTACTCGAACTGCTCGAGTGGTTGGCATCGGTCGATCAACACGAGGTGTGCCTCATCGACAACGCGTCGACGTTTGAGCCGCTTGTGCAGTTCCTCGGCGAAACATCGTGCAGAGTTGTGCGCCTCGGGGAAAACCTTGGCCACCGATCTCCGTGGCTCAGCGGCATCGCCCAGCGCGATGCGTACGGCCGCTTCTTCATCGTTTCCGATCCCGACGTGGTGCCCGACCCGATGTGCCCACACGACGCGATCGATCACTTCAGAAATCTCCTCGAGGCACACCCGGAAGTCGACAAGGTTGGTTTCGGTCTGCGTATCGACGATCTCCCTGAGCATTACCCACTACGCGAGGACGTCATTGACTGGGAAGGCAAGTTTTGGGATCCGGCGATCGAGATCGAACCGGGCGTGTACGCAGCGGGCATCGACACCACGTTTGCCATGTATCGACCCCTTGAGCGTCGCCACGAACTTCTTCGCGCGTTCCGCACCGGCAAGCCGTATGTCGCCCGCCATCTGCCGTGGTACGTCGACCCAGCCCAGCTCAGCGAAGAAGACCGCTATTACCGCGAACACGCCGACACCACCATGTCGAACTGGGATCGAGATCAGCTGCCATGGTGGAAGCAACGTCGACTCGGATCGCTGACTGAACAGTCTGATTCCTGAGCAGCCGGTTCTGCGTACGTCGAGACCGACGCCGCGATCAACATCAGACGTTGTCTTTGGCCAGGCACTTCTCGCAACGCAAGTCGGACGGGACCGCTGTCTCTCGTGACACCACGTTGCCGCAGGTGCAGACCCAACCAAGGTGCCGCGCCGGTGTACCGGCAACAAGCTGATGCGCAGCGACGTCATGCGTGACGGTTGCGCCGGCCGCGACCATTGCGTACTCGCCGATGTTGTTGCCACACACGACCGTGGCGTTTGCACCGATTGACGCGCCGTTGCCGATGAGCGTCTCGGTGATCTTCCACTCTGTATTGAACGCACGCGGCACGAGATCGTTGGTGAGCGTTGCGGCCGGACCGACGAAGACGTCGTTGCCGATGTGTACGCCCACGTACACGCTCACGTTGTTCTGGATCTTGCACCTGTCGCCGATGACGGCACCACCATCGACAAACACGTTCTTGCCCAGCACACACGACTCGCCGATGGAGGCACCCGTGCGAACATGGCCGTGGTGCCACACCTTGGTGTCGGCCCCGATGGATGCGCCATCTTCGACAATGGCGGTGGGATGGGTGAAGTAGCTCGGTGCCTCGCTCGACATGCGCACGAGGCTAGCGAGGCGGCTCACACATACGAGCCATGAAGCGGCGCGACTCGTGGCGCCTGCCTTCAAACCCTGCGACCAGTTCGTCGGGATTAAGGGGCGGCACATCGGCATGAGCGATCAGCGGATGGAACGGGCGCACATCTTGTTCGCCGGTACCGAACAGTTCCTCGTGCAACTTCTCACCATCGCGAAGACCAGTGATGATGATCTCGATCGACTGACCTGAACGAGCGATGAGGCGCTTCGCGACATCGTAGATATTGACCGACTCGCCCATATCGAGAACCAGCACCTCACCCGCGCGACCAATCGCGCCCGCTTGGATCGTGAGCTGCACGGCCTCGGGGATCGTCATGAAGAACCGGCTGACGTGACGATCGGTCACTGTGACAGGACCCCCGTGGGCAACCTGATCTTGGAACGTCGTGAGCACGCTGCCGCGGCTGTTGAGCACGTTGCCGAAGCGCACGGAGAGAAACACCCCAACTTGATTCGTACGCGACGTGTGTGCGGTGAGGCGTTCGGCCACACGTTTGCTGTAACCCAGCACACTGATCGGGTTCGCTGCCTTGTCGGTGCTGATGTTCACGAAACGCTCGGCGCCGACCGCCTCGGCAGCACGCAAGACGTTCAGCGTTCCAATGACATTGCTCTTGTAGGCCTCGTCGGGAAAGCGTTCGAGCAGCGGCAGGTGTTTGAGCGCAGCAGCATGAAACACAACCTCTGGGCGGCGTTCCTCGAACAGTTGGTTGAGCGCCGCAGAGTCACGGATATCGCACAACAGCGTTCCAGGACCATCGAGCATTGCCTGGCCGTCGATGGACAAGAGCACCTGATGCAGAGCCGATTCATCACGATCGAGCATCATCAGCTCGGCCGGTTTGTAGCGCGAAAGTTGCCGGCACAATTCACTGCCGATGCTGCCCCCGGCACCAGTAACGAGCACGCGTTTGCCGTGGAGATACCCGGCGATTTCGTCAACGTTGGTGGTGATCTGATGACGCCCGAGCAGGTCGGACTCGTTGATGTCGCGGATGTTGCCACCGAGATCCCGGGCGCCAACAACAAGCTCCTCCAGGGGTGGCAGCACCTTGACAGTGAGGCCAGCCTCCTCCGCCAGTGCAACCAGTTCACTCATCAACTTGGCAGAGGCGGCTGGAATCGCGATGAGCATCGTCTTCGCTCCGGTGCGGCGCGCGACCGCAGCCATGTCGTTTCGGTTGCCGACAACTGACACACCACGAATCGAACGACGTGCCTTGGTGGGGTCGTCGTCGAGGATCGCGACCGGCAGATATGGGCCGGCCTTCACCTGCAGCAGCGACGTGATCACGCGAATGCCACCCGCTCCGGCCCCGAACACGATCAGCTTCGTCGCGGTATTCGAATCGGGGCGCTGACGGCGTTCTCTCAGCAGGCGATACAGATAGCGGATTCCCGCCATGAGCATGAGCCCAATGATGCCCGCGACGATCGTGACGCTCTGCGGAATCGGACGCGTCGAGAAATAGAACTCATTGAGCACGTACACGCCGCCGGTGGTGACCATCGACGAAAACAACAGCGCAGCGACCTCGTCGAAACTGCCATAGCGCCAACGTGCTCGATACAGCCCGACCGAGAGTCCCGAAATGAGTTGAATGCCCGCGACGAGCGGTATGACTTTGATCAGTCCACGGCGGTCGACGGGCGCGATGTTGAGCCCAAAACGCAGATACATCGCAAGTGTCGCCGCCACCGTCCACGCGCCGACATCAAGAAGGATCTGAATTGGGCCGGCAAGTCGGCGACGCAATGTCGCAAGGTTGAACGGTCCCAAATTCACGTGCCGAGCATACCGAGCGCACTTAGCTGCCAGGAGTCACAACCTCGATGAGTCTGCGGGCGAGGCGGCATGTTCGGTGTTCACATCACCGCTTTGGCACGCGTCCGATGACCAACACCGATTGACCGAACGGTGGTCGCACATGCGACTCGAGCCACCGCGTTGGCGGCACCACGAATCGATCGTAGATAGCGCTGAGCGACGAATGCGTTGGACGCTGGCGCAGCAACCGCGCCACGAGCAACCACGCGAAGAACCCCGGCACGTTCACGTAACGCGCTTCTACGATTTCGAAGCCGGCCGTAACGAAGCGATCGCGCAACTCACGTTTGCGATAGCGGCGAACGTGGCCGATCGAA
>JANLPV010000092.1:0-6036 GCA_031367435.1 Actinomycetes bacterium | reverse complement strand
GCACAGATGAGCGCGCCAAAGGGCACGCTCGGTGGCATGGGTGCGCTCGATGCCAATCCGGGCGAATTCGACATCCGCAATGCGCCGCCGATTGTGCTGCACAACCTCGATACGCCAACCGTGTGTGCACTGAACGGCGGGGCGGCTGGCTACGGCCTCGATATCGCATTGGGTTGCGA
The DNA here is from genome assembly GCA_031367435.1 of Actinomycetes bacterium. Taxonomy (GTDB): domain Bacteria; phylum Actinomycetota; class Acidimicrobiia; order Acidimicrobiales; family Ilumatobacteraceae; genus WLMZ01. The sequence continues at coordinate 5,857 of JANLPV010000092.1, read as the reverse complement.
CATTCGCATTGCCGCGACCTCGGCAAAGTTGAACCCGGGCTTTGCCAAGCGCGGCATCGTGCCCGAGAGCGGTGGCACGTGGCTGCTTCCACGCATGGTGGGCTACGCGAAGGCCGCTGAGATCGCGTTCACCGGTCGCACGTTGTTGGCGAACGAGGCGCTCGAGCTTGGTTTGCTGAACCGTGTGGTCGCTGATGCCGATCTCCACGAGTCGGCCCGCGAGATGGCCGCAGAGATCGCCGCAAACGCGCCGCTCGCAGTACGGGCGATCAAACGCATGATGCGCGCCGCGGAGACCGAGACGTTTGAACAGAACGTGCATCACGTGTTTCTCCAGCTACTACCGCTGTTCCGTACGGATGACTTCCGTGAGGGTGTTGCCGCGTACATGGAGAAGCGCACGCCAGATTTCACAGGGCGTTAGTCCCCGTCGGCGGTGGTCTTCGCATCGGCATCGAGCCATTCGAAAAGCTGTTCGCCATCGTCGTCCACCTTGGCAGTCGGCTCCAGGCCGCACGCGACCGCCACCCGAGCGGACGCCACGTGTTCGGGATGGATGTGGGCAGTAATGCGAGGCACCCCGCACCGGCGCAGCCATTGACACATCGCTCGCGCTGCCTCGCTGGCGACACCCGTTCGTTGAGATCTGGTGCCGACGACCCACGCCACATCGGCCGAACTTTTCGTGACGGTCGATTGCAAGTAACCGAGAGGCAACGCAGCGTTGACAGCGCGGATGATCCAGTTGTGCCAGTGCTCATCGGGCGAGCCGGAGCCCGACGTCTGCGAGGCGTACCGTGCGGCGAGCTGAGCAACACTTGGCGGCTTACCGCCCGTAAACGTATAGAGCTCCTCGTCGGCCAACACTGCTGCCATTTCGACGGCATCGGCGATGGATAGCGGCGTCAAGAGGTGACGCTCGGATCGCAACAGGGGTGTGATTGACGCGGCCATTTGGGATGCCAACGGCAGCAACGAGTGCTGGGTGTGCGCTACTACGACTGGTTGAGATTGGCGATGAGGCCAGGATGCTCCGGGCTGAACACACCCTGCGGGCTTTCCCAGCCTGGCACCACCCAGGCATGAATCATCCAACCATTGTTCAGTCCAGCCTTTGCGCCGCCACGCGCCGCGCACTGCTCGTTGGTGAGTTGGCTACCGCCCACGACAACACCGGCTTTGATGCATAGTCCGATGTGTTGATGCCAATGATCGTTGGGCCCGGCGAACGGGCTCGGCTCAGTATCGCTGAACATGTAGTACGACAACCCGACGATGTGGCTAGCCGGTTTCGTTCCGTCGTAGAGCAACATCTCGGGCTGCGTGACATCGAACGTGCCGTCCATCAACGCGCCCTTGATGTAGTGCGCGCCGATCAACGGTAGGTACGTGGTCACCATCGTGTATCCGGCAGCCGTGGCATCGGCGACCGTGGGGTACTTCATCGCAGTCGCTCGCGCCAGCACGAGTTGGTCGGCCAACTCGGTTCGTTCGCTGCGCGTCAGCGGCTGTTCCGCAACGGCAGTGCCGTGGGAGTGGCCGGCCGAAGGGCTGCCCTCACCTGACACAGCAGCGGTGGCCGTATCAGCGGTAGCGGTGGCAGGGGCAGAGGTAGTTGCGGTTGGTTCCGTGATGACCGAGCCAACGATCTCCTGTGCAATGTCCGCCGGGGGTGCAGAACTGTTGGGCGCTGTGTCCGCTGCGGCCACATCGATCGTTGTTGTCGTTGAAGAACTGCCGACCGAATCGACAGCACTTGCGAAGCCGTTCACCGCAAGCGGCACCGCGACGGCAAACAGCGTGACCGGCACGAGGACCTCGGCCATGCGACGCCAACGCGACTTCGAGGCGGCCTCGCCCGAGATCGGATCGTCGATTGCTGCAGACGATTCTGAAGAACTTTCCATCGCCGGATCGTACGTCATTGCACATGTCGGCGAGGATGCAGGCGTGATTTCACTCCTCGAAGGACTTGCCACCACTCGGGCCATCCGCCGCTACACGGCTGAACCGATTCCGGAGAGTGACCTGGCCACCATCATGTGGCATGCAACTCGCGCGCCGAGCGGCAGCAACCGGCAACCTTTTCGGTTCGTCGTGCTACGCGACGGTGAACGTGCGGTCGCGGCGAAGTCACTGCTCGGCAAGGCGTTCCGCGCGAGCTGGGCCGACAAGCGTCGTGACGACGGATATGCGTCGGGCTCAGCTCAGAGTAACGACACGCCCAAGGCGCGCATGGCCGCGACCATGCAGCACTACGTCGACCATTTCGAGGAGACGCCCGTAGTGGTTCTCGTGTGTCTGCAGCGTTACCGCGCGGCCAACCCTTACGAAGGTGCTTCGGTGTATCCCGCGTGTCAGAACTTGTTGTTGGCCGCTCGCGCACTTGGTTATGGGGGAGCGCTCACCATGTGGCATCACGCCGTCGACGCGGAGTTGCGCGAACTCTTGTCTATTCCGACGGAGGCGGCATTGTCGGCGTGCATCACCCTCGGCAGGCCGGCAGGCGCACACGGGCCCGTACGTCGTCGACCGTTGCCCGAGTTGGTCTTTGAAGATGGGTGGGGCGAGTCGCCGAACTGGGCAATTGATCCTCCGGGCGCCACGTTTACGCAGGCGGGCCCGCGGCAGCGTTAGCTGCACGACTCGTTCGCAACTACTGTTCGGGCATGGCTTCGTCGCAACCTTCGTTCTCTCCGAAATCCGAACATCACTTCACGTTTGGTCTGTGGACCGTTGGGAATCGAGGCCGAGATCCGTTCGGTTTCGAGACCCGGCCTGCCATGGATCCGGTGCGCAGCGTGCACAAGTTGGCCGAGCTTGGCGCGTACGGCGTGAACTTCCACGACGATGATCTTGTGCCGTTCGGGGCCAGTTCGGGCGAGCGGGAGACGATCCTCAAGGGTTTCCGAGCTGCGCTCGACGAGACCGGCATGAAGGTGCCGATGGCGACCACCAATCTGTTCAGCCAGCCCATCTTCAAAGACGGTGCGTTCACCGCAAACGATCCGCAAGTACGCCGCTTCGCAGTCAAGAAGACCTTTGAGGCCATCGACATGGGTGCCGAGCTGGGCGCCGAGGTCTACGTGATGTGGGGCGGGCGTGAGGGGATGGAGTGCGAAGCGTCGAAGGACGTTCGTGTCGCACTCGACCGCTACCGCGAAGCGGTCGATCTGTGCTGCGCGTACGTTCGCGAGCGTGGCTACAAATTGGTGTTCGCGCTCGAACCAAAGCCGAATGAACCACGGGGTGACATGTTCCTCCCAACCGTTGGTCACGCGCTTGCGTTCATCAACGAGTTGCAATGGCCCGACATGGTCGGACTCAATCCCGAGTTCGCGCATGAAACGATGAGTGGCCTCAACTTCACGCACGCAGTGGCGCAGGCCCTCTGGCACTCGAAGCTCTTTCACATCGATCTAAACGCGCAGCGCATTGGCAAGTACGACCAAGATTTCCGCTTTGGCAGCGAAGGTGTACGCGACGCGTTCTATGTGGTCAAGCTGCTCGAAGACTCGGGCTGGAAGGGCATGCGCCACTTCGATGCTCACCCGTACCGCACCGAGGATGACGACGGCATTTGGGACTTCGTCACTGGCTGCATGCGTACCTATGAGATCCTGGCCGACAAGGCTGAGCGCTTTCGTCACGACGCGGAGATACAAGAGGCACTGGCAGTGGCCGGCCTCGCGGAGCAACAGGTGCCCACCTCACCACTTGGCGCTACGTCAGCTGGCGTCAACGACATACTGCAGTCGTCATTCGACATCGATGCACTTACCTCGCGCGGGTACGGGCACGAGCGCCTCGATCAACTCGTTACCGAATTACTCCTCGGAGTGCGGTAGCCCATGGCGCTGGTTGCAGGCGTCGACTCGTCGACGCAGTCCACCAAGGTGGAGGTGCGCGACCTCGACAGCGGTGAGGTCATCTCGCGCGCCTCGATGCCGCACCCCGCAACTACTCCGCCGAAGAGCGAGCAAGACCCAGCCGCATGGTGGTGTGCCTTCGAAGGTGCGTGGCAGCAGGTCGGCTCGCCGAACGTCGATGCGATCAGCGTTGCCGGACAACAACATGGCATGGTTGCTCTCGATGCCGCGGGTGATGTGATCCGCGATGCAAAACTGTGGAACGACACCGAGACGGCACCCGACGCGGGTTGGTTGCTGAAGCAGTTGCCGGGTGGCGCTGCGGACTGGGTGGCCACGTGTGGCAGCGTTCCGGTAGCAGCGTTCACGATCGCCAAACTGAGTTGGCTGCATCGCAGCGAACCCGAAAGTTGGGCGCGCCTCGCGCACGTGTTGTTACCGCACGACTGGATGACCTATCGACTCACCGAAGCGATGTGCACCGATCGCGGCGATGCCAGCGGCACCGGTTACTGGTCTGCGGCGACGGGTCAATACTGCTGGGACCTGTTGTCGATCATCGATACCGATCGCGACTGGACGCAGGTGGTGCCGCGGGTGCTCGGCCCACTCGAGCCAGCCGGTACATGGCGAGATGCCGTGGTCGGGCCGGGTACGGGTGACAACATGGCGGCCGCGCTCGGCCTCGCGGTCCGCCCCGGCGATGCAGTCATCTCGCTCGGTACCTCGGGCACGGTCTACACAGTCTCCGATGCTCCGACGCCTGATGAAACAGGCGCAGTCGCCGGATTTGCCGACGCAACAGGTCGATACCTGCCGCTGGTGTGCACCCTCAACGCAACGAAGGTGACCGACACCGTTGCGAGGTTGTTGGGGGTTGACCTCGCCGGCTTCGACGCACTGGCGACGGCAGCGCCGCTCGGGGCAGGAGGCGTCACGTTGCTGCCGTATCTCGATGGCGAACGCACTCCGAATCGACCAAAGTCCAGCGGCACTCTCACCGGATTTCGTTCGGACGCCAGTCGCGAGCAACTTGCACGAGCAGCCGTCGAGGGTGTGGCGTGCGGTTTGCTCGACGGCCTCGATGCGCTCCGCGCTCACGTGCGCGATGTGCAGCGTGTCGTGTTGGTGGGTGGTGGGGCGAAGTCGGCGGCGTACCGTCAGGTGTTTGCCGATCTGTGCGATCTTCCCGTCAGCGTGGCCGATGCCGAACAAGCCGTGGCTGCGGGCGCATGCGTGCAGGCCGCTGCCGTTCTGCAGGAGATCGACCCCGACATCGTGGCGCAACGGTGGGGATTTGGTGCCACCCAACCTGTCGAACGCGCCTCTTCGTACGACATCGACGCGTCGGCCGCGATTAGGGCAACGTACGCGGCGCTGCGCGACCGGATGGCGTGACGACCTCCGATCCCTTCGAAGTATTGGGCCTCGAAAGGAGCGCCAACCTGGCCGACGCGCGGCTGGCTCGACGCCGACTTGCATTCGAGGCTCATCCCGATCGGGGTGGCAGCGGCGACGACATGCGCGCGTTGAACGCAGCATTCGACGCGGTCGTTGCTCATCTCACGGGACGACGAACGTTGCCGAGCGTCGTGGCTCAAAACGACCAGACCCCAGCTCCGGACCGTGCCGTCAAGCGACCGACTCGTACGGCTGAGGATGCTCGCGTTGCCGGGAGAGCGCAGCATGACACCGCCTCGTTCGTCATTGCCGCATTGCCTGCTGAGGCATTTGAGGCGCTCGTCGTCGTCACTTCGTGGATCGGCGAGGTGCTTGTCGATGACCCGCCGTACGTGCTCGAGGTGCACCTGTACGAACCGGTCGAGTGTTGGTGCCGGCTTGATCTTGTACCCGATGCCGGCGCGTCAACAGTAAGCCTCACTATTGCGTCCGCAGGCGTCGCGCCTGCGCCGTTGATCGACGACGTGCGCGACGTGTGGGTGCGCCAGCTCAATCAACCCGGTGCCTTTGAGTGAGTCCGACGCTCG
>JANLPV010000090.1:0-3183 GCA_031367435.1 Actinomycetes bacterium | reverse complement strand
AAGAACTCAAGGCGATTCGCCAACAAGTACGCGAAGCGGTCGACGACCTCGGCGATCGCATGGGGGCACTCTCAGAACGGCTCAACTCCTCGCAGTAGCAGCTCCACGCAACGGAGTGGCTTTCACCGTTCGATCACAAGGCAGCGGGTGCCGCACTCGTCGTTGGCTCAATGTTGGTTGTAACGGCCACAGGCTCCATGGTTGCTTGCACAATCGCATGCGCGTAGGGGAACGGATTGAGGTCGTGACGAACCGTGACGTTTGCGTGCGGAAACGCTTGCCGAGCGAGGTGTAGGTATTGATCCTGTTCGCGAACGAAATTGCCTCTATCGCTGAGCATGAGTCGACGAGAAATTGTGCCTTGCTCTGGGTGGAATGTGGGTTCGACGAAAAGTATGCGACCTTGCGGCCGCAACACCGCTCGGCAGGCGTTCAGTACGTTTGCCACCTGGTCGTCCTTCAGATGGTGCAGAAGGCCGACGCCGATGGCCACATCGAAGAATTCGTATCCGAGATCGAGTAATTGGGCGACATCGGCCTCGATGACGTCGATGTTGCGCTGCCTCGCAAAGGCGATGTAATCGGCATTGCTGTCCACCCCGAGATACTCGCAATCGGGTACGAATGCGGCGAGATCGGCGTTGCCGCAGCCGATGTCGAGCACGCGCATCCCGGGAGTCGGCTTCACGTACTCGCTGACGATGATTCGCATGCTTCGATCAGCTTTGATCAACCAACGAAACAAGCGATAACCCCGAGAGGAATCAAGTATCCGACCTCGGAGCATTCGGTAACAATACTTGTTCGCACGGCGCGTCAACGCGATTCCGGCCCTCTCGGTTACGTAAGCATCGATGGCGGCGAATGCGTTACCCTTTGCGTCTTGCCCCGATACTGTCGTCAGGGCACGGGCTGACCGGTTGCGAGGGTCAATTTTCTGGGAGTCGGTTGTGTCGCGGTCCACAGGTGTCGATTCAGATGACCACGGTGTCATCGAGCTCCACGGTGAGATGGTGGAATCTCTGATTCCCCCTTCCGTTGCCTACGTCGCTCGGGCGGATACGCGTCGTTGGGCAGTCGTCGTTTCGTTGTTGATTGCGACCCTGTCGACGGGCACCCTGCTTGTATTGTTCTCCTCCGTCTACATGGTCAACGATGACACGGCCATGGCGTCGTTCGCGAGCGGTGCGTATACGGGGCGTCCCAGCGCACATCTTGTCTTCATCGGTGCGCTGCCCGGCATTGTGCTTGGAGAGTTGTACAGAACTCTGCCCAATGTGAGCTGGTACGGCGTGTTGCTGCTCGCCTCGCAGGCGTGTTGCCTAGCGTTTGTGGGGTCGGTCTGCTGGGCTCGGCGGAGATCCCTTGGAAAGGCGAGATGTCTTATGCTCGTCGTCGTCGTTGCTGCGTACGCGCCAACGTTTACGCTCACGCCGACGTTCACGGTCACCGCGACGCTCATTGCAACGACTGCTGTGGTGGCGCTACTTATTGCTGTCGATTCTATAAAACCTTCACGTCGTTGGCTCTTGGGGATAGCGGGCGTGGGTCTTGTGGCCGGCTTTGCGCTGCGTTGGGACGCGGCCGCTGGAACTGCGGTTGTTTTCCTACCGACCCTCGCAGTGCTCGCGCTACGGATGAAGTGGCGTACGACGGCCGTCTATGTCGGCGCTGCCCTGATGTTGGTCACGCTGGTGCACGTCACCGATCTCGCATGGGGTCAACGTGGTCAATGGCCGACATACGACTCGTACAACCAGGTTCGTGGTCAACTTCATGGCACGGCCCAGTTGGCGAATGCGCTGAAGCCCCCGATCTCGCCGTCGATGCGCGCTGCGCTCACTTCGAATGGCTGGACCGCCGATGATGTTGAACTCTTCGACATTTGGTTTTTCGATGACCCGGCGGTGTATTCAAAAGAGCACCTAGCTCGGCTGCTCAATGTCACCGGATCAGGGGGCTATAGCACTTCACTCGGCACCGCGTTTCGAACCATCGTCGACGCCCGTGGGTCGCTGTTCGCTCTCTTGGGGTTGTGCGCGTTGCTCGGCGTCGCGGGTGCCCGGCGCCGAAGCGCTGCCTTCGTCGTCGTGCAGCTGGCGTGGGCGTTGGGTGTCTATGTGTTGGTTTCATCGAGGCTTCGTTTCCCCGATCGCGTAGCTCTTCCGAGTTTGTTCATGCTCTCGGTGTTGTTGATTCTCGGAAGTCGAATCCTTGAGCCTGTCGAATCAGCACCTCGAGGAGTCCGAGCTCATCGCCTCGGCCACATCGCCAGTTGGAGTGCCGTCGCGGCGGCGATATTGCTACTGCTCGGTCCAATACAAACAGATCGGGGGCCGCTGGAGCTTTCCCGAAGGAGTGCCGCGGCCCAACAGCGCTTTACAAGCCAACTCACTGTGTTGCAAGACGTCGACCGAGTCGGACGATTCGTTGCCGCCGGAGCTGCGCTAGATGAAGCCTCGGTTGCCCCGTTGGACACGGTCGATCCCCTGAGGACGGTGCGGCTGTTGAGTATGGGTTGGCCAATTTTCAGCCCTCACTACGAAAGACGCAAGCAGCTTCTAGGTCTCGAAGGTGACCTACTCACAGCGCTCGTCGCGCAGACCCACGTGTATCTCATCGCTATTCCTAGTTCGGTGCCGAGCTTTCAACGTGTCTACCTCCGCCGGCTCGGAGTGCACGTCACGTTACATTCGGTAGCTGTTTTGCCTAACCAGCTCGTGGTCTTTCAGGTCAGGGCGTCGACATTGCAGGAGGTCGCAGCAGACGTTGGCATATATGCCTTCACTCCGACGCTCTGATGCGCACAATCGCGTGCCTGACAGGTCTGCACATGACCAAAGGAGACAGTTGATGGGTCTGAAGTCACAACTCGGTGCGATGCTGCGTGGCCGCGGGACCACCGAAGCACTTGCCAGTTACAGTACGCAGTTGCGGGCGCTACAAGAAGAGGTGGCGCGAACCAATGCAGAACTCAAGGCGATTCGCCAACAAGTACGCGGAGCGGTCGATGACCTCGGCGATCGCATGGGGGCGCTCTCCGAACGGCTCAACTCCTCGCAGTAGCCGCCCGATAACAACTCCGATGCATATTCGCCGTCCTCTTCTCGCGCTCGCTCTGCTGTCGGCCCTCCTGCCGGTAGCCATTGCTGCGCATTCGGCGAATGCCGTTGTCTCGGGTAC
>JANLPV010000041.1:0-11787 GCA_031367435.1 Actinomycetes bacterium | reverse complement strand
GCCTCGACGGCGACAGGGTTTCGGGCCGCGGTATCGATGTCGATTCGCTGCGCCAAGAAGTCGGCATCGTGTTCCAGAGCTTCAACCTGTTTCCACATATGACGGTCATCGACAACGTCACGCTCGCTCCGCGCAAGGTTCTCGGCATCGATCGCGCTGAGGCTGAAGAGAAGGCGATGCAGCTTCTGCGCCGTGTGGGCTTGGCCGAGAAGGCCACCGCGTATCCCGATCGTTTGTCGGGTGGTCAGCAACAGCGCGTCGCGATCGTACGTGCACTGGCGATGGGCCCAAAGCTGATGTTGCTCGACGAAATCACCTCCGCGCTCGATCCCGAATTGGTCGCAGAAGTACTCAACATCGTTCGCGATCTCGCCTCTGAGGGGATGACGATGATGTTGGCTACGCACGAGATGGGCTTCGCCAAAGAGGTGTCATCGAAGGTGTGCTTCCTCGATCAGGGTGTGATTCTCGAAGAGGGACCACCCGAACAGATCTTCGGCGACCCACGTGAGGAACGCACCAAGGCATTTCTGAAGCGGATCGTCGACGCCGGTCGCCTCTGAGCATCGGGTTGCTACCTCGGGCGCGCATTTTGTCGCGATAGTGGCGAGATCCCCTTGACACTGAGACAGATTCATCTTATTGTCTCACCTCGTGTCAGTCGCCGAAACAAAAATTCTCGACGCCACCAAGGCGTGTTACGAGCGGTGGGGCATCGCCAAGGTCAGTGTCGACGACATTGCAGCTGAAGCGGGCGTGTCCCGTGCGACCCTCTACCGAATGTTTCCCGGCGGTAAAGACGTCGTGTTCGACGCGTTGCGCGTGCGAGAACTCGAACAGTTCTTCACTGAACTCAAGCGCGGCGTCAGCGGTTCGGTCGATCTCGAAGATCTTCTTGTACGTACCGTTGTCGTCGCCACGCACGAATTGCGCAACGACCGACACCTTGCCGTACTGCTTGCTTCTGAGCCGGGCGACACGTTGTCTCAGCTCACTGTTGAGGGTCTGCCGCGCATCATTCGTATGGCATCGTTGTTTCTGGCCCCGCTGGTCGAGCCCTACCTCGACCGCCAGAGTGCCGCTCGGCTCGTCGAACTGCTTTCCCGACTCGTCATCTCGTACTTCCTGGCGCCGTCCGAGCGCGTCGATCTGGGCGACGCACAGTCGGCACAGATGTTCATTCGTACCCAGATCCTCCCGGCATTCCAGCCGACCCCACTCAACTAGTAGTTGCAAATACAACAGGAGTTCAAAGTGACAATCGTGCACAACGACAATGAAGCGATCCTCGGTCGAGCAGAGATCAACGACATCGATGCCATTCTCGCAATCCCGACGACAGACCCGAGCGAGGTCGAGCACATCGTCAAGAACAACGCCGACTCAATCTTCACGTGGGACTACACGCTCGCTCGTCCCGCGCTGCGCAAGCTCTACGAGAAGGCCAAGACCGGCCAATGGAACGGCGCGACTGATCTGCCGTGGGATACCGATGTCGACGTCGAAAAGACTGTTAAGCAGGACCAAGAACTGCTTGGCACTGGCGTCGACCCCGCGTCGTTCGACGGTACGCCCGTCGCCAAGTGGGGCGACAAGGAGTGGCTCGAGTTCGGTGTTCAGAGTCGTAACTGGCAGCTCAGTCAGTTCCTGCACGGCGAGCAGGGTGCGCTCATTTGCACGGCCAAAATCGTTGAGACCGTTCCGTGGTACGACGCCAAGCTGTACGCGAGCACGCAGGTGATGGATGAAGCTCGCCATGTTGAGGTCTTCGCGCGGTACCTCGAGGAGAAGCTCGGTGGCGGCTTCCAGGTCAACGCCCATCTGCGGATGCTGCTCGATGACATCATCAACGACAGTCGCTGGGACATGACGTATCTCGGTATGCAGGTCATGGTCGAGGGCCTCGCCCTTGCCGCATTCGGCTTCCTGCATCAGACCACACAAGAGCCTCTGCTGAAGCAGCTACTGCGTTATGTGATGAGCGACGAAGCTCGCCATGTGGCGTTCGGAGTGCTCAGCCTCAAAGAGGTGTACGACGGCATGACCGATCTCGAGATGAAGGATCGTCAGGAGTTCGCGTTCGAGGCCGCCGTTCGCATGCGTGACCGTTTCATGTCACAAGAAGTGTGGGAACGCATGGGCGTGAACGTGCGCGACATCGTGCCGATCGTGCTGGCCGACCCGACTCGCGGCATGTTCCAGTCGATGCTGTTCAGCAAGATCGTGCCGAACTGCAAGAAGCTTGGTCTGCTCGATCGCAACGACAAGTGGCTACGCCACCGGTTCGAAGAAATGGGCGTCATCCAGTTCGAGGATTGGGCAGACACCGGCGAAGAGTACGACGCATTCGGACTCGACGCGGTCGCGATGCCCGTCGCTGGCGAGTAGCGACTCGGCGTCAGAGCCATTCGCGACGGTCAAGATCCTTGACCGCCAAATGCATACAAGTACAATACAAGTGTGACTGACGCTTGGAACCCTGCAACATACGCAACATTCGCTACTGAGCGGACCCAGCCGTTCATCGATCTACTTGCGCTGATCCGCCCGACGCCGATGGTGCGTGCTGTCGACCTCGGATGCGGCTCCGGTGAGCTGACGAGTTTGGCTGTGGCGCAATTCGGGATTGCTGAGATGCAGGGCATCGACAACTCGGCGTCGATGTTGGCCGAGGCAGCGCAACACAGCGCAGGCAATGTCGCGTTTGTACATGGCGACATCGGCGAGTGGACGAGCGATGGCGATCACGATCTTGTGCTTGCGAACGCGTCGTTGCATTGGGTACCTGATCATGCGCGAGTGCTCCGGCGGTGGACTGCCGCACTCCGACCCGGTGGGCAACTCGCGGTGCAGGTGCCATCGAATGCCTACATGCCGTCGCACACAGTTGCCGACGACGTCGCTCATCGTGAACCATTTCTGTCTGCGTTCGGCGACGGCGGCGTTCCGCCTGATCCGGTCGCTGTCAACGTTCTCGCGCCAGAGCAATACGCGACGTTGTTGTACGAGTTGGGTTTCGAAGCGCAACACGTGCGGTTGCAGGTGTATGCGCACGTGTTGCCCTCAAGTCGAAGTGTGGTCGATTGGGTGCGCGGCACCACACTGACCCGGTTTCAGCGGTGCCTCGATGACGAGACGTTCGCCGCGTATCTTGTCGAATACGAGCGAGCGCTGATCGGCGCAATTGGCGACCGTTCGCCCTATTTCTTCCCGTTCCGACGCATCTTGATGTGGGCCCGTCTGCCGTCGTAGGGGTTGCGGCCGTCGTCGCCCCGTCGTCGCCCCATCGTCGAACCGTCGTCGCCTCATCGTCGAAGTCCCGCCCCTCAGGCCCCTCATGGGCGTGAAAGGCGGGACTTCGCGGATTCGAGTTGCAGTCAGGCCGGCACTGCGTAGCCTTTCGGAATGTTCGCCTGCGCCCAATGGGGTGCCGTAGGCGAGTTTGCAGCTTCTCGCCACGGCGCGTTTACCCGCAAGCAGGCTGCCGATCTCGGGGTTTCGACGAAAGTCATTGCCCGGCTCAAGGATTCGGGACACGTGGCGGAGCCTTTGCCTGGTGTGCTTGTCGTCGTCGGTTCAGTCCCGACATGGCAGCAGCAGATGAAGGTTGCGACGTTGGGATCGATGTCTGCCGGGGTTGCCGGGTTTCGATCGGCGGCTGCATTACATCACTTGGATGGCTATCGATTGGATGGCTATCGCGCGGATGGCTATCGCGTGGGGCCGATCGAGTTGATTGTGCCGAGTTGGCGGCGCGTGTTGGTGGGGATCGCCGTTCAGCACTGTGCGCACGTAAACCACACGGACGTCGTGACTGTCGATGAGGTGCCGTGCACCGGCATTGCTCGAACGCTCGCAGATCTGGGCTCCGTTGATCCCGTCGGCAAAGTTCGCGCAGCGTTCGAATCGGCATGGAGGCGGGGCATCAGCCTGCATTGGATGCGTGAGGGCGCAGAGCGTCTGCATCGGCCCGGCCAGAGCGGAACGCGGATTCTTCTGCAATTGCTCGACGAAGCAGAACTCGCCAAACGTCCAACTGAGTCGGTGCTCGAGCTACGCCTGGACCGATGCTTGCACGGTATTGAGGGTGTCGTTCGTCAGCACAATGTGCGCGGCAGCAAGGGTCGATTCATCGCACGCGTCGACTTCGCGGTGCCTCATGTACGGCTCGCGATCGAGGCGCACAGTCGCGAGTTTCATTTCGGTGCTGGCGCTGTCGAGCGTGACGAGGCGCGCGAACATGCGCTGATGCAGCAGGGCTGGGCCGTGGTCTATTTCGGCGATCGGCACCTGCGAACTCCGGCGAAGGTGCGTGCCAAAGTTCGCGCCCTGATCCAACGTCGCGAAGCCGACTTCGGCGGGAACTTCCGCCTCTGAGGCCCCTCAGGGGCGTGAGAGGCGGGACTTCGCGGAAAAATGTCAGGCAGAATGCATCTCGGCGATGTCCGTCACGCCGGCCCATTGCCCGATGTCATGTGCGGTGAGCATCGTGACGCCGTCGATTGCCATGCTCCGCAAACGTTCGAGAGTCGCCACGGCGGCATCGTGATTCCATACGCGACCGGTTGGAGTAGCTGTGTGGATCCCGGCGAGCGAATACGCGGCGTCTCCCGTGAGCGCAAAGCGAGTGCGATCGGCGAACGTGACCAGCAGCGCCTGATGCGCGGGCGTATGACCGGGCGTGGAGATCAGCGTGAGTGAGCCGTCACCCAAGATGTCGTAGGAGTCGTCGTAGTCCCACTCGCTGGGGGTGATACCGGCGAGGTCGCCGGCCAGAAATCCGCTTGGTCGCGTCACGCGTGCGGAGGCGTATTGAAACTCGCGAGCGCGCACCAGTTGGGTGGCGCCTGCCCACGCGTTGTTGCGGCCGGCATGATCGAAATGAAGGTGCGAGTTCGTCACCCAACGGATGTCGTTTGCGGTGTAGCCAGCCTGCTTGAGTCGTTCATCGACGAGGGCCTCGCGGGGACAACGAATCTCGAAAAGTTGCAGCAGCGACCCAAAGTGCGAGGTCGCATCAGGCCCGCAGCACGCCTCGTGGATACCGGTGTCGAACACCAGCACGCCGTCGCCAGTATCGACGGCAAATGTCATGACGGGCACGTTGCCGATCACGCCGTTTGGCGTGCCGGTGAGCAGCCCGCCGACGTCGGTGGACAGATCTCCGCAGTGCAGGGCAAGCAACTTCATCCAGCTGAACCTAGTAGGCGCAATCCGACGTCAGAATGATGACGGTCGACCGAGGTGCGCGACGCTGGAGGTCACTACGATGCGAACCGTATGGCACATCGATCGCACCCTCTCTTTCGAACCCATCACGCGTTACGCATCAAGGGTTTCGCAAAGACGGAGGTAGTTGCCGAAGTCGCCGGCCATGACGTGGAGACCGCGGAGCAACATCTCCAGGAGTTGCAAGACGTTGGGCACGCGCAGTTCCGCGAGGTACGTGCGTTGTGGCAGCTCACCCCCGATGGTCGAGCCGCTCATGCCGCTGCGCTCGCTGTCGACACGGCTCACCTCGGGCCAACATCATTGACCCATATCTACGAGCCGTTCCTTGCGCTCAATGGCCGATTCAAGGAACTGTGTGGCGATTGGCAGTTGCGCGATGGCCAACCCAACGACCACAGCGACACGACGTACGACGCTGCGGTTGTCGCTCGTCTCGTTGCGCTCAACTTTGAGGCGCAGCCGGTAGTGGTGCTGATTGGTCACGAGTTCGAACGCTTCGCCAATTATTCGCGACGTCTGGCCGAAACGTGCCAACGAGTGGTCGATGGTGAAACAAAAATGTTTACCGGCGTGATGTGCGGTAGCTACCACGATGTATGGATGGAACTGCACGAAGACCTCATCCTGACCCAGGGCATTGATCGTGCGCAGGAAGGATCATTCTGATGGCTCGCTTCGGACGGGTGCTCACCGCGATGGTGACGCCATTCAACGATGATGGATCGCTCAACCTCGATGTTGCTCAGCAGCTCGCCCGATATCTGCAGGATCACGGCAATGACGGAATCGTCGTCGCGGGCACTACCGGAGAATCGCCGGTGCTCACCGATGACGAACGGCTCGCGCTGTTTGCTGCGGTGATCGAGGCGGTCACGATTCCCGTGATCGCGGGAAGTGGCACCAACGACACAGCGCATTCGGTACATCTCACGAAGGAGGCCGCAGCACTTGGAGCAGCTGGCATTCTGGCTGTGTGCCCGTATTACAACCGCCCCTCGATGGCAGGAATAGATGGCCACATGCGCGCGATGGCCGCGGCGAGCGACCTGCCCGTGATGGTGTACGACATTCCCGTGCGCACGGGCCGCAAGATCACGACGGCCACATTGTTGAAGATGTTCCGCGAGGTACCAAACATCGTCGCGCTCAAAGATGCGGCGGGCAATCCCGGCGAAACGGCATCGTTGATCAGCATGGCTCCTGATGGTGTCGAGGTGTACAGCGGCGACGACAGTTGCACGCTGCCCTTGCTGGCCAGCGGCATCGTCGGCACCGTTGGCGTCGCAACGCACTGGACCGGCGACGATCATCAACAGATGTTCGATCTCTGGGATAAGGGCGACACCATTGGTGCTCGCATCGTGAACAGCCGAATGCTCGACAGCTTCGCGTTCGAGACCGGCGATGACGCGCCCAACCCCATACCGTCGAAGGCAATGATGCGTCACCTCGGCATTCCCGTTGGTCAGGCCCGCCTGCCGATGGGCGATGCTCCTGCATTCGTCGAGCAGCGTGTCTCGCAGGTGTGGTCCGACCTGCAACGATGGAGGAATGAATTCCCCCTTCGACCAAGCCGATGATTCGTGAGTAAGTCCGTCTCAACTCCATCCGTCAAGATCTATTTCCTCGGTGGTCTCGGTGAGATCGGCCGAAATTGCATGGTCATCGAGCAGAGCGATCAGCTGCTCATCATTGACTGCGGTTTGATGTTCCCCAATGCCGACATGCACGGCATCGACCTCGTTCTGCCTGACTTCACCTGGTTGCGGGCCAACGCTGATCGAGTCGTTGGTTGTGTGGCCACGCACGGTCATGAGGACCACGTTGGCGCACTGCAATATCTGCTGCGCGACTTGAGCTTTCCTATCTACGGTTCCGCGGTCACGCTCGGCTTGGCGCGTAACCGAATCGAGGAAGCCGGACTGTTGGGCCGCACCGAACTTGTCGTCGTCAAAGACGGTGAGCGTCGCATGATCGGCGTGTTCGATGTCGAGTTCATTCCAGTCACGCACAGCGTGCCGCATGCTCACGCCGTCGTGTTGCATACACCCCAGGGCGTCATCGTGCACTCGGGCGACTTCAAGCTCGACCTCACGCCCGTCGACGGACGCCGCACAGACCTCGCCCGCCTCGGCGCAATCGCCTCCACCGAGGGCGTGCGCGTGCTGCTCGCCGACAGTACGAACTCTGAGGAGCACGGCCATGCGCCGAGCGAGACAGCTGTTGGTTCGGTGCTGCGTCGATTGTTTGCCGAGCAGACCGGTCGCCGCATCATCACCGCAAGTTTCGCAAGCCATCTGCATCGCATTCAGCAAATAGCCGATGCCGCCATCGCCAACGGTCGAGTCGTTGCCACGCTTGGTCTGAGTATCAAGAAGAACGTGCGTCTCGGTCGCGATCTCGGCATCTTGCATATCCCCGATGCGTCGTTGATCGATATCGATGAAGCCGACAAATACCCGCCGGAGCGCCTGTGTATCGTGTCAACCGGCTCGCAGGGTGAGCCGATGTCGGCGTTGAGTTTGTTGGCGCGTGGCGAGAACCGATGGGTGAAGGTGGGCGATCAAGACACCGTCATCCTGTCGAGCCATGCGATCCCGGGTAACGAGAGCAACGTCAACCGCGTGATCGAAGGACTGTTGCGACTCGGAGTCGACGTCATTCACAGTGGCATCGCCGACGTACACGCCACGGGTCATGCGCAGGCCGAGGAGCTCAAGACCTACCTCTCGATCGTCAAGCCCGAGTGGTATGTGCCGATCCATGGTGAGTACCGCCACCTCGTCGCCAACTCAAAGCTCGGCACGCTGATGGGTGTCGACCGGCAGAAGGTATTGCTTTGCGAGGACGGTGATGTGCTTGAGCTCACCGATGAGGGACTCACGCCCAGCGGTCGAGTACCGGCCGGATACCTCTACGTCGATGGCATCGTGGGCGATGTCGGACAAGGCGTGCTTCGTGACCGCAAGGTGTTGGCCGAAGAGGGCGTCGTGGTGGTGGTAGTCACCGTCGACATCACCTCGGGCAAGGTACTTGTTGGGCCAGAGATCATCACGCGCGGATGGGTGTACGCACCCGAAGCAGAAGACCTGCTCGATGAAGCATGCGACCGGATCGCAGAAGCAGTCGAGGCCGCGTTGGCCAAGGGTGAGCGAAACGTCGACGCGCTCGAACGTGATGTGCGTCGTGCAGCTGGCAAGTTCGTGAACGAACGAACCAAGCGTCGCCCGATGATCGTTCCTGTGGTGATGGAGGCCTAGGTCTCCAAATGGGTGTTGACGTTCATGACCCGCCGTCGATCTACGCAATCTCCACGTGTTCGCGCGTTTGGCGCGTGTGTCGTTTGTCTTTTGGGTCTGCTCAGCGCGTGCGCTGACTCGTCGTCTGGTTCCAGTTCGTCTGGCGCTGCGTCCGTACCGTTGGTTTCGCCGACGGCCGACAGCCGCAATCCATTGAGGGTGGAACTGATCCGCCCCGCCGTTGCCGCACTCGAAACGCAACTCGGTGGTCCGCAGCGTTACCTCGAGGTCAATGCAACGCCGACGTTGGTGAATCTGTTCGTTGCGGTCAGCAATGCAACGCAGGCAGTGGCATATGTCTATGTCGACGGCAAGCTCAGCGAGCCGGCACCACCCGAACAGGTGAAGGCTGACGCCCCCACGTTCGGGGCCTCCGACATCGTCTTCGACGAGGCCACAGTGCTCAACCCGCTGTTGGTTGCCCTCCCCAAAACGACATACCGGGTGTTCTCCGTTGTCGGGATCGTGGGCGGTGGCGTGTCGTATCTGGTGAGCATGCAGTCTTCGCAGGGCGGCGATCTACAGGTACCCGTGCGAGCCGATGGTTCGATCATCGGAGCCGTCCAGAAGTGAGGATGCTGCAACCTCGCTACGCCCCCTTGGTACGTTGATCATCTATGGCAACACGGGGCGACGGCGCGCGCAGCTCAGCATCGACGCGATCGGGTACCAAGACGAGCACGTCGGCGTCCCGCAACGGGGCCGCGCGCTCTGGTCCCGGCGCGAAGACCGCGACGTCGTCGAAGTCGTCAAAATCCTCGAAATCGTCGAAGTCCCGAGGCCGAAGCAGTGCAGGTGCCGATCTGCGATCCGCGGTCGAAGGGCGCGAACACGAATTCATCGGCGTTGCGCTCATCGCTGGCGGTGTCTTGGTGGCCCTCGCGATTTACTTCAAGCTTGCCGGCGTGATCGGGCGCGGACTCGATCGTTCACTTGGTTGGTTGTGTGGCCTCGGGCGCTACGCCGTGCCGGTCGTGCTGGTGGCTGCAGGTATTGCACTCATTCGCCAAGGTCGTAGCGAGCGTCCGGTACGTCTCGTCGTTGGCTGGGGCGTGTTGAGCATTTCGTTGCTCGCGCTCTTACACATCTTCATTGTGCCCGCGAGCAACTGGGCCGATCTCGCGCCGTTGGGTGGTGCTGGCGGCTGGCTCGGCGCGTTGTTCGGCGTGCCGGTGCGGTCGCTGATCGGAGACATCGCCGGCGTGGTCGTGCTCGTCGCTCTCGCCTTTTCGGCTTTGTTGTTAGTCACTGGAATGTCGATGGTCGTGATGTTCGAGCGCGCCAAGTATTCGGTTGGTGCAGTTGCTGTTCCCGTTGGCCGCGCCGCCAAGCGTGCACTCGGCGGCATGTCGACGCTGTCGAGCGACGCCGCCGACGAGATTGGTTACGACTTTGCATCGCGGCCGCAGATCTATGACGCTGACTCAGAAGAAGTCGATCCTTCAGTGCCGCAGAAGCGGCAGAAGAAGTCGTTGTTGCCTGCGTCTGTGGGACCGATCGTGGCGAGCCTGGGTCAACAAGGCGAGCTCGATCTCGGGCCTGGAGCCAAGAAGGGCCAATGGGTACTACCTCCGTCGTCGTTCCTCGTGCGCTCGGGTGTGCAAACCGTCAACAAGGCCGAAGTCGAGTCGCGCGGCCGCACGTTGGTCGAATCGCTCGACTCGCATGGTGTCGAAACGAAACTGGTCGGCATGACGGTCGGCCCGACGGTGACGCGCTACGAACTCGAACTCGGTAGCGGTGTGAAGGTGGCACGCGTCACCAGCCTCAACCGCGACATCGCGTACGCAATGGCTGCCATCGACGTGCGTATCTTGGCCCCCATCCCCGGTCGCTCAGCGATTGGTGTCGAGGTGCCGAACCACACTCGTCAGCTTGTGTCCTTGGGCGACATCATGTTCTCGGCTGAAGCAAAAGCAGCGACGCACCCGCTCGATGTTGCGATCGGTAAAGACATCGCCGGCCGCTCGGTGTTTCTCAACTTGGCCACCACGCCGCACCTTCTTATCGCGGGCGCCACGGGAGCGGGTAAGTCGAGCGGTATCAACTGCATCATCACCTCGATGCTTATGCGCAGCACGCCCGATCAGGTGCGCCTCATCCTCATCGACCCCAAGCAGGTCGAGATGGGGCAATACAACCGTCTGCCGCATCTGCTCACCCAACCGGTGACAAATCCAAAGAAGGCAGCCAACGCGCTCGGTTGGGCATGCAAGGAGATGGACCGTCGATACGACATTCTCTCCGAGGTCGGCTTTCGCGATATCACTGGTTACAACGCTGCGTTTGATCGGGGCGAACTGCAAGCCGAGCCCGGTACCGAACGCGAATTTGAGCGCCTTCCCTACATCGTTATCGTCGTCGACGAGCTCAACGACTTGATGATGGTGGCCGCCCGCGACGTAGAAGACAGCATCACGCGCATCGCTCAAAAGGCGCGCGCGATCGGCATCCACCTCATCGTTGCGACGCAACGACCCAGCGTCAACGTCATCACCGGTGTCATCAAGGCCAACGTGCCGGCCCGCGTTGCGTATGCGGTGAGCAGTCTCACCGATAGTCGAGTCATCCTCGATCAGCCTGGTGCAGAAAAGCTCGTGGGCAAGGGCGACATGTTGTTGTTGCCAGGCAGCTCAAATGTCGCGCAACGAATTCAGGGTTCCTTCGTCAGCGAGGAAGAGGTTCGTAAGATCGTTGGTCATTGGCGTCGCCAAGGTCCCGAGGTCGCCGTCGTCTCCGGCATTGAGGGTGACGACAACGATGGCAGTGGCAGCGGCTTGTTCTCGATGGGTGCAGGTGGGCCGAACAGCGTTACCGCCGGCGATCCAGACGACGACGACACGCTGACGCGGCAAGCCATGGAACTCGTCGTGCGCAGCCAACTCGGGTCGACTTCGATGCTGCAGCGCAAACTCAAGGTCGGCTTCGCGCGCGCCGGTCGCATCATGGACCTGCTCGAACAAGGCGGCGTAGTAGGACCCAGCGAGGGGTCGAAGGCTCGGGCTGTGTTGATGACCGTCGAGGAATTCGAACTGCTTCAAGAAGCCGAACGCAACCGCTAATACCAAAGCGGCCGGAACGGTCGCTCTTGTCGGTCTTATTGGTCGGTTGCGGCGGCGACCGCGCTCCGTCGTCGAGCCAGAGGACCTTGAGCCAGACGACCCCCGCAACCGCTCCCTCGACGAGGCCGGCCGCCTCGACTGACGTTGCGACCACCTCATTGCCGGTCGTCGATCAGTCGGCGGTACTGGCGTAT
>JANLPV010000037.1:0-6371 GCA_031367435.1 Actinomycetes bacterium | reverse complement strand
TTCCACGGTGGGTCGCTCGAGGAGATGACCGACGTCATCGCCGCCGATGCAGCCGAACGAAGCGGGGCCAGCTACTACGGCGTCCTGCAGCCAGAAGATCTGCAGTGGCATATCCCCTCGCACAAAGTGAACCCCTCCGCGTCGCCGGCGCTCGCTAGCTTTGTGCAGCACGTCGATGTCGTCATCACCGTGCATGGCTACGGCCGCGAGGGCATGTTCACGTCGCTGCTGCTCGGCGGTCGCAACCGCGAGTTGGCCCAACACGTGGGCTCGCACCTGCGCATCCATCTGCCGGCATACGACATCCGCACGCAACTCGACACCATTCCCATCGACCTGCGCGGCCAACACGCAGATAACCCCGTCAACCTTCCGCCACAGCAGGGCGTGCAGATTGAGTTGCCGCCACGCGTCCGTGGCAGCAGCCCGCTGTGGTGGGACTGGGAAGGCCCGGGGCACACACCCCACACCGAAGCACTCGTATGTGGCCTCGCCGAAGCTGCACTGTCGTGGACGATCAGCTCGCCTACCTCGACATCACGACCAACTACGGAGCCAAGCGCTCGATAATCCAGGCCCCGTTGTGGCCATCTTCGCGGCGGTAGCGGAATCTGTCGTGCAGGCGACTCGGCCGGCCCTGCCATACCTCGGCTGCGTGCACCTCGATGCGCCACCCACCCCATTGCGGGGGTCGCGGAATTGTGGCGCCGTCCGCAAAGCGATCTTCCACCGCCGCAACGCGTGCTTCGAGTTCGCCACGATCGGATAACACCTGCGACTGGGGCGATGCCCATGCACCGATCTGTGAGGCGCGGGGTCGAGACGCGAAGTAGTCATCCGATTCACTCTCGGCGATGCGTACCGCAGTGCCGCGGATCTTCATCTGTCGATGCAATTGCAACCAGGTGAACAATGCCGATACACCGGGCGAGGCAAGCAGCTGCTCGCTCTTCGCCGAGTCGTAGTTGGTGAAGAATTCAAAGCCGGCCTCGGTGACCCCACGGGTGAGCACATAGCGGGTGTCGGGAACACCGTCGGCGCCGATGGTGCCAACCACCATTGCGTTTGGTTCCACACAGCCGGCCTCTTCGGCTTGCGCGTACCAGTGATGCCATTGCGCGATCGGGTCGGGGGCGAGGTCGCTCAGATCAAGGCCTGCGGTCTCGTACTGGACTCGACGATCGCGCACTGACTTGTTCATCGAGGACAGCTCATTTCGCTGGAATCACTGTGGCACCGCGCATGTACGGCAACAGCACCTCAGGGATAGCCACGCTGCCGTCGGGCTGGCGAAAGTTCTCGATGATCGCGGCCCACACACGTGGTACCGCCAAGGCCGAACCGTTGAGCGTATGGGCAATCTCGGTGCCCTTCTGCCCAGGACGGCGGAAACGGATGTCGGCTCGACGCGCCTGATAGTCACTGAACCAACTCACCGAACTGACCTCGAGCCAGCGATCGCAGCCGGGCGCGTAGACCTCGATATCGAATGAGCGATGGTGGCTTTGACCCAGGTCTCCGGTACAAATCTCGATGATGCGGTACGGCAAGCCCAATGCCGCGATGGTGCCCTCGCATCGAGCAACAAGTTCGTCGAGCATTGCCGCAGCCTGATCGGGCAAGGTGACGGCGAGGATCTCGACCTTGTCGAACTCATGGGTGCGCAACATGCCGCGTGTGTCTCGTCCGGCTGAGCCCGCCTCACGGCGAAAGCACGACGTATGCGCCATCACCCGCGCTGGCAACGCTGCCTCGTCGACGATTTCACTGGCGTACAACGATGTCAATGGAACTTCGGCCGTCGGGATCGCCCACAGCCCATCACGCTCGATGGCAAACGCATCATCGGCAAACTTTGGAAGGTGACCCGTAGCGGTGAGCGTCGCTGTCGACACCAAGGTTGGTGGCCGCACTTCTTCGAACGCATCGGCATTGCGATCGAGCGCGAGCTGGCACAACGCGCGTGCCATGGTGGCACCGAGGCCGCGCTGCAAGGTGAACATGGCCCCGCTGATTTTGGTGGCACGCTCATTGTCGAGAATGCCCAGCGCTGTCGCCGTCTCCCAATGCGGCACGCGCTGGTGATCGGCGAAGCTGGCGGGCATATTGACGGGACCTTTGACCACCGGATTGTCGTGCTCGCTCGCGCCATCTGGCGCATCGGGGTGAGGCAGGTTGGTGATCCGCAACAACACATCGTTGAGCTCGGCCGACACGTCGTCGCTCTCGCCCGCGAGCTTGCGCTCAAGATCGCCCAATTCACGGCTTGTCGTCATCGCTGCGTCGGCGGCGGCAGTGTCGCCCGACTTACGCGCAGCACCAACCACCTTGCTGAGATCGTTCACCTGACGCCGATACTCGTCACGTTGCGCAGTGATTTCACGGAGGCGCTCATCCAGCTGCGTCGCACGGTCGAGTTGCACCAGCAGGTCGGGCTGACCCCGACGAGCGAGCGCGACGCGCACACCGTTTGGGTCGGTACGGAGAAGGCGAACATCGATCACGTCGGAAGGCTAGCTGCGTAGGCGCTGCGCTGTCAGATGGGTTCGGCGCATGGGTGTAGCACGACCTCGCTAGGAGCTGAGCGATACAGATGCGGCGGCATTAGGGTCGCATCGTGTCAGCAGTGGAAGTCGATGATCTGGTCGTTCGGTATGGCGATCTACTGGCCGTCGATCACGTCAGCTTCCACGCCGAGGCGGGTGCTGTTACCGCCGTGCTCGGACCAAATGGCGCGGGCAAGACCAGCACCATCGAAGTCTGCGAGGGTTATCGCATGTGTGCGTCGGGCAGCGCCACCGTGCTCGGCCTCAACCCGCGCCGCGAGCAGGCCGCGCTCAGCCGCCGCATGGGTGTGATGTTGCAAGAAGGTGGTGTGTCGCTCGGTGCGCGCATCGGCGATGTGGCGCGGTTGTATTGCGCGTTATATGGCAAGGGTGTCGATCCGGTCGCACTGCTCAATTCGGTAGGGCTCGGCGATCGGGTGAAGTCGAATTATCGCCAGCTCTCCGGCGGAGAAAGGCAACGACTGTCACTGGCGTTGGCGCTCGCAGCTCAGCCCGATGTCGCGTTCCTCGACGAGCCCACTTCGGGAGTCGACATCACAGGTCGTCAGATGATCCGCACGATCGTGCGCGAACTGGCAGATAGGGGGTGTGCTGTCGTGCTTGCCACTCACGAGCTCGACGAAGCCGAACGCGTCGCCGACCATGTGGTGATCTTCGATCACGGTCGCGTCATCGCCGACGGTACTCTCGACGAGCTCCGCGAAGGTCACGACGAGATCCGCTTCCGCAGCGCCGAACAACTCGATCACGCCGCGCTCGCCTCCGAACTTGGATTGACAGTGCGTTCGTTGGGAGCGGGCGAGTTCGTCGTCGACGCCGCAGCGGAGCATGTCGCCGCGGTCACTGCGTGGCTCGCGCAGCACAATCAGCCATTGGCCAACTTACGCGCCGGACGGCAGCGACTTGAGGACATCTTCTTGCGGCTCACTGGTGGTGCGTCGTGACGATGCTCAAGGCCCAGCTCCGCGCTGAACTGCAGGCAACGATGCGCAACGGCGAACAACTACTCCTTACCCTTGGCATACCCGTTCTGTTGTTGGTGTTCTTCAGCCTTGTCGACATCTTGCCCACCGGAACCAAGGATCCCATCGACTTTCTCGCACCGGGCATTCTCGCGCTGGCCGTGATGTCGGCGGCGATGGTGAGTCTCGGTATCGGCACGGGTTTCGAGCGCAGCTACAAGGTGCTCAAGCGACTCGGTGCCACGCCCCTCGGACGCGGTCGCCTCATCGCCGCCAAAATTGTGGGGGTAATCGTGGTCGAGCTTGTGCAATTCGCGGTGCTGGTGCCCGTTGCCTACTCGCTCGGCTGGCGCCCCGACGCACCCAATTGGCTCGGTGCGCTCGGCGGCGTGGTGGTGGGCACCGTGGCCTTCGCGGGTATCGGCCTCAGCCTTGCCGGACGTCTCCGTGGCGAGATCAACCTCGCTGCCCAGAACGGCCTCTACCTCGTGCTCTTACTGCTCGGCGGGATGGTGATTCCCTTTGCCAAGCTTCCCGGCGGATTGTCTGGAGTTGCGAAGGCGTTGCCCTCAGGTGCCCTGGCCGACGTGTTACGAGCAACACTCACCCATGCTGGAACACGGCCGACAACGTCGTGGATCATTCTCGGCGCGTGGGCCATCGCCGCTCCGGTTACGGCGGCGCGACTGTTTCGCTGGGAGTAATTCAGCTCGAGCGTTCGGGCTCGGGGGCCGGAGGCACACTTTCGAACACACTCGTCACATGCTCGTATGTGAGGAGCTCGTCGTCGCCTTCAAGTGGTACCGGCGCGACGACCTGCTTGCGACGGATGTAACTCTGATCGAGTCCATCACCGTCTTTGTACGGACCGAAGTACATATAGATGATGATGCCCCACAGGTAGAACGAGCCGCCGACTTTCATGATCGCCCCGGCAATCTGCTGATCATTTGCGACACTCAGGCCCCACACGCGTACCGGAATGTTGTAGTGCTTGTACACCGGACCTTCCGCAAAGGTGAGCCATCCGGCGGGCACGGTGGGCACGACACTTTGCAGGAAGAGATAGCCCATCTTTGCCGGATAGCTGATGTGCAGTTCCTTGAACGGGCCGATGACAGGCATCCACATCAGCAGTGCGGTCATCACGAGCAAGAAGTGCAACGAGTAGTGCAGCACTCCGATCTGGGTGGACGTGTTGACCACCCCAGGGATATGCGTGACCATCACCGTGAGATTGAAGAGCACCCCGGCAATGGCGGGCTTCGACATGAACCGCACGAAGGTGTAGCCCTTACCCTTGCCAACAATGAGCCGCAGCAACCACTCGGGTGTGGCCAACAACGCCAACGGCGGCAGAAAATACGCAAGGATCATGTGCTGAAACATGTGCACGGAATAGAGGTACGTTTCGCCCACATCGTGGATCGGCCAATCGCTGGCACCCCACAACATGATGATGGTGCCGACGAAGAAGTACGTCTGCCGGCGGCTGACGATGACTCCACCTGGCGCGACGGCACGGGGTCCGATTACTCGCACGGAGTACAGCCACGCCCCGACGAGAAAAACAATCAGCGCCCAGACTTCCAGATGAAAGTGATACGCCCAAGGGTCGGCAGTGATATCGAACGTGGCCAACATCATGACCTCCTCACGACTCAGTTGCCGGCGAAGAACTGGAATGTGCAGAGCGCGGCGAGGTACACACCGATCGCCAAGAACAGACCCGAATAGAACAACCACGAAAAGATCTTGTTGTCGAATCGGAGATGCATGAAGAAGCTCACGACGGTGACGAACTTGATCACCATGAGCAGCAACAACAGCGGCATGAACAACGCACCGATGTGCATGTAGGTGAGCGCAACCTCGAGCCCGGTCAGCGCGGCGAGGACCAACGCCACTTTGACGTAGCCCATGTCGGTGAGCCCGTGGCCGTGACCGTGCTCATCACCACGATTCTCAGCGTCGTGGGCAAGTTCGCTGTTCGTAACTTCGGTTGCGTGTTCTGTGCTCATGACCATGACCTCAGGACGGAATCAGGTAGACGAGGGTGAAGATGACGATCCACACGATGTCGACGAAGTGCCAATAGAGGCCGATCATCTCGACCACCTCGGCTTTGTCGCCGGGAATTCTGCTGCGGCTGATCATGCCCACGAGCGCCATCAGCATGATGATTCCCACGGACACGTGCACCCCATGGAAGCCCGTGAGCGTGAAGAAGCTGGAACCGAACAAGTTGGTGGTGAAGCCAAGACCTTCGTGCACGAACTCGGTGAACTCGAACACCTGCGCACCGACGAACGTGGCGCCCAACAGTGCCGTCACTGTGAGCCAGGTCATCGTGTTGCGATCGTCGCGTCGTTGCGCAGCCGACACGGCGAGCACCATCGTCAGCGAGCTCATCAACAGCACGAACGAGCTGACCGACGTCAGTGGGATGTTGTACAGCTGCGACGGTGATGGAGAGCCCTCGTGTCGACCCCGGTACAGCATGTACGTGGAGATCAGCCCACCGAACAACAAGCACTCCGAGGCGAGGAACATCCACATCGCGAGCTTGTTGTTGGACAAGCCGGTGCTCGTCGCGTGGCCGTGTTCGGCGCCGTGATCGCCGTGGCCCGACGGTTCCATGGCGTGGATGTCGGGCTGGGTACCGACCGCCACTCGTGCGGTGGTGTCGGGCTCTGCGTCGGGCGTACCCGGATTGATGGGGGTCGCGATGTCAGCCAAGGGTCGCCAACTCCTTCGTTGATTCGCCGTCGCCACCATCAGTAGGCGGGTCGTAGTCCGATTCCTCGGCGACGGACGCTTCGAGCGACCAGCCGAACATGGC
>JANLPV010000012.1:0-1624 GCA_031367435.1 Actinomycetes bacterium | reverse complement strand
CGCCGGAACATCTGGAATGTGCCGACGTCGTCAACGCTGCCCCAGGTGAGGTAAATGAATCGGTCGCCGCGTTTGCCATGAACGGCGTGCCCCCGAAAGTCGACTTGGCCGTCGGGGTCGATGGTGGCGTCGATCTCGAGTTCCCAGTGGGCATCGGTGGCGTCACCGCGCACGAGATGTTCGGGTTCAGTGCGGATCTGCACGCCGACATGAACGTTGTCGAGTGGCGTGCCGTCAGGCTCGCAAAACGTCCGTCCGGGTAGATCAGTGCCGACGACGACAAGCCTCATGGTTGCAAGTCTTGCCCGATTCTGGTGGTTCGTGCGCGCAGTCGGGTAGGTGGACGGTGTTATCGAGCTCGGGCAACACACGCGCTCAAGCACTCGATCTATCTTTTGATGGGAGCAAACTGATCACGTGGTCCTCGGCCCAGGCGGCGTCTTCACGCTCAACACGAGGCGTCACCCGAACGGCACAGTACGGGTAACAGCAAGGTCGATCTACATCAACGGTCACGCGCAGAACGACCAGTCGCAAAGTCGCGGGTACTACGAAAAGTCGCAAAGAAGCGGAACGAACCAACAACCGGTGCGTAGGGCCGGGCTGGGCTCTGCTCGACACCGGGTCTGCGTGGGCAGC
Organism: Actinomycetes bacterium; assembly: GCA_031367435.1. Lineage (GTDB taxonomy): Bacteria > Actinomycetota > Acidimicrobiia > Acidimicrobiales > Ilumatobacteraceae > WLMZ01. The sequence goes on along the minus strand of JANLPV010000012.1, from coordinate 985 downwards.
GATCGATTCCACCGATCGACTATGCAACAGCACCAGAGTGCATCACAGTGGGATACACTGAACCACATGACGCCATCTGTCGGCTCCGTGCAGCGATCATTTCGCCTGTCGCTCAACACCAGCGAGCTCCTCGACGCGTCGGCCGAGTTCGGCAGCGAGTCACGTAATGCCCTGGTTGATCGCTTGCTCGGCGAGGCCCTGCGCACCGAACGCCATCCGCTGGTGCGGTTTCGTTCCAGCTCCTCGGGACGGCGCGAACCGTTGATGACCGGCACTCGTTTACTTGTCCGTCAAGTCATCGCAACCGTACGCGACCACGACGGAAACATCGATGACGCCGCCGCGTATCTCGAGCGGCCAGCGAGCGTTGTGCGAGCTGCACTCTCCTACTACTCGGAGTTCAAAGCTGGGGTCGATGCCGACGCTGAAATCGCCGCTCGAATCGAAGCCGACGAGCGAACTCGATGGGAACGCGAGCAGGTCCCGCTCGCGTGAAGTTAGCCCTCGATCATCATTACTCACCGTTGATCGCACGACTTCTGCGTGAGCGCAGCTTCGATGTCGTTGCCGCTGTAGAGGTTGGCTGGGAAGCAGAGGAGGACGAGCCGCTACTCGTTCTCTGCGCAAGTGAGCAGCGATGCCTGCTCACCAACAACGTCGCCGACTTCGCCACCATTGCGCGAGCCTGGCAGTCCGAAGGACGAACCCATGCCGGTCTCATTTTCACCTCGGACGTCGGATGGCCCCGCAGTCGCCACACTGTTGGTCGTTACGCCGACGCTCTGGCTGAACTGATGACCGCCAATACAGCCGGCTTTACCGACCGCATCCACTGGCTCTGACCGTCAGCCCAGCACGTCGTCCACCAGCGGACGAAGGTCAAGCGTGTCGAGCGCGGGTAGGTATACCGCGACCGCTTCACGCTGGAGGCGGCGCCAGAGGTCACCTTCAAAGAAGTGATCGCCGCTGCGGATGACGTAGTTGA
>JANLPV010000009.1:0-2042 GCA_031367435.1 Actinomycetes bacterium | reverse complement strand
GCTTTCGATGCGGACACGAATGATCCGAGTGACGCGAGCAGTCCAACAGCGAGCGCAACGCCGATCGCTGTTGCGGTGAACCTGCCGGCACGGCGGCGCGTCAGTCCGCCGAGCCATGTCGTGTAGAGGCGTGTGTTCCGCAGGAATCGGCCGTTCAGCATGACAGGGTGGCCTTCTGAGTGAGGCGTCCGCTGGTCATCGACCAGCGGATCGGGAGACGATCTGCGACGTTGTGGTCGTGGGTGTTGATGATCAGCGCTGCGCCGAGTTCGGTTGCTGCTGCGATCAATGCGTCGATGACATGGGATCCGTTGAGGTGATCGAGTTGTCCGGTTGGTTCGTCGGCGAGGATGAGGCGGGGTTGTCCGGCGAGGACGCGGGCGATGGCGACGCGTTGTGCTTGCCCCCCGGACAGTTCTTCGGGCAGTTTCGACGCGAGGTTGGCAAGGTCGAGGCGTTCAAGGGCAACCATCGCCGCTGATCGCGCTGTAGTGCGGTTTGTTCCTTGGAGCAGCAGCGGGAGCGCGACGTTCTCGACGACGTCGAGCGCAGGTAACAGGCTGGGGGCCTGAAACACAACGGCGACCGGACCTGGTCGAAGCTCGCGGATGCCGCCGAGTGCGGGCCACTCGACTGTGCCGGTGGTGGGGGTGTCGAGGCCGGCAAACAGGTGAAGCAGCGTGGTCTTACCCGAACCCGAAGGGCCGGTTAGCGCGATCTGTTGTCCGGCGTGTACGTCGCAGGTGACGTCGTGGACTGCGACGATCGCGGCCGGGCCTGTGCCGAAGGTGCGTGCCACGTTGTTGGCGCGGATGATGAGGTCGGGGTTCATGGTGCGATCTGTCCGTCGAGCAGGCCGATCTCTCGATCAGCGGTTGCAGCGACGGTCGGGTTGTGGGTCACGATGAGGACCGCAGCTCCTGCAGACGCGTGTCGTCGAAGTAGTTCCATGATTCGCGTCGCGGTGGCTTCGTCGAGTTCGCCGGTTGGTTCGTCGGCGAGGATCACGACGGGGTTGTTCGCCAATGCAACAGCGAGACCTGCTCGGGCGGCTTCGCCACCCGACAGCGTGGCGGGCGACGCGCTGGAGCGCCCGGCAAGACCGAGTTCGGTGAGCAGTGTCCCGACACGTGTCGGGTCGACGTTTCCGGCGAGGCGTTGTGCGAGAAGCACGTTCTGTTCGACGCTGAGGTGGTCGAGTAGGTTGCCGCTCTGGAAGAGCATCCCGACCTTGCGAGCCCGAAGCGCGGCGCGTTCGGCTTCTGGGCGACGAGACATCATCTCCCCCGCAATGCGGACGTTTCCGCCATCGGGTTCGTCAAGGCCGGCGAGACACGCGAGGAGTGTCGATTTACCGGAGCCGGATGGGCCGGTGACGGCGACGATCTCGTTCGGGTAGAGGCGCAACGATACACCCCGTAGTGCGAGGGTCTCGTCGTCACCGGCGTGATAGAAGCGGTACAGATCGACTGCTTCGAGCACGGGATCCTGTGAGGTACGAGACGTGAGGGTGTTCATCGTCGGCACAGGTCACTTCCAGCTCAACGAGTCGCTGACGATCTTCCACGGGTCGACGTTGTCGGCACCTTTCGCACCCGACAGCGTGAGCGTGACCGTGGTGCCGTTGTGGAAGAACTCGTATCGTTCGACTGCAAGTAACGCCTTCTTGCCGGTCACCGAATTCGGGGCGCTCCCGATCTCGTACGTGGCGAGTACACCGGCTCCCGCTTTGCGGGTCACGGTGGTGACACCTATCAGCTTGTACGTCGGGTCCGACGCAACATCGGTGAGCCCGGTCGATTTGACCGAGATCACGGTCGGCGGCGAAGTGGCGGGCACCGATTGGATGGCGATCGAGTTGTACTTGTCGGTGAACGTCACCACACCGTTCCCTTCGGTGCGGGCCCATCCCTCAGGCACCTTCACTATGTAGGTGCCGCCGCTCGAGGCGAACGCGACGAACGCTTGATTGTCGGGGATATCACCGGGTGCCACCACCTCAGGTGCGTTGGGATTGACCGCGTCGGGTTGCGTCGTCGTCG
>JANLPV010000007.1:0-24320 GCA_031367435.1 Actinomycetes bacterium | reverse complement strand
CGCGGATCACCCCATCCCCACGCCTACGCGCGGAGCCACTTTGTCGGCATGACGGCCCCGACGCCTAGCTGTGCGGATGTCGATACAGAAAAATGAAGTTGGGTCTTGTACACCTGAATCGAAGGTGGCGTTGTTGAGGTCGGCAACTTGGGGGACGTCGGTGATTGGAGGCTCGTTGCTGAGGGATCGCCGAGCGACTCGAGAAGTTCGCCGACCCGGACGAGGAGTCGTTACTCATCCTGTCGCTCGTTGCGTCAAGGCGTGATCAGGCCGGCGGTTCATCCAAGATTCCATCCAAGAAACACGCCGATATACGGCGCCGCAGGGCATCACCAGCCGGACTGACCGACGGACAAAGTGCTGCTAGATGGCACAATCTGGCACCACCCGGACGGAGCGACGTCGACTCATAATCCCTTGGTCGTGGGTTCGATACCCACCCGCCCCACGGATGTCATGCGACGTGTGCGGTCACATGGCGTATCCTGTCGATCAATGGCCGGAGCGACATTGTCCGAGTTGCGCAGTCGACGCAGCGAGATTATTGAGATCGCGCACGCCCGTGGAGCGTCGAGGGTGCGGGTGTTTGGTTCGGTGGCCCGAGGCGAAGCGAGCGAAGCGAGCGATGTGGACTTCTTGGTGGACCTCGCCCCTGGCCGCAGCCTGTTCGATCTCGGCGGCCTTCTGATGGATCTTCAAGACCTGCTCCACGTGAACGTTGACGTGGTCACCGAGATTGGACTCCGTCCGAGAGTCGCCGGGCGAGTGCTCGGCGAGGCCGTCGAACTGTGAGAGGCGATTAGGATCGCATTCTCGACACGCTCGAGATGTGTGGGTTGCTCATGGAGCACGCTGCAGAACCGGAGCGGCTCGCTATCGATCCGGTGATCCAGGCTGCCGCGCAGCGTTGGATCGAGGTACTCGGCGAGGCCGCAGCTCATGTGTCAAACGAAACCAAGAGCACACATTCAGAAGTTGCCTGGCGCGAGATCACAGGTATCGGGGTGATTCTCGCCCTCGGGTACGTCCACATTGAGCGTGACATTGTGGGTAACGTCATCGCACACGACATACCCCGGCTGCGAGATCAGCTGCATTTGATTGCCGAGTCGATCGACGGCGGCACAGGCGAGACGGCGCGCTGAACAGCCCAAGTGCTGCCGGCATCCTGCAGCCGTTTCGTGGGACGTATGGAACGATCACTTCGATGTCGATCGAGAAGTTGTTCTCGGGGAAGTACTGCCCGTCGCGACGCAGCTCCTCGCGGCAGGAGTGCCTGTGCCGACCGTGAGCAAACGGCTTGGCTATACGAGCACCGCAGTCACGCTCGACGTGAACGGCCGCTGCTTGCCAGAACAGGATCGGGACCCGCCGACGTGTTCGGCCGACTGCTCCGCTGAGTTCGAGCTGCTCGAATCTCCGGGCAGTGTCGTGCTCGACGTGTGCGACGGCGCGAGGGAGAAGATCCATCGGCCGGCGGGGAATGATTGGTCGCACTGGCGCACGTGCCAACCGTCACCAAACGAGTCGCCTAGTCTCGCGGCGTGGTGATGAACACATTGAGCTGCTCGAATTGTTCGGCGTCGCTCGCACCCGATGCCAAGTTCTGTAGCGAGTGCGGGACCCCGACACTTCGTGATTCGCCAACGGCTTCACCTGCTGGCGGCGTTATGGGCCCGGTTTCCGACGAACATGACGTACGGTCCATCTGGCCCGAAGGTGAAAAACGCCGCCTCACGCTGCTGTTCTGCGATCTCGTGGGCTCCACATCAATCGGCCAGCAGCTCGATGCCGAAGAGTACGCAGATCTGATCGAGGCATATGTCGGGCAAGCGGCTGGTGCCATCGAGTCGTATGGTGGTTACGTCTCGCAGGTGCAGGGCGATGGGATCGTCGCGTACTTTGGCTTTCCGGCGGCCCGCGAGAACGATCCAGAACGGGCTGTACGCGCCGCACTGGCTATCCACGAGTCGCTGCGCAGGTTCAGCGACGGGTTTGGCGAAGCACGAGTTCGCTTTCAAGCGCGAGTCGGCATTCACACAGGCCCCGTCGTTGTCAACGAAGTCGGACGCGCTCGACGCGAGTTGCTCGCGCTCGGCGACACTCCCAACACCGCCGCACGGGTGGAGAGTGTGACAGCGCCCGGCTTCGTAGGTATCTCCGAGACGACGCGTCGGCTCGTTGGTGATCTGTTTGTGTTGGAGGCCGTCGTTCATCATCAGGTCAAGGGTCTTGATCATCCGCTGGCTGTGTATACGGTGCTTGGATTGGCGGGCGATGGCGGCACTGCCGCGTTGCCCATCGGCCAGCCTGCCAGTGAGTTCGTCGGTCGCCATGCCGAACACGATGCACTGCATTCGGCCCTGCTGTCGGCAATGGCAGGTGACGGACGCACGATCGTCGTGTCGGGCGAGGCCGGCATTGGCAAGTCCCGATTGGCCAACACCATCGTCGCCGAGGCTGCCGCGCTGAATTGCCGCGTCGTCACGATCAAGTGCTCGAGTCATGGTGGCGACAACGCATTCGACCCCATTGTCGATCTGATGGTTCGCGTGCTCGACATTCCGTCTGGTACCGATCCGCAGTCGTCGTCGTTGCTCATCGAGCAGATCCTCACTGATCCCGAAGTCGATCCCGACGCGCTGCTCCCGTACATTCTCGCCTTGTTGGGCCTGCCGGCAAGCGCCTCGTATCCGCTTCCCGTTCTGGGAGCAGACCTTCAGCGCAGTCGAACCATTCAGGCGGTGTCCGCGGTCGTGCGCCATGCGGCCAAAAAGGTGCCCCTTGTGCTGGTGTTCGAAGATTTGCATTGGGTCGACCCGTCGTCGCTGGTCGCGCTCGTTGAACTCGCGGCCGACAGTTCTTCGATGACGTTGTTGCTGCTTCTCACCACGCGACCAACCTTTCAATGGCCGCGCAATGATCAACTGATTCGTGTCGAGCGTCTCGACGAGGAATCGTCGCTGCGGGTGGTGCGAGCGTCAGCCGGCGGTGTTGTACTTGGCGCCGATGTGGAGCTGCAGATCACCTCTCGAGCCGATGGCGTGCCCCTATTTCTCGAAGAACTGACCATCGCGGTGGTGGAGTCCGGCGAGGTCGACTCCATTCCTACGACATTGCAGGATTCACTTGCGGCCCGACTCGATCGGTTAGGTCCGGCGCGGGCGCTCGCACAGATCGGCGCGCTCATCGGTCGCGACTTCGATGGCCAACTGCTTGCGGCCGTTGCTAACTTCGCGCCCGACGAGTTGACCGCTGGTCTGCAGCGATTGGTCGACAGCGGCATCCTGTCCAGATCTGGTGGCGGCTGGTACGCGTTCAAGCACGCGCTCATACAGGATGCGGCGTCCGACTCCCTGGTTCGTCGCACGCGTCGGCGGCTCAACTCGGAGATCGTCGATGCGATTGGCACGCTGTTTCCGGCAGTCGTTGACAGCGAACCTTCGCGTCTTGGTTGGCATTGCGTCGAGGCCGGACGCACTGCCGAAGCCATCGGCCACTATCGGCGTGCGGCCGCACGCGCGTCGGCTCGGCTTGCGAATCAAGAAGCAACGGAGAACTTGGAGAAGGCGTTGGCTCTTTTCGCCCAACTGGACGATGGTGATCGCACGGCCAAGCTCGAGGTTGAACTCAGGGCAGAATACGGCGGTCCGCTGGCGGCCCGTCACGGGCTACTCAACGAGCATGTGGCGGCGAACTACCGTCGGCTCGAGCAGCTGGAGTCAGAGGCAACCGACCTCGGTGACCAACTCGGTGCATTGCTGGCGCTGACGGTTTACTACGCACAAGTGACCGAGATGACTGCGCTCGTCAAGGCTGGCACGCGCCTGCTGGGCATTGCAGAGATCTTGGACATGCCCATCTTCAGCGCGGTCGGGCACACGTTGTGCGGTATCGGCGGTTCCTCGGTGCTGCCTTCCGAGATCACGTTGGGGCATCTGGAAGCGGTCGAAACGCTTGCGGCGCAGGGTCACGTGTTGCCTCCGATGTCGAACTACGAGAGCGATCTGCAAGTGTTGGCTGCGTCGACCAAGGCAGTCAACTTGGTGTTGCTCGGACGCGTATCCGAGGCGCGTGAGCGAATCGATTTCTCCCTTTACCGTGCAGAGGTCGAACTCGCGCACCCCCATTCAGTGGGAACCGCATTGACGCTGGCCTCAAATGTGCACCTCGAACTCAACGAGCCCGAGCTCTGCTTACAGACCACGTCCGCAGCGATCGAGATCGCACGTCGACACGGTTTCAGCCACTTCGAGGCAATGAACCTAGTGCAGCACGGCTGGGCGCGTACGGCTACCGGAGACGACGGCTCCGACGACATTCGGCTCGGCCTCAAGCTGCTTGCCACCTCGACGATGTCGTCGTACACCCATCAGGTTCGCGTCGCAGCACTCGAGGCATTGCTGCGGGGGAACAGTCAGGACGCGCGTGGCTTCGTCGACACGGCCACGGATCGCGCCGTAACCAAGAGGGAGCGTGGCTATCTCACGCTACTGTGGCGAATTTCCGCGAAGATCGAGTTGGCGGAGGGTCACCCCGAGCGTGCAGTTCCGTTCTTGCGCGACGCTGTCACCACCGGGTCGCGCGCGGGCCACTGGTTGATGGTGTTCTTCGCGGCGCTCGATCTGATGGACGTCGTGGACTATTGCGACGCTGACTACGTGCACGAAACGCTTCGCAGCGCGCTGGCTCACTTGGTAGGCATGGACGACCATCCCGATGTCATTCGGGCGAGCGCACTTTTGGCCTGACTGAGTAGGCGCGGCCTCAGCCCAAGTGTGCAAGGCCCTCGAGTAGCCGCTTGAAGAAGGCCAGTTTGCCTCCACCCGCAGCCGTAGGAAACATGAATTCGTCCTTCATCAGCTCGTACCAGAAGGTTGCCGCGAGGTCGGCCTCGCTGAACCCGACGAAGGGGTAGTTCCATTCGGGACACACCTTGCCGGCGATGACCATGGCCGAAATCAGTGCACCTTCTTCGCTGTCTTGCGTGGTGTTGTTGCCGGCGAACCAAATGTGACCGAGACCCTGGATGTTGTGCAGGTTTCGCTTCACCTCGACCATCATCGAGCCGAGAAAGCGTCCGTGCAGCCACTGGATTGGTGGCATCAGCCAGAGCTTTTCGTCCGGTGCGTTCGGTGGCACCGATTGCCCGAACATCGAGACGTACACCGGTTCCGGGAGTCCGGGCACCATGTTCTGAACGATGTAGGTGGAGTACGCATTGCTCATGTCGTAGGGGAGTGGTCCAGTGGGCACCGAGGGGTAGGGCGCCGTGAACTGCACGATCTCTTTTTGATCAAGGAGCCAGGGTGCGAGCACGCTCTTGTCCTGATGGATGTAGCACGAGCCAGGATTGAGCTGGAAGACATCGTCGCCGATGTACTTCTGCTGGGTGATTGGCTGATTCGCCGAGTTGAAGTACGGATTCTGCGCGTTGTCCAACAGCTTGCAGTTGGTGTTCATATCGGTGGTCAGCACAACTTCGTCGAATCGTTGGCTGACGGTGACGGGGGAAACGTTGGTGTGCCAGCTCACCCAAACACCTTCGCCCGATGGATCTGGCCACACGGCTTGGGCGGTGCAATCGGCATTGATCGTTGCGCCACGGTCAGTTGCGTACTTGCCCATTGCATTCACCCAGGAGGAGCTTCCGTTGGTGAAGCGTTGCCATCCGAGTCCGGGCTGCAAGAACGCCGCAAGCGGGCCGGGCGTAAGTAGGTGCACGAAGATTGGGAACAGATCCTCGAACGCTGCCAGCTGTAGCTGTTTGTCGTCGCCATAGCCATTGAGGATGCTGAGGTACGGCATCAAGAAATAGTCCACAAAGTCCTGCGGCAAGTTCGCCTTGGCCAAGTACTCGCCCACGGTTTCTGAGAACTTGCCTTCGGGGAGCGACAACAGAATTGCCTCGTGAAACTTCTTCGCAGCGTCTTGGTTCTCCTGCGTGTACAGCTTGTCGAATCGCGGACCGGACTGGTACTCGGGAAAGTTCCCCCAGTTCATGTCGGGCCCGAATGCCGCCGACAGCCTTATCTCGCCGTCGGTGAGCGTGACATCGCTGAACTCGGGGAGGTCGAGCATGCGATAGGTGTTGCCGTAGAGCAAGCGACACACGTACTGCACGCCGATGTCCACGGGGTACTTCACACCGCCGAACTCGGGGTACTCGGTGCGCGAGTGGCCGCCGAGCTGTGGCTCGTTGTGCAGCAAGGTGAGCGACACGGCGTTGCGAGCCGCATCTTGCGATGTGAGGCTCCACAGCAACGAGACACCGCTCGCGCCTCCGCCGATGACACAAACCGACTTCTTCGTTTCAGTGGACATGCAGCAACTTTGTCACAACGGCCACACCCTTACCGACAAGCCGAGAGATGCACGCGGGGCCGATCGGTTTGCCCGTTGTTCGGTCGTTAACGTGTCACTTGCCCATACCTATTGCTCACTTTGCCGACGTTGATATCAATTGTGAGGTAATAGGCGACAAGGGATCCTGGGTGGCCTTTGTGTCGCGCGGTGCCCGAATCGCGCTTCGCTTCACTCTCCGACATCCGCGTGCGACCCGGGCCTTGGTCTTGTGGGGCCTCAGCGGCGGACCCCTCGCGGCGCGACACCTGCGCGACTACTACTTCGGGAGGTACCTCCGCGCTGCGGCCGAAGGTGGCATCGAAGCGGTTGCCACCACCGAGCATTTCGCCAAGCTGATCGCGCTGGCGCCAGCGACGGCGCCATTGTTGGAGTCGCTCGGAGTCGAACGGTTCGTCGCAGCATTGGAACGGCAGCGACAGTTCTTCGTGGTGCACAGTGACCACGATGTACTCGGTGTTACGGATGACGAGTTGCGAAGCCTCGATGTGCCGACGGTGATCGTCACGTACTACGACAACATGTATCCGCACGAAACGTCGGCGCACGCGCACCATCTCATCCTTTCCAGCCAACTGGCCGATTACGACCCCGCTGGCCGAACACTCCAGCCCGCGGAGTGGCCGCCGAACTGGCCCGAACGCGACGACGAGGTCGTTGCCCGCATCACCGCAGACTTCGCGCGTGATTCATCGAAATCTCGACGCGTCGGGGTCGTAGCGCTGACATGGCTCCGTCGCCGTCGCTGATGTGAATCGATCCGTGACGTCTAGTGTCGCGAGCTATCGGAGTTGGTTCGTCGACGGGGGAGCGCGCAGTGGAGGTTCGTTCGTTCTGCCGTATCTGTGCGGCGGCGTGCGGTGTCCTTGTCGATGTCGAGGGCGATCGAGTCGTGCGCGTTCGCGGCGACACGGACCATCCGATATCTCGCGGTTATACGTGTGCCAAGGGACGTGCGTTGCCGCAACTGCATCACGGTGTTGATCGCCTCGATACGCCGCAGCTCCACGGTGCGAACGTGTCGTGGGAGCACATGCTCGATGACCTCGCTGCGGTCGTGGCTCGGTCGCAAGGATCGCAAGGTGCCGATTCGGTCGCCATGTACCTCGCCACGGGTATGGCCTATGACTCCGGTGGTCAGGTCGCTTCGGGTCGGTTCATGGCCGGTCTCGGCAGTTCGTCGTTCTATACGGCCGCAACCGTAGACAACGCCCCGGTGCTTCTGGCCGCGGAGCAGATCGCGGGTCACGCGATGCTCAATCCGGTATGGGAGCCGTCGAGTCACGGCTTGCTGCTCATCGTGGGATCGAACCCGGTCGTGTCCCACGGCTATGGCACCACGCTCGCCGACCCTGTGCGCAGGCTGCGTGAGTTCCGAGCAGGCGGGGGTCGGGTCATCGTCGTCGATCCACGGCGCACCGAGACTGCGGCACACGCCGACGTGCACCTCGCGGTGCGACCCGGCTCGGACGTTGTCCTGCTCGCCGCGCTCGCCCGCGAGATCCTGCTCGATGGCGCCGATGAGCGCGAGATTCGCGAGCACTGCCTTGCGGACGAAGTCACAGCGTTGCGGGACGCCCTCGAGCCCTTCACCATCGAACGTGCGGTGATCACAACGGGAATATCAGAGGCTGAGGTAACTGGCCTTCTCGCCGAGGTGCGTGCCACATGCGGGCGGCTCGCGGTGTTCTGCGGCACGGGCACCACGATGGCGCGAGATGGCATCCTTGTCGAATGGCTGCGCTGGGTGCTCCTCATCATCACCGGCTCGCTCGACGTAGAAGGCGGCATGCGGTTCAACCGCGGCGTGGTGAATCAACTGCGGCCGCCGAAGCGGATCCCCGACCTGCAACCCGGCGCGCCCAGCAGACCCGAACTGCCACGGGTCGCGGGGCAGTTACCTGCAGTGGCGCTCGTCGACGAGATTGAATCCGGTGCGCTACGTGTGCTGATAGTGAGCGGCGGTAACCCGCTCAGTGCCTTCCCCGAACCCGAGCGGCTGCGCGATGCATTGCGCCTACTCGACGCCCTCGTTGTTATCGATGTTGCCGACAACGAGTTGGTGCAAATGGCAACGCATGTCGTGCCTGCGACGGCGCAACTCGAACGAGCCGACCTCAGCTTGGCCGAACATGTGGCGTTCCGATCGGGCATGCAATTCACCGCGTCGGTGGTGCCGGCTGTTGCTGATCGTCGACCCGCATGGTGGTTCTTCGCGTCGCTCGCCAATCGTCTCGGATTCGATCTGCTCGGCGCCGCAGATCCCGATGATCTTGATGACGCGGCGGTGCTCGCGGGTTTACTCGCCCATAGTCCGCTTGACCCGGCCGATGTCATCGCCGCTGGCCCTCACGGCATTGACCTCGCGGCCGCATACGGCTGGGTGCACGAGCGCTTCCTGATCGATGGTCGTTGGCGGGTTGCTCCACCGATGTTCCTCGAACGATTGAAGGCTCATGTCGGCCCGCCGCCCGGACTCGGTCTCGTGCTCGTTCCTAGACGCGAGAACGCATGGAGTAACTCGGTGCCAATCGCCGGTCACGGCGATGAGACGATTGTGATGGTGCACCCTGACGACGCAGCTGAGGCCGGCATCGTCGAAGGTGGATGGATGGCAGTGTCCTCGGCGCACGGCTCGCTTGTGGCCACTGCATCGTTTGACCCATCGATGCTTCGTGGTGTCGTGTCAGTTACGCACGGACATCTCGGGGCGTCGCCCGGTCTTCTCACGAGTGCTCACACTGATGTCGATCCGCTCACCACCATGCCGTGGGCATCGGGTGTGCCGGTGACCATCACACGCCTGCAGTTTTGACGGCACCTGCGTCCGTGAGCGGCTGCCGTCCGTCAGCGCCTGCCGTCCGTGAGCGCCTGTCCGAACCCTGGCAGTCAAATCGTGCCCAAAAGGGCTCTCTGCGACTGCCAGTTCGCTGCGGACGCCCAGTGCTCACCGCCAGTTCTGTGGACGCCCGGTGCTCACCGCCAGTTCTGTGGACGCCCAGTGCTCACCGCCGGTTCGCTGGGGACGCACATCGGTCACCGCGAGTTCGCTGGGGACGCCCAGCACTCACCGCGAGTTCGCTGCGGACGCCCAGCACTCACCGCCAGTTCTCGACGATGAGGTACGTGCCGGCTGGCAATTTGCGTCGGCCCCAACGCGGGCGACACCCGGGCGAGGCGGTCAAGCGCATTCGCAGCTCCACCTCGCTGCCGTCGGGCGTCGCCGTCTGCCACGAGATCCAATCGCGTTCGGTGCATTCGACGCGCCAGATCACCCGGTGCGGTGGCGACGCAGCGTCGATTCCAAGTGCGATCAACGTCATCGGCGGTTCGACGACGTCATGACGCGCCCACGATGCGCTGCAGCGCGTTTCACCCGGAACGACTGATGTCAAAAATGGCAACCAGCTGTGCAGATCGATCCGCAAGAAGTCGAGCCCGACCGTCTTGGGCCAGATTGCCTGTAGCTGGCGGAGCTTCTCGTTATGTCGAGCCGTTCGTTTGTCGCCAACGCCTTTCACCCATTCCCTGCCTTCGCGCAAGACCTCTTCGACCACGTCGTGTGGAGTCGGCACGGTCGGACCGGTGCGAATACGCGCACCGCTCTGGGATCCGCGTGTGCGGTCATACCGCTGCCGTTGCGCAGGGTCGGACAGCACGCGGTATGCCTGCTCCACCTGACGGAACAACGCGGCGCTACCTCCGCTGTCGGGATGCACGCGCTTGACGAGGCGCATGTAGGCCTGCCGCACTTCATTAGTCGGCGCGGACGGATCGACATCGAGCAACTCGTAGTAATCCATTCTTTGCCGATGGTAGCCACCTCGGTCGGGTCGGTCGGGTCGGTCGGGTCGGTCGGGTCGGTCGGGTCGGTCGCCTCAAGCCTTGCGTGCACTGCTGGTGATTTGTGACGCAGGGTCGATGGCGCTATACAACAACTCGGGCGATGTCGACCTCGCCGCCGACGCGATGGGCTACTTCACGACCTGGGTAACCCGTGACCCCCCTCGTCAGCCTGCCGTGATTGCTTCGCCCGCGCCGATGTGGGCGCGATCGGCGGCAGCGCGACCCGCGTGCCAGCCTTGCGCGTTGAGCCGGCGGCTCTTGCCCTTCGTGAGGTTCGGGAAGGCCTCAGCGAAGGCCTCGGAGACTGCGGCAGTGCGGTCGGCGAGAATCGGGAGGAGCGACGAACCGTATTGTTCGGTTGCCGCAGCCGATGAACGTTGGCGGGTTTGCTCGAGGCGTTCACCGACGCGATCGGCAAACGCGATGAGAAAGGCTCGGCGGAACGATGGCGTACGCAACCCGCGGTCAACCGACGTTTCCTCGGCCGACGCGTGGGTGGCTTGCACAAGCAACGACGTGAACAGCAGGTCCGTGAGTTGCAGGTCGATGGGGAAACCCATGATCGTCGAGATGGCAACCTGTGGCGACCACACGCTGCGCGCCCCGTTGACGTCAGCGATGACAGCGAGAAAGTCGGCCTTTTCGTCCGCGTAGGGGCTATCGATGTGAACGCGACGCGACTCGATGCCGCGCGTTCGCCCGCCGCCTGCAGCGGCAGACGCGAGCACGGCCGCGTCGATGGAGTGGCGCGTCATCATTTCTTGTGCCTTGGCAGTGAACGCTTCAGCCTCGGCCTGGAATGTAGTGGCCTCGGCCTTGGCGAGCAGCGCGCGGATGAGCTTGAGCGCCTTGGCGTCGACCTCGCCCTGGGGGATCTGAGCGGGCGGTGGCTGGGGGAGTGAACCACGGTTGCTCGTGGTCCACGCCGACGGCGGTGCAACGAGTGCCGACATGCGAGGAGCAACCTGCAATTCAGCGAGTACGTGTAAGCCAATGCTGAGCATTTCGTCGGGATCGAGCTTCTCGCTGCGCGCCCAGGTAGCGAAGGGATGTTCGTGGCCGCCGACGATGCAGCCCCGGACCGGATCGTACGCGCCGATGTCGTCGAGCTGAGCCAACCATTGTTGGGGTGCGCGGTGCACTGCGTCGACTCGCCGCGAATCGGCCGCGATGAACGCAACGGTCAGCCTGCTGGCGCGGATGGTGCAACGACGTTTGATGGTGTGCACGACGTCGGCGGGTTGCCAACCATTTTCGAACAACGCCGAGACGCACTGCTGCAGCCGTATCGCGATGAGCACGCTTGGGCGGGCTGGGGCCAAGCCCACCTCGATGTTGGTAAGTGCGCGCACCGCGTTTGCGAAGATGTTCTTGTGCTCGGTGTTGAGTGCCGCGTATGACGCGACCACGATCAGTTGGTCGATTGCCTCGGTTGTGAGCTCGTTGGAAGAGGGCGCGAGCGTGCTGGGGTCGACGGTGACCCGATTCTTGTTGTCGGCACGCCGACGTTGGCTGTTCTTACCCATGCGCCCAGTGTGTCAAAGGGGTGCGCGACTGATGCGCGTCGGGCCGAATTGTCTGGGACCGGCGCGTAGAATCACCGATGTTGGCGATCGTTGTCGATCGTTGTCGATCGTGGCCGAGCACGGTCATCGATCATGCACGGCGATCGTCGCAGAAGGGACCCGCTGGTGAGTACGTCGCAGAATGATCAACATGTTCCTCGGCGCTGGCTCACCGCGTCAGATTGCCGCATCGATGACTTCATTGGGACCGTCGAACAGCAGACCAAGCTCGCCGATTATCCCTTCGCCGCCACAGTCGATCGCGGTGTCGTCACCTATGACTCGAACGAGCTCGCGCAAGTCACGCACGATCCGGCGCGGCGGCAGGCGATTCAGGCCGAGCTGATCAGCGCGTTGCTCGATGGTCCTGGCATCGTGGTGTTCAAGGCGGCATTCGAGACCGACATCATCAATCGGGCGACGGCGGCTTTCGAGCGGATGATCCGCGACCAGCACGCGAGCGGGGTGACCGCCGGCGATCACTTTGCCAAGCCCGGCGCGAACGACCGAGTGTGGAACGCGCTCGAGAAATTGGCCGTGCGTGATCCTGAAATATTTGTCGACTACTACGCCAACGATGTGGTGGCACTTGTGTCGGCTGCGTGGCTCGGACCTGGCTATCAGGTGACGTCGCAGGTGAACGTCGTGAATCCGGGCGGCGCGGCGCAGAGTCCGCATTGCGACTATCACCTCGGCTTTCAATCCGACGTCGTCTCGGCCGAGTATCCCGCGCACGCGCATCGGCTCTCTGCGGTCCTCACGTTGCAGGGCGCGGTTGCGCACGTTGATATGCCAGTGGAGAGCGGGCCAACGTTGTATCTGCCGCACTCGCAGAAGTTTGATCCGGTGTATCTGTCATGGCGCAATGCGGATGTTGCGTCCTACTTCGATACGCATCATGTGCAACTGCCATTAAGTAAGGGGGATGCGGTGTTTTTCAATCCTGCGCTGCTCCACGCGGCGGGTCACAACCGAACGGTCGATATCAAACGAATGGCTAACCTGTTGCAGGTGTCATCGGCGTTCGGACGCGCGATGGAATCTATCGATAGAGGTCGAATGGTGAAGTCGCTCTTCGGCGTGCTGCTCTCGCGCCAAGCCGAGGGCATGTCTGAGCGCAGGCTCGCCAATGTGATCGCAGCGTCTGCCGAGGGCTATCCATTTCCCACGAATCTCGATCGCGACCAGCCGGTCGACGGCCTTGCCCCACCCAGTCAAGCGGCCATCACGGCACTGGCTCTGCGTCAACGACTATCGGTCACCGACCTCAACGCTCAGCTCGATTCGGCGCTCACACGACAGCTCAGCAGCGTAGAGATGCGCGACGCTCGCTCGTAAGGCCGAGTACACCTAGCGCTCGGGGCGCTGTTCGAGGTATTGGTCAAGCAGTTGATGAAACAGTTGTCCGCCGCCTTCGTTGCGACCGAACAACATGAACTGTTTGGCGCCGGTGGCAAGCGCGCGCTGCTGGCGGATGCCGGTGAAGTAGTCCTCTTCTCGCACGACCATCTCGAAGAAGTCGGCGCGATGCTGCGCCTCGGTCCGCTGCTCGTCAGTTGGCGCGTCCGCGACGAAGTAGTTCTGGATAGTGGTCGAGGTGCCGGGCGACGTACCGGGGAACAACTGACTCACGAGACCGCCACTGCGATTACCCGCGAATGAAATGTGCGGGAAGATGGTCCACACGCCGCTGCAGATCAAGTCAAGATCCCATTCATCCTCGGGCACATCACGCAATGCGAGCAGCGCCGGGTTCGGTGATGTCATGCGCTGATGGGGACCCCAGGCGCGATAGATCGGCTTGTTGCTGATCTCGGTACCGAAGGTGGCCCGATGCAGAAACGGAAGATGGTAAAAGTCGAGGTAACCGTCGTACGCAATCTTCCAGTTCGGTCCGGTGAGAGTTTTGGCAGAGATGAGATGCCAGTCACCAAAATTGAAGTAGTCGAGTAGTTGGTCGTATCCGCAGAGATGTGCATCGATATCAAGCGGTGCGCCGGGGGTGAGCACCACGAACACCAAACCAGCGCGCTCGGCAACCGGCAGCGGGGTGAGGCTGAGACATGAGGCATCGACGTCGCCAAAGAATTCGCGATCGGTGATGCCCACGAGTTCGCCCGACGTGTTGTAGGTCCAGTTGTGATACGGACAGGCAAATCGGCGTGCCACGCCGATGCCGTCGGGCATCACGACAGCACCACGATGGCTGCACTGATTCACGAAGGCGCGCACTTCGCCATCGGCGCCGCGGCTGAGCAACACCGGAATCTCCATGACGGTCATCGCCTTGTACGAACCCGGCTCTCGTATCTCGCCACCGAGCGCGAGCATCAACGGCAGCCGCTTGAACATGTCAACCTCGCGTTGCCAGCGCGCTGGATCGAGGTAGTTCTCCACGGGAACGCGGAACACATCGTCGGCCTGCGACGGCGTGTTGCCCGCCTCGACATGTGCGATGTTCTCGCGTGCCATGTCAATGAACTCGTGCCTGTTCATAAATGTCCCTGCACTGCCTGGTGGTTCAGCCCACTGCTTGATGATTATGCCCGAGCCGTGTTGGTGGCTTCGGATCAGAAGGATGCCGGCCCTTGATAGAAACCCAGTTCGTCACGACCGACACGAAGAACTCGCTGGTCCTGCATCGACACGACATCATCCCAATGATCGCGAAGCATCTCGAGCGTCAGTTCAGCGCCTGCGTCGAGTCCGGGCACGCCGACCGTGGCAACACGCGCCACGCGTCCACCGCCGCTGCTCACGAGTTCGCCTGTGCACGGCGCATCGGGATGACACAACAATGCGGCTGCTGGCGCGCACAGGTGCGGAGGGAAATTTTGTTCCATCCACTGGCGTGTGTCTTCGTTCGGATTGAGCGCAGCTGAACGTGTGTAGCCCATCGGCAGGATCGCGTTCACCCGAATGTTGTGCGGTTCACCCTCAACTGCAAGCGCGCGGGTGAGCCCCCAGAGCCCAGCCTTGGCCATCGAGTACACCGGCATCCCTGCCGCGCCCATTGAGCTTCCCGACGACGTGAAAACTATGCGACCGCCGCCCGCAGCAATCATGATCGGCCACGCGGCACGTGCCGTGTAGAACGAACCCAACAAGTGAGAGTCGACGATCTTGTGCAGCACGTCATCCGCAATAGTGTCGATCGGTCCGGTGGGGCCACCGTTGCCCGCGTTGTTCAACAGCGCGTCGAGCCGACCGAAGCGCGCGACCGTTTCGTTCACGAGCGCCGCGGCCTCCGCTGGCTCGGCGACCGAGGCAACATGCGCGATCGCGGTTCCGCCGGCGTCCACAATGTCGGCCACTGTGCGATCGCTGTGGGTCTGGGACACATCGTTCACGATCACTGTCGCGCCGCGTGCTGCGAGCAACAGTGCGTGTTCGCGGCCGATGCCACGCGCCGCGCCTGTCACGATGATCACCTGGCCGTCGAAGCGAACCTCGTCGGCTGGCTTCTCGTCAGTCGGCTTGGTGTCGCTGCTCATTTCCGCGCCATCCTGAGAATTCTCTCTGCAACCTTTGCGCTCACGGGCGTCACCGAAAGGCGACTTCCGGCTTGCAAGATCATGAGCTCGTCCTCACTGAATTTCTGGCGCAATGCGTCGATGCTCACAAACGTGGGAAAGGTCTCCGCGTAACGCACCTTCACGGTTTGCCAGCGCGGATTCGCTGCGCTGCTCTTCGGATCGAAATAGCGCGAGGTCGGATCGAACTGCGTTGGGTCGCTCACCCCTACTGCGGTGATGGTGCACAATCCAGCAACTCCCGGCGGTTGCACTTTCGAGTGATAGAACAACGCGAGGTCACCCACTTTTGCAGTGCGGAGGTAGTTGCGTGCCTGATAGTTGCGTACGCCATCCCACACGGTTGTCTTTGCCTTCTTGAGATGATCGATGCCGAATGACTCGGGCTCAGACTTGAACAACCAGTACTGCATGGACTCAACAATCTAGTGCAGGTCGGCGGTCGGGTCAGCGGCTGGGCCAGCGGCTGGGCCAGCGTTCGGGTCGGCGGTCGGGTCGGCGGTCGGGTCAGCGGCTGGGTCGGCGGTCGGGTCAGCGGCTGGGTCGGCGGTCGGGTCAGCGGCTGGGCCAGCGTTCGGGTCGGCGGTCGGGTCGGCGGTCGGGTCAGAGGTGAGCCCGCTGCTCGCGGCTAACTTTCGCCCATGAGTAATCGGCCCGTCGCGTTAGTAACAGGTGCTAGTCGTGGAATTGGCAGATCGACGGCGATTGCGTTTGCGCGCGCCGGCTACGACGTGGTGATCACGGCGCGCTCCACGACTGCAATGTCGGTGCCGTTCGCGGGTACCACCCATGACGACCCCGATGCTGGCGCGATGCTTGCTGGTGGGCTGCCCGAAGTGGCCGCCGCGATTGAAGCGTGCGGAGTGGCGTGCGTCAGCGTGGCGATGGATCTCACGGACCGCGCGTCGGTCACCGCCGCCGCTCAGGCAAGCGTTGAGGCGTTTGGTCGAGTGGACGTCTTCGTGAACAATGCGATCTATCAAGGCCCGGGCCTCAACGATCCGGTGGTCGAAACGGTGGTTGATCTCGTCGACCGGGTTGTTGCTGCCGACGCCATCACGCCGCTGATCCTTGTGCAGGCGGTGCTGCCAGGAATGCTGGAGCGTGGCGGCGGAGTGATCATTCACCTCACCTCCGGTGCCGCAACGATGGCACCGCGCGCGCCGTTCGGCAAAGGTGGTTGGGGTGTGGCGTATGCGATTGCCAAGGGTGGCGCGCATCGCATGGTTGGGGTCGTGCATGCCGAGTTAGCTAACGCCGGTATCCGCGCCTACAACCTCAACCCCGGACATGTCGTTACCGAGGTTGGGCGGGCGCGTGCGGCGCGGGCTGGCACGGACGCAACCGGGCAATCTCCTGAAATTCCGGCCGCGGCAGCGGTATGGCTCGCACTCGAATCAGCTGAGACGCGGATGCTCGCCGGCACCGAAGTGGTGGCGCGCGATGTGGTGAAGCTTCACGGTCTCGCGGTCAGCGCTACCTGAGCTGCGCGGCTCACTCGTCGTTTTGTTCGATGGCGTCGAGGAACGAATCGACGTCGTCGTCTTCTCCACCGACGAGCCAGATGACGACGCCGTCGTCGCCTTCGTCCTCCCATGGAAGAACGCCCTCGACCGAGTAACGATCGACGGTGATGTCTTCGTTGTCATCATCGACTGGGGCGACGACAGCAAGCTCTACCTCGGCGTCGGGCGGCTGATCACGCAGAATGTCAATGAGTTCGCGAACACGCATTGTTGCTCCCTTTCGTCGCGCTTGTGAGTCTTACCGGTTGATCAGTGCTCATCCAACCAAGTCGGTGCCTTTTCGAGCAAGAACAGGCTGACGTCCTTACAGCGATCGAGTGTGGCACACAACGGCTCGTCGAGACTGGCATACACATCGGCGAGTTCAATCGACAAGCGAGCCACGATGGACAGACTGCGGTCAGGCGCATCGGTAACGCTCGCGAACGAGTCGATCGCGGAGACCTCGACAGGTAAATCGATGCCGCCCACACCGGCAAGTTCGGTGGCGAGAATCAGCAGGTCGGGCGGATACAGGAGTGGTGGAAGGGTCCAGGTGAAGTGCACCGGAAACGCGAAGCCCGACGGTGGCTGATCGTCAGGGTCTTCCATCTTGAGGACCTCGTCTTCGAATCCGAGGAGGGCGCGTGGATCTACTTCAAGCGAGAGGTGCAGGTCGATAGGTCCGCTGCATGCCTCTTCTGGATGCAGATCGACTTCCCAGAGTTGACGCAGCGAGTACGTCTCCACGAAGTGACGTTCGTCGTGCACATGAAAACCATGGTCGATGGCATGACTCTTCACATCGGCGATGAACCCGGCAACATCAATGACAGCCAACTTGAACCTTTCTGCGCGGAATCCGCTGTTCGGGCGACGCCCTGACACTACCCTGCACACGATGTTTCAGGACGCGCTCGCGTTGTTTGAGTCGATCGCCGATGCGGTTGGGGTAGCACTTCGCGATGTCACCGACTGGGGGCCGTCGGGTCGGCGAGACGGACAATATGCCGCCGATCTTGTGGCCGACTCGATTGTGCTGCAATCGCTTGCCGAGGCTGGACTCAGCGTTCTTTCCGAAGAGAGCGGTGTCACGCTGCGCGGGGGTGATGCGCTGGTGGTCGTTGACCCTCTGGACGGTTCCACGAATGCGAGCCACGGTGTTCCGTGGTATGCGACGTCGCTGTGCCTGTTCGACGCCGATGGTGCAGCGGTTGGCCTGGTGCGTGATCAAGCCAACGGCGTCACGTATACAGCCATCCGCGGCGAAGGAGCCTGGCGCGGTGATGTCCGCCTTTGTGCTTCTGCGACCGTTGCGATGAGCGATGCGTTCGTTGGTCTCAACGGGTTGCCTCCCCGTCACTTCGGCTGGCGTCAATTTCGCGCTTTCGGTGCGGCCGCACTAGACCTGTGTCTCGTCGCATCAGGTGTGCTCGACGGATACATCGATTGTTCCGTCGACGCGCACGGCGTGTGGGACTACGCGGCAGCGGTGTTGATCTGCCAGGAGGCCGGTGCCGACGTTGTCGACGCGCACGGTCGCGAACTGCTTGTACGGGATCCGTCGTTGAAGCGCACGCCGGTAGCCGCGGCCACTCCGCAACTGATGCAGCAACTGCTCGCAGCGCGCTCAAGCTTCGAATAGTCGGCTGGACTGTCGCGGCCCAGTTGTACTACCCGCGACGGTTTTCCGTTCGCCGTCGCTCCACATGCGTGTGGCGGTCGGATGGCGAAGTTTGCCGAGAGCGCGCGCCTCAATCTGACGAATGCGTTCGCGGGTGAGATCGAAGGTCTCGCCAATCTCCGACAACGTCTGCACTTCATGGCCGATACCAAAACGGGCCGATAGTACTGCGCGTTCGCGTTCGCTCAACCGCGCGAGTTGCACATGCACGGCCTGTCGTTCGAGCGATGCAGCGGCCGCGTCGAATGGTGCGATCGCGTCTTCGTCCTCAACCATGTCGCCAAGCACGGTGTCGCCATCTTCGCCAAGGGGAGCTGACAGCGACATGATGCCGCGTCGATGTTGTTGCACCAGTCGAATTCGTTCGGCGGTGATGCCGGTGTCGGCAGCGACCTCTTCGCTCGTTGGTTGACGATCAAGTTCGTCCCACAATTTGGCCGTGCTTTGGTCGATCAGGCTGTACTGCTCGCGCACGTGCGACGGAACACGGATCGTGCGCGACGTATCGTTGACCGCGCGGCCGATCGCTTGTCGGATCCACCATGTTGCGTATGTGCTGAACTTGAACCCCTTGGTGTGATCGAACTTTTCGACAGCTTTCATCAGACCAACGTTGCCCTCTTGTATGAGGTCGAGCAGCGAAAGACTGTGCCCTTCGGATCGCTTGGCAATGCTGACGACCAAGCGCAAATTGCTCTGGATGAACACGCGACGGGCATCGGCGGCGATTGCGATAAGCGATTCAAGTTCGGTTCGTGTTTCGGGCGAGATGTGTGCCTCGTCGTCGAGCTGCTCACGGGCTGCTCGTCCGATTTCGATGCGAGCGGCGAGGGTGCGTTCTTCATCGCCGGTAAGAAGGGGATGCGCGCCGATCTCTTCGAGATAGCGGCGAAGAACGTCGTCTCCGCCGGATTCACCGGTGCGTGATGCCATCGCCGCGAACCGTAGTGGTCGTGGCCGCGGATTTGGCGGATGTCGGTCCGCTCACGCGCATGTCCAGAGTAAGATCGACTCTCCGTTAGCGGGCGCATAGCTCAGTTGGTAGAGCACTGCCCTTACAAGGCAATGGTCGGGGGTTCGAGTCCCTCTGCGCCCACTCGTTGTTGTCGGAATCACAACGCTTGGCCTGGTCAGGGCCGGATCGAATGTCCGATCGCTTGGCACGTTCGCCTGTGTTTCAAACCTTTCGCGGCACGCGACGTCTCGTTGGAGTCCCTCGACTCGATCACGCCTGACCCGTGTCGAACACGGTGAGTGGTGTCCGGTTGTGGACCCGCATGTGAGAAAGGGATCACCAGGCGCGCGGACTCCTCTGCCTGTTCAGGGTTGCTGAGGTTGGTTGAGCTCGATGAGGTTCCCTGAGGGATCACGCAAGAACGCCTGATTCCCGGCTCGGGGGAACGTGGGCCCGAGCTTGCGCACCGGTACCCCGTGGGACTCGATCGCGGCAACAGCGATGTCGAGGTCGCTCACCTCTACGGCGAAGTGCTGACGCTCAGATGCCATGTGACCATCTTCGACGCCGAGGTGCAGTTCGTGAGCACCAAGCTGGAACCATGCACCGGCGACGTCGAAATCCGGCCGATCGGTGATCTCCGCAAGTCCCATCACCTCACCGTAGAAACGCCTCGCCGCATCGAGATCGTCGACCTGGATGGCGACGTGATGAACGCCCACAATGGATAGAGACACGCGCATAGTGTGCCAGATCATCGGTCACCTCGACGACCTTCCCGCTCGTGTCTCTGCTCGCAGCAAGCACCTGAGCAACGACCGAGACGTCCGGTCAGGGACTCGCAACTGAGATGCGGACCCCGGTGGAGTTCGGGGTTGACGGTCTGCCGGGTCGGCGAAGCTGGATGCCGGTCTTGGTGAGTTCCCGGCGCAGGGTCGTCGGGTTGATGCCGAGATCGCTGCACAGCTTCGCCATCGGTTCGCCAGCCAGATACCGACGTGTGGCCGCTGCGAGCTGCTGGTCGGTGAGTTTGCGGACGGATGCTCGACTCGGGACGTCTCGACGTTGGAGGTGTCGCAGTGCTGTGTCCCGGTTGATCCCGAAGGCCGCTGAAAGTCGTCGAACGTTGATGCCGGTGGCGTACAGCTCGACCAGGCTGTCGACCTCTGCACGGGTCAGTCGCCGCTGCCGTTGGAGCTCCCCGTCGCGATATCGGGGCGCACTTGCCGGGCGAGGACACGGGGCAGGATCTCCATGGCGCGACCGAAGTGGTGCGGAGGGTTTGAAAGCCGTCCCTGATGGTCCACTCGGTGTTGTCGAATCGACAACGCTCGGCGTCGTTTTTCCTGTTCATCGCCAGGGTTTGAGAGAGGAGTCGAAGGTGCCTCTGTCCGGTCTCCTGCGGTTCCTGCCTCGGTGCTTCCGACCGCCGAGCCGGGCGAGCGCGGTTCGCATTTACCGCTGTCGGTCGTCGAACGGGGTACAGTTCGGTGCGTGGAGCAGAAGGTGTGGACCGCAGCGGAACTGGAGAAGCTCAGCCCGGCCGAGCGCCACGCCCTTTTTGATGCCAGCGTGGTGACCGATCTCGACCAGGCACCTCAGGGCTTGATCGAGCGGACCCGTTCGAGGATTCACGAGCGGATTACTCAGTCCGAGGCTCAGCGAGGGTGAGCGGTGAACGTCGCGAGGTGCGCGCGACGCTAGAGTTCTTCCAGGACCTTGATCGCCAACTCCGTGGTGAACGTGGACCGAGCGGCGAGCCGTCGACCAACGACTTCCAGACGTTCGAGTTGTTGGAGATCGTCGAACGCTTCGCGACTGGCTTCGATGATCTGGCCGAGCTCATCCCTGGGAGGCGCGACTACCGCGTGCTGATCTCGACCGGCGTGCTTGTGCGTGCGTACTCCGTCGTCGGCCAACTGGGACGAGACGGGGCGGTCGAGCTGGTTTCGCTCGAGATCGACGTGGGGCACGACTGGACGTAGCCGACAAGGGCTCCGATGTCGACAATGAGAACCAGGGCGAGCTACACCTCTGGGAGGGTTGACGGTTTGCCGGGTCGGCGAAGCTGGATGCCAGTCTTGGTGAGTTCCCGGCGCATGGTGGTCGGGTTGATACCGAGATCGCCGCACAGCTTCGCCATCGGCTCGCCTGCCAGATACCGACGTGTGGCCGTTGCGAGAAGCTCATCGGTGAGCTTGCGTGCTGTCGCTCGACTCGGGACACCTCGACGTTGGAGGTGTCGTAGTGCTGTGTCCCGGCTGACCCCGAAGGCCGCTGCAAGTTGGCGAACGTTGATGCCTGTGGCGTACAGGTCGACCAGGTCGTCGACCTCGGACCGGGGCAGGCGCCGCTGCCGTTGCAGTGTGGCCGCAGCGCGATTCGCGCCTTTTCGCCGGGCGAGCGTGCCCGGAAGGATCTCCATGGCCCGACTGAAGTGGTGAGGGGGGTTCGTAAGCCGTCCCTGAAGGTCCACCGGTTGTTGTCAAAATGACAACGTTCGCGCAGCTTGCCGCAGTCGACCACCAAACGCGGTCAACAGGAGTCCAACGCCCACCCCATCGGTATCCGCAGAACCGGCGATAGGGGGCACCCCAACGGATCCCACGGGGTGGAGGTGGCAGACTGGGATGATGTGGTTGTCGGGGGGTGTGGGGTGACGGTCCGTCCGTCGGGGACGGTGACGTTTTTGTTTACGGATATTGAGGGTTCGACGCGTTTGTGGGAGGAGTTCCCTGGGTTGATGTCTGTGGCGTTGGCGCGTCATGACGAGTTGTTGAGGTTGGCGGTTGATTCGTTCGACGGGTTTGTGTTTTCTACGGGTGGTGATGGTTTGGCGGCGGCGTTTGGTCGTGCGGGCGATGCGGTGGGTGCTGCTGTGATGGCGCAGCGCGCGTTGTTGGCTGAGGTGTGGCCGGATGGTGTGGGGTTGCGGGTGCGGATGGGTTTGCATACGGGTGAGTGCACTGAGCGTGATGGCGATTATTTTGGTTCGCCGGTGAATCGGGCGGCGCGAGTGATGGCTGCGGCGCATGGTGGTCAGGTTGTGGTGTCGGAGGCGACTGCGTCGGTGATGGATCGCTCGATCGGGGTTGAGTTGATTGAGTTGGGTGCTCAACGGTTGCATGGGGTACCGGAGTTGGTTCGGGTGTTTGGTGTGCAGGCTGATGGTGTGGTGTGGCTTGATAGGGCGTTGATGACGGTGGTTGAAAGTGTTGTGCCGGTGGCGGGTAATTTGCCGGTGGCGGGTACGGAGTGGTTTGGTTCGGTGGCGGGGTTGCAGCGCCGGGTGAGTGGTTTGTCGAATCGGCGGTTGGTGACGTTGACTGGCACTGGTGGGGTGGGTAAGACGCGTAGCGCGATCGAGGCTGGGTGGTTGGTCGCGGATGAGTTCGCTGCTGGGGTGTGGTTTGTTGAGTTGGCGCCGGTGGGTGATCCGGATGCGGTGGTGGCGGCGGTGGCGTCGACGTTGTCGATTCAGCCGCACGAGTCGATGTCATTGATTGACACGGTGGTTGATTGGTTGCATGGTCGACGGTTGTTGTTGATCTTGGATAATTGTGAGCATGTTCTTGGTGCGGTTGCCGGGTTGGTGACAGCGGTTGGTGTTGGGGCGCCGACGGTGACGGTGTTGGCGACGTCGCGTGAACCGCTTGGTGTGAGTGGTGAGCGGGTGGTGCCGATCGCGTCGCTTGATCCGCTCGACGCGGTGTCGTTGTTCATTGATCGGGCGACTGCGGCTGATGACTCGACGGAGGTTTCAGCGGGTGATCGGGTGACGATCGTTGAGATTTGTCGGCGTTTGGATGGGATCCCGTTGGCGATCGAGTTGGCAGCGGCGCGGATGCGGTCGTTGGGTCCAGCCGATTTGTTGGCGCGTCTTGATGACCGGTTCCGTTTGTTGCGTGGCGCGGGGCGCGGTGGGGTTGATCGGCATCAGACGTTACGGGCAACGGTGACATGGTCGTATCAGTTGTTTGGTGAGCCTGAACGGTTGTTGTTCGATCGGTTGTCGGTGTTCGCGGGGGCGTTTGATCTTGGTGCGGTCGAGCAAATCTGTGCTGACGACATCCTTGATGAACTCGACGTGATTGATGTGCTCACCAGTTTGGTTGACAAATCAATGGTGATCGCCGACCGGGGTGGTGGCAGTGTGCGTTACCGGTTGTTGGAAACGCTTCGCCAGTTCGGTGAGGAACGCCTCGATGACCGTGCCGATACCGGCCGTGTCCGCGATCGACATTTGGCGTATTACACCACGTTGGCCGAGACCGCCAACCAGTTGTGGGTGAGCCCACGCCAAGCTGACGGTAAGGCGATGTTCACCTCGGAATGGGACAACATTCGTGCGGCCGTGTTATGGGCTGTCGCGACGACCGATATCGGCCACGCCGAACGGGTAACGATTGCCACGTACCCGTTCGCGATCTTGCATGCCCGTCACGAACACGCCCAATGGGCAAGCATGACGTTGGGTTTGGACACCAACGACCGCCACCCGAACCCGGCTATCTACGGTGCCGCGTCCGACTGGGCGAGCCGCCACGGCGACGACCCACTCCGTGCGGTCGATCTCGCCCGCACAGGTATCGCGAACGCCGTCACACCCACACATCCCGACACCACCACCTGTTGGGCTGGCGCGGCGACGAATCTGGCCCTTACGGGACAGGACGATGACGCCTTGGCCGCGCTCGAGTCCGCAGCAGTCGCACAGTCAACCTGCGATGACGCGTATCACCGTTGGCGGTACTTCTTGTCGGGTTGCTTCGTCGCGACAATCGCGCGTAGTGCGTCGCTTCCCGATCGACTTTCACAAGCGAATGCGTTCGCCGAGCAGATCAATGCTCCGTTTCTGCGCGGAGGTGC
>JANLPV010000190.1:0-7533 GCA_031367435.1 Actinomycetes bacterium | reverse complement strand
GCAGGGCATCACCCATTTCTTCGCGGTGCCCGCCCCGTACCAGTTCATGATGCAGCACCCCGATTTCGAGCACACTGATTTGTCGCGGTTGCGTATCGCCGGTGTCGGTGGGGCGCCGTGCGCGTTGACGATCATGGAGACCTGGGCAGGCCGTGGCGTGGCGATGTTGCAGGGGTTCGGGATGACCGAGACCAGCCCGGCACACATCTTCCTCGATGTCAACGAGTCGTTGCGCAAGATCGGTTCCACTGGCAAGACGTTGCTGCACACCGAAACCCGCATCGTCAACGACGACGGCAGCGACTGCGCACCGAACGAGATCGGCGAGTTGTGGGTTGCCGGACCGAACATCACACCCGGCTACTGGAACCGGCCCGACGCCACTGCGGCAGCGTTCGAAGGCCGCTGGTTGAAGACCGGCGACGCCGCCCGGATGGACGACGAAGGATTCATCTACATCGTTGACCGGTGGAAAGACATGTACATCTCCGGCGGCGAGAACGTCTACCCGGCCGAGATCGAAAACGTCCTCTACCAACTCCCCCAAGTGGCCGAGGCCGCGATCATCGGAGTGCCCAGCGAGAAGTGGGGCGAGGTCGGACTTGCGGTGCTCGCGCTCAAACCCGGCACGACCATCGACCGCGCCACCGTGGTTGAACACTGCGTCAGCCGGCTCGCGAAGTTCAAGATTCCCAACGACATCGCCATCGTCGACGAACTCCCTCGCAACGCCACCGGCAAAGTCCTCAAACGCGAACTCCGCACCCAATTCCTCGGGACCGACGCACCAAAGATTTCGTAGAGCATCAAAGCCGACGTCGCGAACTCCGTGACGCGTAGTTGAAATGTCTTACACGATGTCGTGTAATTGTCGTATGTCGTATGTCGGTACTCAACTTTCGAACCGACGAACGCTCCGAACGAGCCCTCGCTGAGCTGATGAGCAGACTCAGGTCTTGATCGAGCAGACGTCGGCCGTCGCGCCAGAACGACTCGGCGAATTCGTTGGACGCATGACATACGAGGAGCTTGCAGCGCTCAACGATGGACTGCGACTCGTCCTCGAACTCGATTGACATCGGTCGCGGGCGAGGACGGGAATCTGAAGCTTCAAGACGGGAATCTGAAGCTTCAAGTCGTCGCGTGCTGCGCGTCGATCTCGAACACCGAGCGGAAGTATCGATTCGACCCCGACGAGGTTGGCACGCTTAACTCGCACGGCGAGTACATATGCCAGTGCTCCGACGGAGTTCCACCGACTGAAGATAACGGCACTTCTGGGATCCTCGATATCGCGCCATCATAAGTTTCCTGGGACTCGGCGGTCCGGGTTTGGGGGCGATCCGACGGCGCGCTGTGGCGACCGACTTCGCCGGAACTAGGGCGGGGGCTCGGCGACATTATCGCCGTCGGCTCGCCGGGTTCGTCGGAGCGAGGCGCTGGCTCGGGAGGTGGCGGAGTTGGAAGCCGACGAGATGGACCGCGCGGAGATGCTCGTGGTTGCGGGTCTGATGGAGTCGTTGCGTGCAGCGCGGTGAGGTGTTCCGGTTCAAGATCCCGAAGGGTCTGGGCCATGAGCAGCATGGGGTTCGCTTCGGGGTGGTGGTGCAAGCCGACGAGTTCCTGCCGCGGTCGGTCGTGATCGTTGCTCCGACGTCACCCAGTGCTCGCCGAGCGTCGTTTCGTCCGCCGGTCGAAGTGGAGGGTGAAGCAACGCTGTGCTCGTCGAGCAGCTTGGTGCGGTGGATGTGCAGCGTCTCGGGAAGCGGGCGGGGAGCCTCAGCGTCAAGGAGATGTGGAGTGTCGACGAGGCTCTCGAGACGTATCTCGGTTTGAGCCACCTATGAGCGATGACGGGGAGGTGCAAGCTCCCGGTCAACCGCCGGTGACCGCTCTCAGTGATCGACTACCGCGCCATGGAGATCCTGCCCGGCATCCTCGCCAGGCGAGTAGGCGCGAATCGCGCTGCGGCCACACTGCAACGACAGCGGCGCCTGCCCCGCTCCGAGGTCGACAACCTGGTCGACCTGTACGCCACCGGCCACCTTCGGCCCGGCACTGCTCGAACACTGGGCACCCGATGAAATCACCGACTGCTGAGTCAGACCGTCCGACAGAACCGAGCGATGCTGGCGGCGGTCTCGTGGCTGATGTCCGGGCACGCGAGCGAAAAGATCTCGGTTCCGTGGATTGTGCCCATCACCTGTCGGCACTGCGCGCCGGCGACTCCCGCCCGAATCAGCAAGCGGTAGAACTCAACGCCTTCGTCGCGTAGTGGGTCGCACTCGTTCACGCTGATCATCGTCGGCGGGAAGTCCTTCACATCACCTTCGGTGGCGAACGAGGGCCACGCGAGTGGATTCCCCGACTCGAACGCCTCGATGCCATACCCGATCTTCGCTGTGTTGTTGTGCAGGTCGAGCAGGATCCCATTGTTCTCCGTCGACGACGGGAACCGACTCTGCGGCCACTCACCAGCGATATAGGGGCACATCGCGTACAGGCCGCGAATCAGGCCCATGTCACCGTCTGCCGCCAGCTGGAGTCCAGTCGCCAGGGTCAAGTTTCCCCCACCGCTCTCACCGGCCACGATCACGTGATCGGCATCGATGCCGAGATCAGCTGCGTTGGCGATGACGTACTTCAACCCGGAGACACAGTCGTTCAGCCCGGCCGGGAACGGCTCGACCTCAGGCGCTGAAGACGGACTCACGCAGTTACGGAAGTCGACCATGGCGACGGCAACACCCTGGTTGGCGATGATCCGACCCCACGACCGGTACATGCCGTTGAAACACGACATCGACGCCATGCCGCCACCGTGGATGTAATACACGCACGCCACCTTCTCGTCGGACACCGGACGGATCATTTGGATCTTCACCGTGTTGCCGTCGGGTTGCGACGTGAACTCGACCGTGCTGATCTCGAGCCCACTCGACGGTGCGACCTCTTCACTGTCGAGCATGTCGAGCATCCCGTCGAGTAGCTCCTGCGCGGCGAGAGCGTCGGGCTGATTCACGGCACGGAGCATCGCGTCGCGATCGGTCACGTCCTCCTGCACAGGAATAGGCATGGCTCCCATCACCGCCTTGATGCGCGGGTCGATCCTTGTATCCTCGACGATCTTGCTCACGCTGGGCTCCTCGCTGATTCGCTGTTGGCCGACAGCCTACGAGATTGCACCTGATCGGGCGTCAGGGAACCAATCAGCCATCCTCATCGAGCAATGATTCGGCCGATGAAGCGGGGCGACGGCGGCAGTGCGCTTGTCCTGCGCGAGTCGAGAACCTTGAGTAGGCGGCGTGCGGATGATGCAATCGTGCAGGCGTATGCACACGCTCTCTCGTGCGGTGGATGCTGATCTGCATGCAGAGCACGAGCGTTCGCATTGACGTCGGAACCCACGAAGAACTCAAGCGGCTCGCGGCCGAACTGGACACGACCGTCGGCAACACCGTTGCTCTCGCGGTCCGGGCGCTGCGGCAGGACCACATCGGCCACCAACTGCAGAGCGAACTCCGCAACGACGAGACCTCATGGCTTGATGCAGAACTCGGGTGACGTCGTCCACCTCGACCTCGGACAACCCGAAGGGCGGGAAGCTGGCTACCTCAGATACGATGCGGTTCGAGGGGGAGACCAACCCTGCCGACCAAGACATCGTCTTCGCTATCCAATGCATCTGCGGCTGCAAAGGCACCTACACGCCGCGTACGGACCGGCCACCCCACCCCGACGACGCCGGCGTGCTGCGACAACTAGCCCACGCCCCACACCACCACGAGTACCCGCCACGCGCGGACAGTTAGCGTGTCCCGGTGTCTCCCAACCGGTGGATCGCCCTGACCGAACAGAACCCTGATCACTCAAGGTGGTACGTCGAACGATTCAGGTCAATGGCCGCCGCCGGCGCCGACCTCGCAGGCGAAGCACGCTTCATCGACGCGATGGCAGCACGAACGTCCCGAGTGCTCGACGCCGGATGCGGGCCCGGTCGTGTCGGAAGCCAACTTGCAACGGCAGGACACGACGTCGTCGGCGTCGACATCGACCCGGTGTTGATCTCCGCAGCCGAGCACGACTACCCGGGCCCCACCTGGCGTGTCGCCGACCTCGCGGAACTCGACCTCGCCGCCGCCGGCATCGTCGTGGGGTTCGACATCATCATGTGCGCGGGCAACGTCATGACGTTCCTCGATCCCGCCACGCGTAAGCTCGTCCTCGACCGACTCGCGCGGCATTTGCGCCGCGGTGGCCGTATCGTCACCGGATTCGGAGCCGACCGCGACTACTCCTTCGACGAGTTCTTCGACGACGTCCAGCAGGTGGGCCTCACACCCGACCTGTTGCTCTCCACCTGGAACATGCGGCCGTTCACAGGTGATTCCAACTTCCTCGTTGCAGTGCTCTCACCGAGCCAAATTCGCGCTGACTGAGGCTCGCCATTTTTCCACCCGAAGCTCACGACGGCGGCGAGCGCTTTCGGATCACGTCCAACACCATCTCGCTTTGGGGTATCGAGGGCCCATACAGCGGCATCCCCCAGATGTCCCGCCGAACCGTCTGAACACATAGCACACACCGATCGGCGTACAGAACGCGCGCCGCGAGCTTCAGAGCCGCTCCCATAGGAGCATCGATCTGGCGCGGTTGACTGTTGCTGGCGGTGGC
The DNA here is from genome assembly GCA_031367435.1 of Actinomycetes bacterium. GTDB lineage: Bacteria > Actinomycetota > Acidimicrobiia > Acidimicrobiales > Ilumatobacteraceae > WLMZ01. Next base: position 2,859 of record JANLPV010000190.1, on the reverse strand, counting down.
CATCCAATGACTTGTTCTCCACCGGTCGGTAACGATCCCAGCGGCTCAGACGCGTTGGACGACCGGCCGACCCCGCGCTTCGATCGCACCCGCCTCGTTCCGCTTTCATGGCAATACAGCACTTGAATCGCTCGCCTCCACGAGAGCTGACCGCGGTTTGAAAGAGATGACGAAGCTAGTTCGAGCGATCAGACACGCGAAATACACCCTGACCTGCGCAAACGTTGTGAAATCGACAACATCGCGTGGGCACAGAGGACCTCAAACCCCCGCGGCCCGGGTCGCCGTGTTCACTCGTCAGCTGGCGGCCATTGTGGGACGAACTGAGCGGCCGCGCCCCAGGGTCCCGGTCTACCCCGCATCCTCAACGAGGGAAGCCAACACGGTCTTGACCTCGGCGAGGAATGACGGCAGGTCGTCGCGTGCGGTAGCCATCAAAACCTCGAAATCGACCGACCAGTATCCGTGCACGACTCGGTTACGCAGCCGGCTCGCGTCCGCCCACGGGATCGCAGGGTAATCGTCCTTGAGACCTGTGGAGAGCTGGCCGACCGCTTCGCCCAGCACCGTGAAGTTCCATAGAAGCGAGTCACGACGGTCGGGGGCAACTTCGATCTCCATTGCGGACAGTCCCGCCGTAAGTTCGAGGATCCGCCCAACCGCGTTGACGATCTCCACCAAGAGCACTGCGTCACGCCGCATACAGTGTCCGAGCCTCCGCGAGCACGTTGTCGCGCAGCATCGGATGAACGGCGCGCTTGGCGACGAGATCAACCCGACGACCGAAGACCTCCCCGAGTTCATCCTCGAGCCGATTGATCGAAAAGCCGAGCGAGCGCCCCGGTGTCATTACGTACAGCAGATCGACATCACTCATCGGCGTGGCTACTCCTCTCGCTACTGACCCGAAGACCGCAAGCTCGCAGACCCCGTACCTCTCGCAGACATCCGCTAGGCGCGCGGCGTCAACGTCGAACTCTTCGACTACCTTGACGATGACGCTAGACATACAGCCATTCTGCCACCGGGCGAGCCGCGCATGGGTGCCGTTGTCGAATCCACAACAATCAGTGGACCTTATGGGACGGCTTTCAAACCCCCTGGCGTCATTCATCCAGGCGATCGCACTACTGCCGGTGTTGATGGCCCGGCCTCATCTCCCGCCAGTCCATCGTCCCGATCAGCAAGTGCAGCATCGCCTCGATGCGTCTGAGGTTGTAGCGCTCATCGACAGCCGGACAGCGGGTGCAACAATCGAGGTCCTGGCCATCGAGTTCGGGGTCCATCGCACCACCGTGATCGCGCACCTTCGGCGAGCCGGGACCCGAACACCCAAGACGACCGACAATTCCGTGATACGTTAATCGGTGTGCTCAGCCAACGGTCTGCGTTCAAACACGGAATCACGATCAACCGCATCAAGCACGCCTACGACCATGTCATCGTGGTCGCCGACCTCGACCCCGACTCCGACCCACCGAAGGTGCTCCTCATCGGGCCTGATGCAGCGGGCAACCTCCTCGAACTCATCGCACTCGTCCTCGCTGGTGACGAATTGCTCATCATCCATGCCATGCCGCTCAGGCCGAGCTTCTACCCGCTTCTCCCAGACCCCACGGAGTGACCATGACCTCGAACCACAGATACACCACCGCCTCCGGACGAGAGATTACCGATGACGAGATCGACGTCATCGCCAACGACGTGGCCACTCGCGAGTACGACGTCGAGGAGATCCGTCGCAGGGGTCGACCGACCCTCGGTACCGGACCCGCACAACTCGTTCCGGTCCGGATCGACCCCGAACTTCTGGATTCGCTTCGGAGCCGCGCCGCTCGTGACCACGCGACCAACAGCGAGGTCATCCGCGCCGCCCTGCGCGAGTATCTGGCCTCCTGACCGAACGAGTCATTGTCCAGTCTGATCGACAATGATCGGCGGCAGTACCGCACTCCGATCGCTCACCAGCATGACTTCTCGAATGATGGCTGCACTTCAGAACGATGGCGGCGGCGGAGTGCCACCGACGCCGACACCCCACACGACGAGCACGAACAGCCCGACCGCAAGGCCCACGAGACACGCGACTGCGCCCCATCGCAACCCTGACCACTTCCAGCCGACCACCGCATCGACCGACACGCTCCCCGGCCCGGCGAGGGCTAGAGCGACCACCATTGCCATCGCGACCAACGAGAACTCGAAGCCGCCAGACATCGCATTGCCAAACAGCCCGGCGTCCCACTGCGGCCCCAGCACGAACTGCACCATGATGCCGACGATGATTGCAGCGCCGAGCTGCGTTGCTGCCCCGAGAAGGATCGAGAGTCCTGCGAACAGCTCGCTGAGAGTGATCGTCCACGCAAGAACCCCGAACCGACGAGTAGCCAAAGAGCGTCAGCATGTCCTGCTGCGCGGAGATGCTGTTGGGGTACCCACCGCTGTCGAAGAGGCCGAACTTCTGAAGGCCGTGCCCCAGAAACACAACCCCGAGCACGACCCGCACACACAGCAAACCAACATCGGTCCCCGTGAGAGAGCGTCCGGCTCGCAGGTCGGATGGAACCGCAGCAGATTCGCCGACAGTCGTCATATCCATCACCCCCGCTTGACGCAGAGTCGACGACATCAAGTCTCCGTGCGGGATTTTACGCACAGCGTGTGCGCGTTGAGAACGGTTGTCGCTTTCTCGCCCTCCGGGAACGATTGTCGACGATCTGTGGTTGTCAGCCGGTGGCATGCCGGTCGAGCGTGGATGACACGTAACAGCTCCAACCCGAAAGCGGAACCCTTCGTATCGTCTTTCAAACCCTGGCCCTGACCAGGGCAGACATGCCGGAATGTTGTGAAATCGACAAC
>JANLPV010000150.1:0-3832 GCA_031367435.1 Actinomycetes bacterium | reverse complement strand
GCAATCTGATCGGCGTGCGTGCGCTGACGTGGCTGGGCTACGAATCCCCGATTGGGCTGCCATGAACCGTTCTCAGCTCGTTGATCAGTTGGAGTCGACCGCATCGACGCTCGCAGGTCGGGGTTTCAAAATCCGTGCCCTGGTCGTGGAGGAGCCCGCCAGCAGAGGCGAGGTCGAGGCCGTTGAGGCGGCCATCGGATTCGCGCTTCCTGCTGCATATCACGACGCACTGCTCAACATCTCCCGTCACGTCGAGTTCCGCTGGTCCACCCCAGACGAGATGGAGTTCGGCGAGCCATTCAGACAGAACTTCTGTGGCGACCTTCACTGGTCGCTCGCCCACACAGCCCAGCTCATCAACGAGGCGAATTCCTGGGTCAATGAAGTGTTCCCGAACGCGAACGACCCTTACGACGTTGTCTGGCACAACAAGGCCGCCTTCTACGACGTTGGCAACGGCGACTACCTAGCGTTCGACCTCGCGGAGGCCCAGCACGGCAGCGTCGTCTATCTCAGCCACGACGATGGACAGGGCCATGGTTATGTCCTCGCTGCTGACTTCGCTGATCTACTGGAACGATGGGTGCCGATCGCGTGCACCGGGGGCGAGGACTGGCAGTGGCTTCCCTTTACTGCTGCGCCGACAACGCTGCTCGACCCGCACGGAGCAGTGGCGGAGAAGTGGAGAGAGCTGCTCGGTCTCCCCGGTAGTCAATAGCTGCCGCTCGACGCCACCGCTGCGATATGCAAGACGAGTAGAGCTCGCCGACCCAACGGCGACGAGTGGGCCGGGCACGGCGGTGCAACGCCCATACACTTCGACGCCGCCGGGCGCAACACGCAGCACTCGGGAACCGGCGAGATGCAGCACCGGTATCGCACGACTTCGTGAACGCCTTGGCTGCGATGTTGTCCACCGCGAGTAGTCGAGGGCTCCTCCCGAGCGCGCTCGGGGTTCGCTGCTCTCGGCCCGCCGAAAACACATGGGCGGAGCGTTCCGTCGCGGCGTAGCGTATTGGACGTGCCACAACCCTTGCTTGTCAGCTTCGTCGGTGGTCCCTATGGCAGCTGGGCTGTGGAACGAATGACAACGATCACCGGTCCCGGTCTCGCCAACGTCGAGCATCTCGCCGTGCTCGAGGGGAGCGAAATTCAACCAGCTTCAGGTGTGTGGACACTGCGCGGCGTGACGAGCAACGAGCGGTCTGTCGAGCGCACCGAACGCGTGGCGCTGGTTGCACGACAACAGGGCCTCAATCGAGCTGAAGCGACGTGCGCCGCGCTCATCCCGATCACGAAGAACACCGCCTGGTGGGAGCTCACCCAGGACGAGCGGCGTTTGATCTTCGAGGTAAGGTCTCGTCACATCGCGGTCGGTTTGGAGTATCTGCCGGCGGTTTCGCGCCGCCTCCATCATGGTCGCGACCTCGGTGAGGAGTTCGACTTCCTGACGTGGTTCGAGTACCGACGCGACGACACGACCGCGTTCGAGGACCTCGTGGGACGGCTTCGGGAAACGGAAGAGTGGTCCTACGTCGAACGAGAGATCGACATCCGCCTCGCTCGATAGCAGCCCCGACGCCACTTGCTCCGTGCCACCAGGACCCGCGTGACGGACTACCCGATATCGCTCAGAAGCAGACCGCAACCCAACCACACGGAACCGGCGATCCAGCGTTCGTCGGGCGGTCGGGAGCAGCGCTCGTACTTGGCGAGAACCATCGGACGTGACGGGCCTGGCCCGGGTTCCCCAGGGACCGATAGGCGCTTTCCCTCATGGCATCGCCATGACCAAGCCGACATGCTGATGTCATCTCTCGCTCTCCGCGATCACCGCTCCTCGGCAACATTGTGCTGCTGTCGCTGCTGCCAACAGCCGCGTTCATGATCGCGATGGTGGTCGCCGTTCAGTTCTCGACGTACAAACACATCGCCGTCAGCGGTACGGTGCCGCAACTCATCATCTCGGTCATGTTCGTATCAGGTCCTTGCCTCGTGCCGGTCAGCGTGGCAAAGCCCGGAATCGTCCGCTGGTGCGCAACCGCCATCATGACCGTGGTCGCGGCCATCGCTGGTGTTTTCGTCATCACGACCGACGACGCCCAAGCTGGTCTTGCCGTCTTGTGGGTTCTGTTTACCGCCCTACCGCTTGCCGCAGCGATTGGCGTCGGACAGGCGATCGCCGGCCAGGAGATCGAGACCACTCTGAGCTGAGCCGAGCGGATCTTGAGCAGTGGCCTGACACTGGTCGCGCCGACATTCCAACCGGGCCGCGAGATATCGCTCAGTCCAGCCACGTGGTCGGCCGCACACTGACGGCAGGGATATACGGGTGATCCGTGCTGGTTCGACGATCACTTCGTTCGGTTTGAGTGGCATGCTGGCGTGGTGACGAAACAAGCAATCAATCTCGCTGAGAAGCTCAGTCAGTTTGACGAGCATTGGTCGCCAAGAACGGTGACGACGTTCAACGGCCATGACGTGATGGTGGTCAAAGTCAAAGGTGAGTTCAAGTGGCACCATCACGACAACACCGATGACTTCTTCCTGGTCTTGTCAGGTCGCATCACGATTCGACTCCGCGACGGTGATGTCGAGTTGGGACCGGGTGAGCTGTTCGTTGTGCCGGTCGGTGTTGGGCATAAACCGATCGCGGTCGAGGAAGCCGAACTTCTCCTGATCGAGCCAGCCGGCACGCCGAATACAGGCGATGCGGCTACTGCAGCGCAGCGAATCGAGATCTGACCCAACTCGCGACAATCGGCAGTGCTTCAGCGCACGACTTGGCTCACCTCCAAACCGACCAGACCCGCCCGACTCCATGCGAAGTTCAGTGTGACGGTCGCTCAGTTGAGCGCACACTTTGGGACTACTGACCGCGTCGGCTCTCGTCGCTCGACCAGCGTTGGTGAGTGTCCAAGCAAGGCGGGTCCCAACTCGTCGAGCGGCCGCTACGCCTCCACGAACCTGGCGAGGTTGTCGAGGGACGAGGCGAGTCCCTCGGCGTGATCCTCTGCCGAGATTCCGTCCGGCACATCCGCAGCAACGACCTCGACGAGCGGTCCGCCCGCGTCGTCCTGAACGGTCCACGTCAGCGTCAGCGTCCCAGCGAACTCCGGCGGATCAGCAATGAAGTCAGCGGCCTGAACGACCCGTTCGTTCGCAACGATGTCGACGAACCGCACCTCGACGATGTCCGAATCAGCAGAGCTCCTACCTTGCGACGCCGCAGCATCCGTATATGTCAGCACCAAGCGATACCAGCCACCGGGCGTCGGATCGAAGTACTCGAACCGACCAGTCATGTTGCCTGGCAGCAGCCAGATCTCAAGCGCTTCGCGATCCACCAGTGCGTCGAACACCCGGCCAAGCGGCGCGTCTACCCGCCGAGAGGCACGGTCAGTCCGAGGCATCTTTCGAATCCTAGTGCAAGGCTTCGGGGCACATCGCAGCCCCTCCCGGCCGAATCGCGGGCGCACACTTCGCTCGGTCCATTGAGATCAAGAACGCTCGCATAGCCGGCGATCACGTGTGGGCCAGTCGCTCGGTATTTGGCGAACACTTTGAGACCACACGTCGTGTCGTGGTGCTTGCGGTCGTACGGTCACGAACACCTCGGTCGGGTCGAGCCCACCAGCTTGACCCATGGTGGTAAGTCACTGCGCTAGCGATATCGTCGCCGGATGACGAGTCGATCCACCGCCGAACGAATCGAAGCCGCCATTCGGCGACTGCAGACCGACCCGAACGTCTGGGTCGCAACCGCTTCGCTCGCCGGAGTTCCACACCTCGTCCCGCTGTCACTCGCTTGGGACGGCAAAGCGATTCTGGT
>JANLPV010000132.1:0-28922 GCA_031367435.1 Actinomycetes bacterium | reverse complement strand
CCGATCACCTTCAAACACATCGCCGAGTACTGCGATGGCTGGATGCCGATTCACGGACGTCGGGACATTGCCGACAAACTGCCCGCGCTGCGCCAAGCACTGCACGATGCGGGGCGAACCGACGATTCGCTCGAGCTCGGTGTGTTCGGCTGTCCGGGCGATCAACGCACAATCGATGCCTACGCCGAGATGGGCGTGAGCCGATGCGTGCTCGGTCTGCCGCCGACATCAGAGGCCGACGCGTTGAAGACACTCGATGCCTACGCCGCGATCGTTGAGCACTACGCAAGCAGCGAAGCTCCGACCACGGGCTAAAAGGGCTGTCAGCGTGCTGCTCACTCATCTGTCCCGCTGACGCTGCAATTCGACCTCAATCACGGCTACGGTTGGCGCATGTCAAAGCTGTATGACCTCACCATGAACTCGATCGGTGGTGAACCGGTCAGCCTCGATCGGTACCGCGATCAGGTTTGCCTCATCGTCAATGTTGCGAGCGCTTGAGGCCTTACGCCTCAGTACGCAGGTCTGCGCACGCTTCAAGCTGACAATGCCGCTCGCGGCTTCAATGTGCTCGCGTTCCCGTGCAACCAGTTCGGTGCACAAGAGCCAGGCACCGACGCTGAGATCCTTGAATTTGCGACGTCGAAATACGATGCAAACTTTCCAATGTTCTCCAAGATCGAAGTAAACGGCGATGGTGCGTGTGAGTTGTATCAGTGGCTACGCGCCGAGCAGCCCGGTGCCACCGACAACGATGCCATTACCTGGAACTTTGAGAAGTTTCTCGTCGATCGATCTGGTGCGGTCGTTGCCAGGTTCGGACCAATGGTCACCCCCGAGGACATCGCTCCTCAACTCGAGCAATACCTCGGCTGACTTGTTGCGGCGGCTGACTTGTTGCGGCAGCCGACTTGTTGCAGCGGCCGACTTGTTGCAGCGGCTGACTTGTTGCAGCACGGTGCTACGAGATGCGTGGCACCTTGCCGTCGAGGCGCTCCGACAACACATCTACCGCGCCGCCGAGATCCGCTAGCGCAACGCGGCGCCCCATTGCACCCATCAGCAGGCTCACCGCCGGTCCGTGAATAAGTTGCCCGGTCCCCCACACGCCGTCGCCGTCGGTCGCCTGAAAGCGCAGACCGCGTAGTCGCGACGCGGGGACAAAGCCAACGGACCGACCGCCGGTGACAAAGTCGAGCGCAGCGGCAACACGTTCAAACGGAACATGGTGCGTCATCCCGAGCGGCCAACAGACGTCCTGGCCATGCACGATGATGTCAGCGAGCGGCGCAAGAGGTGCCGTGGGTGGATGTTTGTGATCGGACGCATGCGCACGGAGTTGCGCCGTGATCTGTGTGATGGGTCGCTCGGCCAACTCTTTCGAGAGCTGTTCGACCGCTTTCGAGAACGAGAAGCGGTTCTTCGCGATCCGAACGACCATCGAGGCCATCGAAATGTTGAACAGTGTCGTGAGATGCGCGGCGACGTCATGCACTGTCCACCGCGCACACAGCGACCATGTACCGAGTTGCTCAGGTGTGAGCGAGTCGAACAGGTCGGCCAGCGCGATGCGTTCGTCTGCCAAAGCCACCGAGAGGTCGGCTGCCTTCATGGTGCGTCACCGCTGACGGCAGGCCGATGTAACACTGCGCCGATAGGGCTGAACCGAATCGTGCGACCATCGACGACAACGTTGCCATCTGCGATGAGCGTGTAGCCATTGGCCATCAGCGGCGGCCAGACCATTGATACAACGGGACGCGCCGCAGCGTTTTTGGCTGTGCTCCCACCTACCTCCGCGCGTAGCACCGTGGAGTCCTCGTTCCATTCCGGTGCGATTGCCAACACCCGCGCCTGACCCTCATCGGACACGGTCAGGAGGTAACACCACCCGATTTGCCCTTCGGTGGCGGCGCGAAGATCGGCAAGCGAAACGACAACACTCATCAGCCCACCTTAGGTGCCGGTGGAGAGGTGGCGACGGAGGCCATTTCGATCAGGGCGTTCACCAAGGCAACAAGATCGGAATGAGCGTTGGCGCCCTTCACGATTGGTTCACCGCCGACGATGCGGGCACCGACGGCACCCAGCGTTACGAGCAGGGCCTTCAGACCGCGTTGACCGCGGCCCACGCTCGCTACCGATGCCGTGACCGCGACGGGCTTCTCCGAGAGCTCTGCGGAGCCGATCACCCAGTCGATGGCGTTCTTCAGACTCCCTGGTAGCGAGAAGCCGTATTCGGGCGACGCGATGAGCACACCATCAGCCGAGGACAGCGCTTCGCGAAATGCAGACACAGCGCGAGGAGTACCCGCTGCTTCGAGATCAGGATTGAAGAACGGCAGCGAGTCGATGCCGCGGTAGATGCTGAACGAGATTCCGTCGGGCACCAATGCGGCCGCGTCGTTGAGCAAGGTGAGGTTCGACGAGTTTGCCTGCAGGCTCCCGCAGATTCCGAGCAGTTTCATCGACTCATCACACACCGAACCATGGTTCCGATGCGAGATCAGCCTCGACGATGTTGCGGTCTTCGACGTCGGCGATCGGCACAGCCGCAGCCGCAGCGCGTTCGGCGGTGGCCTCATCGCGACGGCCGAGACAGGCCAACGCCCGCGCCCGCGCCTCATGCGCATAGGCAAGATCGAAGTCGGCGAGTTGTGCGTCGGTGCAGGCCGCCATGCAGCGATCGGCGTGATGCAGAGCCAGCGTTCCGTTGGCACGTACGGCCCACACCCGCGCGAGTAGCCACTCGGCGCGTGCCACGTTCTCTGGGCCGCGTCGGGCGGCACGCGCCCAGTGATACGCAGCCGCATACGCAGACAGCGTCATTGCTTCCTCGTCGTCTGCGGTGCGTTCAGCATCGGGCTTGCCCAACCAATCCCATGTGCCGTTGTTCGCAGCGATGCCCTGCGCACGATGCCACTCGCCCTCGGGATCGTCGGCGGCGACAGACGCCTCCGGATCGTCGATCTCGCCCATCGTCGTCCCTGTTTCGAGCAGGGTCTTGAGACCGTCCACGATGCCAACCCATCCCATGCGCACGCGTTCCCACGTGAGCGGACTCTTGAAGAGATCGCCGTGGCGCAACGTGAGACGGGTGATAATTCCAACAGGAGTAAGGACCCACTCCACTCGACTTGGTGGCTCCTCGGTGAGCGCCGCGTCGTACATGAATCGAAATGTCATGACGAGCCGCCGCGCGTGTTCGACCTCCTCGATCACACCCTCGATAGCGACAGCGCCATCATCGCCAACGTATCGATAGCTGCCGCCTTGCTCGCCCGAGCTTTCGAAGCGGGTCCCGTAGAAGTACTGACATGTGTAGGCGGGGTCAGTAATGCCTTGCCACACCGCGTCGGGTGTTGCCTTGATATAGATCTCATAGACGTGACGCGCGATGCTCATGCGATGTGCTCCTGTGAGGTGCTGTCGGTTGGTTGTATGCGGCGTTGTAGATCAACGAGTGCACGACCGAAGGGCCGGGTGTATTTCGACATCCATCGATCATGGATCTGTTCTATGGGTATCGGATTCAGATAGTGCCGCTTCTCGCGGCCCACCTTTTCCGTGACGACGAGATGGGCGTTCTCGAGCACGACCAGATGCTTCATGACACCAAACCGAGTGAGGTCGGGCAGCACTGAGCAGAGTTCATTGAGACGCTGCCCATCGCGCGCGAAAAGTGCGTCGAGCAAGGCTCGACGACTGGCATCGCCAACGGCTTTGAACACGTCTTCGTCATCCATTGCGGGCGACTATAGGTGACTCATTAGTCACCTGTCCAATAGTTGAGCGATTTGATCGGGAATAGGGCATACTGAGTCGCCTTCCGGCCGTTTCGAGCGACTTCTCGGGCGGGAAACACTCACACGCGAATAACTCACACCCGAAAACTCACACCCGAAAACTCATAGAGGAGTAACCAGCATGACCGTTCGACTTGGTGACATCGCACCAAACTTCGATGCACCCACAACGCAGGGCGACATCAATTTCCACGACTGGCTCGGCGACAGCTGGGGCGTGCTGTTCAGCCACCCCAAGGACTTCACACCGGTGTGCACCACCGAACTGGGCTACGTGGCCAAGATCAAGCCCGAGTTCGACAAGCGCAACGTGAAGGTCATTGGTCTCTCGGTCGACTCTGTCGAAAGCCACCTCAAGTGGGAGAGCGACATTGGCGAAACACAGGGCACGCCCGTCAACTTCCCGATGATCGGCGACACGGAAAAGACCGTCGCAAACTTGTACGACATGATCCACCCCAACGCGAACGACACGATGACCGTACGTTCCGTCTTCGTGATCGGTCCGGACAAAAAGGTGAAGTTGCAGATCACCTACCCGGCGTCCACCGGGCGCAACTTTGAAGAGATCCTGCGTGTCATCGACTCGCTGCAGCTCACCGCGAAGTACAAGGTGGCCACGCCGGCCAACTGGGTCGACGGTGACGACGTGATCATCGGTGGTTCGGTCTCCGATGATGAAGCCAAGCAGTTGTTCCCACAGGGCTGGACAACCGTAAAGCCCTACCTGCGGGTTCTGCACCAGCCAGGCAAGTGACCAGCTACAACAAGTTGGCCTGAACCCAGGCGCGAACAGGAGGCGCCAGTCGATCGAGATGGTCGGCTGGCGCTTTGCGTATCTGCGTCGCGCTGATGGGGACGGCGGCGCGATCAGCGTCGACCACGACTGCGATGGCACCGAATCGACGAGCCAGTTCGGTGATGTATTCGTCGCTACTGAACACAGCGTGCGGGCCACTGTCGAACGGCCACCGGGATTCGAACAACGCCATCCACTTTGCCCAAAGCGCTTCATCGTTGAAGTTGTTGTCGAGCTGATGTCGAACCTCGATAACAGTCACCGATGGGTGCAGATCTGCGAGCCATTGCGCGCGCAACTCGCCCGGCACAAACTCGCCATCGCGGGTGTTGACGAACACCACGAGTCGATCTGCACGTTGTGCGGCCCAATCGATCATGAACGAGTGACCGAGATGAGGCGGATTGAATCGGCCAACAATCAGGCCAGTGGCGTAGTGCACCTCGGTCATGGCCGTGTCGCCTACGTGCGCGGCGAGCCCGGAGTCCGCAACACGGTGACGTCCATCTCTTCGGGTTCGGCACCAACAGCGATGAGCAACTTGCTGAAGCCGTGAAACAGCGCTAGGCCGATGGCCATCTCGGCAACCTCGGCGCCGGTGAATTGTTCGGTGATCGCGGCCTGCACGGCTGGGGCTGGTGGGCCACCCGCGCCGAGATATGCATCAGCGAAGGCAACGGCCGCCTTGTGGCGATCACTCAGATCGCTGTGCTCGAAACCATCGTCAACCATGTTGGCAAGTTCTTCGGTGAGTCCCTCTTGCCTCGCGACCGCGAAGCGCACGTTGCGTCAATAGCCGCAGTCGGTGATGCGCGCGTTGCGCAGGCGAACGACTTCCTTCGTGGGCTGATCGAGCACACCATGACTCCAGAACTGCGAGTACAGCGTGAAGTATTCGCCAACGAGTTCGGGCTGGTGCGACAGCATTCCACCGAACGAGGTGACCGCTTCATCGAGCGCTGACGGAAGGCGAGGAGTTGTGGCCATGTTGAGTCGCCAATCAGTTCGGTGCGCCGGCAGCGACAAGGTTGAGCTTGGTGAAGCCGTCGAGCAGCGCGAGATGGAATAGTAGGCCCATCTGCTCTGCGGGCGTATAGAAGGTGGACAGCGACGCAAAGGTGCGATCGTCGAGACCGTGCACGTCGACGATGAACTGTTCGATCACGGCGAGCGCGGCGTGTTCGGCTGCGGTGAGGTCGGCGGGCAACGACTCCGCTGTTGCGCCTTCGAGAAGTTGGGCAACACGAATGCGGGCAAGCTCTCCGGTGCGACCGGGTGTGGCCGCGGCGGCGTGGTCGCGTAGGTCGTGCACGCGCTGACCCAGCGCGGGGTGCAGGTCGACGAGCCCGCCAGCATCAGGTTGCACCCAGGTCATGGCACAGCTTCGCGCAGCTTTGGCAGCGCGCCCAGTACCGAGCGCCAGCCGCTGCCAAGCACCCCAACATCGCCATCGCCATGTGGGTGCGCGACGTCAAGCACTTGTGAGTAGGCCGACAGCGCCAACGCAGTTGCCACCTTGTCTTGTGTGGCCACGGCGAGCGACACTGCGTGATCAAGCCATTCCCGAGCCACCAACTCATCGCCGGCTGCACCCGCTGACGCGCCGGCGGCGATGCTGGCGACCACGCCGTCGAGGTATGTGTGCCCGATCGCTTGCGACACCGCCGTCGCTGCCTCAATTGCTTCGTCGCCGCAGCCTTGGAGGCTGGCAACGAGCGCGAGCACCGACTGTGCGAACGGATGCCCATCGATGGTTGCGTCGACGTGTGCGAGTGCCGTGCGCGCTTCGTCATACTCGCCAACTTGGGCCAGACCTGCGGCGCGGATGATCCACGATTCGGTGGCATCGGCGCGAACACTGTTCATCCGGTCGATGGCCTCATCAGCGAGTGCAATGGTGGTCTTGCCATCTCCGGCGTGCATTGCAATGCCCGCCGACGCAAGAAATGGAAAGGCTGATTGACCGAACTCACCGGATTGGGCAAGTAGCGCCTCGCTGGTACGTGCAGCGTTGGGGTCGCCCAGCGCCACCTGAGTACGACCAAGCACCGCGAGTGACTGCGCCAAACCGAAGCTGTCGCCCAATTTCTTGAAACGAGCGCGGGCCTGTTCGGCAAGAGCCGCGGCCGCGTCGATGTTGCCGCTCCACAACCGCATCGAGGCAAGCAACGACAGCATCATGCTCTCGGCCCACTCGTCGCCGCGTTCGCGCGCCTCGCCCCGAACCTGGTTGGCAAGCTCTTCGGCCTCTTCGAAACGTCGATTGTAGAAATGAACAAACGCCAGCAGACCGTGGGCCCAACCCACGCCCGCGCGGTCGCCGAGCTCAGTGAGCACATCGACGGCGCGCGTGAGATGCGCTTCGGCGACTTGGATGTTGCCGCCAAGAAACGCCATGAACGCCCGGTGTTGCTCGATATATCCGAGACCGCGACGGTCTTCGAGCGCGATGTAGAGACCCTCGGCTTCGCCGAAGAGCCACTCGGCGTCGGCGAGCGATCCCCCGAAGAGTTCAAGAAAGCCGCGCGCTCGCAACGTGTCGGCGAGTTGCTGATGATCATCGAGCTCGCGAAACAGATCAACAGCCTCACCCAGTTGCCGACGAGCTGCCGGCAAATCTCCATCGACCTGGCTGATGACGCCGCGGGCGCGTCGCGCGCTGGCCTCGGTTCGTTGGTCGTGGTCGATGGTGGCCTCGGCCAATACGGAGTCTGTCTCAGCTCTCGCTCGATCGAGCTGTCGTCGACCAGTCAGCGCATCGATGCGCTGCAGTCGTAGGCGCGCCCGGCGCGCCGGAGTGATGTCGGTGAGCGCGTCGACTTCAAGCAATTCGATTGCACGCGACGAGTAACGCACGATCTGACGAAGATTGCCCTGATCGACAGCGCGGACTGTTGCTGCCTCGAGCGCCGCAACAGCCTGCTCGATGATGTCTGCCGGCACACCCGCGATCGGGCCGAGCTCGGTGACGAGTTCGGCCGCCGCAGCGAGGTGGTGGGCAACGTCATCGGGACTGAACTGGCGCGACCGCATCGACTTGGCGATGCCCATGTGCCTCGCGGCGCGAACGGTTTTGGTCAGCGTTTGATACGCGACTTCGCGCACGGAGTCGGATTTGAACGACCATCGACGACCCTCGATTTCGAGAAGACCGCCATCGATAAGACCGTCGATGACATTCTGATCGAAGCGTTGGCCGAGCTCGTGGCCGAAGTGTTCGAGCGCCACCATTGCGCCGGAAGGGCCAAGCACTGCGGCGTTGTCGAGGATTGCGCGTTGGGCAGGCGGCAGCTGATCGAGACGCGCGGCGATGACCGCCCTCAGCGAATCGGGTAGGGCGGTAACGTCGCCGCCCTCAGCGACCAGCACCGCGAGTTCTTCGAGGAACAACGGATTGCCCCCCGAACGCTCGTAGATCGTGGCGATCACAGCGTCGTCGGCGTCGGGTCCGATGATCGCCCGACAGAGCTGAGCGGCGGCAACGGGCCCGAGCGGTTCGAGCGGAAGACGCAGGACCGCAGCGCGTGTGGTGAGTGGTGGCCACACGAGCTCATGGTCGGGCCGATTGGTGGTCACAAGCACGAACGGCGTACGCGCCAGTGCCACGAGCAGGTGTTCGCACAGTGCAAGCACGGCCGGGTCAGCCCAATGCAAATCGGTGATCGAGAGCAACACTGGGCCCTGACGCAACCGGCGGTCGAGTACGGCAGTGACTGCCCGGCTGACGGCGTCGCGGGCAGTGGCGGGATCGAGCTCGTCAAGCTTGGATGGATACCCGAGCAGGTGTTGGAACGCATCGGTGAGACCGGCGCGGGTTGCATCGTCGGCGTCGCTGAACAATTCGTGGCCAAGCCCGAGCGCCAGGTCGCGAATGGTTTCGTACGAAGCTGCTGCGTCGAGTGCAAGCCGATCGAAGAGGGCGCTGGCCAAGGGCCACCACACATTTGATTCTCCGTAAGGCACGGCCGAACCTTCGACGACGAGCAAGGAATGCGCTGCACGAGCGGCGTCGACGAGCTCATCGACGAGGCGACTCTTTCCGACGCCACCCTCGCCGTCGACCGCGATAAGCGCGGCCTGCGAGTTGACGAGTGCGAAGTCGACAGCAGCGAGGGTGAGCGCGAGCTCGGTGGAACGACCCATAATCGCGATGTCGCGCCGACGAAGGCGGGCACCAGGCTGCGAAACGGCCGCTTTTGCCAACCATGCCAAGACCGCCGACTCGCGGCCCCTCGCCGAAAGCTCACCTTGGAACTCGTAGGTGATACTGGCCTCGGAAAGACCGTGTGTGGCTTCACCCACGAGCACGCCGCCCGGAGGTGCAAGCGTCTGCAGCCGGGACGCCGTGTTGACAACATCTCCCATTGCGGTGTGATCGGTGCCGGCAACGATGCCCACTAGCGCGACGCCAGTGTTTATGCCAACGCGCATCTGCAGCGCGCTGGCATCGGTTGCGGCAACGCGCGACGCAGCAAAGGCCGCAAGCGACTCTTGCATCCGCAGTCCGGCGCGCACGGCCCGCTCGGCATCGTCTTCGTGGGCAACGGGCACGCCGAAAAGGGCCACGATGCCATCGCCGACGAACTTGTCGACCGTGCCACCGAAGGTGGTGATATCGCCCACGAGCCGCTCGAAGCAGGCATCGACCAGGCGCTTGACCTGCTCAGGATCGAGGTTCTCCGACATTGAGGTGAAACCCACCAGATCGGCAAACAGCACCGTGACCACACGCCGCTCTTCCGCAGTGGATGCCGCGAGCGCAAAGCCACAGGTGGGGCAGAAACGTGAGCCGACGGCCACTGGATTTGCGCAGGAGGGACACGAGCTCACCGCACGATCGTACGGCATCGGTGTGACACTTCACGGGACGAGTTTCGACGCGATGGTGCGTGCGACGTGACGCCTGTCAACCCTGCTGCCTGCATGAATAGCGGGCAAACACGGTCGATAGTTCTCTGTTTCAAGATAAAAATGCTGCATGACTGAAGCCCACACCGCTACTGCTGCCGCCGGCGCTGTCGATGCCACGAAGATCTACGGGTCGGGCGACAGTGAAGTGCGTGCCCTCGATGGCGTCACCGTCGCGTTCGAGGCAGGCAAGTTCACCGCCATCATGGGACCATCGGGTTCCGGTAAAAGCACGCTGATGCATTCGCTTGCAGGGCTCGATGGCCTCACCTCGGGTGCGGTGTACATCGGCACCACCTACCTCGCCACGCTCAAGGACAAAGAGCTCACCGAACTGCGCCGCCGCGAGGTGGGTTTCATCTTTCAGGCCTACAACCTCATTCCCACACTGTCGGCCGAAGAGAACATCCGACTCCCGCTCCTGCTCGGCAACTCCAAGGGTGACGAAGCATGGATCAATCGCGTCATCGACACCGTGGGCCTGCGCGATCGCCTCAAACACCGGCCCAGCGAATTGTCGGGCGGTCAGCAACAGCGCGTCGCTGTCGCTCGTGCCCTCGCCAGCCGACCGACCATCATCTTCGCCGACGAACCAACGGGCAACCTCGACAGCCGCACCGGTGCCGAGATTCTCTCCTTCATGCGTCTCGCAGTAAATGAGCTTGGTCAAACCATCGTGATGGTGACGCACGACCCGGTAGCTGCGGCCTACGCCGACCGTGTCATCTTCCTCGCCGACGGACGTGTGGTCGACGAGTTGGCCGACCCAACTGCCGACCGAGTGCTCGACCGCATGCGGCGCTTCGGCGACTGACATGTTTCGTATCTCACTGAAAAACGTCCTGGCCCGCAAGGGTCGCCTGTTGTTGACATCAATGGCCGTGATCGCGAGCTGTGCATTTCTGAGTGGCGTGTTCGTGTTCAGCGACACCATCAACTCCAGCATCAACCGTCTGTTTGCGAACGCCTACTCGCAGATCGACGCGTTCGTGCGATCGTCAAATGTCATCGAGGGCGACTTTGGCAACGACACGCGCGGTCGCCTGTCGGACTCGTTGGTCGAGCAGGTTCGCGCCGTGCCGGGGGTGGCCGAGGCAGACGGCGATGTCCAAAGCTTTGCGCGAGTTGCCACCGCCGACGGCAAGCCGCTCGGCATCGATGGTCCACCGAAGTACGGCGGCGTGTTCACAGGCTCCAAGGCTTCTCCGTGGAGCATCGATCAGGGCCGAGCCGCGAAAGGCTCGACCGAGGTCGTGATCGATAAGCGATCTGCCAAAGAAGGCAAGATCAAGCTGGGCGATTCGGTCACGGTCACCGCCAAGCAGGGCGCTCGATCGTTCACCGTCGTCGGCATCGTCACGTTTGCGGGCGAAGACACATCGGGTTCGGCAACGTGGGCATTGTTCGATCTCAAGACCGCTGAGGAATTCGTCGTCGGCGAAGCAGGCAAGATCGACTCGATCATTGTTCGCGGCGATGGCTCCAGGACCGACACGCAATTGAAGGCCGACATCGCCTCCAGACTCAGTGGCGAGAAGGCGCAGGTGTTGACGGGCGCCGAGATCACCAAGGAAACGCAAGACTCCCTGTCCACGTTCTTCAATCTCTTCTCCACGGTGCTCACCATTTTCGCGGCGATCGCATTGTTGGTCGGCAGCTTCGTCATCTACAACGTGTTCCGTATTACCGCCGCGCAACGACAGCAAGAGAGCGCACTCATGCGCGCCATCGGCGCAAGTCGTGGCCAGGTGGTTCGCTCGTTGTTCGTCGAGGCAGGTGTTGTCGGCGTCGTTGGGAGCATTCTCGGATTTTTCGGTGGCGTGGTGCTGGCGACGGTCATCCTCAAGATTCTCAAGGCGGTCGGTAGCGGGCCTGGCAACACGTCGCTCGCCATCAACGTCTCGTCGCTGATCATCACGCTCGTGGTCGGATTCGTCGTCACCGTGCTGTGCGCGACGCTGCCCGCAATCCGCGCCGGGCGGGTGTCCCCACTCGCCGCTCTGCGCGACGTCAGCATCGACCGCTCAGGCCTGTCGCGGGTGCGCGTCTGGATCGGCTGCTCATTCCTCGCCATCGCCGTGCTCGGCGTGGTGCTCGGACTCAATCGTTCAGCAGTGTGGCTTGCTCCAGGCGTCGGCGGCCTGTTTGCTGCCCTCATCGCGCTCGGCCCCGTAGCAGTCGGCCCGATCACGAAGCTGCTCACCAAACCGTTACGCGCACTCCGCGGCGTCACTGGCGAGATTGCAGTACGCAACGCCGCGCGCAGTCCCGAACGAACCGCGCTCACCGCAGCTGCGCTCGGTATCGGACTCGCCCTGCTCGTTGGTGTCGCCACGCTTGGTTCGTCGCTGCAGGGATCTATTCGCGACACGATCGCCAAGCAGTTCACCGGCAACTACGCGGTGAGTACAGGCGACGGGCAAGGCTTGGGCGGCCTACCCACCACGCTCACGGATGAGCTGAATACGCTGCCCGAAGTCAGCGATGCCGTCGGCCTTGGTATCGCGCAACTCAACGTGATCGAAAGCGGTGTACCAAAGGCCAAGGGCGTGATCACCCTCGACCCGAAGCGCGCCGCAAATCTATTCGCATTCAACTTCACCGAAGGTGGGTGGGAGGGCCTCAACAGCTCAACCATCTTGGTATCGAAAGACAAGGCCACGCGCGACGGCCTCACGGTGGGCAGCGAGATCGCTGTGTCGTTCCTCGATCAGTCCACGGCAACGCTCAAGGTTGGTGGCATCTTCGACACCAAGACCTTCGGCAACCTCATCGTCGACCGCACGCTTTTCGACGGACGTGGCTCCGCGCTGTTCGAGGCGCAGATTTTCGTTCAGTCCAAGCCCGGGGTTGGCGAGTCCACTGCCACAGCTGCCGTCAAAGCGGTAACGGATAAGTACCCCACCGCAAAACTGCAGACGCGAACGCAGTTCATTCAGGCACAAGTCGATCAGGTGAGCGGCATCCTCAACTTCATCTATGCGCTGCTGTTGATGTCGGTCTTCATTGCTGTGCTCGGCATCGTGCTCACCCTGCTGTTGGCGGTGTACGAACGTCGACGCGAACTTGGTCTGGTGCGCGCGATCGGCATGACGCGAGGTCAAGTGCGCGGCAGCATCCGTTGGGAAGCCGTGGTCACCGCGCTCCTCGGCGCAATCATGGGCACCACGCTCGGGTTGGCACTCGGATGGATCGTCGTGCGCGCCCTTCGTCCGCAGGGCTTCACCGTTTTCAGCGTGTCCACCAAGTCGATCACCTTCTTCGCCATCTGGTCCGTCATCTTCGCCGTCATTGCTGCTTGGTGGCCGGCTCGCCGTGCCGCGAAATCAGACATCCTGCAGGCGATCGCCACCACGTGAGTCCTCGCCGCACCTCAACCGAGCGCCAGTAGCTTTCGCACCGTGCTGCGCCTCGCGATCAGAAACGTCACCGCCCGCTTCGGGCGCATTGTGCTCACCGCGTTGGCGATCATCGTCAGCACCGCGTTTTTGTCAGGCACCTTCATGTTCCGCGACACGCTGGAGGGAACGTTCAATGCGATCTTCGCGAAGTCGTATGAGAAGGTCGACGCGTACGTGCAATCTGCCAACACCGTCGAGACGGCGTTTGGTTTCGAGGTGCGCGACAAGGTGCCCTTCGACGCCGTACAGGTAGCCGCGCACGTGCGCGGCGTGGCCGACGCCCAGGCGTTGATACAGGGCGATGCC
The DNA here is from genome assembly GCA_031367435.1 of Actinomycetes bacterium. GTDB lineage: Bacteria > Actinomycetota > Acidimicrobiia > Acidimicrobiales > Ilumatobacteraceae > WLMZ01. Next base: position 15,702 of record JANLPV010000132.1, on the reverse strand, counting down.
GTCGTGATCGGCAAGAACGCAAAGCCCATCGGCCGCACATCGCGGGCGACCTCGGGTGGCACCATCAATACCGGAGACCTCTCGGTGTGGAAGATCGTCGCGGGTCGCTCACCAACCGGACCCAACGAAGTAGTGCTCGATGACCAAACTGCGGCCGACGGCAAGTACGTGCTGGGTGACACGGTCAAGGTGAACGCCGAGGCAGGCTCGCGCACGTTCACGCTGGTGGGCGTCGCTCAGTACAACAGCGTGGCCACACCCGGCGACGCGACGTGGGCACTGTTTGATGCACCGACGGCGATGAACTTTGTCGCCAAACCAGGGTTCATCGACGCCGTGCTCGTGCGCGGCGACGGCAGCATCACCGACGCCGATCTAGCGCAGCGCGTGCAAACCGCACTGAACCAAAGTGCTGTGATCGCACAGACTCAGGTGCTCACGGGTGAGCAGATCACGTCACAGAGCCAGAGCGAGATTCAGAAAGGACTCGGCTTCTTCACGATCTTCTTGTCGATCTTCTCGCTGATCGCTCTCGGCGTCGGATGCTTCGTGATCTACAACGTGTTTTCCATCACGGCCGCGCAACGGCGCCGCGAGAACGCCCTCCTCAGAGCGATCGGTGCGAACCGTCGGCAGGTGACGCGGATGATGCTGGTGGAGGCCACCGTGATTGGGTTGTTCGGCTCGGTCGTCGGTCTCGTTGCCGGCGCGGGGCTCGCCATCGGCATCCAGGCGGCGTTGAACGCTGCCGGACTCGGCGTGCCCTCGCGCGGTCTCGTGATCACTGCGGGCACCGTGTTCATCACCGTTGTCGCCGGCGTGGTCACAACACTCGTTGCGGCCGCTGTGCCAGCAATCGCTGCGGCTCGAGTACCACCCGTGGCCGCGATGAATGAGTCGGCCTTTGAGCAGCCGCGCAGCAACAAGCGACGGGTGATCGCAGCCGCGTTGTTCTTGATGGCAGGTCTTGGCGCGATCGCCAGCGTGCTTGCCGGTGCAGATTCGATCCTGCTCGGCGTCGCCGTAGTGGCCGTCTTCGTCGGTGTGCTACTCCTCGGGCCGGTGATGGCCAACCCGATTGCCCGAGTGCTCGGCGCGCCCGTCGAGCGCTTCCGAGGAATCACCGGCGCAATGTCACGAGCCAATGTGCAGCGCAATCCACGTCGAACAGCGCGCACGGCCGCACCTGTATTGATCGGCGTTGCACTCGTTACCGGTGCAAGTGTGTTCGCCGCATCGATCAAACAACAGTTGCGCGACACCATCGGCAAACAGTTTCTCGGTGAGTACGTGATCAACTCCTCGAACGGCGGATCGCTCAGCTTCAGCCAGGCATTCGTCGACACACTCAACCAGATCCCCGAGGTCGGCGCCGCCACTGGCCTCGGTTTCGCGCGGTTGCAAAACACAGAGACGAACAGCGGCTTTTTCGCGACCACGGTGAACCCCGCAACCGCACAGGGCATTCTCGACTACAAGTTCGTGCACGGCTCGTTCGCCTCGCTCACGCCAAAGGGGATGCTCGTCAGTACGGGCGAGGCCAAACGCGCCCATCTCAGCGTGGGCTCACCTGTGGCGCTGCGCATTGGCAGCACCGCCGTGACGGTCGTTGTGCAAGGCATCTATGCCTCGAGCGATCTCGCGCAAGCCCGCGTGGTGCATCGCGACCTCCTCAAGGGCACCTCGGTGAGCAACCTCGCCGGATTCATCTTCATGACCAAATCCCCAGGTGTATCCAACAGGGCATTTCGCTCAGCGGTAGACACAGCCATCAAGGACTACGGCATCGGCACATTGCAAGATCGCGGACAGTTCATCGATGGGCGCAGCGACATCATTGATCGAAGTCTGTTCTTCATCTACGGCCTGCTCGCGTTGTCGGTGATCATTGCCATCTTCGGCATCGTGCTCACCATGTTGCTCGCCGTGTACGAACGTCGACGCGAGATTGGTCTGTTGCGCGCGGTCGGCATGACACGGTCACAGGTCCGCACAACCGTTCGCTGGGAGAGCGTACTTACGTCGCTGTACGGCGCGATTGTGGGTGTGGTGCTCGGCTTGGTGCTGGGCTACATCGTGATCGTCGCGCTACGCGATCAAGGTCTTTCGAAATACGCGGTACCCACCACTGCCGTCATCATCATCGTGTTGACTGCCTTCGTTGTTGGCGTACTCGCCGCGGTGATTCCTGCGTGGCGCGCCACCAAACTCGATCTCCTCCGTGCGATCGGCGTCGACTGATGCCCGAACCCCTTGTGCTCTCCGCGCAGGCGATGGCATTTCTTGCCGAACGTCACTTCGCGACGCTCACGACATTGCGACTCGACGGCTCCCCGCACGTTGTGCCAGTGGGCTTCACCTACGAGCCCGAGGAACAACTTGTACGGATCATTACGTTCGCGGCCTCGGTAAAAGCGCGCAATGCTTCGCTCGGCGGCCGTGCTGCCGTCACGCAGTTCGACGGTGGCCGGTGGCTCACCCTTGAAGGCAACGTTCGGCTGGCCACCGATCCATCGAGCGTGGCGGCCGCCGTGGCCGGATACGCTGCCCGCTACCGACAGCCGAGCGAACGTCTCGATCGAGTCGCCATCGAAATCGTCGTCGACCGAATCATGGGTCGCGGCTAGGACCTCTGCACATGCCTGACTACACCGACATCTCACTCGTCCAGAAACTGGGCATCAAAGAGGGCACGCGACTCTGCACGGTCAACGCACCCGGCAACTTTCGCGAGGTGCTCGGCGAACTTCCGCTTGCGGTCGAGTGGGCCAACCGCCTGCGCCCACCACTGGACATCGTTGTTGCATTCCATCACCGACGCGCAGGTTTGGTCACCAACTGGCCCAGCCTGATTGCCGCCGTTGGGCCCGAGGGCGCGATCTGGGTTGCGTGGCCGAAGAAGGCCAGCGGCGTCGAAACCGACATCACCGACGATGTCGTTCGCGAAGAGATTTTGCGCCGCGGCTGGGTCGACAACAAGGTGTGTGCAATCGACGACACATGGACCGCACTGCGCTTCGTGGTCCGTAAGGCCGAACGCAAGAAGCGCACCGGTGGGCCAAACAAACCAGCGAGACTACGCGGCCCGAAACCGGGCGCGCACCGCTGACGCGACCAGGGTCAGCCCCTACGCAGCGGTCAGATCCTGTCATTGTGGGTCAGCACCTGCACGACGCTGGCATAGATCACTGGCGATGCAGCCGTGGCCCCTGGCAGCACCGCCGTGGTGATTGTGCCAGTGACGTTCACCACGTTGGCTACCGACACGAACTGCACGGGGCTTTGCTTGCAGTCGAGGTTGATCAGCCGGGTCAGTGGTGCAGTGCCGTCGTAGAAGTTCGTGATCACGGTGTAGTTCACGCCGCTCACCTGCAACTGGAAGTTCTCGAAGAGGCCAAACACGTTTGTGTACTTCTGCATGACGAGGCCGCTCACGGTGGTGTCACCGGCTGGCACAGCACAGGTCACAACGTTCACCTGCGACGTCACCGTTACTGAGTTGTTGCCGATGAAGGGATCGAACGCCGTCGACAACACGGTTCCTGTATTTGAGAACGAACCCGAAGTGGTTGGCGCCTTCACATTGACGATCACCGTTGCCTGCGAGCCCTTCGTCAAGAAGCCAAGATTGCATGTCACCACTGTGCCGATCGAGTCGACAGCAGTCGCGCCGCACGGCAGAGCCTGCGCGTTTTCCGTTGCATAGTTGTAGACCGTGCCGGCCGGGAGCACGTCGGTGAAGACGGCGCCCGGCGCAGCATCTGGCCCGCTGTTCTTCACCTGAAAGGTGTACGAAAATCCTTCCCCGGCGCTGGCTTTGCCTGCCGAGCCGGACATTTGCAGATCTGCGCCCGTGGTTGCACCTGACGCCCCCTGACCGGGCACGAACACGATGAACGCGGTCGCTGCCGTGGCCAGCGCAAGCCATTTCGTTTGAGACTTCACAGACGTTCTCCTGTGCCGTTCCTCAACGACGAGGAACCCCCTGCACACTGTGACTATCGGTCAGGCAACGTCAGCCCTTGAGGCCAAACTTTCCCGCGCACGCGCGTTCGCGGTGCTGGTTCGCGAGTACTGGGCGTGACTCGAGAACCCTTGCCTCGACCTGCACGGTTTCTGCACGCGTACCTCAGTACGCGAAGAATCCACGCTCGGTCTTGCGGCCCAACAGACCCGCCTCGACCATTCGACTCAGCAGCGGCGGCGGCGCGTACAGCGGTTCTTTGAACTCGGCGTACAAGCTGTCGGCCACGGCAAGTGTGGTGTCGAGACCGATGAGATCAGCGAGGCGAAGCGGACCCATCGGGTGATTGCAGCCCTCGACCATCCCGATATCGATGTCGTCAGCGGAAGCGAACCCCGATTCGAACATGCGGATTGCAGACAGGATGTACGGGATGAGCAAGGCGTTGACCACGAATCCAGCACGGTCCTGACAACGAATCGTTCTCTTACCGAGTGCTGACTCAACAAAGTGAGCGACGTCGTTGACGGTCTCTTCAGATGTCAGCAACGAGGGCACGATCTCTACCAGCTTGAGCACCGGCACCGGATTGAAGAAGTGAACGCCGACCACGAGGTCGGGGCGTCGCGTCGCGATACCAAGTTTCATGATCGGGATCGAGCTGGTGTTCGACGCAAGAATCGCATCGGTGCCGCGCATGATCTCATCGAGTCGATGAAACACGCCTACCTTCAGCACTTGGTCCTCGGCGATCGCCTCAATCACGAGGTCGCAATGCTCCAACCGATCGAGTTCGGTGGTCATGCGAATGCCGTCGAGGAACCTCTCCTTGTCTGCACCGTCCATCTTGCCGGCGCGCACCACACGGTCGAGCGACTTGTTGATGCGCGCCATCCCGGCGTCTGCCGCGGCTTGCGTGCTTTCGCACACGGTGACATCAAGGCCAGCACGAGCGCAGACCTCGGCGATGCCCGAGCCCATGAGTCCGCAACCGACAACGCCAACTCGCTCTATCGTCTTCATGAGCCGAGGCTAGTCGTGGTTGTTCAGCCAGTCTCGTAACTCCGCCGTGTGTTCGCCCAGTCGCGGCGCGCCACGACGCACAGACGTCGGCGTATCAGAGAGCCCGATCGGTGAACGAACACTGCGTTGCTCGGATGCAGCGCCAGTCGGGTCGACGGCATCGGTGACGATCACTGGGTCGAGACCAAGTTCGGTCGCCGCGACAAAGGCCTGGCCGATGTCGTTGATGGGACCAGACGGAACGCCCGCACGGCTCAGCTGTTTGACCCAACTCGAAACGGTGCCGGTTGCGAACGCTGCGCTGAGGATTTCGTCGAGCTCGTCGATGTGGGCGACACGCGAGGTGTTCGTGGTGAAGCGGTCGTCATCGACAAGCATTGGCTGACCGATACTCGCGGCCACTCGCGAGAATTGCGTGTCGTTTCCACACGCGACAACGAAGTAACCATCGCTCGCACGAAACGTTTGGTAGGGCGCGATCGACGGATGGCGATTGCCGAGGCGTGTCGGTATGACTCCGGCAACAACGTATGCGGATGCCTGATTGAGCAGTCCCGCCAGCGCAGAGCCCATCAGAGAAACCTCGACGCGCTGGCCGACGCCAGTGGCCTCGCGAACCCGCAGCGCAGCCAGAATTCCAATCGTTGCCTGCAACGCGCAGATGTGATCGACGAGCGCCACCCCAACCTTGGTGGGTTCACCGCCCGCCTGTCCGGTGATGCTCATCAGCCCGCTCATTGCTTGTACGAGCAAGTCGTATCCGGACAGGTCTGCGGCCTTCTCGGTGGCCGCGCCAAAGCCGGTGATCGAGCAGTAGATGACACCGGGATGAGTGGTTCGAAGCTGTTCGTAGCCGAGACCGAAACGATCGAGAGTGCCAGGGCGAAAGTTCTCTACGACAACGTCAGCCCGTTGCGCCAACTCAAGCGCGAGCTGCTGGTCGCTTGCGTTCGCGAGGTCGAGTGTGAGGCTGCGCTTGTTGCGGTTGAGCCCGATGTAATACGTAGCCACACCGTCCGCCCAGGGAGGTCCCCACGCGCGCGTGTCATCGCCAGCGCCGGGACGCTCGACCTTGATCACATCGGCACCGAGATCGCCCAACGTCATGGCCGCGTAGGGGCCGGCCAGCACGCGGGAGAAATCTGCAACCAAAATGCCGGCAAGTGGACCGCCGGGTACCTGATGCGAAACGTCACTGGAAGCCATCCCCCCAGTGTGACATCCCCGCAGGGAAGTTCTCCGCCGTGTTGGGGGTAGCGTGCGACCGCATGTTGGCGGTGTTAGACGGTCTGTTCAATGGCCTCGAGAAGATCTCGACCTCGCAATGGTTCTACGGCATCATCTTGTTGCTGGCGTTCCTCGACTCTGTCTTTCCAATCGTGCCGAGCGAAACCGCTGTCATTCTCGGTGGCATCGCTGCGGGGCAAGGGCATCTGAACCTGGCCGCGGTCATCGTGATCGGGGCAGCTGGCGCTGCTTTGGGCGACAACGCGGCGTACGCGATCGGCCATCGATTCAGCATTCCGATCGAACGCTGGTACGCCAAGAAAGACAAACGGGCCCGAAAGCTGCAGTGGGCGAACGAACAACTCCGCGTGCGCGGTGGCGCACTGTTGCTTACCGCCAGATTCATTCCCGGTGGACGCACCGTGGTGACCGTCAGTAGCGGTATTACCCGTCAGCCGCGGCGGCGGTTCGTGCTCTTCGTGATCCTCGCGTGTGCGGTGTGGGCGTCATATGCAGCGGTCCTCGGTTTCGTGGCCGGCGAGCAGTTCAAGGACAACCACACCAAAGCATTCATCATTGCGTTCGTCACTGCCGTTGGGTTCAGCCTTATGCTCGAACTCGTTCAGCACATTCGCAAGAAGCGCCAGGCTGCAAAGCTGCTCACCTGATGTCCCCGTTCCGCTATCGCTGTGACCCCGCAGCCTCGTAACCTGCAACCAATGCTTGCTGTCGTGCCTGTTCGCCAAGGAGTGCTGCCTCTCGGTGGTCTCGAGACCATCGCCGAGTGTGGGGGACGCGCCGTCCTCGTTGGTTCCGACACCGTCATTGCAGCCGCCGAGGTGGGCCTGGTCGCAACGCAGATCAGCACACTCGAAATCACAAGCTTTGCTCCGGCAGCTTGGTCGGCGGCCTTGGCGCCTCACCTCGTCGATGAACTCCACGTCGTGTTGCCTGCTTCGCCCGACGGCCGCGATCTCGCGCCGCGACTCGCCGTGTCGCTGCAGCGCGATCTCTGGGCAGGAGCACTATCGGTCACACCGCATCGCATTGAACTCGCGCGTCACGGTGGTCTGGTCATCAGCGAGGTCGTGCCACACACGCACTTCGTCGCGACCTTACAGCCAGGCGTTCGTGGCGTAGAGATGCCCGCGCTCGGCGACTCCCCGGCCTCTGCGCCGGCAGTGACCATCCTGCACGCGCACGAACCCGCCACACCTGCATGTGACTCGATCGTCATCGAGGTGCTAGCGCCCGACGTCACGACGATGGATCTCGCCGAGGCACCACGAATCCTCGGCGGGGGTGCCGGACTCACATCGTCTGATGTGTTTTCACAGCTTGCAGCAGTGGCCCAACATCTCGACGCTTCCACCGGCGCGACGCGTGTGATCACAGATCGCGGCTGGGTCGGGCACGAACGCCAAATCGGTACCACCGGGGTGGTGGTCGATCCAACGTTGTACATCGCGTTCGGTATCAGCGGGGCCGTGCAACACACGAGCGGCCTCGGGCAGCCTGATCACATCATCAGCATCAACACCGACCCGCATTGCCCAATGATGCAACTCGCCGATCTTGCGATTGTGTCCGACGCGAATCAGGTCATCGCGGAGCTACTTGCCAGATTGGGATCCGATGTCTGACTTTGATGTCATCGTTGTGGGCGCCGGTCCGGCAGGTTCGTGCGCGGCGCTGGTATTGGCCAGGGCGGGCAAGCGCGTTGCGTTGATCGAGCGAGGTCCATTCCCCGGCAGCAAGAACATGTACGGCGGCGTGATCTATCCGCGCATCCTTGATGAACTCATTCCCGAGTGGTGGCTCGAGGCCCCGGTCCAACGATGGATCACACGACGGTCCACCATGTTCATGACCGAGACGCAAGCGCTCAACGTTGATTTCCGTACACAAGCGTGGGGCCATCCGCCATACAACGGTGCCACGGCGTATCGGCCGGACTTCGATCATTGGCTCGCCGACACCGCGGCCACGGCCGGTGCCACGCTCATCTGCAGCACCACGGTCACATCGTTGCTACATGACTCCAACGGACGCATCAATGGGGTCGCAACCGATCGCGCCGACGGCGATCTCACCGCGCCAGTTGTCATTGCCTGTGATGGTGTCAACAGTTTTCTGGCCAAGCAAGAAGGGCTGTACGGCGAGGTCGACGCCGACAATTACACGCTGGGTGTGAAAGAGACCTTGAGTCTGCCCAAGAACGTGATCGACGAACGTTTCGGGGTGCGCGGCAACGAAGGTGTTGACATCGAAATCGTGGGTTGCACGGGCGAGGTCAACGGTGGTGGTTTCATTTACACGAACCTCGACACCATCGCGATCGGTCTCGTGCTCAAACTCTCCAAGCTCGTTGCTCAACAGGTTCGGCCAGAGGAACTCCTCGCGACAATGAAGCTGCATCCCGCAATCGCGCCGATGATCGAGGGTGCCGAACTCAAGGAATACTCAGCGCACCTCATCCCCAAGGCTGGTTACAGCATGATCCCCAAGCTCACCGGTAACGGCATCATGGTGGCCGGCGATGCCGCCGCGCTGTGCCTTGCCGCTGGCATCTGGCTCGAGGGTGTCAACTTCGCGATTGCGAGCGGCATGTATGCAGGGCAGGCCGCTGTCGAGGCGCTCGATCACGGCGACACCTCGGCGCAAGGCCTGCGCGGGTATCGACACCGTCTCGAGCAGACCTTCGTGCTGAAGGATCACAAGAAGCTGCGCCGCGTTCCCGCGCTGGTGCTGTCGGACCGCGTCCAGCACGGCTATCCCGCCATGGCGAATGCGATTGCCGAGCGCATGTTCCGCGTCGACAATCCTGCGCCGAAACCGGGGGTTCGCCACATCCTCAAACAGGAACGCAAGCGTGCGGGCCTGAAGTGGATACACATGGTCCGCGATACATGGACCGGTTTGCGGAGTTTCGGATGAGCCATCCCGCAATCCGAATCAACCCCGATCCGGCGTGGCCCGCGATTTCGTTTGAGGACCGCATCGCAACCGCGTCGTTCAACATCCATCGCAATGCACACATAGTGGTGGATAGTGCGGTGTGCGCCGATTGCAACACACGCGAGTGTGTTGTGGCGTGTCCGGCAAAGCTGTTCGTACCGACGAGCGACGGCGGCATCTTGTTCAACTACGAACAGTGCTTCGAGTGCGGCACGTGCTACCTCGTGTGCAATCGCGACGGTGCGATCACATGGAACTACCCCGAGGGCGGCCACGGAGTGGTCTTCAAACGCACATGATCGGGGTCTGCCTCAAATGGGTCGACCAACGACCCGAGTTCGACGTGTTCGGCGTGGCGGCCGCACCCGATCCTCGATTCTCCGGTGTCTCCGCGGCCGATCGGGCCGCGCTCGAAGTCGCGCTGCGTGTGCGCGACGCGTGGGCCACGACATCGCCGCACGAGGTGATCGCGCTCACGGTCGGGCCGGTCGAGGCCGACGGCATCCTGCGCGAAGCGCTGATGGCTGGAGCGAACCGCGCGATTCGCATCGACGTGCCATTCGGCGCGAGCAGTCGGCTGACGGCCTCGGCGATCGCAGCACACCTCGCAGATGCTGCGCTCGTATTGTGCGGCGACTATTCCCTCGATCGAGGCACCGGCTCGGTGCCAGCATTTCTCGCCGCCGAGCTTCGGTTCGCGCAAGCGCTCGGGCTTGTCGACGTCGACCTCACTTCGTTGCCAGCCATCACGGCACTACGCCGTCTCGATGGTGGACGCCGTGAGCGCTTGGCCATCGCGGGTCCGACCGTTGCCTCAGTGGAGGGTTCGGTGGCCATGCTCCGGCGTGCGTCCTTGCGGTCGATGCTCGGTCAACACAATGTCGAAACCGTCGCAGGCCCCGTTCAGAGTGCCCCCGAAACCGTGCCAGCGCTCACTCGACCATACCGACCTCGGCCCCGCGTACTCGCCGCTCCGGTGGGTACGTCCGCGCTCGATCGGCTGCGCTCGATCACCGCCGCTGCAGGGTCTGGGGCACATGGCGAAACAGTCGTTCTCGATCCGGCTGCCGCCGCAGATCGCATCATCGCGACCCTCCGCGATTGGGGATACACCGCGGATTAGCTTGGCCGTATGTGGGCTAGAGCCGGGGTGTTGGTTGTCACCGGCGTCGTGCTCGTGACAGCCATCGCGCGGGGCACCGATCACGCAACTGCCAACGCGAATCAACTGCGAAACGTCGACGCCGCGTCTGTTGTCGACTCGCCGGAAATTGCGGCAGCGGTACCTGAAGCGGTTCCCGAGGTGTTTGTGCCGCGCACCGATGTGCTCGTCGACCCCAACAGCTTTGGGCGGCCCTGGGGCACGAAAGTGCAGGGCATTCTCACCTTCCGCGGAAATCCCACTCGGTCGTATCATGGCGCCGGGCCCGTACCGACCAATCCAAAGGTGCTGTGGCAATACCCGGCAGCCGGCAGTCCAATGTGTGGACAAAGCGTTGAGTACGGCGTCAAGAAGATCTGGTGTGGCACGGGCTGGACTGGTCAGCCTGCCGTGTTTGAACGGGCTGGCCGCACGTGGATCGTATTCGGCGCCTATGACCACAGCATTCACTTTGTCGATGCGGCCACTGGTACCGACATCATCCCGCCATTCCTCACGGGCGATCTCGCCAAGGGCAACGTCACTATTGATCCCGACGGATACCCATTGCTCTACGAAGGTTCGCGTGACAACAAGTTTCGCATCATCTCCTTCGATGGTCCCGTTGCCAAGGAGTTGTGGAGCATCGAAGGCCGCACTGCGGACCGCATGCACAACGACGATTGGGACGCGGCTGCGCTCATCATCAACGACTACTTGCTCGAGGGCGGCGAGAACAGTTGGTTTCATGTCGCCAAGATCAATCGCGCCTACGCCGCGGACGGAACAGTCACCGTGAGTCCGAGCATGGTTGCGCGCGTCGAGGGTTGGGATCCGCAACTCATTCACGACCTCGGTTACAAAGATCCAAAGCGCGTCAGTCTCGAGAGCAGCGTGGTGATGAGCGGCGACATCGCCTACCTCAACAACAGCGGCGGGCTGGTTCAGGGCTGGGACCTCTCCAGCTTGCGTACCGGTATCGGCACCATCAAGCGCGTGTTCCGATTCTGGACGGGCGACGACAGCGACTCCACGATCGTCACCGACGAGAAGGGATTCTTGTACGTCGGCGCGGAGGTCGATCGCAATACTTCTCGCGGTCGAAAGGTTGGCCAACTACTCAAGCTCGACCCGTCCAAGCCTGGCGATCCAGTGGTGTGGGCACTCAACGTAAACAAGGGGGTCGACAGCGGCACCTGGTCGACGCCTGCGGTCTACAAAGATCTCGTGATATGGCCCACCAAGCCTGGCCGCATCTACGCCATCGACCGCATGACCGGCGTCACCCGATGGACGCTCGACATTGCGTGGGGCGACCTCAGCTCACCGTCGGTCGTGGACGACACGCTCATGCAGGCCGACGCGCACGGAGTCATACGGGCGTGGGACATCTCGAATACAACCGTGAAGCCACCACTCAAATGGAAGATCGACATCGGCGAGAACGTCGAGTCGTCAATGGCCATCTGGAAGGGTCGCATCTACGTAGGTACCCGCGAGGGCTACGAGTTCTGCCTCGGCGACGCCTAACGTCTCCTCGTAATGACCGCGCCTCGCTCCTCACCCGACCAGGCACGTCTGGGTGATTCGACCTGGACCGAGTTGGCGGTGGTTCCTTCGAGCCGTCGACTTCTCGCCGTGCCGATCGGCTCATGCGAGCAGCACGGTCCACACCTACCGCTCGACACCGATACCCGCATTGCCGGTGCCGTGGCCGCTGGACTCTCCGCAGCGATACCCCTCGTGATGGTGGCTCCCGCGCTCGCCATCACAGCAAGCGGTGAGCACCAGGGATTTGCGGGCACGTTGTCGATAGGCAGCGCTGCGCTCGAGATGGTGCTCATTGAGCTCGTCCGCTCGGCGCAATGGAGCGCTGGAGTCATATTCGTCAATGGTCACGGCGGCAACGCTGCAGCGGTTACAGCTGCAGTCGACGTACTCAACAAAGAAGGCCGACGAGTACTCAGTTGGTGGCCGCGCATCCAGGGCGGCGACGCCCATGCAGGAAGAACGGAGACCTCGCTGATGATGGCGATCGCGCCGGCGAACGTGCGCGTGCACGCGATTGAACCCGGCCGCAGCGAGCCTCTGCCCACTCTCATGGCCACTCTGCGCGCCAAGGGTGTGGCCGCGATCAGCCCGAATGGTGTGCTCGGAGATCCGCGAGGCGCGAGTGCCAGCGAGGGCGCTGAGCTGCTCGCGACGCTGGTGGCCGATGTGATCATGCAGGTCAACGCGTGGATCGCCCAATGAGGTTTGCCATCGATGCGTCGGTTCGCCGGGTGGGTGATGGCAAGGTGGTGATTGGCGGTTCGCCGCTCAAACTGTTTCGGCTCACAGATCGCGGCGGTGAACTCATCGATGCCATCGAACGCGGCGACCAGATTGATCCCACTGCGGCGACGAACCTGCTGATCGATCGCTTACTCGACGCCGGTGTGCTACATCCTCACTTCGGTGCCGACGACAACCTGAACACCGCCGACGTCACCGTCATCATCCCCGCGTTCAACACGCCCGCAGCGATACTGACGCGCCTCGTGGAGGAATGCTCGATGGCGTCGCGCTACGCCCGCGTTGAGGTCGTCATCGTCGACGACGCATCGCATCCACCACTTGCCCCGCTGCATGGCGCACGCGTCGTGCGACGTGAGTTCAACGGCGGCCCCGGAGCAGCGCGTTCAACCGGACTCGCGCACGTAACCACGAGCTTCGTCGCGTTTATCGATACCGACGTCGAGTTGATCGGCAACTGGTTGCAGCAATTGCTCGTGCACTTCGCCGACGAACGCGTTGGTCTGGTCGCACCACGTGTCGCCAGCAAGGTCGGTGCCAACGTTCTTGCTCGCTATGAGGTGGCGCACTCGCCGCTCGACCTCGGCCCGAGAGCCGCGCGCGTACGCGCCGGCACGCGGGTCAGCTACGTGCCAGCCGCAGTGATCGTGTGTCGTGTCAGAGCGCTCAGCGATGTCGGTGGATTCGACGAAACGATGAGGCTCGGTGAAGACGTCGACCTTGTATGGCGACTCGACGAAGCCGGATGGAGGGTTCGTTACGAACCGTGCGTCACAGTTACACACCGACCACGCGCCTCGTTCGATGCGTGGCTGAGGCAGCGATACAACTACGGCACGTCCGCTGCGCCGCTCGCTGCACGGCACCGCGGAGCACTTGCTCCACTGCGGATCAGCGGATGGAGCGCGGCGACGTGGCTCGCCGTCGCTGCCGGCCTTCCGGTGGTTGGTGGCGTCATTGCGGCGAGCACCACAGCGATGCTGGCGCGCAAGCTCCGCAACATTCCTGACGGTGGTCGCGAAGCGATCCGCCTGGCAGGGCTTGGTCATCTCTTCGCGTCGAGATCAATCGCGTCTGCGTTGACTCGCGCGTGGTGGCCAATGGCCGCACTCGCCGCACTTGTGTCGAGGCGGGCGCGTCGTGTCGTGATCATTGCCGCCCTCGCTCCAGCCATCATCGAGTGGCTCCGAGCGCAACCCGATATCGATCCGTTGAGATACGTCGGCCTTCGGTTACTCGACGATGCTGCCTACGGCGTGGGAGTGATGCATGGTTCGGCGCGAGCGAGATCGATCGACGCGCTCATCCCCGATCTCAGTTCGTGGCCGAAAACCACGACATCAACGAAAGGTTGATCTCGGCGGGTTACACCGCGGATGCGGCCCAGCGCGAACTCAGATCGTTGCACGACTCACACACCTCTGGCGGAATAATGCCCAATCGCATGAGGCGATTGAAGATGACACATCCGAGGCAATACGCAAACACGGACTCGAGTGTTGCCGCAACAGCAACGGCAGCTACACACAGCAGCGCTAGACCATGCGCACCCGCCGCCCACGCGATACTCGCCGAGATTGACAACGTGGCACCGATTCCCTGAGCGAACCGCTTGGGCGGGCCTGGCACGAGCTTCTCCGTCGCACCGAGGCGTGGAGTGATGACACGTGTAACCATCTGACCCAGTGGGCTCATTGTGGGTCCGGTGAGCGCGCGCGCAACAAAGCCATACGTGAGCGGGACCAAGAGCCACCACTGACGAAACACAAGCATCGCGATGCACTGCACAAGAACGCCGCCGCCTACCAAGCGAGCTGAGACTTCGTTCACGGGATTCGGAAATCGTAACAACGATCGCATGCGCGCGACTGTATACCGATAAATCCGATCAGACAACTCGGGAATTGCCTCGGGTGCCCGATTTCACGGGCTTTTGGCACTACCGTCTGGTCTCGATGGGTCTTCGTCTGAGCGTGCATCGTCGGGCGTGGCAGCAGTCTGTCGATGCGGTCGTGGCCTCGTTGCCGGGACTCATTCCTGTCGTGAAGGGCAACGGATACGGCTTTGGCCGCGACGAACTCATGCCGCATGCAGCGCGGGTGTCCACACACATCGCCGTTGGCACCGTCTACGAAGCCTGCGACGTCCCCACCGATCGAACCGCCATGGTCCTCACCCCGCACATTGGCGCGCTTCCAGTCTCGTTGCCGACATCGGCGAGGCTCACCGTCGGAAGCATCACTCACGTCGATGCGCTGCGGACGCAAGGTTGGACCGGCAGCGTGGTTGTGAAGTTGCGCTCGAGCATGCGGCGCTACGGCGTGAGTCACAACGACTTCGCCGAGCTGACGCAGGCCGTCAGCACTGCGAGGTTCTCCACCGTTGGCTACGCGCTCCATTTCCCACTCGTTGGTTCTTCGTCCGACCACGCCGCCGAGGTCGACGAGTGGATGACGCGCCTCGACCCGTCCGTTCCTGTGAGCCTGAGCCATCTCGATGCTGACACCTATCGCCAACTCGAGGCGCGTCACGCAACCCGGCGACTGCAGATGCGCAGCGGCACATCGCTATGGCATGGAGACAAGTCGTTCCTCCACCTCTCCGCCGACGTGCTCGATAGCCAAGCGGTCTCGACCAACGACACCGTGGGCTATCGCGGCGTTGCCATCACCGAGCCCGGCCACGTGCTACTTATCGCTGCGGGTTCGGCGCACGGCGTACGCGCGCTCGATGACGCTCGCAGTCCGTTTCATTTCGGGCACCAACGACTTCGGCTGATCGAACCGCCGCACATGCACACCTCGATGGTGTTTGTTGCTACCAACCAACCATGCGCGGCGATCGGTGAACGCGTCGATGTGCAGCGTCCACTGATTCACACGCTCATCGACGAACTGGAATGGGTCGATGACTGATCAACAGGTGGTGCCTGCGCTCGTTGAACCCGTAGAGCCAGCGCAACTCAATCGAACAGGCGCACCACGTCTTGCCAGCCTCGACGTCACGCGAGCGCTGGCTCTCGTCGGTGTGGTGATCCTGAACTATCACGGATTTCTCAATGGCGGCAATGACGGAGTGCGGCGATCGTTTGCCG
>JANLPV010000166.1:0-112755 GCA_031367435.1 Actinomycetes bacterium | reverse complement strand
AGCAGTTGGTGGAGGAACCTTCAGCAGCACCACGATTACGAACCCGACGTGGACAGCGCCAAGCCTGGCGCCAGGTGCACTGCCCCTTTCGGTCACCCTGCACTTCACAGTGTCGAACGCCTGCGCAGTTGGACTCACCTCCAGTGCAATCGTCGTGGTAACCGCTCCACCCTTGGTGCTGGCAAATCCCACTGTCAATCAGGTGCCCGCACTGTCGATGTTCGTGTCACAAACCGGCACGTTCACCGTGTCGGGTAGTGATCCGAACGTGCCGGCAAGCTTGCCGCTGACCTTCACGGTCACCGGCGCAGGTGCTCCACTCGTGTCAACAACTGTCACGCCAATCGGTGGTGCCACGAGCACGAGCGCATCGGTGCAGCTCATCACATCTGCAACGCCAGGTACGGTGCAACTGACGATCACAGCGACCAACAGCACGGGCCAGTCGTCTGCCCCGATCACCGCCACGCTGACGGTGAGTGCTGCCCCAGCCGACGTGGTCACCATCACCAGCGTCACCTACCGCACCCTCAAGCAGCGCCTGATCCTCACGGTCACCGATGCTCCGGCAGGTAATGCAGTGCTCAAACTGCAGCCGTACGAGTACGTGTCGGGCGGCGTGACGTGGCTGTTCAACCCACTCAGCCTTGGGACGGGTGCCGACACGCTGACAAATGGCGGCGGTGGTCTCTACACCATGACCCTCGTCGGGGCGCCGCAGCCGAGGGCCGGAGCGCCAATCACCGTCAAGTCCAGCGCAGGTGGCTCGGGCTCGACAACGGTGATCAGCATCCGCCTGTAGTTCCACATTCTTCGTGCGGGCCGGGCCTCCACCTGCCCGGTTCGCACGGACACTTTGAGCACGACCTCCGGGGGCTGTTTCCAAACAGCCCCCGGAGCTATTTCATGAGCAGTTCAACAAACCTTTTGCATGGGCACGACGTGTCCCTCAGGCACCGCCAACACCGTGCCTTCCCGCTTGAGCCTCAACCAGGGCTCACCTTCTCGAAACTGAGTGTCCGGAGAATCATGTCCATCAAGCCCACTCAGAGCGTCGCACTCTTGCTCGCCGTATCGATCGCAACACTGCTCGGTAGTAGTTGCAGCTCCGATGGCTCGAGCAGCCGCTCCGTCAATGTCGCCGCCACCGTCGCCAACAACGCGAGCGTCGACTCAGTCTCGACCACGCCAAGTCTCGCCACCACACCGGCAACAGAGTCGCCCACCACGTCCGTGCCCGCTGCACCCGCGCCGGCACCAGTGCCCACGGCAGCGCCAGTGAAGCCGGTGGCGCCGGCCCCTGTAGTCAAGCCCGCGATCACCTCTGCGCCTGTCGCAACAGCTCAACCCGCGCCCGTCGCGCCCGCAGCGAGTGGTCCTGCAGTGATCACCGGCACTGTGATGCAGGTGTACTCAAACGGCGACTTTGTGCTCAACGACGCTCACGGCGCATTTACCGTCGTGATGCAGGCGAGCACCTCGGTGATCAACCTGCGCGGCAGCGAGGTGATTCGGCAGTACATTCAGGCCTCGAATACCGTGAAAGTCATCGGTTCGTTGTCGGGCTCCAACCTCACAGCTCAGACCGTTGTCGTACAAACCATCAAGGATGGCCTGTGATCTACGATCCAATTCGAGCCGACGATCCCCCTCACGAGAGCGGCGGCACGAGCGGTTCCGCTGAAGGTGACGCAAGTAGCAAGCGCGGTTTTGCGGTTGTGTTCGTGTTGATCATCGGCATTCTGGTTGTGCTGTTCAACGTGGGTTCAGAGCACACCAAGAGCGCTCCCGGCACGAGCTCGCCCGCAGTACTGGCTACAAACCCCGCGTCCGCTCCGGCGCCGGGAGCCACCCCCGGTACTACCTCCGACGCGGTGACCACCTCGCAGGGCGCGGCGAGTGCGACAACCAATCCCGCAACCCCGCAGACCCCCGTACCTCCTGGAGTCATCACTATCGTCGCAGCCATCAACAAGGTTGCCGACAACGGCGATCTTGTGGTCAACGACGGCAACGCCGATTACACCGTCGTCATGTCGCCAAGCCCGAAGCTCGTCAACCTCGACGGCAAAAAGGTTGGCAAGGAACTCATTCAGGTCGGGTTGTCGATACAGATCACCGGCCTGCTCACGGGCACGAGCCTCAGCCCCCAGACCATTGTCATCCCGGTGAGATGATCAGTCCGCTCACAAACGGTCACAGGCACCTGTGCCCGCACCGGGCCTGCTACGCGTTCACCGCCGCATGACCGACATCTCGCTGCTCGCCCACGTTGGTGCCAGTGCAGCGGCACTCGTGGCAGGTGCGGTCAATGCGGTTGCAGGCGGAGGCACACTGATCACATTTCCCATCCTGACGGCCATCGGTGTGCCAGCGATTCGTGCAAATGCAACTAATACCGTGTCGCTTGGGCCGGGTTACATCGGCGGCACATACGCCCAGCGGCGCGATCTCACAGGTCTGAGCAAACCATTGCGTCCACAGCTGATCGCTGCCGCGATCGGTGGTTTGGGCGGCTCGATTCTGCTGATCGTCACAAGTGAAGCCGTGTTCCGTCAGATCGTGCCGTTCCTCATCCTCGCTGCGTGCGCGCTGCTCGGCTTTCAGGATCGCCTGCGCACTTGGCTCTTGAGTCGCTCAGCGTCGTCACGTGCACATCGCATCCTCGAAGTTGGCGCACTCGCGGTGGCGGCGACATACGGCGGATACTTCGGTGCTGGGCTCGGCATCATGCTGATCGCCGTGCTCGGCCTGTTCTCCGATTTGGCGTTCACGCGGCTCAACGCCGTAAAGCAGTTGCTGTCCGTGATCATCAACGTGTTCGCCGCAGCGTTCCTCGTGTTCTCCGGTCGGATCGAATGGACCCTGGTGCTGGTGATGGCACCGGCGAGTCTGGTGGGCGGCCACTTCGGAGGACGTCTGGCCGGTGTGTTGCCACCGAAGAAACTGCGCGTGTTCGTGATCGTGTTCGGCATCATCGTCGCGCTGATCTACCTGTTCCGTTAACCCGTACAATCGCGGGGAAGCGTCGGCCATCGCCGCGACCGTGACATCGGAGCCCACCGACCATGATTGCCATCTCGTCACTGCATCTCGATCACACCTCACTCGTGGTCACATGGGACGATCACACAGTCACCCGCTATCCGTGGATCTGGCTGCGCGATCATGCGCACGACGACGACACGATGCATCCAGTCACGCAACAACGCCAGCTATTCACCGCCGCCCTCGCGCACGATCTCGCCGCCGTCGAGGCTGTGCTTGATGAGGACTCGATCGATCTCGAATGGAACGACGACAGCCCCAACTCGGTGTTGCCCGTGTCGTTCCTTGCCAAATACCGGACGCCCACCATGCCGCGCGCGACCGCGCACACGAACCTCACGTTGTGGGATGCTGCTGCAATTCGGGCCCACGTGCCTATGGTGGCGTACGCGGCGGTGATGAACTCTGACGAAGGTGTCGGTGAGTGGCTCTCGAAAACCGCTGAGTTCGGCTTTTGTCTCGCCGTCGGCACTCCAGCCAACCGTGAGGCAACCGAGGCGCTGTTGCGTCGCATCGGTTACGTGCGCGAAACCATCTTCGGGGGTATGTGGGAATTCACGGCCGATCTCACCAAAGCCGACACCGCGTACACCAACCTTGAACTGCGCCCGCACACTGATGGCACGTACTCGCACGATGCGCCCGGCGTGCAACTGTTGCATTGCCTGCAGTTCGAAGGCACCGGCGGCGAATCGACCATGGTCGACGCATTTGCTGTGGCGCGGCACATGGCCGCCGAGATGCCCGACCACTTTGCCACGCTGTCTACCGTGGCAGTGCCCGGCCAATACATCGGCGACGGCGCGCACCTCATGGCCGCACGCCCGGTCTTTCGTCACGATCACACCGGCCATCTGGTGCAGGTGAGCTTCAACAATTACGACCGCGCTCCGTTCCTCTTGCCCGAACACGAGATGATCGCGTTCTACGACGCGCTGCGTGCGTTCGATACCTTGGCCAACGATCCAGCAATGCAATGGCGCCACGTGCTTGCGCCGGGTGAGGCGCTGCTGTTCGACAATTGGCGCGTGATGCACGGGCGCGGCGCGTTCACCGGTTTGCGGCGGATGTGCGGCGGCTACGTAAACCGCGAAGATGTCGAGAGTCGCCTGCGCCAGCTGGTCTGACGCAGGTGCAACCCGGCAAGCGTTTTACAGCTGCAGGCTCTTGATCTCGAGGAACTCCTCGAGGCCGAACCGCCCGTACTCACGACCGATGCCCGACTGCTTGTATCCGCCAAACGGTGCGTTCGGATTGAAGGCACCGCCGTTCACCTCAACCTGACCGGTGCGCAAGCGGCGAGCCACCGCTTCGGCATGCCCCTTGTGCCCCGACCACACGCCACCGGCGAGGCCGTACACCACACCATTGGCGATGCGTACTGCATCTTCCTCGCTGTCGTAGGGCAAGATCGACAGCACCGGGCCGAAGATTTCCTCCTGCGCGATGGTCATCTCCGGAGTCACGCCCGAGAACACCGTCGGCCGAACATAGAAGCCCGTGTCGAGACCCTCTGGCGCGCCCAAACCGCCGGTGACGAGCGTGGCCCCTTCGTCGATCCCCTTTTGGATATAGCCCTGCACGCGGTCGCGTTGGGCTGCCGAGGCGAGCGGCCCGAGATGCACGCCCTCGGTAAATGGATCGCCCACCGTCATTGCGTCGGCCGCGGACCCGGCAATGATCTCGGCTTCCATCAGGCGATGACGGGGTACCAGCATTCGGGTGAGCGCCGAGCAGGTCTGGCCCGAGTTCAAGAACGCCTTGCCGACGCCATCGGATACGGCCTTACGGAAGGCCACTGGATCGAGGTCGTCGAGCATGATGTTGGCGCTCTTGCCACCGAGTTCGAGGGCAATCTTCTTGATGGTCTCGGCACCGAGTTGCATGACTCGCTTACCCGCACGGGTGGATCCGGTGAAGGACACCATGTCGACGCCGGGATGCATTGCCATGGCCTCGCCCACCACCGGGCCAAGACCGGACACGAGATTGAACACGCCCGCGGGCAGACCCACCTCGTGGATGATGTCAGCGAGAATGAACGCATCGACCGGAGCGATCTCGCTCGGCTTGAGTACCACGGTGCATCCGGCCGCCATTGCATACGCGACCTTTGCCGCGATCTGATGCAGCGGATAGTTCCACGGCGTGATGCACGCAACGACACCGATTGCCTCGCGCAGTACCAACGAACTACCAACGGTCTCTGAGAACTCGTACACCTCTGCGAGAGACGCTGCCTTGTTGAAACTGTTGATCGGCAGACCCACTTGCACCATCTGCGACAGCCACTTCGCCATGCCGGTCTCCTTGGAGATGGCCGTCGCGATTTCGTCCATGCGCGCCCCGAGCGCGTCGCCGATGCGGGTGAGATATTTTGCGCGCTCCTCGGCGGGCGTATTCGACCATGAGTCGAATGCGGCGATCGCTGCTTGCACTGCGGCATCGACATCGGCCGCCGTGCCTGATGGGATGGTGGCCATTACGCCCTCGGTGATCGAGTCGATCACATCGATAGTGTCGGTGGATGCCGACGGTGTCCATGCTCCATTGATGTAGAGCTTGTCGTAGGTGGTGATCGCGTCGGACATGACGGGTCCTCTCGGGAAGTTGATGCTGGCCTGGACAGAAGGGTACGCCATCGTGCCGGGCAGGTTCGCAGTTGGGTTCCCAGTTGGGTTCCCAGTTGGGTTCGCGGCCGTCCCGGTTACTTCGTCACACCCATGTGGTCAAATGGCACTGTCGTTGGCACACGCTCTTCGGCACGGCTTCACACGAGAAGGGACCGCGGTGGGTTTACACATACATCACGGGTCCCATCTGTGCGAGCTCACCGAAGCCTTGGCAGATCTGTTGGCCACGCCGTTGGCCGATCCATTTACCACCGAGGTGATTGCCGTACCAACGGCCGGCGTGCGCGATTGGCTGCAACAACAGCTTGCGTTGCGCCTCGGCGCAACCGGTCGAGCTGACGGCGTGTCAGCAAACATCGACATGTTGTTTCCTGGTCGGTTCATTGCACGCGCGTTAGGGCAAACAGACGCCGCCGATGACCCGTGGGATATCGATCACCTCACATGGGCGGTGCTGAACGCGCTCCACATCACGTCCATCGAGGTGCCGGGTAACACCCGCTCATCGGGTCAACGCCCGGGCGAATTCAGTATCCGCTACGCCACGGCCCGTCGCATCGCCGACCTGTTCGATCGCTACGCCAACCACCGGCCCCAGATGCTGCACCAATGGCATCTCGGTCACGATGGCGACGGCACGCTCGACGAACACTTAGCAGTCGTACCCATTCCTGCCGACCAGCAATGGCAGCCCGCGTTATGGCGCGAAGCTCGCAAGCTCATTGGGGTGCCCAGCCGCGCCGAGCTGATGCCCGTGCTTCTCCAAAATCTCGCCCAGGGCGGCGCGCGCGACAACCTGCCCGAACGTGTCGCACTATTCGGGGTGAGCGCAATTGCCCCAGCGCAACTCAACGTCTTACGAGCCCTCGCCCAGCACCGCGAAGTGCATATCTTCCTCGTGCACCCATCGCCGGTTGCGTGGCAAGGGTGTCGCCAACTGCTGGCGGGTCAGCTCATCTTGCGCAGCGTCTGCGATCCCACCGCCCGGGTGCGACATCCGCTGCTGCGGTCATGGGCGCGGCCACCTATGGAGGCAACGGCTCTGGTCGGCATGCTCCTCGCGCAGCAGCACCAGTACGAGCATCCGCCGCATCAATATCAGGCCGACAACGCGCCCACACTGTTACGTCAGCTGCAAAGTGATATCGCAGCCGACCGCGAACCGATCGGCGCGCGGCCACGCGTGATCGATCCCAGCGTGCAGGTGCATGCATGCCATGGCACCACGCGCCAGCTCGAGGTGTTACGCGACGCGCTTGGCCATCTGTTCGCCGCCGATGCCTCACTCGCTGCGCACGAGGTCGTGATTGTCTGTCCCGACCTGGCCCGTTTTGCGCCGCTCATCAACTCCGTCTTCCGCCGCGGCTCATTCCCTGTTCCCGTACAGATCAGCGACCTGTCACTGGGTACAGACAACCCGGTTGCCACGGCGTTGTGCGCCCTGCTCGACCTCGTCGGTGGTCGGTGCACCGCAGCCGAACTGCTCGGCCTCTGTTCGCTCGCACCCGTGCAGCGATGCATCGGGCTCACCGGCGACGACCTCGCCAGGATCGATCAATGGATCACCGACCTCAGCACCACATGGGGTCTCGACGCTGAACACCGCAGCACCTGGGTGCCCGCGCACATTACCGAGGGCACGTGGGAGGCATCGCTCGATCGCCTCCTCCTCGGCGCGGCCATGCCTGCACCCGCGCCGCGTGTGGGTGTTGGCAACATCGTGCCGTTCGACGATGTCGATGCCGATGGTTTTCGTACAGCCGGGCTCCTCGCGGAGGTTGTTGCACGGCTACGCATTGCACGCGCTGCGATGCTGGGCGAACACACCATTCATGAATGGGCCGACGCGCTGACCAATCTCGTTGGCGCGCTGTGCGCCACCCATCCCGACGACGCGTGGCAACTCGCGCAGGTCATCGACACCATCGCCCAACTCCGAGAACACTCACTGGTGGCAGGCGCAGAGTGTTCTGTGCCGTTGTCGTTGTCCGACATTCGCGTACTGCTCAACGGCGTACTCACCGAGCAGCACGGCCGCCTCAACCTGCGCTCAGGTTCGGTCACCGTCACCGCGATGGTGCCCGTGCGCAACATTCCTGCCCGAGTGGTCTGCGTCTTGGGTCTCGATGAAGTCAGCCTGAGATCGAGTGGCTCCGACGGCGACGATCTCCTCGGTGTCCACCCGTGCGTTGGCGAACGAGATCAACGCGTCGAGGGTCGCCATCTCCTGCTCGACGCGCTCATGACCGCGGGCGATCAGCTGATCATCACCTGCGATGGCAGCGACATCACCACAAATCGTCAGCTGCCCTTGCCTGTGCAGCTCATCGAGTTGCTCGACGTTGTTGCTGCGACCATTGCCCCCTCGCTGGCGGTAAACACCGAAGGCGGGCGCGAGGCCGACCCTGACCAGATCGTTGTCACCCATCACCCTCGTCAGGCTTACGACGAACGCAACTTTGTCACCGAGCCTTCGCTGGTGGCCGGCGCGAACCAACCATTCGGCTTCGACAACGCCATGCTGGCCGCGGCCCTCAAACGTCGTGCGTCCCTGCCCACACATGCCGACGATGACCTCAGCCCATTTTCAACAGTGCTCGAACCGCTCGTGCCCGACACCGTCACCCTGCAACAACTCACCGAGTCATGCACCCGACCGGCACGCACCTTTCTCATCGATCGCCTCGATGTTCGACTTCCTCGCGAACCCGAGCCAATGAGCAGCGACATCCCACTTGGCATCTCCCCACTGGAGTTCTCACGTATCGGCCGCAGCCTGCTCGACCAATACCGCAGCGCTGCGTCACCCGAGCAGATCTATGAGTGGCGTCAAGCTCAACAACTCGGCGGCACCCTGCCACCGCGCGAGTTGGCGCACACCTCACTCACCCAGGTCGAACAAGACGTTGCCAAGGTAGTTGAGGCTCTGCCCGAACTCGCCGCCCTCATCACCAACACCACCAACGAACACCTCGACATCGTCCTCGTCGGCCCTGGTCCAGAACACAATGAGGTTCGGCTGATCGACACCCTCGCCACCATCGCCGGCGACACGCTCATACGTGTGCACTACAACCGACCCTCATCACGGTTCGCACTCGGTGCAGCCCTCAGTCTTGCTGCGGCTGTGGTGGCCCAACCCGATCGAGACTGGCAAGCAATCGTGGTCACGCGCGGCAAAGACACTGCTCGGCCCAAGCCGGTTCACCTTCGACCCCTCGCGGGAGAAGGGCGGCGCGGCGCCGCACAGCAATTCCTCGAGGTTGCGCTCCGCTTACGCCTCCTCGCGCTGCGCGAGCCCATCCCGTTGTTCGAACGATCCTCCGAGGTGTTGTTCTCCACTGGCTCATTCAACGAGACGTCGTACTCCGACGATCTGAAGGACGCTCCGACCGGATTTCTGTGGGGGCACAACACTGCCGAAGATGTCTTGGCGGGTGCAACAGGGGCACGCGCCTCCGCCTTGGCGCATTCGCTTTGGGGCGCGTACCACGCGTTCGTGTCACCGCCGTCACAACAACTGAGTGCGCCGCCATGAGCATCTCCGACACTGCGCAGCCCAGGCCCCACCGCGTGGCGTTCGACCTCACGATGCCGTTACCCACCGGACGAACCGTGCTCGAGGCCAGCGCAGGCACTGGCAAGACCTATTCGCTCACGGCGCTCATTGTGCGGTACATCGCCGAGCGAAACATCGCAGTCGATCAACTCCTCGTTGTCACCTTCACACGCGCTGCAGCCAACGAACTGCGCGATCGCACACGCAGCGTGTTGCGGCTCGCTGCCCACGCATTGTCTGGCGGTGCCGACCCACACGACAGCCCACCATGGATGAGCGCCCTCGCTGGCACCGATGTCAGCGAACAAGAACGAGATGTCCGCCGACGACGCGTGCTCGACGCCCTGTCGCGCTTCGACGAGATCACCATCACCACCATTCATGGCTTTTGCCAGCAGGCGCTCGCGCAACTCGGACTGCGAGCTGGTGGCAACCCGAACGCCGTGCTCGTCGAGAACACTCGCGACATCATCGCCGAGGTATGCCGCGACGTGCTCATCACCGAGCTCGCCGACGACCCATCACGGCTGTCGCCGAGCGGTCTAAACCTGCGCAGTCCCGCGGAGGTCGAGACTGACCTCATCACCGCGGTTAACGCCGTGCTGTCCAATCCAGGTGCCGAACTCGTGCCCGACGACTCTACGGTGATGGTCACAGACGTAGCCACGCAGGCGATGGCGAGGCAATGGTCACAACTTGTTCGCAACACATGTGCCGCTGTGCAGCAACGCCAGAACGACCGCGGCGAAATCGGGTACGACAAGATCATCTCCGGTCTTCACGACGCGCTCATCGACCCTGATCGCGGGTCCGTTGTCGCCGAACAACTTGCGCAACGCTATTCGGTCGTTCTCGTCGATGAATTCCAAGACACCGACCGAGTGCAATGGCAGGTCTTCAAGCGCGCGTTCGCATCGCGAGTGCTCGTCACCGTCGGCGACCCGAAACAGGCGATCTACAGGTTTCGGGGTGCCGATGTGCATGCCTATCTCAATGCCGCCGATGAACCCATTGTGTACAGCTTGGCCATCAATCATCGATCCGATCGACAACTCCTGGCAGGGCTCGAGCACCTGCTCAATGGCGCCACGCTTGGCGATCCTCGTATTGCGTTCATTCCAGTGCAGGCCTCAGAGCGTGCTCCGTTCAACGCGCTCACGCACGGAGCATCCGTGCATATCAGAGCAGTGTCACCCCACGCCCACCTGATGAACGCAAAGGGCAACGACCTGTCGATGCCCAAGGTGCGCCAGTTGGTGCTCACCGATCTCGTGGCGCGCACCATCGATCTCCTCGACAACGCCAGCATCAACATGAACACCGGCGACGAGCCGAGCCCCAACGACGTCCACCCCGTCCACCCCGTCCATCCCGTCCACCCCACGCGACCCGTTCGGCCCGGAGACATCGCCGTACTCGTGCCTTCGCACACCGAGGCCGAAAACGTCGCCGTTGCGTTGCGACGAAGCGGTGTCCCTGCGGTTCGAACCCGCACCGGTTCAGTGCTCGCCACACCCTCCGTCATGCAGTGGCGGCTACTGCTCACCGCATTGGCACGACCTGCAGACACGCCGTCGGTTCGCGGCGGCGCGCTCGGATGGTTCTTGTCCACAGACCCGCTCGACCTCTGCGGAGCCGATGCCGATGACGTTCTCGCCAATCTGCAGGAACGAGTCGCGCTGATGGCCGCGCGGATGCGCCGCGTCGGGTTCGCCGCGTTCTACGACGAAGAAAAGGCACGGCCCGGTCTCTTGCAGACCTTGCTCACGATCGACGACGGCGAACGACACCTCACCGATCTCGATCACATCGCCGAACTGCTCACCGCCGCATTACCTGCCACCTGCGAAGCATCCCAGGTGCTGCGCACACTCGACGACATGGTTGCAGCCGACGACGACCGCAGCGAGGCCACGATGCGCCGTATCGACTCCGATGCCCTCGCGGTACAGATCACCACCATCCATTCCGCAAAGGGTCTCGAGTACCCGATTGTGCTGCTGCCGTTCGGGTTTAAGGGTGCCCGCGCCGCCGAGAAGCCCTACTCCTATACGAGTCGAAACGGGTTGCGCACGATCGATATCGCATCGGTCGTGCCGTGGGATGAAGGTCTTGGCGATCCTACCGATGGCACATCCCGACGGGACCAAAAGGCCCGCCACCGTCACGCGAAGACCGACTGCGAGGGCGACGATCTGCGCCTGCTCTACGTGGCGCTGACGCGAGCGCAGCATCGGCTTGAGGTGTGGTGGGCGAGCACCCAGCACGCCACGACCTCGGCTCTTGCGCGAGTGTTGCTCGACCGCAACGGCGCAGGGCCAATCGAGAACTCGCGCGTGCATCTGCACCTCGGCCCGAAGGGCGGTTGGAATGAAACCAAACCTGCCTACACACAACTGTCACCCGACGACATCATCTATCAGCTGCGCACCATCGCTGAATCCAGCGATGGTGCCATTGCCCTCACCGAGTTGGCCGAACACCTCCCCACCGAACTATGGAGCGGGAACACTGCGGCACCAACGCTGCCGCTGCGGGCCGCGTCGGTCGGCCAACGTGGATCGCTCCACGATCCCGCATGGCGACGCTGGTCGTTCACCCGCCTCAGCGGCGAGATCGACGCCCGCACCAACGATGCAATCATGTCGGGTGCCACGCTGTTTCATCCCACACGCGGCGGATCAGACGAACCCACCGATGCCGTAGACGGCGTCGTCGGCGCGCCGCTCACATCGGTTGCGGTCTCACCACCACCGACACCTACTGGCGTGATTGGCCACCTCGCGAATGTCACTGCCGGCACCACGTTCGGCACGTTCGTCCACGCGGTTCTCGAAGAACTCGACTTCACGTCGAATCAACTCGAAGCCGATTTGATTCGCCTGCTGCAACACCAGGCCGCGCGAACGGGATTACAGGTCGACGTCAACCAGATTGCACTCGGCCTTGCGGCGGCGCTGCGTACCCCGCTCGGCCCGTTGTTCAACGGGCTGTCATTGGCGCATATCTCGCCGCACGACCGCCTCGCCGAGCTCACCTTCGACATGGCCATCGCCTCTGCCACATCGGCCACATCCGCCGCATCGGCCACATCCGCCGCATCCGTCACATCGGCCGCATCGCCCACATCTGCCGCACCCGTCACATCGGCCACGTCCGTCGAGTCGGTCACACACGCCTACATGCCCGCGCGAGACATTGCCAACGTGTTGCTCCGCACACTGAGCAACGACGACGTCATCAGACCCTTCGCGCAACAGTTAGCTACGGAGGCCGCCGATATCGATGTCGGTGGATGGATGAACGGCTCCATCGACGCACTTGTGCGCATACCTCACCGGAACGCGCACAGGTACCTCGTGATCGACTACAAAACCAATCGACTCCATGTGCCCGGCGCGGCCGACCCAGTGGCCGCCTACGCGCCCAATCTGCTCGTGGCAGCTATGGAGCACCATCGCTACCCCCTCCAGGCACTGCTGTATTCGGTCGCAGTACACCGATATCTACGTTGGCGGCTCGGCGACATCTACGACCCCGACCAACACCTCGGCGGAGTCGGCTATCTCTTTGTGCGCGGCATGGTCGGCCCGAACACTCCGCTGGCCGACGGCGTTCCCCACGGCGCGTTCTCGTGGCGGCCGCCAACGGCCTCCATCGTCGCGCTCGACGAACTCTTCGCGACCGGAAGTGACCAATGATCCCCACCCTTGCCCCATCGCTTTCGTCGTTGCAGCCGTGGGTCGACGCTGGCGTCTTCGGGCCAGCCGAAGTTCATGGCACCCAGGTCATTACAAGGGGAAGTGTCATCACGAGCGGAAGCGGCATCACCAGCGGAACTGTCATCACGAGCGGAAACGTCATCGCGCACGATCACATCGTCCTTGGCACCGCGCTTGCACTCTGGGCACCCCTCCACGGCCACGTGTGCATCGATCTCGCACGTGTGCACGACATGGTTCGCGCCGAGGTCGCCACCCAAGCCGTCGCCGACCAAAATGGGCAACCAACGGCTGACACAATTCTCGATTCGCTGGTGTGGCCCAACGCCGACGAATGGGCGGCCGCACTCGCGGCGAGCCCCCTGGTGCGCGTAGTGAGCGAGCCCGACCCACAGCCGATACTGAACGATCAACCGCTGGTACTCAGCGGCCATCGACTCTACACCCAACGTCAGTGGGTCGATGAGTGCATCGTTGCCGCAGCACTACGAACCCGCGCCGCGGTCAGCAATCCCACCGTGCTTTCCGCAGCCGCCGACGCACTCCTCGAACGGCTGTTGCCAACTGTTGAAGAAGGCGAGCCGAACCTGCAGCACGCTGCTGCAGTGATGGCGCTGTCATCGCGAGTCGGCATCATCGTCGGGGGCCCCGGCACCGGCAAAACCCACACCGTGGCCCGCCTGCTAGCGGTGATGTTGGCCGATGCCGCCGAGCGCGAGCGCACTCTCCACATTGCGTTGGCAGCACCCACGGGTAAGGCCGCGGCACGACTGCGCCAAGCCATCGCCAGCGCGGCAAACGCTGCCAGTACCGGTGCGACCGCAGCCACTGCTGACGGCTCACCCGCACTGCCATCGGCCATTGCCGATCAGCTCGAGCAACTCCCGGCCACCACGTTGCATCGCCTCCTCGGTTCGCTCGGGTTGCATCGCACTCGGTTCATGCACCACGCCGGGCATCAACTTCCGCACGACGTCGTCATCATCGACGAGACATCGATGGTTGCGCTGCCCCTGATGGCCCGGCTCCTCGAGGCGGTGCGTCCCGAGGCCACGCTGATTCTCGTGGGCGACCCTGATCAACTCGAAAGCATCGATGTCGGTGCCGTGCTCGCCGACATCGTGCAGGCAGCTGATGCCTCCACCTCGCCGCTGCATGGCCACGTCGTTCGACTCCGCCGACCGCGTCGGCAGCAATCCGGATCTCCTATCGCGCCGCTCTCCGATGCCATCCGTGAAAATCGTCCGAACGATGTTGTCGGTTTGCTTCGAGCCGGGGCGAGCGATCCCGTCTCCGGCGAACCGATACTCACGTTTGTCGAGACCACTAATGCGCTCGACAGCTCCGCACTGTCGAACGTCATTCGCGATGTCGTGCTGCCACCGTGCACCTTGGCACTCAACGCGGCACTGCAGTCACGAGCCGCCGACGCGCTGCACGCGCTCGCCGGTAGCCGAGTGCTGTGCGCGCATCGGCACGGCCCGTTTGGCGCCGAGACGTGGAACCACACGATCGAATCCTGGCTGCTCGGCCACCCGCCATCGCACCGCTTGTACCCAGGCCGGGCACTGCTCGTCACACGCAACGATCAACGCACACAGCTGTCCAACGGAGACACCGGCGTCGTGGTGGCCCATCCCGACGGCGTCCGCGCCGCGTTCGCTGTGGGCGACGCGATCCGCGAGTTTGCTCCAGCACAGCTCGAGGACATCGACACCGCATTCGCAATGACGATCCACAAGAGCCAAGGTTCCGAATATGCCACGGTGGTCGTGGTGCTCCCCCCGGCGACCTCACCACTCATCGGACGCGAACTGCTCTACACCGCCGTGACGCGCACCACGAGACGGCTCCTCGTGATCGGCACCGAGGCCGCCGTCATCGCAGCAGTGAGCACACCCGGCCGCCGCGTGACAGGTCTCACAAGCGCGCTGAAAGGCACCTCATCAAGCGGATCGACCACTAGTTTGTCCGAATGATTCGACTCACGCGCTCCTCCGTAGTGCTGACCCTCTGTGCATTTGCACTGATCGGCTGCGCCAGTTCATCGTCGTCGGGCAGCCATGCGTCTCAGCCAGCCGCAAGCTCACAAGACACCTCCGCTCCAGGCGGCACCGCGGCACAGTCCACAGACACCACTCCATTAGCTGCAACACCCACCAGCACGGCGGCGGGCCAATGCCCTACCGATATCGTCGCCACGGTCACCGCCGCTGCCGCCAACACCGCAATCACCAAGGTCGAGCTCATCGGCGGCTGCACGTACGTCAACATCTCCACGTCGCTCGCCAATGACGACATCAAGACGGCGCTCGACATCTGCGACGCGGCGGCCAAGGTTGCCTACGTCGACCACATCAGCAGCATCGCGGTCATGTCATCGACGCAGAAAGAACTCTCCATCGGCGTGAAAGGCGCACTCTGCATCGGCGAGCCCTGAGCAGTCAACACACGATCGCGTCGGTGATCCGGGCCCACCGAGCGCGACGCCACCGAGCTCAACGCCGCCGAGCTCAACCACCGAGTTCAACCACCGAGTTCAACCACCGAACAGCAGTTGGTCAAGTCCACGCACAAGACCACTGATCTCCATTACTTTCGTGACGGCGAGCAGCGTGCCAACTGCATACGGCTCGGCGCTCGAGCCAGCATCGTGGCGGATGGTGAGCCGCTCATCGGGCAGACCAAACAACGTCTCGAACGCGATGATGAAGCCGGGTAAACGAACCGAATGAACCTGCGTTCCGCCGATCGTGGCACCCCTCGCTGCTTTGACGCCGTGGGTCTTATCGATCGACAACGCCAGTTCTGACGCCTTGATATTTCCCATCGTCTCGGCAAGTTCCATCACGGTGCCGCTCGGCGAATCAAGCTTTCCGGCGCTCGCGTAATCAATGATCTCCCACGTGGGCAAGTACTGGGCAGCAAGCAGTGAGAAGTGCTTGGCGAGCGCCGCGGTGATCGAGAAGTTTCCGGCCGCGACCACACCAAGACCACGCGCCGTGGCTTCGCGCTCGATGTCTGCGTAATCGTCAGCCGTTGGGCCCGACGTGCCGATCACGACGCGGATGCCATTGGCCAAGGCTTCGAACGTCCGCTCCTTCACTGACATTGGGTCGGTGTAGTCCACGAGTACATCGGGCCTCGCCCCCGACGCCAACACGTCAGCGAGGCTTGCAGAAATGGCCACGCCGGCGCGGTCCATCCCCAACACCTCACCGACGTCGCGTCCCGCGCTTTGCCGAGCAATCGCGCCGACCACCTCGAAATCTGCTGAGTTCAGCAGGTGGCGGGCCACCACACTGCCCGTCCAACCGGTTGTCCCTGCGATGCACACCTTGATCGACACGTTGATCTCCTTTGCGTCGTCAAACCTTAGGCGCGCCACACCGATCTGAGCCCGCTCAGCCGCCTACCCCTGCGCTTGGCTTTCCAGCCCTATTGCCTCAGCGACGACACCGCCGCCATTGCGTCGTAGACTCCCCCGACATGGACGACGCTGAACTCCTGCGCCGGCTCTTGTCTGGCGATCAGCAGGCCTTCGCCGACATCGTTCGACGTCATCACGCAACCCTTGTACGCGTCGCTCGCGTCTACGTAGGGAGCTACTCGACGGCTGAAGATGTTGCCCAGGAAACCTGGATGGCTGTCGTTCGCGGTATCGAACGTTTCGAGCAACGATCGAGCTTCAAAACGTGGTTGCTGCGTATCTGCGTCAACCGCGCCCGTTCCATTGGCACACGTGAGCATCGATCTGTGCCGGTCGATCCAACGGAATCTACGACCGCCGTTGATGGTTCCCGCTTTGGCGAAAATGGCATGTGGACGACGCCACCCCGGTCGTTCACCGACCTCGTCGACGGCCGAGTCGCCAACGAACTCGTCATCGCCACAATCCGCCGCACGATCAGCGAGTTGCCCGAGCCGGCACGGGCAGTCGTAACGTTGCGCGATGTCGAAGGACTATCCACTACAGAGGTCGCAGATCTCTTAGGTCTCAGCGAGGCCAACGTGCGGGTTGTGTTGCACCGAGGCCGAGCCAAGGTGCGAGCAGCGCTCGACGAGATTGACGAAGGAGGCAACCAGTGAAGCTCACGAGAACGAACATTGAGTGCCGCCAAGCGGTTGAACTCGTCAGCGACTACCTCGATGGCTTGCTGTCTCGAACCAATCGTCGAACACTCGAACGTCACCTCAGTAAGTGCGATGGCTGCACGGAATATGTGCGCCAGATGCGGGTCACCATCGAGCTCACCGGCAAGGTCGAGCCCGACGATCTCGAACCGTCGACACTCGATGGCCTTGTGGATCTCTTCCAGCAATATCAAGCCGATCGCGACCGCGACTGAGGGGCCAATGTCCGCGCCAACGCTGCTTCGGTACGAAGATAATGCTCGACGAACTGTTGCGCTGAACTGCGGCGCTGAACTGCGGCGATGCAGTCAAAAACGTCACGTCTGACGAGTCCGGCGGCTGTCACCCGAGACGTATCCGATGCCCTCAGGGTTGACGCAAGGTCGAACCCACTCCATCGGCTCGCACGAGTACCTCAATACCGATCGGTAGTTGCTGCTTCATCGTTTCGACGTGAGTGATCACGCCAACCATGCGGCCCGTTGCATGCAACTCGTGCAATGCATCAATTGCTTCGTCGAGGGCCTGCGGATCGAGCGACCCGAAACCTTCGTCGACGAACAGCGCTTCGAAGACCTTGCCACTGCCGGAACCGCCCTGGCTCACAACGTCGGCGAGACCCAGCGCCAGCGCAAGCGACGCCTGAAACTGCTCACCACCCGACAGCGTGCCCGGCACCCGCGGCTTGCCGGTATCGGAGTCGAGCACGACAAGATCAAGGCCACCACGCCGCCGACGATCGTCGGCGTCGCCCGAACGCTGTAGTCGATAACGGCCGCGGGTCATGCGCTCGAGGTGCACGTTGGCGGCATGGGTGACCCGTTCGAGTTCGCCGGCGAGTACCCAAGTCTCGAGTGCAACGTTGATGCGGTTTCGCCCCACGCACATGGTGGCGACTCGTTCAGCGGTGGCGCGAGCGGCGCGTAGGTCCTCGGCATCATTGAAGACCGCGCGTGACAGGCTCACCGCAACATTCGCATCATTGAGGCGCAGATCGCGCTGAGACTGCAGGTTCGTGGCCACGCGTGACTCGCCGACAAGTGCCTCGGCCTCGAGCCGGAGGTGTTGCGTGTCTGGGCAAACTTCGCCGAGATCAACCTCGCGCAGTTTGGTCAACTGAATATCGACTTCCACACATCGCTGCTGCCACTCGGCGAGCTTGCGTTCGGTCACAAAAATTTCATCTGCAGGCATCGCCACGGCGCGCGCCTCGGTTGTGCTGGCGAAGCCACTTTCGATCAGCGCGGCGGCGCATTGCTGTTCGACGTGCTTGAGCACGCCAAGCACTCCCTCGCGTTCACTCTCTGTCGCGGCCAGCAGCGAGACAGCAGACTTCGCAGCTGCAAGTGCAACGCGTTGGCGCGCCACGACTTCAGCATCGATGTCGCCGACCTCTGCCCTCAACCGTTCCACCTCTCGCGTTGGGCCGGCCAACGCGCCCGTGGTCCCGGCTGAGTCAGTGATGAGCTGCTGGCGCTGTGCAAGCGCATCTCGACCGGCGTCCTCCAGCTTCGTGAGCTCGGCCCGTCGTTGCGTCAGCTCCGCGACAGCCTGACGCGCCGCGCTGAGCAACGCTTTGTGAGCGACATACTCGTCGCGCAGGGAACTCAACGCGTCGTCGGCACGATCGCCGAGAACACGCCGATGTTCACCCAACCGCACGGCCAGCGTATGAACACTCGCGTCGGCCCGCTGCGACGCCTCGACGGCACGGTCGAGTTCGTCACGTCCCACCGGTTCGTGGGCGTGCCGCGCAGCCGGGGTTGGATGCTCAGTGCTGCCACACACCGGGCACGGTTGGCCGGCAGTCAGTTCGTCGGCGAGGCGCGGCGCTGCATCGGCAATGAATGCCGCCGTGATTCGTAGCCGATCAGCAAGCGCCACCGTGGCCGCTTCGTTGGCCTGACGAAGTGAGTGCTCGTCGGATGCTTGCTCTTCGGCGCGCTCGACCAGATCTTTGGAATGTTCAGCGGCGCGTTCCAACTGTTCGACACCGCCAGCAACGACGTGAAGTTCATCCACCCTCGTTTGCAGGCGTTGCTGTTCGGGGGAAATCTCCGCCAGAACGACGTCGAATTGTTCGACGGCCGCTGTCGTAGTGGCAAGCTCAGCGGCGAGATGATTGGCGACGTCCTCGGCGTTGTGTAACTCGTCGAGGCGCTGCTCGTCTGCCGACACACGCGCCTCTCGAATGGCCAATTGGGCCACCGCACCGGTTGCGGTGGAAGGCCGGCGATCAAGACCAAGCGCTTCGAAATCAGTTTCGAGGTCGGCCACCACGTCGCGAAGTCGTTCGTCATTACGCTCGAGGTCAATTCGCGCGACAGCGACGCGCGAATCGGCGGCTACGACTGGCGCGGCCCGACCGGCCGCCGAAAGTCGCACGCGCTGCAACTCAACGTCAGCGCGTTGAGCCTCAAGTTCAGCATGCTCATCGTTCAACCGTTCGCGCTCGCGCCACTGCGCGGCAACCGAGTCGGCCGTAGCAAGTGCAGCCGATGCCGCCAAAGATCGAAGTGACAGGTCATCGAGGCGGCGGCGTTCACTCGCCAACAGGGGGGTCAGCGTCGCGATGAGCACTTCGATGGCGTCGATATCGAGATCGGCGGCGGCCTCGAGGTGTTCCCCGGAGTCTGCGTCAACGATCAGTTCTCCGGCGAGCAGCGCAACGCCGTCGAGCGCGTTCTTACGATGGCGATCCGCTTCTGCATCACGCTCGGCCAGATCGCGACGAAGTTCAGCTGCTCGATCTTGGGCAAGTTGCGTGGCCCGCTCGAACAGCCGCGTCCCAAACAACTGCTGCAGCAACGCCTGTCGTTCATCGGACTTGCACAGTAGAAACTGTGCGCACTTGCCTTGCGGCAGCAGCACGACACGCTGGAACTGATCGCAGTTGAGTCCCACAAGTTCGGCGCATACTGGATCGACATCGCGCTTGCCGTTGGCCAGGGCCACGTCTCCGGTCGGCGTCACTTCGTATAGCTGCGCCGTTGCGGCAACAGTTGTCGTGCCCGTGCCGCGCGCCTTCGGGCGATCTTGTTTCGGCGTACGTCTCACCCGATAGGTGCGACCCTCAGCCTCGAACGTCAGCTCCACCTCGGTGTCGACGGTGCTCGCAGCGTGATGCGAACGAACGTCGTCGGGGCGATCGCCCGGCAACGACCCGTAGAGCGCGTAGGTCATCGCATCGAACAACGTTGTCTTGCCGCTGCCCGTGGGACCGCTGACCACAAACAGGCCATGCACCGCGAGGGCGACAAAGTCGACCGACTCATGTGCGGGGTATGAACCGAACGCGGCAAGGCGCAGATGCAGCGGCCTCATCGTGCGTTTGCCTCGAGAGTGGCGCGAGTGAGAATCGATTCAAGCAGGGCGTGTTCCGAGTCGTCGGGTGCCTCGCTGGTGACGTCGAGCCAGAACGCCTCCGCCGCAACCAACGGCGACAACTGCGCTCGTTCGGTGGGGCCAACGGCCCCGTCGCGATCACCTGACGCCACCGGTGGTTGCAACAGCACCTCGGTGACGAATGGAAATCGCTCGCGCAGACGCGACTTTGCGTCGATGACCTGACCAGTATCAGTCACGACCGCGCGGATGAAACAATCGGCTACTATTTCGTGCTGCGCCGACTCCAACAGCTCGTGCATCGTGCCGGAAATCGTGGCGACCGCTCGGCCGACGGGCACGGTGATCTCGCGCACGTCGCACACGCCGTTGACATCGAGATCGATGATCACGATCTGTTTCAGATGCTGCTCGCTGAACGAATATGGCAATGGCGAGCCCGAGTACCGACGAGTGGTCGAACCGACCTGCTGTGGACGGTGCAGATGGCCGAGCGCGACGTACGAATGGCCCTCGAAGATCGAGATGTCAACTTGTCCGGTGCCGCCAACGGTAAGGAGCCGCTCAGATTCGGACACCTCTCCCCCGGTCACAAATGCGTGCGCAATGACGATCGAGCGGGGTGACGATCGATGCTGCGCTGACGACCGATGCTGCGATGCAGCGCCAAGCGCGTCGACGAGCACGCTCTGATGCGTTCGACGTGTTCGCTCCGGCTCGCCATCAGAGACGGTAACGACGAGTTCGGCAGGCGCCAGGATCGGGTCGAGATACGGCACCGCAACGATGTCGAGCGGGCCATCGTTGAACTGCAATGTCAGCACACCACCCGCCCGCGCGTAACCACCGCGGAGATAGACCGAGGCCGCGTCGAGCAAGCCGTCATATGCCGAGACGCGTTCGGCACCGTCGTGATTGCCCGCGATCGCAACAACGGTCACGCCGAACGAGCGCAACTGCAACAACAACTCGCGCATCAGCACCACCGAGTCAGCAGGTGGAATCGCTCGGTCGTACAAGTCGCCGGCGATGGCGACGAGATCGATCTGTTCGTCGCGCACTACCTCGACCAGCCACAGCACAAACGCTTCCTGATCGGAGGCGAGCGATACGGGCCCAAAGCTTCGACCAAGATGCAGGTCGCTGGTGTGCAGAATGCGCATGAAGTCATTGATCGTAGTGATCACAGTGCCGGGCTACGCTCGCATTGACATGACCGAACACAACGGCACACGGGTCGCGGGCACCCATCGTTGGCTGCCGGGCGTCTCACTGCTGTGCACCTACCAACGTTCGTGGCTGCGCTACGACATTGTTGCCGGACTCGTTCTCACCACTCTGCTCGTGCCCCAGGGCATGGCCTACGCAGGCCTCGCCGGACTACCGCCAGCGGTCGGCTTGTACACAACTGCCGCCGGATTGTTGGCATACGCGCTGTTCGGGCCGTCACGCATTCTTGTCGTTGGGCCTGATTCGACGCTGGGCCCGATGATCTTCACCGTCATCGCCCCACTCCTTGCAACCAATCCTGATCCGGCTCGCGCTATCGCGCTGGCGAGCACGCTTGCGGTGCTGATGGGTCTCATCTGCCTTGCGGCCGGCATCGCCAAGCTCGGCACGGTTGCAGAATTGCTCTCCAAGCCTGTGCGTATCGGATACCTGAACGGTGTCGCGATCATCATCATCTGCGGCCAGCTACCGAAGTTGTTCGGCTTCGCAACTGCGGGCGGTTCGGTTCCTCGCGAGCTCTGGTCGTTTATTCGGGGCGTGTACCACGGTGATGCCGGCGGCCCATCCACCGCGATTGGTCTGGTCTCTGTGGTACTGATCGTCGCGCTACGCCACTGGTTCCCCAGGTTGCCGGGAGTGGCGTTCGTGGTGGTTGGTTCTCTTGTCGCGGTCGTCGCGTTCGGTCTGACGCAACACGGTGTCAGCGTGATCGGCGAAGTGCCGGCCGGCTTCCCCGCGATGTCCATTCCAAACGTGAGTCTCCACGACCTCGCCACGCTCGTGCTAGCTGCAGCTGGCCTCGCCTTCGTCACGCTTGCTGACACCGCACCCATCTCACGATCGTTCGCGATGAAACACGGCGATCACGTCGACCCGAACCAGGAAATGGTGGCGATCGGCGCAGCGAATATCGCGGCCGGATTGTTTCAAGGCTTCCCGATCAGTGGATCCGCGAGTCGAAGCGTCGTGGCCGAAGCGAATGGTTCGCGTAGTCAAGTCACTGGCGTCACCGGCGCTGTGGCGATCATCGTTCTTGTCGTCACGGCTCACGGGGCGCTACGAAATCTTCCGAACGCGACCCTCGGTGCGATTCTGGTTGCGGCAGCTCTCGGTCTCGCCGATGTGCTCTCACTGCGCTGGCTCTGGCATGTCCGTCGCACCGAGCTCGTTCTGTCCTTAACGGCCACGATCGGCGTCGCGTTGTTGGGACCCCTTCGCGGCATCGGTGTCGCCATCGCCCTCGCGGTGATCGACTTCTTACGACGTGCCTGGCGGCCGAACAGCGCGGTGCTCGGGCGCATCCACGACGTCAAGGGATACCACGACGTGAGCCGTCATGCCGACGCTGTACAAGCGTCGGGTCTCGTGTTATTCCGTTTCGATGCGCCACTTTTCTTTGCCAACTCCGATTTCTTTGCGGCCACTGCACGCAGAGCAATCGACGACCGGGCCGCGTCGATTCAATGGTTTGTGCTCGCCGCCGAACCGATTACCGATGTCGACACCACCGCTGCCGAGATGCTCACTGAGTTTCTCAATGAACTCGACGCTCGCGGCATTGTGATGGCTGTGGCCGAGATGAAGGGGCAAACCAAAGACCGTCTGCATTCATATGGTCTCTACGACAAGATCGGGCACGACCGATTCTTCCCCACGATCGGCAGCGCGATGAAGACCTACTACCAACTCATCGATCAACCGAACCCCGCCGACCTCGAATAGCCGAGTCACGCAAGAGCCGTCACCCAATACGCGGCGAGCATTACGCGGCGCTATCGGCGATGATGGCGGTATGCAAAGCGGTCACCCGCGCACCAACCTCGAACATGAGGCGAAGCTCATCGCCTCGACCTCGTTTTGCATGCCGAATCTCGATCGGATCACGCCAACGTCGACAACCCATGAGCCACGGCACGAGGTACTCGATGCAACGTACTTCGACACGGCCGACCTCGCCCTCGCACGGGCGGGCATCACGCTGCGGCACCGAGACGAGTACATGCACCAGCCGTGGACACTGAAGCTTCCCGTTACGCACACTGCGCGCGCCCTCGTGCGCAACGAAATCTCATTGGACGGACCAGCCGATCAGGTGCCCGCCGATGCGGCCGATCTTGTACGCGCCTATTGCCGTTCACAGCCACTGATACGCGTCGCGATGCTCCACACATCGCGCACCAAAATTGAGGTTGCTGGATTCGATGGCGAACTCGTCGCGGAGGTCGTTGACGACACGGTGACCGTGCACGATGGCCCGCACGACAACACCACCTTTCGCGAGATCGAAGTTGAACTCCGCCGCCAGGATCCTCACGGCATCAGCGTTTTTGATGAAATCACCAAGCGGCTCGTAGGCGCCGGTGCCGAACCGGAACCACCGCTACCCAAGCTGGTCCGCGCGCTCGGCGCGGCGGCCGCAGCCCCGCCCGACGTTGTACGGCACGACCTCTTCGTAAAGAAGAAGTCCCACCCGACGACGCGAACGTTGGTTCGCACTGCGTTGGCCGCAAGCGTCGTGGCGATTGTGCACAACGATGCCGGGGTCCGAATCGGTGACGACCCTGAGAGCCTTCATGCATTCCGAGTAGCTACCCGCCAGCTTCGATCGCACCTGCGCACGTTCGCGCCGTTTCTAGATCCGGAATGGACATCAGCACTTCGCGCCGAACTGGCGTGGCTCGGTGCTTCGCTCGGCACGGTTCGCGAGTGCGACGTTCTCGCAGATCGATTGCAGATGCAACAACCGCTTCTCGCGCAGCGACACACCGCTGTCGTCGAACTGCTTCTCCACGCACTGGCGGTCGAACGCGACAACGCTCGACGAACACTTCTGACCGATATGCGATCGGATCGGTATGACCAGCTGATCGACGACCTGATCGTCGCGGCCAAGCAGCCGCCATTCAGTAGCGAACATCACCGGCAGCTACGTGATCAGGCCGCCAGGGTAGGCGCGCGCCTCACCCGTCGCTCGTGGAAGTCTCTCGTCAAAGCTGTTCGTGCCGCGGGCAAGCATCCCTCGCACGACGCCCTCCACCGCGTTCGTATCCGCGCGAAGCGCTGCCGCTATTCGGCCGAGTCCATTGCCCCCCTCGTCGGTAAGCCGGCAGTGCGGTTCGCGAATGCGATGCGGTCGCTGCAAGACACCCTTGGTGCGCATCACGACGCGGGATTGGCGCACGAATGGTTCACACGGGCAGCTCAAGCAATACCGATGTCTGGCGAATGCGTTGATGACCTCATTGCGTTGGGTGCCCGCGAGCGAACCGACATCGAGAACGCGTGGCCAAAACTCGCAAAGAAGCTGTTGGGCGACGCTCGGTTGGTTGCATGGCTCACGAGTAAGTGACCAATGATGTGAACTGACCAATGATGTGAACAGACAGGGTCCATCACTTTCGTCGTAAACGTGCGTCATACTCAATGACATGCCGGGGCCACTACCGATTGTTGTCCACCAGTCCTCTGAACGTCACCTCGGAAATCGCGCCGCATGGCTGCGTGCCGCCGTGCTCGGCGCAAATGATGGCCTCATCTCCACCG
The DNA here is from genome assembly GCA_031367435.1 of Actinomycetes bacterium. Taxonomy (GTDB): domain Bacteria; phylum Actinomycetota; class Acidimicrobiia; order Acidimicrobiales; family Ilumatobacteraceae; genus WLMZ01. The sequence goes on along the minus strand of JANLPV010000166.1, from coordinate 87,541 downwards.
CATGTCTGATGGTTGGCGTCGCCGCGGCGCAGGGCAGTAGCCGCTCAACGATTCTCGTTGCGGGCATCGCTGGTCTCACAGCTGGCGCGTTGTCGATGGCCGCGGGCGAATATGTGTCGGTCAGTTCACAACTCGATAGCGAACGCGCCGATATCGCAAGAGAGCGTCTCGAGCTTGAAGCAACCCCCGACGCAGAGCACGAAGAACTCGTGGAGATCTACCGCCAACGCGGACTCAGCGAGGGTTTGGCACGAAAGGTTGCCGATGAGCTCTCCACTCAAGATCGGCTCGCAGTTCATGTGCGCGATGAGCTCGGCCTCGACCCTGACAACCTCGCGAAGCCCATCGAAGCGAGCGTCGTTTCCGCGATCAGCTTCGCGACCGGCGCGTCGTTACCAATCCTCATCGTGATCCTCGCGTCAACGGCGATGCGCGTGTGGCTCACGATGTCGGTCACAATCGTCGGCCTTGTGGTGCTCGGTGCCGTTGGTGCCAAGCTCGGAGGGGCTCCTCAGCGGCGTGCCGCCGTGCGGGTGTTCATTGGCGGCACGTTGGCATTGGCCATCTCGCTCGGGATCGGCCGGATCACCGGCAACGCGCTGTAGCTCGCCCTACGTCAGCGGCAATTGCTATCAGACGACGACCACGCGCGAGCCCAAGTGCGACAAGATCCAACGCACGGCGGCCTCGGCAGCGAGTGGCGGCGAAATCAGAAAGCCTTGCGCTTGGTCGCAGCCCATGAGGCGCAACATGTCCCACTGTTGAAACGTTTCGACGCCCTCGGCCACAACGTCGAGGTCGAGTGCCCGGGCGAGCCCAACCACAACCTCCACCACGGCGCGGTCCTCGGGGTGATCACACATGCCGGCCACAAACGTCTGATCAACCTTGAGCGACGCCAACGGAAAGCGACGGACATGCGTGAGCGATGAGAAGCCGGTGCCAAAATCATCGAGACTGAGTCGTGCGCCAGCCGCGTGCAGTTCGCGCAAGGTCTCGTCGGGCGACGACATACCGATCGAGGCGTGACGCGTCAACGTCGCGCGTTCGGTGATTTCGATGACGAACTGGTTCATCTCCAAACCGTGAGCGTCGAGCACTTCTTGCATGTGCTCGCACAGGCCGGGACTGGCGAGTTGACCAATCGACAGGTTGAGAGCCACGGGAATGTGCACACCGTGCGCGGCCAGGATCTTCATCGTCTTGCAGGACGACGCAAGCACCGCTGCGCCAAACCGCAGATCGAGACCGGCGTCTTCCACAAGATCCATGAAGGAGCCCGGCGTCAACACACCAAGCGCGGGGTGGATCCAACGCGCCAGCGCCTCGAGGCCGACGAGGTCTCCGGACGCGAGATCCATGATCGGTTGAAGAAACGCTACGACCTCGCCTCGACCAAGGCCTGCCGTCAATTCGTCGGCCAGTCGGCGACGTTCGGTCGCGCTGCGCCGACGTTCCACCGTCGCGCTGGTGGTCATGCCACGGCGATCAGACTTCGCCTCGTACATTCTCACGTCGGCGTCGGCGAGCAGACTCGCGACCGTCGAGAAAGGATCGGAAATCGCAACACCAACGCTGGCACCGATCTTGACAGGGCCAACAGCAAGGTCGTACGGCTGCGAAAGGGCGGACTCGATTCGTTCGGCGAGCGCCGACGCCGCCGCCCATACGCCGACGCCGGGTGCAAGCGCAACGAACTCATCGCCGCCGACACGGGCCACCATGTCGCCCGGCCGTACGACTTGCTCGAGACGCGAGGCCACCTCACGTAGAAGCTCGTCGCCGGTGACATGACCAAAGAGATCATTTACTGGTTTGAATCGATCGAGATCGATGAAGACAACAGCGACGGAACGATCGACTTCGAGATGGTTGTCGAGACACGTCAGCAGCAACGCTCGATTGGCGAGACCAGTCAACGCATCGTGACTCGCCATGGTCTCGAGCTCATGACGAACACGTTGCAGCTCGGTGACGTCGTACCCAGACACAACGATGCCAGCCACAACCGGATCGCTCCGTAGGTCGGCGAGTTCGAACCGGATCGCGCGAATTTCATCTCGGTCAAGACGCTTCATGTTCAGTTCGATCGACACGATGTGGTGCTCACGACCCAACTTCGTCAGCGCGTCGCGCAGCACCCCTAACGAGTCGTCAGCGACGAAGGTAACCAGCGGCTCTCCGATCACAATCGACGGATCGAATCCAAGCAAGCGCGTGAACGCGCCGTTCACACTCGTCACAACACCATCGTTGTCGAGCAACATCGTGATCGATGGCGAGTGTTGAATCACCTGCTGAAAGCGGGCAACGTCGGCACCAGCAATCTCCCAAATGCGGCGCTGCGTGATGTCGCGAACCACGAGTACCAAACCCGCGATCTCTGCGTCGTGGAGGTGGTTTGCACCCACCACTTCCATCCAATGCCACTTGCCGTCAGCATCGCAAACACGCACCTCGACGGGCGTTCCATAGTCCTTGCCTTGGATTGTGCCCATCGATGCCATCGCACCGGCAAGATCATCGGGGTGTACGAGATCGAGCACTGAACGGCCGATCCATTTGTCACGGGTCCAATGCAATTGGCGTTCCGCGGCGGCGTTCACATAACGCAGGCAACCCGCTTCATCGATGATGAGCACAACGTCGGGAAGACCATCCAACAGGACAGTCGGGTCTACCTCGCTCTTTAGGAGCGAATCCGCCGGGATCGCAAGCATCAACAAGATCATCGGCAGACATGGCCGGAAACTGAAATATAAGTGATTATTTGGTTACGTCACACGAGATGGTTCACGCTCGTACCGATGTCAGGTGACTGAGTGCCGAGCCCATCAGGTCTACGAAATTGTCGTGATAAAACTGATGGCGCGCCGCGTCGGTCACGTCCGCCAACGACGACTCGAATCGTTCGATCGGCCGCCGACCACCCTCCACATGGGGATAGTCCGACGAGAACAGGCATACCTCGGGGCCGGCCTGCTCGATGATCCAACCAACGTCTTCGGTTGGGTAGGGCGTGAACCGAATCTGACGACGCACATATTCACTCGGACGCATAGAGAGCCGCTGCAAGCGGTCTTCATGACGAACAAAGGCGTCGAAGGCTGCCTCCATTTGGCGCATCCATGAAGGTACCCAAATCGCACCCTGCTCGATGACGCCGATGCGCAGATTGGGAAACCTTTCCAACACGCCGTCGAAGATCATTGTTGCCAGCGTCTGAGCAGGAGGCACGGGAATGCCCATGTAATCCACCGAGCGAAAGTTCTCAGCACCACCGTGAAAGTCCGCAGGCACCGGGAGCCCGTTGAGGAAGTAGTTCGGATCGATCAACGCGCCGGTGCCGCCAACATGAAACACAATCGGTATGCGCGCCTCGCTCGCCGCAGCCCAGACTCGATCGAGTTCAAGATGACTTGGTGAGTGTTGCGGCGGACATCCGGATGCAACGAGCAACGCGGCGGCGCCCATGGCGATCGCCTCCGTGGCCAACGTGCCCGCCTGACCGAGATCGGCAAGTGGCACGTACATCGTCGGGAGTAGGCGATCATCAACCGAACAGAACTCGAGCATCGCCCGGTTGTGGGCACGTGCCGCTCCAATCGCGAACGCGATGTCTCCGGAGTGCTCCCAATCATGCAGTCGCGAATTGTGGAAGGTGTTGAACATGAGCTGACTCGCAAAACCGAGCAGGTCGAGCGCTCGTGGTCGGTCGCTCGCAATGAACGATCCGGTCGCTGCAAAGTTCTTGCGAAGCATGATCTCCTCGGCTTCGACAGCGCGGTATTCGCGCGACTGATGTCGGGCCGCCAAATTGTCGAACGAGGCGGCAAGATCTCGCTGCTGCTCATCAGGGTCACCCGTCTGACGCAGTTCGTTACCTCCCTGATACGCAAGAGCATCGATGCGATCACGAAGAGCAGCGTCGGCGTGATCACGCAACCAGCCGGGAGTCTCCATCACGTGCGCATCGGCATCGTGCACGACAAGACCAGTGGAGTTGTAGCTCATCGCGCAAGTGTTGCACCTGCGTTCGAGGCGTCGCGCCATCGCAGGTACTCTGAACAGCAATGGTGACACGATGACCTTCTCGATCGTCAGCACGCTGGCAAGCACGCTCGGCCCGCACGATGCCCACCCGTACCGCACCGGGGCGTGGCAGCCGAACTTCACCGAGTACGACGCGTCGTACGGCGCCGACGATCTAGTCGTCTCCGGCCGCATCCCCCGCGACCTTGCTGGGGTGTATTTGCGCAACACCGAGAACCCGGTGCACGAGTCGATCGGGCGCTATCACCCGTTCGATGGCGACGGCATGTTGCACTCGATCAGCTTCAGCGACGGCACAGCGCGTTACGCAAACCGATTTGTGCGCACCCTCGGCCTTCACGACGAGAACGAGGCCGGTCACGCATTATGGGCAGGCCTCGCCGAGAGTCCACAACGTTCGTTACGCACCGACGGTTGGGGCGCACGCACACGACTCAAAGATGCATCGAGCACCGACGTTGTGGTGCACGCCGGCGTTGCCAAGACGAGCTTTTATCAATGCGCTGATCTGTATCGCCACGACCCGATCACGTTGGCAGATCTCGGTCGTGAATCCTGGGGTGGCAGGTTTCCGGCAGATGGAGTATCGGCGCACACCAAGGTCGATGAACGAACCGGTGAAATGTTGTTCTTCAATTACTCCACCCAAGCGCCATTCATGCACTACGGCGTCGTCGATGCGAACAACGTGCTGGTGCACTACACACCAATTCCGCTGCCGGGCCCTCGCCTACCGCATGACATGGCTTTCACCGAGAACTACGCGATCCTCAACGACTGCCCGATGTTCTGGGATCCTCAACTCCTGACACGCGACGTCTACGCGGTGCGCTATCACGCGGACATGCCCACGCGGTTTGCGATCGTGCCGCGCCGAGGCGGCGCTGGAGACATCCGCTGGTTCGAGGCCGACCCAACGTACGTGCTGCACTGGATCAACGCGTTCGAAGACGGCGACGAGGTCGTGCTCGACGGTTTCTATCAGACGCATCCCAGCCCGAAGTCCGCTCCGGGTGACACCGAGTTCGAGCAGATGTTCCGCTTCCTCGACCTCGCACGCATGCAACCCCATCCGCATCGTTGGCGTTTCAACCTTCGCACGGGACGCACAACTGAAGAACGTCTCGACGAACGAATCCTCGAGTTCGGCACGATCAATGGCGGTTACGGCGGCCAGCCGTATCGCTACACCTACGCAGTAACCGGCAAGCCGGGTTGGTTTTTGTTCAACGGCCTCACCAAGTTCGATACGTACACGGGAAACGTCGATGAGTACAAGTTCGACGACGGTGTCTACGCAAGCGAGTCACCAATGGCACCGCGGATCGGCTCCACTGCTGAAGACGACGGCTACGTCGTCACTTTCACCACCGACATGAACAACGACACGTCGGAGTGCCAAATTTTCGCCGCGCAAGATATCGCCGGTGGGCCGATCGCACGCGTGCGCCTACCCGAACGTATTTGCAGCGGCACCCACAGTTGCTGGGCACCCGCGAACCAACTGCGTCAGCCGTCCTGACCATCCTGCGGGATTAACCTCGTCATGCCATCGACGATGGGGCGGGAGGTCCCCCACCGTCGATGTTGCAATCAGGGTGCCTTGGCCCCGGTGCGCCAGTCAGGAATGCTCGGAGCGTTGGGTTCGAGCGTGCGCAGATAGGTGACCATCTGGCGAATTTGCTCATCCGTCAGCGAGCCGCCGTAATCGAGCGACCACGCCGACATCGACGAGCCCGACACACCACCGGTAATGATTAGCGCCATCTGATTGTTGCTCGTTGTGGTGAGGAACTGCTTCGAATTCAAGGTTGGCGCGGTGCCGCCGGAGGCTTGTTTGCCGTGGCACGACGCACAGTTCGTGGCGAACAATTCTCCGCCGGTCTTTTCATAGTTCTTCTGTTGCTCAGCGGTTGCATCCGCACGCAGTGTTGGTTCACGGAGGCGATACAGCGGAAAGGCGACGACGAGCACCACCATGAAGACCAAGCCCCATGCGAGGTATCGATCAAGGCTTCGTTGCAGCCATTCTGGTTCGTTGAGCTTTGGGCCACTTCTCTGTTCTGGCATATCAGTCACCCATTCCCGGCGCAGGCCGGGCCCTTCGGGTCGGTGAGGAAGGCCGCAGCGCCATGGTCAGGACCATTGATGCGCTTGCTGGTGTCCACGACGAGGACATCGCCTTCGACGGTGAGTGGATGTTGGTCCATACCGCGTGGCGAGGGACCCGTAATCCACTCGCCGGCAATGTCGAACACCGATCCGTGACATGGACACTCGAAGCGGCCTGAGCTCTCGCAGAACGGCACACGGCAGCCGAGATGAGGACACTTCTGTGAGATGGCAAAGAGGTGACCATCGGCGTTGGAGACCCAGAGCCGACCCTGATTCACAAACGTTGCCGTGCCCGGTTTGAAGTTGGCCGGACTGCCGAGTTTGATCTTGCCGCTCGCGCCGGCGACGGTGAGCGGGCGGAGCAATTCCCATGAGGTCCAACCAGCGGCAAGAGTGAGGAGACCACCGCCGAGCTTCCAACCGGTGCGGAGCAGATTTCTGCGTGTTGTAGCCATGATGTTCCTCACATCTCCAAGTACGAATGCTTCCACGGCGGAACGAACTCCCACCCCGGTCCTCGGAAGAGGGCACCGATGACGGTGAGCACGACTGCAATGATCAAGATGGTTGCGAAAATCGAGATGGCAACCTTGCGGTATTTCGACTCCGTTGAGGGGTTGCGATCGAAATAGGGCAACAGGGTGAGGACGAGCAGCACGCCGGCTGGCACGAAGATGCCGGCAATGAGCGGATCGAAATGCGAGAGCAACTCTTGGAGCCCAACGAAGTACCACGGTGCCTTGGCAGGTTCGGGCGTGAGGTTGGGATTGGCGATGTCACGAAGCGGTGCGGCAAATGCAACACCAAGTGCCAACACAGTTGCGACGGTGCCGAGGCCGACGACGACATGTCGCACAAGGAGATGCGGCCAGGCAAACACGGTGTCGTCGGTGAGACGTTCCTCCGCGGTGACCGACTCGCGGTCGACGACTCCAAGTAAACGCACTCGATCACCGTTTGCGATGGCCAGTGCGGTAGCCGCGGGTAACGCAGGCGCCGTGGCCCCGCCGCCCGACCCATGAGCATCGGACGAATCGCTCGCGCCAACGCCGTCACCATCGAGGTGCGCCATATCGGTTGCACCTTCGGCAAACGCTCCGGTACTGCCGCGACGCACAGCGAAGCCGTCTTTACGGACTCGCCAGATGTGCACCATCAACATCATTGCCAACGCCAACGGCAACACCGCGACGTGAAGTGCATAGAAACGCTGCAGCGTCGATTGGCCAATCTGTGGGCCGCCAATGAGCAGATCCGTCAGCACCCCGCCGAGCAGTGGCACATAGCTCACCAGGTTGGTGCCCACGGTGACGGCCCAATAGCTGAGCTGATCCCATGGCAGTAGGTAGCCAGTGAACGAAAAGCCGAGCGTGATGGCGAACAACCCCATGCCGATCACCCAATTGAATTGTCGGGGCCGCTTATACGCGCCGGCGAAGAAAACTCGAATCAGGTGCAATACGACAACGAGCACCATGAGGTGCGCCGACCATCGATGCACGTTTCGTACAAGTTGTCCGAAGCCGATGCCCGTGCGGAGTTGCTGCATATCGCCATACGCCGCCGTGACCGAAGGCGTATAGAAGAACATGAGATAGATACCGGTGACCACCAGAATCGTGAACAGCACGGTCGCGATGTAACCGAGGCGCCACGAGTAACGCAGGCGCAGCACCCGACGCGGCACCTTGACCGGATACACATGCAGGAACACATTCGAAAATCCCTGCAATGCCCGGCCGCGTGGTGTGTCGAGCTGCGGATGACGAAACACCGACCTCCACGCGTCGGTGTGCGTGATGCGTTGCCAGCGACTTTCCGGCACGGGGTAGACGTCGGGTTCAAGACCATCGCGCAGGTGCTCACCGCTCGCGGTTTGCTGTTCGATCATGAAACAACCTCCTTGGCATGAACCATCAAGAGAGCCGATGGTGGGCACCGGTTGATGCACAGCCCGCAGCGAATACAGAGTTCCTCGTCGAGCAACAACGCTGATTGCGCCGCTGTCCCGTGCCCGGCGTTATCCGCGCGCACGATTGAGATGCAGTTGGTCGGACAGACATCAACGCACAGGCCGCACAGAATGCAGAGCTCGGGTTTGAGCATGATGTTGTCGAAACACCTCAGGCAGCGCAGACCTTCGAGCACCGCATGACCTTCGTCGTAGCCGGTTTCAACCTCGGCAAACCCAATACGACGCTCGTTCGGCACGCTCGGCACCGGCACCCGCGAAATCGCGTCGTACCCAGTGGCCATCCGCCGAAAGTTCGGCTTCGCGGTGAGCTCGATGCGCACGCTTGCCGACGCTTTGGCAGCGACGGCGGGTGCGGCCATTGGGTTGCCGGACAACGACGCGTGAATCGAAGCTGCAGCGTTGCGCCCATCGGCGATGGCGTCGATGAGGTTGCGCGGCCCGAAGGCAACGTCGCCGCCCGCCCACACCCGAGGATGGCTCGAGTGCAACGTCGTGTCGACGGCAACACCACCGAAGCGATTGCGGTCGGTGGTTCCCTCGCCGAGAAACTCGACGTCGGGCGATTGGCCCACGGCCAAGATCACGGTGTCGGCAGGAATGATCGATTCAGTTCCGGGTGCAAACACAGGTGCAAAACGATGCTGATCGTCGAACACCGAAACAACCTCAATCGTCTCTAGGCCGGTGACGCGTCCATCGCCGACGATGCGGTGAGGTCCACGGCGATACACGATGTGAATCCCCTCGGATTCAGCTTCCTCGATCTCTTCGAGCGCGGCGGGCATCTCCGCAAATGACTCGAGCGCGACCACAGTGACGTGCAGCACGCCAGCGCGAATTGCAGCTCGCGCGGCATCGAGAGTTGTTGTCAGCCCTCGGCGGGCGTCGTCCGCGGCGCTGGTACCCAGCACCACAGGCGCTGGTGCCGCTTCGTCGTTCGCGGCCGCGCGCAGCGCGGTTCGCGCTGCATCGAAGGCAACGTTGCCGCCGCCAACCACGACGACTCGCTCGCCCAGATCGACGCGGAATCCACGATTCACATTGAGGAGGAACTCAACGGCCTTGAACACTCCATCCAAGTCATTGCCAGGGATATCGAGGCTACGGCCACGACCGGTTCCAACACAGACAAACACCGCTGCGTGCTGGGCAAGCAGCTCGTCGAAGGTGACGTCGCGACCAATTCGACAATTCAGCCGGACATCGACACCGAGTTCGAGGATCGCGTCGATTTCGCGTTCGATGAGCGGTCGCGGCAACCGGTACTCCGGAATGCCGAGTACCATCATCCCGCCGAGGCGTGACTCTGCTTCGTAAATCGTGACCGGATGACCGGCCAGACGGAGATCGTGGGCGGCGGCGAGTCCGCCCGGACCGCCACCGATAATCGCAACTGACGCGCCCGTCGCGGGAGGTACAGGTCCGTGCCCCTCATGCCACGCGCTGGCACCAGCAAAGCTTTCGACGCCATAACGCTCGCTCACGAATCGCTTCAGGGCCCGGATCGATACTGGGGCATCGATCTTTCCCCGCCGACATGCCGTCTCACACGGCGCGGCGCACACCCGACCGCAGATCGATGGAAAGGGATTGGGACCGCGGGCAATCATGTACGCCTCGCGGAATCTGCCCTCGGCAATCGCTGTGACGTACGCACCCGCGTCGGTATGCACCGGGCATGCAGCCCGGCACGGTTCGTTTTCCCACAGCCATGCGGCGTCGGGAATCGGTAGCGACGTCGTCATCAAATGATGTGACGGCTCTGGAGGCGGCGAAGCCCCCAGAGCAGTCCAACGAGTGCGGCGGCGAACCACCCAGTAGCGAGTGCGACGCGACCTCCCCGCTCGAAGTTCGTGACCTGCGAAAGGATGAGGTCAGGAATCACGACGAGCAGAGCAAAGGCCACGACAACGATGACCACACCACTGACGATGGCTCGGGGCCATTTCATCCCGTGACCGTAAAGGCAACGCGCATGCCCTGGCCGTAATGCTTTTCGATATTGCACACCAAGATGTACTTGCCGGGCTTGAGGTCGAGGGTGACGCTTCCGGTCTTGCCGATGTCGGTCTCGCCAACTTCGCCAACGGTGGTGTCTTCGCTCACCTTGTTCGTCGCAGCGTCAATCTTGAGCGCATCGATTGCCTCATCGGTCTTCAACACGACCATCTCGTGCTTTTTGGTGCCGGTGTTGGTCAACGTGAACGTCGTGGATCCAGCCGCAACCGTGACCGGATCGGCCTTGAGGAACTGTGTGGTGTCGTTCGTGTCGCCTGCCGTCACTGCGACTGGCGTTCCAGTGGCTACGGGGACGGTAACTCCGCCGCCGCCAGATGTTGTGACGGTCTTACTGCTGCTTGAACAACCGACAAGGCCGACAAAGGCCAATGCTCCTGTTGCAAACACAACAATTCCTCGCTTCATGTGTGTTCTCCTTCTAGTAGATGGACCCTTTGTAACAAATTACGTTCGTTGCAAATAGGGCCTAAGGTCCCAAGTTCTACCCATGTCCGCCCGTGGGTAAACCCGGACCCACACCCGACCATAGTCCTGCTCACGATGCCTGCCGACCATGATCGTTGCCAGCCATCATCGTTGCCAGCCGTCATCGTTGTCGATGCAAGTTTGTTCGAGTTACAAGGCGTTACTCTGACGGCGTGAGCCCACCTGCGTCCGTGGTCGTTCCGTCCGTGGTAGTTGCGTCCGGGGTCGTTCCGTCCGTGGTCGTTCCGTTCGCGGTCGTTGTCGGTGGCGGACCCGCAGGGCTGATCGCCGCCGAGACATTGGCCGCCGCTGGCTGGCAGGTGACAATCATCGAACACATGCCAACGGTTGGTCGCAAACTGTTGCTCGCCGGGCGTGGTGGCTTGAACCTCACCCATAGCGAACCGGTCGATCAGATCATCAGCCGATATGGCCACGCAACTTCTCGGCTTGAGCGTGCGATTGGCGCGTTCCCTCCGGCGGCGCTACGGGCGTGGAGCGCCGCACTCGGCCAACCCACCTTTGTTGGCTCCAGCGGCCGGGTGTTTCCGGCGACATTTCGCGCCACACAACTTCTTCGTGCGTGGATCGCGCGGCTGAATGAACTGGACGTCACGATACTGACGCGCCACGACTGGCGCGGCTGGACGCACGACGGCGCATTGCTCGCCGAGGGCCCGCACGGCGAACTCACACTTCGACCCGACGCGACAATTCTTGCCTTGGGCGGCGCGAGTTGGCCACGCACCGGCTCGACCGCGGCGTGGGTGCCAACACTTCGAGGTCTCGGCGTGGAGGTCACGCCGTTGCGACCGGCTAACTGCGGGTTCATCATTGAGTGGTCCGAGTCATTTCGCGAACGCTTCGCTGGTGTGCCGTTAAAGAATGTCGGCCTCAGCCTCGTGGGCGCCAACGCCCGCGGCGAGGCGATGATCACAGCAACAGGCGTCGAGGGTGGCGCTGTCTACGCGGTCGGTGCGCAAGCTAGAGACGCAATCGCTCGAGACGGTCACGTTGATCTCATCGTCGATCTGCATCCAGACCTGTCCGCCGAGCAGCTCCGAGTCCGACTCGACAAGACCCGCGCTGGCGATTCGGTATCAACGCGCCTTCGCCGCGCCGGACTCCAGCCGGTCGCGATTGCGCTCATGCGCGAGACGAACACGCCATCGGACCAACTCAAGACAATGCGATTACGGCTCACGGGCACACAATCAATCGATCGCGCCATCTCGACTGCCGGTGGCGTCGCGTTCCATGAAATCGATGATCGCTTCATGCTGCACCGCAAGCCGGGGGTGTTCATCGCGGGCGAAATGCTCGATTGGGAGGCACCCACCGGCGGTTACCTTCTGCAAGCGTGCTTCAGTACAGGCGTTGCTGCCGCCCGCGGTGCGGTCTCCTGGTTGCAGCCGCGAGCATCTTCTGCGATCTGACTACCAGCCGTCGTCAACTCGCCGTATGTGAGTCGATACGCGCCCGCTGTGCAACGGCAACGCACGAGACGATGGCTGCCGTGGCCAATACACCCGCGGCGTCGAGATGCTCATGCAGTAACAGTGCTGCCCAGATGAGTGACAGACCTGGCTGAGCCAATTGCACTTGGCTGACGCGGGCAACGCCACCTTCGTGCAGACCGCGATACCAGGCAAAGAACCCGAGGAACATGCTGACGACACCGAGGTACACGAGCGCCAACCACGACGAAGTGTTGCCATGCACGCCGTTGCTCAGGCCGGCGTACACAGTGATCGGCACTGTCAACGGCAGCGCGATCAGCACCGACCAGCAGATAACCCTCGCGCCGCCGAGCTCGGCTGCCAGGCGTGCACCCTCGACATAGCCAATTGCCGCACACGCAACGGCACCCAACAGCATGAGGTCGGCAAGTTCGAAGCCACCGGTGCCGTGGCGCAGCGCGAAGCCGATGACGATCGCCGAACCCACGAGCGCGGCTAACCAGAACACCGGACTCGGCCGCTCACGATTTCGAATAACACCGAGCACGGCAGTTGCTGCGGGCAAGATGCCGATGACGACCGCGCCGTGCGCCGACGGCACATGCTTGAGGGCGTAGCCCGTGAAGAGCGGAAAGCCGAACACGACTCCCGCGGACACGACGGCCAAACGCCGGAGTTGATCCGCTGTTGGCAGGGCAGCGTGCGTTGCTCGAAGCAGGATCGTGGCGAGTAGTCCTGCAATGACTGCTCGGCCGATGGACACGAAGACCGGATCGAGTGTTCTGATCGCCAACTTGGTGGCAGGTAACGACACGCTGAAGGCAACGACACCGACCACTCCCCACGCCAGTCCTGGGCCGAGTCGGGTCGAGTTGGATGGAGAGGTAATTGGCGTTGTAGACGCCGATCTTGATGCAGTCGACGCCAGCGTGTTCTCGGGTTCTTCGACGACAGACATCGGCGAATTGTAGACCACTCAGCCATGGGCGAACTTTCCGACATACGGAAGATTCCCGAAATGTGGCAGCCAAGGTTGATATTTTGTACAGTCTCGCCAAGGATCAGAGCACCGATCTACCGGAAGGAACCCGCATGTCACTTGCATCGCAACCACTTGCTGAACGACTCGTTCGGCTCGGGACGGAGACCGCATTCGCCGTGTCGCTTGCCGCCGCCGAGTGGGGTGCCAAGGGAAACCGCATCTTTCCATTCCACCTTGGTGATCTCAACTTGGCCACTCCCGCGAATGTGATTGAGGCAATGAACCGCGCGATTGCCGATGGCAAGACCGGCTATTGCCAGGCAGCCGGTATCCCCCAACTCCGCGAAGCGCTGGCCGACGACGTCGCCGACCGACGCGGTGTGCGGTACGGACCCGCCAACGTCGTGGTGCAACCTGGAGGGAAGCCGGTCATCACCAAGTTCATTCAGACCGTGATGAACGCAGGAGAAGAGGTGCTGTATCCGAATCCCGGATATCCGATCTACGAAAGCCAAATCGAGTACTTCGGTGGTGTTGCCAAGGCCTACCGCTATCTCCCCGACGCCAATGGCTTCCGCATCGATCTCGATCAGGTGCGCGCACTCATCGGGCCGAACACGCGGGCCATCATCTACAACGATCTACAGAACCCGAACGGTGCCGAATCCACCGACGCAGAGCGTGAAGCCATCGCCGCACTCGCAATCGAGCACGACTTGTGGGTGCTGTCCGACGAGGCGTATTTCGAAATGCGCTATTCAGGCACGTCGAAATCAATCGTCTCGTTGCCGGGCATGCAGGAACGTACCGTCATCCTCTACACCTTCTCAAAGAAATTCGCGATGACCGGATGGCGGCTGGGCGCTGCGATCGCACCGGTTGCGGTAGCCGACATGATGGCGAAGTTGAATACCAACGACGAGTCGTGCACCACTCATTTCGTGCAGTACGCGGGCGTGGAGGCACTGCGCGGCGATCAGTCAGGCACAGCAGTGTTGCTCGACGTCCTGCGCCGCCGACGCGATGCAGCGGTCGCGTTGCTCGCGGCGACGCCAGGCATCGACGTCCATACACCCGAGGCAACCTTCTATCTGTTTCCCGACGTCACCGATGCCATGGCGCGTCTGGGCTTCAGTGATCTGCCGGCGTTCGCGGAAGCCGCGCTACACAACACTGGCGTCTCGTTCTGCACGCGCCGTCACTTTGGTCGCCCCCAGCCAGGCGAGGAGCGCCAATACGTTCGGTTTGCATACTCCGGCATCGAGCTGGGCGACATTACCGAGGGTCTCACACTCTTGCAGCAGTGGATCGCGAGTGCCTGATGGCTCGCGTGGTAGTCACCGGACGAATTCCCGCCGAAGCGGTGTCGCTGCTTCGCTCCGAGCACGACGTGTGGGCGTGGGATGAACCGACGCCAATTTCGAGAAAGTTGCTGTTGCAACAAGTTGTTGGAGCCGACGCACTCGTCACATTGCTCACCGAACGTGTCGATGCCGAGTTGCTGACGGCCGCAGGGCCGCAGTTGCAAGTGGTTGCCAACGTTGCCGTGGGCTACAACAATATCGACGTACCCGCTTGCCGTTCGCATGGCATCATCACCACCAACACCCCTGGGGTACTCACCGAAGCGACGGCCGACATCGCAATGGCACTCATCTTGATGTCTACTCGGCGTCTCGCCGAGGGCGAGCGCGTCATTCGCGAACAGCAGCCGTGGCAATGGGGCATGTTCTTCATGCTCGGCACCAGCATCCAAGGCCGCCGGTTGGGCATCGTCGGCATGGGCCAGATCGGTGCCGCACTCGCACGCCGCGCGAAGGCCTTCGGCATGACCATCGCGTATAGCAACCGCAGTGAAGTATCGGCCGAGCTCGCGGCGGAACTCGGCTGCGTACGACTCGACCTCAACGATCTTCTCGCTACCAGCGATGTCGTGTCACTACATTGCCCCTACTCACCGGCGACGCATCACCTCATCGGCACTGAGCAACTCGCGGCGATGCGTCCCGACTCGTTCCTCATCAACACCGCGCGGGGACCAGTAGTGGACGAAGCGGCGTTGGCGGAAGCACTTCGCCACGGCAAGATCGCGGGCGCGGGTCTCGATGTGTTCGAGAACGAGCCAACCGTGCACGCCGACTTGCTCGACCTCGACAATGCCGTCCTCATCCCGCATCTTGGATCGGCCACCATTGAGACGCGCACGGCTATGGCGATGCTCGCGGCCACCAACACGTTGGCTGTGCTGCGCGGCGAGCCGGCCCCGACCCCTATCGACGGATAGGGTTCTTCGAATGTTGGTGCTCGCCGACGACCTCACCGGAGCGGCCGACACTGGCGGAGCATTCGCAGTGGCGGGCCACCGATGCACAGTCTTTCTCGATCACGGTCGCAAACCCGAGACGTCAGGGCTCGATGAGCAGCACAACACTCACGTATTGATCATCGATGCCCATAGCCGGGCGATGACGCCGCGCAATGCCTCCGCGGCCACCACCGCGATCGTTTGTCGGTATGCGCCAAGCGAGCTGTTCGTCAAGATCGACTCGACGCTTCGTGGACACGTCCGAGCAACAGTGGACGCTGCGCTTGCTGCGTTGCCAACGCCGCCGAGTCGAGTGGTGATGTGCCCGGCATTCCCCAAGGCTTCGCGCACCGTGCTGGAAGGACGCGTGCACGTTCACGGTGAAGCCCTCGACGGTCCGAACCTTGGCGAGATCTTTGCCGACTGGTCAGCGCAGTGGTCCGATGGAGTACTGCTCGAGATACCAGACGTGCGCACCGATGACGACCTGTCCGAGATCGTGCGCGCCTCTGCGGGTACCACGCTGTGGGTGGGCTCTGCGGGGCTCGCATATCACCTCGGCCGAGCGAGGGCCACGGGTGCGCATCAACTCGCAGGCCGACCGCCCCATGCGGCACATGTCGTTGTCGTCGCTGGTTCGCAACACGAACGAACAACTGAGCAGGTCGCGCACCTCGCGCTTAGAACGACAGCAATCGTTGCACACCCGAATAGCCGCGAATTCGCGACACAGATCGAGCACGCCGCGCGCGGTGCCGATGGTCTGGTACTCACTGGCGGAGCGACGGCGCGCAAGGTGCTTGAGTTCCTGAACATCGATGTGCTTGAAGTGGGCGGCGAGGTCGAACCTGGGGTGCCGTGGGCGGTTGCAACCGGTCCATTTGGCACCATCACCATCGTCACCAAGGCTGGCGGATTCGGCGACGCACTCACCTTGCAACGCGCCGTGCAGTTTCTCACCGGGTCATAATTACGTCGTGTCCATCGCCGTTCTCCCAATCATCGCCATCACGATGGGTGACCCCGCAGGGGTCGGTCCCGAAGTGATCGTCAAAGCGCTCGCGCATCACGACGTCAGCGACATGTGCCGGCCCGTGATCATTGGCGATGTCGGTCGCCTCACGATGGCGGCACGAGTGTGTGGGCTCGCCCCCGCGCTTCGGTCAATCACCACAATCGGCGAGGCGACCTCATCCGGGGAATCTGGCGACCGCTCCACGATGTTCGTGATCGACCCACGCATCGTGCCGGCGGATCTCGCGTGGGGGGTCATGTCAGCAATCGGCGGTGAGGCGGCGTATCGATACATCGCGATCGCTGCCCAACTTGCAATGGATGGTGACGTGCATGCCATCTGCACGGCACCACTCAACAAGGAGGCGCTGCACGCTGCCGGTCACCGCTTTGCCGGACACACTGAGCTGCTTGCGCACCTCACGGGCACCGCTGAGGTGTCGATGATGCTCGAGGCACCGGGTCTGCGGGTTGTGCACGTCACCACGCATGTAGGAATCCTCGACGCCATCGAGCGCATCGACGCTCCGCTGATCGAGCGGACCATTCGCCGAGCCAACGACACCCTCAAGCGCTCCGGTATCACCTCACCACGGCTCGCCGTTTGTGGCATCAATCCACACGCTGGCGAGAACGGACTCTTCGGCCGCGGCGAGGAGGCTCAAAAGATCGAGCCCGCGGTCAGCCAGGTTCGCAGCGAGGGCATCGATGCTGTGGGACCGTTGCCGGCCGACACCTTGTTCTTCCGGGCACGTCGAGGCGAGTTCGATTGCGTCGTCGCGATGTATCACGATCAAGGCCACGGTCCGGTGAAAGTGCTCGGCCTGGAAGCCGGCGTGAACATCACTCTCGGTCTGCCAGTAGTGCGAACCTCTGTCGATCACGGCACCGCATTCGACATCGCCGGCACCGGCGTGGCCGACGAACGTTCGATGATCGAAGCACTCCGCCAGGCCGTGGCGCTCGCGAGTCGCTGATACAAGCGCTGGTCGGTGCGGCGCGGAGAGCGTGTCAGTCCGCGAGCGCGCCGAGAAATTCTAGAATCGCCGCGTTCACAGCCGCTGGGTGAGTGAGATTGGCGGCATGAGCGCCGGGAACCTTCACCACGTTGCCGCTGCCACTGAGGCCAGCCGCAAGTGTCTCGGCCTTCTCCATCGAAATGGCCGTGTCAGCGGTGCCATGCACAACGAGAGCCGGACACTGAATCTCACCGAGCCTCGCGGTGATGTCGTCGCGAGTGATGAGACACCGCCCGCTCTCGGCAATCAACTCCTTGGGGCGCGCCTGCCATTTCGCGATCCACCGTGGGTTCTCGACCGGATCATCGATGATGATCGTTGCGATACCCGCAGCGAGTTCATCAACAGGACCTGCGCTCATCCACATATCGATCATGCCCTGATAACCCACCAACGTTTCAGCATTCTCGATTCCCGCTTCGGTATCGAGCAGAATCAACGCGCGCACGCGTGCTGGCGCGGTGAGCGCGGCGCGCAGCGACAAAAAGCCACCCTGGCTCATCCCACCAACGACTGCACGTTCGATGCCGAGGTGTGTCAGCAACCCGAGGCAATCGTTCGCCGAATCCCAGTACGAGAAGGGTTGTCCGTCGAACTCGGTGTTGCCGAAACCACGTTCATCCCACGTGATCACTCGATAGCGACCGCGCAATGCAGCCACCTGCGGAGCGAACATCTCATGGTCCATCATGAACCCATGGCTGAGGATGATTGGTTCACCATTCCCGCCCGTGTCCTCGAAATAGATCTGTTGACCGTTGATTGGCGCGTGCGGCATGGGATCCACGCTACTTCGCGAGAACAGCAACGCGATGAGTACCTTGGGAGCGTGAGGTCTCTCCCCGTCATTGCCGTCTTAGCCGTCGCGCTCATCGCATGCAGTTCGAGCTCATCGTCGACAACTCAATCGCCGATCAATTCGTCCGCGACTTCGTCACCAACGGCCGGCACCGATATCTCGCCGCCACCAACGGACGTCGTGACCACCACAACAGTGCCTACGCCAGCTGAGCCGCTCACCTTGGAACAACTCCTGCAGTTGGGGCGGCCCATCGTGTTAGCCCATGCGGGTGGCGAAGACCAGCATCCCCACTCCACGCCCTACGCCTATGCCGACAGCGTCACCGAGGGTGTCGACATGCTCGACTTCGATGTACAGCTCACCAAGGACAACGTGTTGATCGTGCAGCACGACGACGACGTGTCACGAACAACGAACGGCACCGGCAAGATCGCCGACATGACCTACGCCGAACTGAACGCGCTCGACAACGCGTATTGGTTCACAACAACTTGCACATGCAAAGACCAGCCCGAGGCGGCGTACATCCTGCGCGGTATGCGCACAGGCAGCCGGCCGCCACTACCCGGTTACACGCCCGACGACTTCATCATCCCCCGCTTGCGTGACATCGTTGAACGGTTTCCGTCGATGCCGTTGAACATCGAGATCAAAGGTTCCGGCGATGCGGCCATCGCTGCCGCACGCGAATTGGCGATTGAGCTCACCGACCTCCATCGCCTTGCCAACGCCGTGGTCACCTCGTTCGATGACAGCATCGTCACCGCCTTCCAAGGTTTCGCACCCACGGTCGAGGTCACTCCTGGACTCGCTCTGTCGACGGCATTCGTACTCAACAAGGTGCCATTGCCGCCGGGCATGCGCATCTTGCAATTGCCGCCAGAGTTCCAAGGGGTGCAGGTACTCACACCGGAGACCATTGCAGCGAGCAAGGCTGCTGGCTATGTGATCTGGGTCTGGCCGAACGACAGCAAATGGGAAAACCCCGAGGGGTACACGAAGCTGCTCACGATGGGTCTCGACGGTTTGAACATCAACTTCCCCGATCAAGGTGTCGCCGCCGTGAAGGCGTTTGTCGGCAAGTGACGCCTGTCAGTCGAAGCGGCGCATCACGCTGGCTCGACGAACACACCGCTCGGGTCGAAACGAACCGCAACGTCTCCACCGGCGCTGAACCGCTCCGCAGCCGTGCCGGCGATGTCAGACACCATCGACACCCCGCCGCGCACGTCGAGGCCGATGCGCGTGACAGCACCGCGAAACGACAGCGAGCTCACTGCAGCTGTCAGAACATCACTTGCGGAGGGCGCGCCGAGTGACTCAACAAGTACGGCCTCGGGGCGTACCAGTACCTTCACCGCGGCGCCGTTCGCGAGACCCTCAACTGGCACCGCCACAAATCCAGCGGCGGTGGTCACACCCCCCTGCACGACGGTGCCCTCGAGTGTGTTCACCGTCCCGACAAATCGCGCGACGAACGCGGACTTGGGGGTGCGGTACACATCGGCCGGTGCACCGATCTGCTCGAGGCGACCATTCGACATCACGCCAACGCGGTCGGAGATCGCCATCGCCTCTTCTTGGTCGTGCGTGACGAACAGTGTGGTGATGCCGAGCTCGCGCTGGATGCGGCGAATCTCGTCACGCAAACCGTCGCGTACCTTTGCGTCGAGCGCGCTGAGCGGCTCATCAAGCAGCAGCACACGGGGGCTGATCGCAAGCGCGCGTGCCAACGCCACACGTTGTTGCTGGCCGCCTGACATCTGATGGGCGTACTTGCCCGAATGGGCTGAGAGGCCAACAAGTTCGAGCATCTCGCCGGCAATCTTGCGCCGCTGCGCCGCGCCCTGTTTGCGCATCCGCAACCCGAACGCGACGTTGTCGAGCGCTGTGAGATGCGGGAAAAGGCTGTAACTCTGGAACACCATGCCCATGTCGCGCTTGGAGACAGCAACGTTGGAGATGTCTTCGCCGGCAACCAGAACGCTGCCCTGATCGGCATGCTCGAAACCAGCGACGACTCGAAGCGCTGTCGTCTTACCGCAACCGGATGGACCGAGCAGACTCACGAACTCGCCCTGCGCGAGCGAGAGGTCGAACGACTCGAGCGCCGCCACCGATCCGAACGTCTTGCGGATACCGCGCAGCTCGAGACCCGGTGCACTCGAGTCGGTGCTGGCTTCGACCGAACTATTGATTGAGGTCATGGGCATCCTCCGCAAATGCGAGTACGGCGTACAGAAAGTGAAGGTGATACATCGCGTTCACGGCCCAGCCACAATGGCAGCCGACCGGTCCGTGCCCTTGCGTTGACGGCCCAGCAGGGACACACCGCCGAGCAGCATCCAGGTCAACACAATGGCAACCAGAGACAACGCGGGACCGCCTCGTGGCGAACTGCTGTTGGCCTGCACGAGATACACGGGGAATGTGTCGTGCAACAACAAGGCCGAGATCGTGTATTCGCCAAGCACCACGGCGATGGTGAGGAACGAGGCACCGAGCATGGCGGTACGCATGTTGGGAATCACGACGGAGAGAATCGACTTGGTCCACCCAGCACCAAGACTTCGTGACGCCTCGACGAGTGTCTTCAGATCAATGGCGCGTATGCCCGAATCGAGCGATCGATACGTGAACGGCAGGGCGACAATGATGTACAGCGGGATCATGCCGAGCGGGTTGACCAGAATGAACGGCCACGCAGTTCGGAATGCTTTTGCTGCACCCGCCACAATCGCGATGCCAGGAACGACGTAGGGCAGAATGCTGATCAGTTCAGCAGCCGACCTGAGCCGGGGCACCTTGAGGTGCAGCCACACCAGCGTCGGCACCATCAGCACCAACGATGCTGCCGTTGTAGCCAGCGCCAGTCGCACGCTGAGCCAGAGGTCGGCCGAGAACTTCGGGCTCTTGGTGACTTCGCGGATTGGATCGAGAGTCAGGCCCTTAATTGGGCTGTAGAAACCGAACTTGGCAGCACCGAACAGAGGGAAGAAGAAGAACGCGCCGCACACCAACACAACGAGCGCGAGGCCGATGCGGGGCCGTTGTCGCTTCGTCATCTCAGCCACCTCGAGGTGCGCCTCTGCAGCAGCTGATAGATCACGATGGCAAGCGCCATGAACACGATCATCCAGAACGCGAGCGCGTAGCCCAAGCCCGGATCATCGAGCACGTTGCCGGACAGATAAAAGCCGATCTGAATGGACACGAGATTGACCTGGCCGGCAGTGAGTGCATACGCGGTTGCATACGCACTGAACGCATTGGCGAACAACAACACGAGGCCGGACACGGCGGCTGGCGCGAGCAGCGGTAGGCCGACGTGAATCCAATAGCGAAACTTGCTGGCACCGAGGTTCTCCGCCGCTTCACGATATGTGGCCTTGAGCCCCTCGATCGCGGGCAGCATCACGATGACCATCAGCGGGATCTGGAAGTACAGATACACGATGGCAACACCACGGAAGGTATAGATGCTTCCGAAATTGAGCAGGTCGATGTGCAGCCGTTCGTTGAAGAACAGCGTGATAATTCCCCGCGTGCCGAGCGCAGCGATGAAGGCAAACGCCAACGGCACACCGCCGAGTTGGGAGGCGACTCCCGAGAAGGTTGTGACCGCCTTCTTCAGGAATCGGGGTCGCTCGAGTGTGCAAATGGCGTACGCGAGGAGGATGCCGATGACACCACCGATCAACGCAGTAATCAGCGAGAGATTGGCCGTGGTCACAAAGGATCGGCCTTTGTCGTCCTTCATGGCGCTGACGAGGTTGGAAATTCCGAAGTGGCCGTCTTTGTTCTTGAACGCCTCCATTGCGATCACGACCGTCGGCCAGATCAAGAACACGGCCACAAAAACGAAGAACGGCAACAGACCGACCCCGTTCCATGAACGACGGCGTCGCGCCAATGGCAAGGAGGGCCGGCCCTCAACGGGCCGACCCTCCTCAAGCACTGTGGTCGAATCGACCGGCATTTAGTTACCGGAGACCTTCGGACCCCAATCCTTGGCAATGGTTTCCTTGGCCTTGGCCACCTGATCTGGTGTCGGGAACTTCACCTGGGCCACGATGTCTGCTGACGGCAGCGATGCCTTGAGATCGGCAGGGATACTGCCAGCCTTGTCCATGGCTGCATAGCGTGCCGGGAAGGCGCCGCCCTTCATGTACTGCGTGGCACCGCCATCTGAGACCAACCACTCGAGCCAGAGCTTGGCTGCGTCCTGGTGCGGTGAACCGGCAACGACGCCCTGCGCATAGAAACCGCCGTACACACCATCGGTGGGCACGTTGGTGACCAGCGTGGTGCCTTCGGCTGCAAGCTTGGTGATGAGGTCAGGATAGTTGTACGACCAGTCGATACCGATGGCCGCCTCGCCACTGAGAATGACCGCAGGTGTGAGGTCGATGGGCAGCAAAATGCCGTCCTTCTTCAGCTTGGCAAAGTAGTCGATACCGGCGCTGATGTCGTCGAACGAACCACCATTGGCCAACGCTGCGGCGATGACGCCGGCAACACCCGAGCCCGACTTACGTGGGTCGCCGTTGAGGGCGAGCTTGCCCTTGTACTTCACATCGGCGAGTTCCTTGAAGCTCTTCGGCACTCCGCCGGCCAGCTTCTCGTTGACACCGATTGCAATGATGCCGTAGTAGGCAGCAACCCAGTTGCCATCGGGATCCTTCATCGCGTCTGGGATGTCGGCGAACGTTGACACCTTGTACTTGGTGAACAAGCCGCTCTTGGCACCGTCGTAGGCGAAGGATGGCGCGACGTCGATGGAGTCGGGCTGAGTGGCCTGACCCTTGAGGTCGGTAGCGGCCTTGACCTCGTCGGCAGATGAACCGTCTGGGTTGGCGACGTTGAAGTCGATGCCGTAGGTGGTCTTGAACTCGGCAAGTACACCCTTGTAGTTGGCCCAGCTATCGGGCAGAGCAATCAGATTGATCTTGCCGTCTTTCTTGGCTGCATCGATGACGGCCTGGGGAATCCCGCTGGCCGTCGCGCCGGTGGTGCCACCTGTCGTGGCACCAGTTGTACCGCCGGTTGTGCCGCCGGTCGTAGCAGTCTTCTTGTCGGAGCCGCATGCTGCGAGCAACGCTGGGGTCAGCGCTGCTGCACCCATCGACACCAGAAACTTGCGGCGACCGAGAAGTCGCGGATCTTGCGGACTGGTCATGTGTGTTCTCCTCCGAAGCATTGGAATGAGCGCATCATAGGCACAATCGATGAAGTGGATACAGCAACACCATGTCCGCCGAACGGCGCGAAGATGAACGATCACCCGCAGGATTGCGCTGCGGGCTCACCCGTTACGTTACGGACCGCCTACATCGTGATGACGGCAAGCACGGCTTTGGCGTGCACAAGCATCATTGCCTGAGTCACCTGATCTGAACCGGGAAGCTCGACAAGGAAATTCGTGGACTGAGCAACGGCGGTGTTGGCGAACTTGGTTGCGGTTCCAGTGCACATCTGCGAGCACGCCACGCCACCAGTGCCGAGACCAACGAGCTTGCTGTACTGCACGGCGATCGACTTGCGGTAACCGCTTGCGCTGACAACGTGAGCGTCCTGGTGATACCAGATACCTACAACCGGTTTGACCTGCCGGATGAACGCCTCAATCGCCTGGCTCTCGGGTTGATCCGCCGCTGCCTCACCGCTGTATTGCCCGTGCGCTCCGGGTGCAATGTAATTCCAGCCCGTCTCGAAGTTGCGATTGAGATCGACACCGTTGGCATTCTGACGAGTGTTCGCGGCTTGCCCGTCGGGGTTGATGCTGTCGATGACCCACAGATCGATTCCAGCAGGAGTTGGCAGGGTCCGCAGATCGGCGGTCACGAGTGCGCCCTTGTTCTCATCGCCGTGGATCACCCCGACCACGAGCACCACACGGCCACCAGGCGTACCCATCCGATAGGCCATAATGTCGCGGCCCTGCACCGACGTACCGATCACACGCGTCTCGATGATGTTGGGAGCAATTGTGTTCGACGCGGCACCGTGAATGCCGAGTGCCGTCGCGGTGAGCGGGCCGACCACGCCGTCGGTCGCAAGACCAGCAGATTTCTGGAACGCAACGACGGCGATGCGCGTTGAGGGCCCAAAGAAGGTGTTGGGTCCAATGACTCCCGTGTATCCACGATCCCTCAGTGTCGATTCGAGACAGCGCACGTCGGCCGACCTGGTGCCCTGACGAAGTGTCGTCGACAGGCTGCAAGGCGCAGCCATCACCGAGGGCACCGTCACAAATGCGATCGGTACCGAGCCGAGCCCGACCAGTGCAATCAGAATGATGCGAATACGGATGGCACATCTCCTCGCAGTGACGTCGCCGCTGCGAGGAGTGTACCGAGACATCAGCTGACGGTGATTGAACCCGTCATCTTCGAATGAATCTTGCAATGGAACTTGTAGGTGCCCGCCTTGGCCACCGTCAGCGTCGCGGTGCCGCTGGCAGGCACATCAACCGAGAAGCTGCCATCGTCAGCGGTGACGGTGTGCTTGGCCGAGTCGCCATTTGTCACGGTGATGGCCTCGCCAGCCTTTGCGGTTACCGAACCGAAGGCAAAACCCTGAATGGCAAGCACCGCGCCAGTGACACCAGTGCTTCCACCAGCAGGAGTACTGATGGCCGAGGCGGTGTCGGTCGTGATTGGAGCAGGCGTTGCCTTCTTGTCACTGCTGCAGGCTGCGAGCGAGCTCACACCGAGCACCAATCCCATCGTGAGTGCGTACGTGCGTCGGTTCATGTTGAACTCCTTATCGGGGTGGGAAAATATGTCGAGGTGCAAGATGTGTCGAGGGGAAAGAAATCGTGCAGAGCCCGACCACTGTTCGCCGCTCGACACGACCATTGTTGAGTACGGCGGTCGAACTCGATTGGTTCTCGTGTCATCGAGCTCGCAAATGCAAGAATGGGTTGAGCGGCATGACTCAGCCAGTCACGAGGGTGCGGCCGCGACCTGACGGCGCTCGGCGCGTGCAGCGAGATTCCTCGCCAATTGCCCGAGACGATCGAGCCGCTTGAGGAGTGCATCTCGCGCCTGTTCAGCTGCGGCAGTCAGTTTCTCGAGTTGCTCAATGCCCCAGTGATTGACGATCACGGGCACGAGCACCTGCTCATGCAGGATGGTCGCGTCGTAGATGCCGGCCCGTGCGATTGCTGCGCTATGACGATCGAAACCGGGAATGCCGGTGCCCGGCATCGCGAATGTTCGCACCACTTCCTCGATGGCGATGACCATCTCCGACGGATTGAGTTCGATGGCCGCAGATGCAAGATCGCGGTAGAACAAGTAGTGCAGATTCTCGTCGGCAGCAACGCGAGCCATGACCTCGTAACCGCTGCGATCGCCGATGAGCTTACCGGTGTTGCGATGCGCGATACGGGTCGCCAGTTCTTGCAAACTCACATAGATCACGCCCAACAGCGGCGACGACGGCGTGGGCACCTCTCCGGCGCAGACTTGGGCCATGCGTGCCCGTTCGAGTTCCACCGGATCTACCGCACGAGTGGCCGTGAGGTAATCGCGAATCACGATCGAGTGGCGGCCCTCCTCGGCCGTCCAACGACGGTTCCATGTGCCAAATGCGCCGTCCATGCTGAACATGCGTTCAATGTCGCGAAAGTAATACGGCAAGTTGTCCTCGGTGAGCAGATTGACAAAGAGCGCGCTACGTACGGCCTCGGGCAACACAGCACCGCCAAGTTCGCAGTCGTCGGCGCACCATTGGTATCCCCGACCGAAGTCGCGTCCGCGCGCGTAGGGAACCAACTCGTGCGGGAACCATTCCTTTGTCGTGGCCAGATGCCGATCGAGCAGTCGCCCGGCGATCGGCTCGAGTTCGGCGAGAAAGGTTTGAGGGGTCACGTCGGGCACCCTACCTACTGGTCGGTAGAGAAACATGTCGCCCTGACACCGGCCGATGCGCACGCTGCGTCCGATGCGCCTTGCTTGCGCGTTATGCGCCTTGTCGCGGTGCCCGCACACCGTCGTGCTAGCGGAACAGGTCGCGACTCTGATCACGCAACACTGGAGCGATCGTCGCATTGTCATCGCAGATCCACTCGTAGCCGCGCACCACCGCGAGCGGCACGCGGCTGAGATTGCCTTTGACGAGTTCGGCGGCACCAGTGAGTTCGTCGGCGCAGCACAAGGCCTGCACCTTGAACTCGTGGCCGTGAGGATCGACCTGACCGATGTAACTCACGATGGGTTGCATCCCTGCGATTCCGATCGCAATATCGGTCTGGCCATCTCGCCACGCGCGACCGAACGTGTCGCTGATGATGACGGCGATATCGAGTCCGTGCCCACCCAATCCGGCACGAATACGTCGCGCGCTGGCATCGGAGTCGATCGGCAATAGCACGGCGCGCCCATGAGCGCCGCTACTCGATTGATCCACACCCGAATTCGCGCAGACGAAACCATGATGGGTTTCGGTGATGAGAATCGCACCAATTTGGCGCACAACGCGCTTGGCCTCGCGCAACACGATCTCGGTGACTGCCGCGTCTTTGTCCCATTGTTTCGACCACGCCAACGCGAACGGCGACGGCTCGACGTCGGCCAACTCAACGGTGCGACCTTCGGCCTTCGACACGATCTTGCTCGTCACGATCAACACGTCGCCGTCCAGCAATGGAGTCCCGGCTGCGGCGGCGGCCTGCACCGAGAGCGCGGCCAGATCAGCTCCGGCTCCGATCTCTGGGACGCCACCAATTCCAAAGACCTGCAGACCATTCATTGGGGAAGTCTTGCCGATCCATGACGCCATACCACAACGCTCGCGACACAAGATGTGGCGCTGCGGTGCCGAAGCGGCCAACATGTCAACGTGGTTTCCGACATCTTCGACCCAACGGCGTGGCGCGAGGTCTCTGGCTTCGCGTTCACCGACATCACCTACCACCGCGCTCTCGCGCACGGCACCGTTCGTGTCGCCTTCAACCGGCCAGAGGTGCGCAACGCCTTTCGGCCGCACACGGTGGACGAGTTGTACGTCGCCCTCGATCACGCGCGGATGAGCACCGACGTCGGTTGCGTACTCCTTACCGGAAATGGACCATCAGCAAAAGACGGCGGCTGGGCATTTTGTAGCGGCGGTGATCAACGAATTCGCGGACGCGACGGATACAAGTACACCCTCCCCGAAGGGCCAGACGGTCAGGCTGGCGAAACCGCCGACGCCATCGAACCCGGTCGTGCCGGTCGACTGCACATCCTCGAAGTGCAGCGGCTGATTCGGTTCATGCCCAAAGTTGTCATCTGCGTTGTGCCGGGTTGGGCTGCGGGCGGCGGGCACAGCCTTCACGTCGTGAGCGATCTCACCATCGCCAGCCGTGAGCACGCGAAGTTCAAGCAGACAGACGCCGACGTCGCCAGCTTCGACGGTGGCTTCGGTTCCGCGTATTTGGCGCGGCAGGTCGGACAGAAGTTCGCGCGCGAGATCTTCTTCCTCGGTGACGAGTACAGCGCCGACGATGCACAGCGGATGGGTATGGTCAACGCCGTCGTCGCACACGACGAACTCGAATCGACAGCACTCGAGTGGGCACGCAAGATCAACGCAAAGAGCCCGACAGCGCAACGCATGCTCAAGTTCTCGTTCAACCTGATTGATGACGGACTCGTCGGACAACAAGTGTTTGCCGGCGAGGCGACACGACTCGCGTACATGACCGATGAAGCCCAAGAAGGGCGCATGGCATTCCTCGAAAAACGCGAGCCCGATTGGACGCCGTATCGATGGTTGTTCTGATCGCCGCTTCATGATCATCATCGACGACCCGGGCGATGCGCGTATCGCCCAGTTCCGCATGCGCGAACGCGGCATCAACACTCGAGCTGACCGCCGCGAACGGGTTGGCGCAGGCCTCTTCGTCGCAGAGGGCGATCTTGTCGTCGCGCGTGCGCTCGATGCAGGCTGCGAGGCCGTGACGGCCTTTGTCGATGTGATCGACCCCCCGAAAGTAGCTGAACGGTTTGGCCCGAATGTCGAGGTCTACGCGGCCACCGAAGATGTGCGACGCGTCGGCATGGGCCTCGGCGTGCCACTATCGATCGTTGCACTGTTTCGTCGGCCCGCCCCGATGCCGGCCGAGGACTTGGCCACGCACCAGCGCATCGTCGCTCTCGAAGCAGTCGACAACCCGGTCAATGTCGGAACCGTCGTGCGCAGCGCCGCCGCGCTCGGATGGGACGGCCTGCTGCTCGATCGCACGAGCGCTGATCCACTGGCACGTCGCGCGCTTCGCGTCTCGATGGGAACGTCGTTCGTTCTCCCATTCGCGCGTTCGCAGTCGCTGGTGGCGACCATCAACTTCGCGCGAGAGCAGGGCACCCTGGTTGTTGCACTTGCACTTGACCCACAAGCGACGCCACTCCACGCCGTGCTCCCCGGATTGCATCAACCAGTGATGCTGCTCCTCGGCGCTGAGCGAACGGGGTTGAGTCGCGAGCTACTCGCCGCGTCGAGCCTTCGTGTCTCGATCGCGATGTCTTCAGGAGTCGATTCGCTCAACGCTGCCGCGGCTGCGGCCATCGCGTGTTACGCACTGCGGCCGTCACCCGCTGCGCAACTGCCCGACTGACGTGTGCGCCTTCGCACGGCACAGTCGCTCGGCTCAGCGCGGATGATCGGCACTGCTGATCGGCAGACCTGTGTCGTTGCGGAGGTGCTCAGCAGCACGAACGAAATAGTCGAGCAGCGTGGTCTGAATGGATTCGTCGGCGTCGCTGGCGCGCACGGCGTGGGTCATGTGCGCCATCCAATGGTCGCGTTGCAGCGGACCGACCAGGAACGGAAAGTGGCGCATGCGTAATTTGGGATGACCGCGTTCTTCCGTGTACGTCATCGGACCACCCCAGTATTGGGCAAGAAACAATGTGAGCCGATGCCGGGCGGGCGCGAAATCAGGTGCGTCTGGATACAGCGACGACAAGACGTCGTCGCGCTCAACCTCAATGTAGAACGCGTCGACGAGTCGCTCGAAGAACGCCATACCGCCAACGGCGTCATACAGCGAGATTTGGTCGTCAGGCATTATCGCTCAGCCTCACGGTCAATGCGCCTCACGGTCACCGAACCTCACGACAGCACACCGGACTCAGGCTGCTTCGGGACGGAACAATCGATAACGAATGAGATCGTTGCGGCGCATCACAAATGGGGTCGAGTCGTCGCAGGCATCGAGGATGATCGCATCATCAGTTGCCAATAACACCATCGCGGAAATTAGCTCGCCCTCGCGTTCGACCTCGATGACATCACCGCTTTCAATTCGGCCGCTTTCAATTCGTTCGCTCAACATCGT
Source organism: Actinomycetes bacterium (assembly GCA_031367435.1). Classification (GTDB taxonomy): domain Bacteria; phylum Actinomycetota; class Acidimicrobiia; order Acidimicrobiales; family Ilumatobacteraceae; genus WLMZ01. The sequence continues at coordinate 58,006 of JANLPV010000166.1, read as the reverse complement.
GCTCATTTGGTCTCTCCTCGAGACGGCGCCGCTATCTGTGGCAGCTATGGGAGTAAGTCTCGTGTTCTGTAGCGGTGATAACCGAGTCGAGCGCCACTTTTGTTCCGCGGACGCTTGTGATCTGCGTCACAAGCCGGACTGCACTCATCAAAACGTTGGATCAACCCATCCGGGAAAGATCTCGGGCAGACCGGCACTCACCCGATCGGGGAATACGGCGGAGCGCTTTTCGAGAAAGCTGATGACACCCTCGCGGCTGTCCGCGCTCTTGCCGCGCTCCTTGATACCTCGCGAGTCGACGCGATGAGCCTCCATGGGGTGCGCAGCACCCATCATCCGCCAGAGCATCTGCCGCGACAACGCGACTGAAACAGGCGATGTGTTCTCGACGATCTCCGTTGCAATGGCGCGCGCCGACGCGAGCAGTTCCTCGGCAGGATGCACACTTCGCACCAGCCGCGCGCCAAATGCTTCGGCCGCCCCGAACACACGCCCGGTGTAGACCCATTCAGCGGCTTGGCTGATGCCGACAACGCGCGGCAAGAACCACGACGAGCATGCCTCGGGCACGATGCCCCGGCGTGCAAACACGAACCCAAACCGCGCCGCCTCCGACGCAAGTCGAATATCCATCGGCAGGGTCATGGTCACGCCAACCCCGACAGCAGCGCCATTGATGGCACCGATCACTGGCTTTGTGCACTCGAAGATGCGCAGCGAAACGAGACCGCCACCATCACGTGGAACCCCCACATCGGTCTGCACATCGCTGCCCCCGCCCTTGAACGTGTCTCCCCCACCGGAAAGATCCGCACCAGCGCAAAACCCCCGCCCGGCGCCAGTGACGATGACCGCACGCACGTTGTCGTCCGCATCGATCTGATCGAACGCGTCGATGATCTCATGCATCATCGTGTTAGTAAACGCGTTGAGCTTGTCAGGCCGATTGAGCGTGATCGTCGCGATCTGATCAGCAACGTCGTAAAGGATCTCGGTGTACATACCCCAGAACCTAGAGCAAGCCAACCCAGCGACGACGAGCGAACAAGCGGGAACAGATCAGACGTCGAGGAAGCGACTCGCAGCCACACCCGACGCGATTGCTCCGGCCAACATGCCGAACAGCAACACGAGCAACATCACGAGATTCAAGAAACTGTCGCTGACCACGAGCGCAATGAACCCGTTATCGCCCTTGAGTTTCACCACACCATTGGTCCACAACCGGTTGAAGAACAGTAGAAATCCGCACGACATCAACGCCCCGATGAGACCCTGAATCAGTCCCTCGAGCATGAACGGTATTCGAATGAACCAGTTGGTCGCGCCAACCAATTTCATCACCTCGATCTCGCGTCGGCGGGCAAACATCGCCGTGCGAATCGTGGTCCAGATGAGAATCAACGCGCCGATCAACAACAGCACCGACAGCCCAACTGTCACCGTCTGCACAAAGTCGCGAAGCTTGCTGATCTGCTCCACCTGATCACGCGCAAGCACGACCTTTTGGACCTTGGGGACCTCGGCGAATCCGTTGGCCAACTCGACGAGCACATTGAGTTGGCCCGCCTTTGGCACCACTTTGAACTCGGTTGGAAGGTTGGCCTCGTTCAGCAAACGGAACGTGGTGGGATCGGCAGCCAAGAGCCGCTTTGCCTCGGCCAATGACTGCGTGAAGTCGAGATACTCAAGCTTGCCGACATCGACAACGGTTGGGCTCGACTCGAGCGCGGCCTTGATGCTGGCAACCTGATCTGGTGTCGCGGTTGGGCTGACGTAGACGATCATCTGCACGCCGCCGGCCCACTTCGACAACAGATTGTCGAAGCCGCGCTGCACGAGGAAGGTGCCGCCCACCAGAAACAACGACACCGCTGAGGTGAGAATCGCGGCGACAGTCAGCGTGATGTTGCGCTTGAGGCTCGCACCCGTTTCGCGAAAGGTATACGCAAGGCGAGACCACATTATTCGTACACCCCACGAGCCTGATCGCGCACGATGATGCCGCGGTCCATCTGGATGACTCGCTTGCGCATCATGTTGACGATGCGTTGATCGTGAGTGGCCATCACAACAGTGGTGCCCGTCTTGTTGATGCGATCGAGGAGGCGCATGATGCCTTCACCCGTCGCAGGGTCGAGGTTGCCGGTGGGCTCGTCGGCGAGCAGGATCAACGGGCGATTGACAAATGCGCGCGCGATCGAGACACGCTGCTGTTCACCACCGGAGAGTTGATGCGGGAACCGCTCTTGCTTGCCGGTGAGACCCACGAGATCGAGCACGGCGGGTACCTGCTGGCGGATGACATGTTTGGGCCGGCCGATGACTTCGAGCGCGAACGCCACATTCTCGTGCACGGTCTTGTTCAACAACAGTTTGTAATCCTGGAAGATGTTGCCGATATTTCGGCGCAGGTGAGGCACCTTGCTATCGGGCATCTCATTGATGTTTCGTCCGGCGACCCAGACGGCACCCTTCTCGGGGCTTTCCTGGCGGTTCATCATCCGCAACAACGTCGACTTGCCAGATCCTGAGGGGCCAACCAAAAAAACGAATTCACCCTTGGCCACATCGAACGTGGCGTCGCGGAGCGCGGTGACCTCTGTGTTGTAGATCTTGGTGACGTTCTCGAGGCGTATCAATCCGGCTCCTCGGAGGGGGAATGCGAACGTGTCGGGCGCCCGCGGACATCAAAAGCTAGCAGTGCTCCACCGGGCAAACCGGTCACACCTGTGCCCGGCGACGATGTTGGAGGAAGCCCTCCATGAACACATCGAGGTCACCGTCGAGTACCGCGGCCACGTTGCTCGACTCGATTTCAGTGCGGAGATCCTTCACCATCTGGTACGGCTGCAACACGTAGCTGCGGATCTGACTGCCCCAGCCCACCTGCGCCTGGCGACCGGCAATGCGGTCCATATCTGTTTGGCGTTCTTCTTCGACCTTCGCGGCAAGCATCGTGCGCAGGCGGTTCATCGCTTTTTCACGGTTCTGCAGTTGGCTGCGTTCTTCTTGAGAACTCGACACCAAACCGGTCGGTTCGTGAATGAGGCGCACGGCAGAGGAGGTTTTGTTGACGTGCTGACCACCCGCACCGCTTGCCCGGAACACCTCCATGCGCACATCAGACTCATTGAGCTCGACATCGGGATCTTCGAGAACGGGCCAGAGCTGCACGGCCGCAAAGCTTGTTTGGCGGCGACCCTGATTATCGAATGGGCTGATGCGTACCAACCGGTGCGTGCCACGTTCGCTGGTCATGAGACCGTACGCATAGCGGCCCGTAATCGTGAACTCCGCTGACAAGATGCCAGCCTCTGTGCCTTCGGAGATGCCATCGATCTCAAAGCCGAAGCCGTGCCGTTCGGCCCATCGGCCATACATGCGCAGCAGAATCTCGCTCCAGTCCTGAGCGTCGACGCCACCGTCTTTCGCGTTGATCTGCACAATGCAATCGAGTTCATCGTGCTCGCCGGTGAAGAGGCTGCGCATCTCGAGCTGCTGCAATGTTGCCGCCGTCTTGGCAATGGCCTCCTCCAATTCGGGCTCTTGGCTCGCGTCGTCTACCTCACGCGCCATCTCATGCAGGAGATCGGTGTCGTCGATGTCGCCTGAGAGCCCGTCGAAGGTGTCGATGTCGCTCTTCACGTTGGCGTATTCACCGTTCACCTTTTTCGCCATCTCTTGATCGTCCCAGAGATCCGGGCGCGACACTTCGAGCTCGAGTTCGCCAAGGCGCGCCCGCTTATCGGTGATCTTCAGATACGCCGCCGCTTCATCGAGCCGGCGACGCAGATCCTTGAGGTCGTCGTTGAAATCTCTCATGGTGATGTCGCCCTCAGGCGACTACATGGTTGCGCCGTGGCACACCTTGAACTTCTTGCCGGAGCCACACGGACAGGGGGCATTGCGAGGGGTCTTGGACCATTCGTCATTGACGATCGGCATCGACTTCTGTGGGGCCTGGGCAGCGGACGCAGCAAGCTCGGGCGCAAGCTCACCATCGGCTGCGGCTACTTGTGCCGCAGCGTGGAACCCGGACGACTGGGCGTTATCGGCGGAGGTCTGCTGCACGTTCTGCACGACCTGCGCCGGGCCATCGTCTTTCACCACTTGGACGTGCATCACATAGCGCACGAAGTCTTGGGCAACACCCTTCATCAGCGCCGCGAACATCTCGAAACCCTCGCGCTGCCACTCGGTGAGTGGATCCTTCTGGCCCATCGCACGCAGGTTGATGCCCTCTTGCAGATAGTCCATTTCTTCGAGGTGCTCGCGCCAGCGTTGATCGATGATGCGCAGCATCACCTGGCGCTCGACATCGCGCATGACATCAGGGGTGAGCTCTGCTTCGCGCAACTCGTAGTAGGCGGTTGCGTCCTTCATTACGAGGTCGTACATCTCATCGGTATCGCGACACTTGGCGAGTTGATCCTCGGTGATCTGTGTATCCCAGAACGAACGAAGCTCTGTGACCAAGCCGTCGATATCCCATTCGTCGTCGGCTTCACTGACGCAATGGCTCTCGATCAGCGTGTCGATCGCGTCGGCGAGATATTCGAGAGCGCCGGCTTTAAGGTCGGCACCTTCGAGAATCTGATCGCGGCGCTGATAGATGATCTTGCGCTGCTCGTTCATGACTTCGTCGTACTTGAGCACGTTCTTGCGGATCTCGCCGTTGCGCTGCTCGACCGTGGTCTGTGCTCGTTCGATGGCCTTAGTGACCATCTTGGCTTCGATCGCCTCGTCGTCGGGTAGCGCGCGGCCCATCACCCAACTCAGTGCACCGGTGGCGAACAGACGCATCAGCTCGTCGTCGAGGCTGAGATAGAAACGACTATCGCCAGGGTCACCCTGACGCCCGGCACGACCACGCAACTGATTATCGATGCGACGGCTCTCATGACGCTCGGTGCCGAGCACATACAGGCCACCAAGCTCACGCACCTTGTCACCCTCGGCGCGGCAGCTGACGGTGTACTCGGCGAGCAGCTCGTTGTAACGCTTGAAGGCTGCCGCTCTGGCATTCTGGAAATCTTCGGGCATTTCGTCAATCGGCAGGTCCAACGCGAAGTCGTCGACCATGAATTCGGCTGCGTGGCCTTCCTTCAATGTCTGCGCGCGGGCAAGACCTTCGGGGTTGCCGCCCAACAGAATGTCGACGCCGCGTCCGGCCATGTTGGTGGCAACGGTGACCGCATGCAAACGACCGGCCTGCGTGACGATCTGGGCTTCACGTGTGTGCTGCTTCGCGTTGAGCACTTCATGATCGACACCTCGCTGCTGCAGCAGACGCGAAAGGTACTCGCTCTTTTCGACGCTGATGGTGCCGACCAACACCGGTTGGCCGCGATCGAACCGCTCGGCGATGTCTTCGACGACTGCATCGAATTTACTGGGCTCACCTTTGTAGATGAGATCAGGCTGATCGACGCGACCCAGTGGCATGTTGGTCGGAATCGGCACGACGTCGAGACCGTAGGTGTTCTTCAACTCGGCAGCCTCGGTAGAGGCCGTACCGGTCATCCCGGCGAGCTTGTCGTACATGCGGAAGTAGTTCTGCAGCGTGATTGTCGCGAGCGTCTGGTTCTCTTCTTTGATCTTCACGCCCTCTTTGGCTTCGACCGCTTGGTGGATGCCTTCGCTCCAGCGACGTCCATCGAGTACACGACCGGTGAACTCGTCAACGATTTTCACCTCGCCGTTTTGGATGATGTAGTCCTTGTCGCGCTTGTACAGCTCTTTGGCTTTGAGGGCCACCTGCAGCTGATGCACGAGGTTCTGCTGCACTTCGTCGTACAAGTTGTCGAGACCAAGGGCTTGTTCGACCTTGTCGATGCCGGCCTCGAGCGGCACCACGATGCGCTTGTCCTCTTCGACTTCGTAATCGACATCTCGACGAAGCGACCGGACAATGGACGCAAACCGGTAATACAACTTTGCTGCGTCGGCCAGACGACCGCTGATGATGAGCGGCGTTCGGGCCTCGTCGATGAGGATGGAGTCGACTTCGTCAACGATCGCGAAGTTATGGCCGCGCTGGGTCTTTTCGTTGAGCGAGGGTGCCATGTTGTCACGCAAGTAATCGAACCCGAACTCGTTGTTCGTGCCGTAGGTGATGTCGGCTCCGTAGGCGGCACGCTTTTCGAGCGGATGCTCTTTGAATCCCGGGATGACGAGACCCACCTGCAACCCCATCCACTTGTGGATGCGGCCCATCCATTCAGCGTCTCGTCGCGCCAGATAATCGTTGGTGGTGACCTGATGGACGCCTTTTCCACCAACGCCGTTGAGATACGCCGGAAGCGTGGATACGAGCGTCTTGCCCTCTCCGGTCTTCATTTCGGCAACCCAGCCGAAGTGCAACGCCGCGCCGCCCATCAGCTGCACGTCGTAATGACGTTGACCGATTGTTCGTTGCGCTGCCTCGCGGGTGACGGCGAACGCTTCGACGAGCAAATCGTCGAGCGACTCGCCCCTCTCTATGCGTTGGCGGAACTCGCCAGTCTTGGCCCGTAGCGCGTCGTCGGACAGCGCCGCGGTGGAGTTGCTGAGCGCGTTGATTTCAGGAACGAGGCCCTCGAGGGCCTTCAGCTTCTTGCCTTCACCGGCGCGGAGGATGCGATCGAGAATACCCATGCGAGGTCAGAGCCTATCGGTTCGGCAGCGGCGGCTGCTGTGAGACATGATGTCGGACGTGCCTGCAACGACCACTCGTCAGATCGACACCGTCATCTTCGATTTGGGTGGTGTCCTCATGCGCAACGGTCGTCAGAGCGACGTGGTGCGCCGGTTTCCACCCGACAAGGCCGATGCCGCATTGCGGGTGTTCATGGGCGAGTACGGCGAGGACAACGATCACCCATGGCACCGCTTGGAGCGCGGAGAGATCTCCTTCGCGGAGGTTCGTCGGCTGAACAGAGCGGGCCTGGCCGAGATAGGTATCGAGATGCCGATGCCAGCGGCGAATCACACGGGGCCTTTGATGACGTTCGAACCCAACACCGACATGGTCGACTTGGTGGTGCGCCTACGCGGCGCCGGATTACGCACCGGCATCCTCACCAACAACGTGCGCGAGTTCCGTGAGCTCTGGCGGTCGATGCTGCCCTATGACGAGTTGTTCGACGACATCGTTGACAGTCACGAGGTCGGCCTGCGTAAACCGAACGCGGCCATCTACGAATTGGCTCTTACCAGGCTCAACGCCGTTGCCGGCCGCAGCGCGTTTTTGGACGACGTGTTATCGAACGTGCAAGCCGCAGATCGACTCGGGATATTCGGTGTGCTGGTGGATGTGGACAGTGGTCCCGCGATCGCGACCGTGGAACGTCTCGCGGGTTTGACCTGACCAGCGGCCTCGGGAGTCGCGGCAACAGCTGCGAGCGTGACGGATCGAGCGCCGGCGGCGAGTAACGCGGCACGGGCTGCATGCAACGTGGCACCCGTTGTGACCACATCGTCGATGACCAACACGCGCGGCGGATGACGAAGAGAACGCGACGCGAACGACGGGCCGTGCAGGCGGTCGTGGCGATTGCGGCCCGTCTGTGCGGGGCCATGACGACGAAACAACATGCGCCGACACGGCTTTCGCCACCGAGCGGCAAGAGCCCTGGCCAAGAGTTCTGCTTGGTCGTACCCGCGCTGACGCGCCCGGCGCGAACTCGTTGGTGCCCACGTGATGACATCGATCTGCGTTGGATCGAGCCGACGACTGAGCTGTTCAGCTAAGTGCTGCGCCAGACGACGGCGGTTACGAAACTTCAAGCCGAGCACAAGGTCTTTTGACAGACCCGCATACTGCGTGGCGGCGATGATGCCGGACGCGGTGACTATTGGTGGGGCTGCGGCCAAAGCAAATCGGCAACGACGGCACAACTCGACCCCGGGCTCCCGGCAACCTGCGCAACGTTTCATCAACATGTGCATGTTCTAACAACGGGGTGTTACAGAGTGCAGAAGGGGCAACCGGCCTTCAGGGCAGCAGGCCGAGGCGCTTCGCTGCGGCCTCAAGGTCCGTTCGGAACGCACCGAGCGCCGTGAGCGTGTACAGCCCGTCGATCTGCTTCGTCTCGAACAGGTCATGGATGCGCCGAAGGTCCTTGACCCTGCTCTTCCACCCGATGCCGTCGACCGCTGCCATGACGTATTGCGACGGCAGACGTTTCTCGGCCATCTCCTCAACCTCGCGTACCGCGTTGGTGAGCTTTGACCCCGTCGAGTCGAAGCCCTTCGCAGCAACCACTATCCGCGCTTCGGCCCCGCCAGCCGGAATGGCCAAATCGCACGGTGCCGTCAATCCGTTACGCCCCTCGAATCGGGTGCGTGTGACGCACGGCAATCCCAAGTCCTTCGCGACGCGCTCGATCTCATCCTCGACGCGGCGTCCAGTCGCGCCAGCGTCCGTTGCCGTGCGCCGCGTGCGCGCACGCGCGACGAGAACATCTCCGAAGTCGTACGTACGCGTCCGCTGCTCATTGATCAAACGAACGGCGTCGTAGTTCTTGTCGAGCATCTCTACGAGATCCGAGGGGCGATCGCGTGCAAGGGTGACCCACCCGGCAGAGCCCAAATGATGCTTGAGGACGTTCTTCAGCTTCTCCCTCGTCAATCCGACCGCGAGACCGAGAACAGGAACGGCGTCAGGCGCTTCAGCGATGAAGTCGGCCAGCGACTTCCGATCGACTTTCGCGAGGGTGGCGAGCGCACCGGCCACCGTCCGAATCTCCTCGCCATCCGCAGTAGGCACGGTGGGGTCGAAGGGATTTCTCAGCTGCGAGAGGGAGTTGAGGTATTCGTCGAACGCAGAAATCGTCATCTCCCAATGAAGAGGTATTCGACTGCCTCGCGCCGCTGAGCGGTCGAGTGCGTTCCGAAGTGGTATCGATGGTCGATTCTCCTCACCTCGACGTCGTCCTTGAAGTCGCGGAGCAGGGCCTCGATGGTGGCGGCGTCAGGAACCGCGTTCGACGAGTACGACAACACGATCATCGATTCCGAGAACCTCTTGAAGAGATCCCGCAGCGCATCCGTGATCGTGTGCTTGTAGCTGAACGGCGTGTACCGCTTCGCAAGCTTCTTCGTCTTGGTCTCATGCATGATCTCTTGGTTTCGCCAATAGACGCTCAGACCTTCGAGGAAGTGGTACCGCTTGATGTAGCAGTTGTCGTCCCGAGGCGGCGCGTACGGGGGATCAAGGTAAACAAGATCGAACGAGGGGTCGACGTCAAACACATCGGACTGCATGGCCCGGCACTTCGCGCCGCTGTCGAACACCACCGAGTTGTACTCCGCGACGGTCTCGACGAAGTGTTCACGGAGGGGAAGGCGTAGGGCCCGCCGGCCGTCGTCATAGCGCAGCTCGGTGAACGTGAACACTCCTCGCGGCTGCTTCCGTGCGGCCGCGAGCACTAGGGCCGAGATGGCCAGTGAGCGCTTGGCACCCTGAAGCTCGTCGATGTGCGACCACGCCGAGTCCAGGAACTCCCGGTCCGCTGCGGTGAAGTACAGGCCGTCGAAGGTCGTCTGGATGAAGTCGCGCCCATCCAGCGACGGGCCGACGATGCAGGCCACCTCCGCGTCCGAGAGCTTCGTGCGCTGATTGGCAACGGCAGCGCCGGCGATTACACTCGGAAAGGCGAGGAAGTCGTTCGAGGTGACCTCGTACCCAAGGCACTTGAGGGTGTACGACACAACGCCACTCCCGCTGAAAGCGTCGAGCGCGGTGGACCCACCCAGCTCGGCGAAGAGCTCGCCAAGATGGGGCACGAGGCGGTACTTCGACCCCATGTAGCGCAAGCGCGGGAAGGTCGATACGCGCCGCAGCACCTCTTCCATGGAACTCGGAGGTGCAGCGGATGCCACGTCCCACAACGTAGGCGAGCTGGCCAGGTTCCTGGCGGATTGGTGGCGAGTAGAACGGACGTTCATGAGCATCTCCTTCGGAGGGACGCAGAATGTGGCCGAAGCGGCGAGGCGATGACCGTCGCACCTGCAGCCCGAGTGTGCACGCGGGGTGTGTCACAGATCCTCCACAGACAGGTAGAAGTAGTACCTCCAAATGGTCACAGCGGCCGGCACATTGATCGCCTCTGCGACTGCGGGCTGCGATACCGTGCTGGCCGTGGTTTCCTCGATCGCACTGATCTCAACACGTGAATACACGCCACGATCCGCTGTCAGTGACTGGGTCAATCGCCTGACGCGCTGCATCGGCGGCCTTGCCATGTTCGGTGCCGGCATTTCGTTGATACTGCACGCTCAATTGGGCGCGGCACCTTGGGACATGCTGCATCAGGGCATCAGCCGCAAGACCGGAATCAGTGTTGGGGTAATCATCGAAGGTGTTGGCTTTCTGATTCTTCTCGCCTGGATCCCCCTGCGCCAACGCCCTGGCGTTGGAACCATTTTGAACGCAATCGAAATCGGACTCGTTGTAGATCTTGTCGGGGCGCACCTTCCAGACAGTGATCGTCTTGTCACCCGCGTGGTGTATCTCGCCGTCGGCATCGTGATCATTGCAATCGGGTCGGGTCTTTACATCGGAGCCGGACTCGGCCCCGGTCCTCGCGATGGCTTGATGATGGGATTCAAACAACGCGGGCTCAGTGTGCGCTTGTCGCGTACGATCATCGAACTCTGCGTAGGTATCGGAGGCGTGCTGCTCGGTGTGCGTCCCGGCGTCGGCACGCTGATCTTCATGTTCGGCATCGGACCGTTAGTGCAGCTCACGCTGCCGCGTCTCTCGCTACCTCCGCTCGACGCGAGTCTGCGTTCGACGTCGCTCATGACGCCTGCCATTTCGGAAATGTGAAAGAGCGATGTGATCGACTGTCGATCACATCGCTCTTGAGAAATCTCGCCGACTGGGTAGGTCTAGTAGCGGTAACGCTCGCTCTTGAACGGACCACTCGGATCGATGCCCAAGTAATCGGCCTGCTCATCGGTGAGCTTGGTGAGCTTCACACCGAGTGCATCGAGATGCAGCAACGCCACCTTCTCATCGAGCTTCTTGGGCAACACATACACACCAAGCGGGTACGCGTCGAGGTTATTGAAAAGTTCCATTTGAGCGATGACCTGATTCGTGAACGAGCAGCTCATCACAAAGCTCGGATGTCCGGTGGCGCAGCCAAGGTTCACGAGCCGACCTTCGGCCAACACGATCACGGCGTGGCCGTCGTCGAACGTCCACAGATCTGTTCCAGGCTTCAATTCGTCACGGCTGGCACCACTGCGCGCGAGACCGGCCATATCGATCTCGCTGTCGAAGTGACCGATGTTGCACACGATCGCGTTGTGCTTCATCTGACCCATGTGCTCTGCGGTGATGATGTGGTCGTTGCCGGTGGCAGACACGAAGATGTCGGCGGAGGCCACGGCATCTTCGATGGTGGTGACCTGATAGCCCTCCATCGCTGCCTGCAACGCGCTGATCGGGTCGATCTCGGTGATGACGACGCGACAACCCTGGCCGCGTAATGCCTGTGCGCAACCCTTGCCGACGTCGCCGTAACCACAGACAACTGCAACCTTGCCGGCGAGCATGACGTCGGTGGCGCGACAGATCGCATCGACCAACGAATGGCGACAGCCGTACAAGTTGTCGAACTTGCTCTTCGTCACCGAGTCGTTGACGTTGATCGCGGGGAACAACAGCTCGCCACGCTCGAACATCTTGTACAGGCGCATCACGCCGGTGGTGGTCTCTTCGGTGACACCCTTGATTCCGGCGGCGAGCTGGGTCCACTTTGTGGGCTCGGTGCGCAGGCTGCGCTGGAGCAGTCCAAGCACGATCGCAAACTCAGGATTACTGGCGGTGGTGGGGTCGGGGACTTCGCCCGACTTCTCGAACTCAACACCCTTATGTACGAGCAGCGTTGCGTCTCCACCGTCATCGAGGATCATGTTCGGTCCCTGCTGATGACCATTCACATCAGCTGGCCACGTCATCATCTGGTCGGTGCACCACCAGTATTCTTCGAGTGTCTCGCCCTTCCACGCAAACACGGGCACGCCCTGCGGATCTTCAGCGGTGCCATTCGGACCAACCGCAACGGCGGCCGCGGCGTGGTCTTGCGTGGAGAAGATATTGCAGCTCGCCCACCGAACCTCGGCACCGAGCTCGACGAGGGTCTCGATGAGCACCGCCGTCTGAATCGTCATGTGCAGTGAACCGCTGATGCGTGCGCCCTTGAGCGGCTTTGACGGGCCATATTCTTTGCGTAGGGCGCGCAGCCCGGGCATTTCATGTTCGGCAAGGTGAATCTCCTTACGACCGAACGGGGCAAGAGTGAGATCGGCGACGCGGAAATCGCGGCGCTCGGCGAGTGACGAGGTCATGGACAGTTCCTCCAACGGAAACAACAGGTAGGCAACGGAAACAACAAGTGGGCAACGGAAATAGCAAGTGGGGTTGATCTCGGGCCGGGGCCTGCTGGCGCCGTATTGGTGTCAGCCCGCGTTAGTGGTCAGTCTAGGGGCTCAGTCGCCCAGCACGACCGCTGATGCGTCGAACAGGTAGTGGATATATCCGGCGTTGTTGAACGCCCGAATTTCACCGTTGGCGCCGAGCTTCACGACAGCCATGTTCGGTACGTTCACACCCTCGCTGACGTTGAGGTTGCTCGAGAACGGTCGCGCCACATCACCGGGATACACCGTGAAGAACGTAGAAACCGCCTGATTGGGAAACACTCGGGTCAGTGCGGTGCCGGTGAGGTTGCCGAGCAGTGCAACTTGGTTGCCAACCGGTTGTCCGCCGAGCGTGACCGACGATGTGAACTGACGGAAGCTCCATGCCTCAGCCTGTCCGGGTCCGAGTTGGGCGTTACCGAAGGAAGGCTCACGCGTGTCGAACGCCCGGAACGGCGAGCTCAGCGGGATGACCCGACCGAGGCGAGGATGAACAGTGTCGACAACGTTGGCGCGCATGTAGCCAACGACGTCGATAGCTACGTGCGCGGCACCGCCGTTGTTGTAGACACGAATGGCACCGTCGAGGTTGGTGACCGGCACGACCACCAGGTTGGCCTTGATCTCGTTTTGTGCGAGGTTGAGATTTGATGTCGTCACCTTGCCGACGGGATTTTCGGGCAGCACGCTGACGAAGGTGGGCACGTTGTTCGGCTCAGTGTTGATGCCGGTGACATTCAGCACGACGCCAACGACGTCGGGGCTGTCTGGCACGACGTCGATGAGTGACGGCAGCTGCGAATCGGCACCACGAATCGGCACGGTGATGTATTTGGCCTGACCGATCGGTTGGCCCGTGCCGTTGAACGAGGACTCACGCGTATCCCAGATACGCGCCGGACCAACGGGCATCAGGCGTGCACCATTGAATTGGTACGTGCTCGTGGAGAACCAACCGAAAACATCAATGACGACATCGGCGCTGCCGACCGCGACGGTCTGCAAGCGAAGGGTGAGCTTGCCATCGGCGCCAATCGTGGCAACGGTGAGGTTCGGCACGGTTTGACCCGGCGCGAAGTTGACGATGCTGGAAATACCCGCGCCCGCCCCGCTGGGGTATGCCTGCAGATACCCGCTGTGCGTGGGCGAGGTGACCGTAATGTTCAGCACCACCGCAAGCACGTCGGATGCCAGATCCGGAATGCCTCCCCGGCCGAGGATCTGTACGTCGGCAGTGACGCCAGTGGGACTGGTGAGCAACGGTGCAACCACAGGATTGATCGCGATATCGCGCGTGTCGTAGATGCGCACGGGAGTGAGCGGATGGTATTCGCCACCAGCACCAAGCCCTGCAGCCGCAGCGATTACGGAAGGACCCGCCGCCCCGATCGACACCAGTGAACCAACGATGATCGAAGCGAGAGCGCCAAGCGTGACCAGTGATCTCTGTCGGCTGCTGTTGCGCATTCGAGAACTCCTTGTCTGGACCCCCTGCGACACGACTGTACCGGAGGCGTGCCGAACCCTTAGCGCGCCAGTCGCGTCGGACTCAGACGGCAAACGTTGGGGCAAGATGTTGGGCCTTCACCACAGCCATGATGCGTACGTCTTCGTCATCGCTCACGTGATCTGCCTCGTCGATCAGCATCACCGGGATGTCGTCGCGAACGTCGTAGCGCAGATGCAGACGCGGGTTATACAAAGCACCTTCGTCGGCGAGGTAGAACAGCGGGCCCTTATCTTGAGGACACGCAAGAATTTCGAGGAGGCGTTGGTCGAGAGCCATGGCGGTCGGGCCTTTCAGTTAGGCGCTTGTGATCAGCGCGAGTAGCTCGGCGACGTGCTGATCGCATTCGTCACGGTTAGGTGCTTCGAGATTGAGGCGCAGCAACGGTTCGGTGTTGGACGGACGCAGGTTGAACCACCATGGCCCGCAATCGACCGTGAGGCCGTCGAGACGATCTTGATCCGACGACGAGAAGTGGGCGGCAACCATATTCAGCACGGCGTCAGCGTCGGATACCTGCGTGTTGATTTCGCCGCTGGACGAGTAGCGCTCAAACGGCTTGCGCACGACAGACAGATCTTGTTGCACACGGCTCAGTTCGTCGAGCACGAGCATCGACGCAATCAACCCACTGTCCGCACGGTAATTCTCGAGGAAGTAATAGTGAGCCGAATGCTCGCCACCGAAAACGGCACCGGTTTCGGCCATGATCTGCTTGATGAACGAGTGACCGACCTTGGTTCGAATCGGGACCCCACCATGCTCGCGGATGACCTCGGGGACGGCGCGCGAACAGATGAGGTTATGCAAGATCGTTGCCCCAGGATGCTTGCGTAACACACTGGTGGCCAGAATCGCCGTGGTCGTTGATCCGCTGATACCGCGACCTTGTTCATCGACGACAAAGACCCGATCAGCGTCGCCGTCGAACGCGAGCCCGACATCGAAGCCGCCCGATACGACTCGCGCCTGCAAATCGCGCTGATTGGCCGGCTGCAGCGGATCGGCTGGATGGTTCGGAAAGGTGCCATCGAGTTCGCCGTACATGATCTCGAGATCGATGATGGCCAGACGCTCGAAGACTGCTGGAACGACGAGTCCACCCATGCCGTTTGCCGTGTCGGCGACAACACGCAGCGGACGCAATTGAGTTGGATCGATGAACGAGATGACGTGATCGACGAACGATGACATGAGATCGCGTTGCGTGGCTCGGCCGGGCCGCGCAGCCGGTAGTGGACCGTGGCCATCGAGCACCGCCTGCGCAACGGCCTTGATCTCCACGAGTCCGGTATCGGCACCGACGGGACGAGCCCCTGACAAACACAGCTTGATGCCGTTGTATTGAGCGGGGTTATGAGACGCGGTGAACATCGCACCCGGTGCATCGAGTCGACCTGCCGCAAAGTACAGCAAGTCGGTGGATGCAAGGCCGAGCAGAACGACATCGATGCCTTGTTCCATGACGCCGCGGGCGAATGCGTCGACAAGTTCGGGGCCCGACGGGCGCATGTCTTGGGCAACGACGATGTGTGGTGCCTGCGTGAAGTTCGCGAATGCAACGCCGAGAGCGTGCGCGACCTCGGCATCGAGTTGATCTGGCACCGTGCCCCGAATGTCATAGGCCTTCACGATGGCGTCAAGTTGCGCCGTGCGTTGTGTGTCAGAAGTGGGCATGTCAGGGTGGCACGCTATCGGCGCAGCGCGGCTTCGTCCACGTAATCGAGGTCGAGCGACGTCAGCCCAGCAGGCTCTGGAAGTGGCGGCGCAGCGTGCGGGTGCGCAGACCGGTAGTCGATCGGCACGAATTTGCGGAATACGAACAGCAGCACGACACCGAGCAGCGCCAAGCCGTACGCGAAGTAGTCGGTGAAGGTCCGGGCAAAGTTCATCTGAACATGCTTGGAGGTCGGGATCACCACCATCAGGTTCGGAGCGATGCGGTATGGCCCTTGAGCGCCTTCGACCTCCCAGTTCGGGAAGTAGCTCACCTTCACCAGTACAGGAACGCCAATCTTGTCGACATCGAAGGTCACCGACTCGTTACCGATCTTGACGTTAGAGACCTTGATCGGGTCCAACGCGACGGGCTTGATCTTCTCGACCGGCTTGAGGATCGCCACCTGATTCGCAGCGACTCGACTCTGATCGATTGCCGAGGTGATGTGCTGCCAACTCGACGGACCATCGGCCGCTGGCATCGCCGCCCAATCATTCGGGTTCTGGAACCAGCTCGACCCGAGTTCGAGCCAACGTTCGCGCTGATCGCCCGGTCGTTCTTTGACGACCACTGGCTGCACGGTCAGCGGCACCACCATATTGGCGTCGGCGACCTCATAGATGTGCCACGGACCACTTTGCTTGATCAACGTGAGACCGGCTTGCGTTTCCGCTTTGACCACTGCCTTCTCGGTCCATGCCATGTAGTAGCGGATGCCCAGCTTCTGTAGATGCGGCACGCCGATCGACGGATCGTTGTTGACGTAGCGCAATTGGCGTACGGGGTTCGAACTGTTGGCCGACATCGCAGCCGCGGCGAGGAAGTGATACGGCGTGGTACCTGAGGCCTCGAAGAACAGCCCCTCGCTGCTATCGATGCAACCGTCGGTCCAATGCGGCAACAGCATGAGCGCCATCGTTGTGCCGTACTTACCGTTCTCGCCGTTGTTCTCCCAGAGCGCGCGGCCACACCCGTGTTTTGGATCCTTGCCGATGCCTTGCATCGCGAGCACGACACCCCGGTATTCGCCGTACGCGCTCTTCGATTCGTAACCCGTAAAGTTGTAGCGCGACCAACTGTCAGAAAGCCCGCGTCCATTCGTGCTGCGCTTCTGATAGAGCACGAGATGTTCGCCGTCGTCGGCACCGAGCGTGAGCGCGTAACGGCCGTTGCTCCGCCCGGCACCCCACCAATTCACTTCGAACTCAACGGACAGGATTGTGCCGACGACCACGAGCGTGAGCAATGCCGTCACTGCGCCGCCAACCGCGTACGAGCGCGCCGTTGGAAGCGCTACGGCGGATCCGGCGTGGCCTTCGCGTCGTTCGAGCATGAGCGCTCGACCGATGCGCGCATAGTTGAACAACGTGACAACGCCACGTGCGACCTCAGCGACACCCACCATCATCAGCAGGTAACGCAGCAGATAAATGAACGGCAGCACGCGCGGGTTCCAGAGCAGCCCGATGATTGGCAGCGAGTTCTCAGCCAGTCGCGTCAAGACGGCAAGCGCGATCAGGCACACACCGAGCCACGTGCCTGTGCGCTGTCTGCGCACGACCGATCCGATCAGACCGACAACTGCAAGCACGAAGATGATGCGGTCGAAGGTGACGTCGAGGTTGAAGAACATCTTCCAGTACGAGTCGTCCGCTCCCTCCGGGCGCTTGCCGTACTTCATGTCTGTCATATACGCCGTGCCGCGTATGAATGGAATCATCCAGAACGCGGTGAGTAATGCGGCGGGAATCAACACCGTGAGTCCATACACGAGCCGCTGCTTGTCGAGCCAGATCAGCCACATCAGAAGTACTGCGATCACGACGAAGATCGCGACGATGCCGTGGCACAGCACCGCTAACGCGAGCACCACCGCCGTTCGTCCGCGAAGCTTGCCCGTTTCGAGACCCCGGGCGAACAGGCCGAGCCCAAGTATCGCAAACGACAACGCAATGCTGAACGAGAACTCCCCAGCCATGGTGCTCTTGACGTTGCCGCCATAGATGCTGAAGCTCTCATCGAGTAAGAACACCACACCAGCGAGCGCAAAGAGTTCGGGAATGGGGAAGATGAACCGGGCCAAACGACCGAAGGCCCAGCAGCACGCCGGCAGCGACATGATGCCGGCCACGGCGATGATCTTGAAGGCGATGCCGTACGGCAGGATCACGTTGACCGCAACGATCATCAACGCGGGAATCACCATATAGAAGCGGTACATCGGAAAGCCGTCGTACCAATATGGGTTCCATCCGGTGAGCCGGAAATTCGACAGCAGG
The DNA here is from genome assembly GCA_031367435.1 of Actinomycetes bacterium. Taxonomy (GTDB): domain Bacteria; phylum Actinomycetota; class Acidimicrobiia; order Acidimicrobiales; family Ilumatobacteraceae; genus WLMZ01. The sequence goes on along the minus strand of JANLPV010000166.1, from coordinate 40,083 downwards.
TGATCGCGCAGGTAGGCGGGCCCCATTACGTGAGCGCCCATATCTCCGCCTGTAGGGGTGTTGCCCGTTGTAATCAGATCCCAATGGACCACGTTGAGCGTGATGATGCCAGCGACCAACAAGAACACGAATGCTGTCAACGCGCGCACCACACGCTCGAAGGTCCACGGTGCATCGATCCAGTCGAGCGGACGGCGCACAAGGACTTTGCCGACACGACGCGTGAATGCGCGTGGGCCTTTGTCATTGGACTGCCCAGCCTGGGGCTCAGCAAACGTGGGCATCGCGAATCCGTACGAGAAGTCGGAATCGAACGCGTCGGCATCGATGTCGACGGAATCAGCCGGATCGAACAGATACGGGTCGGACTCGGCGGGATCGAAAGGTTCCGTCATGCGGGCAGCATTCTCGCACCTCGGGACCGAGAACTCACGTCAGACGCCCGCGCACTTGTCGAGAGAGGAATCATCGAGCCACCAAGATGAGCGCCGTGGCGTTGAACGACATGTGCGCCACGATTCCCATACCAAGCCGGTTAGTCGCCCACGCGCAGGAGCCGAGCACCAGACCGAAGAGGAACAGACCCGGATACTCCACAGGTCGAAAGTGGATCACGGTAAAGAAAGCGGCGACCACAACTACGGCGAGCACGTCGTTGAGTGTGCGCCGTGCCGCACCTTGCAGCAGACCGCGATAGACGAGCTCTTCGACAATGGGGGCCCCTACGACCACGACAAACACCAACACCACAATCCACAACCCGTGGGCGCGGTCGTAGAGTTCGCGGGCGTTTCGTTCGAGTTCGCTGTTGCCAAACGTGTCGGGCCACGCTCGCTGCAGCGGCCAGTACAGGGCGCGCAGCAGAACGAGTTGACTCAGCACTCCGATCGGAATTCCAAGCAGGTCCCGAGGAGCGAAACGTAGCGAATAGTCGACCAAGGGTCGACCCGAGGCAAAGGCGCGACTGGCGACGAGCAGCGCCGCAAGCTGGGGCGTCCACAACGCGAACGCCAGGCCCGCACTCAGCCACACGGGTCGCTCCGAAGCCGGAATCTTTGCGTCGCCCGAGGCAACTAACACCAAACTGCCAGCGATGTTTCCGCCAACCCAGCCAACCATCCAGGTCAGCGCAGCGAGACCGAGCGCGATCTCAGTTCGCTGCGGAACGGGAGAGGAAAGCTGCGAAGCATCAGCGCGATGAGTGGGTGATCGGCGTGACACGGTTTCACCGTAGCGGGAGGTGATGGCGCGCTGGTGCTCGTACGCGTGCGGTAATTCAGCCGGCCGCGGCGAACGCGAGCTCGCTACGCGAACGCCGGTCTTCCAAACGCCAACCGTGTGGCACCGACAGCCGGGCACCGTGGCGATGACACAGGTCGTAGGCGTGCGGATCGCGTTCTGGCGTGAGGTCATCAAGCCATACGGCCGAACGCGCGTATTGATAGGTGAGGGTAACGACGGCTGGTTCGGCACATCCTGACCGAGAACACTGGCGCTGCACGGACTGAAAATATACGACGGAACAACGTGGGTGGTGGATCGCGCGCCAGAAGACGTTCGCCATGTGGTGCTACATGGCTTGGGTCTGGTCGATATGGCTTGGGTCTGGTCGATCGAACTGTCGACCTGACGGTTTCGCACCGCGGGATTGCACGTAGCATGGACCAATGAGCAACTTGCCCCCGCCACCACCGCCGCCCCCCGCCGGACGCGGATCGGGTGGGCGTGGACCTCATGCCCCCACACCTCAGGGTCAAGGCCGCAAAACGCCTCCCCCTGGCTTGCCGAAGTGGAGCATTGCGCTGCTCGTGTTGGTCGTTGTTGGTGCGTTGGCCGCCACCCGATTCTGGCCAACAACGAACGCCGAAAAACTCAAGTGGAGCGAATTCCTCACGCAGGTCGACAACGGCACCGTGAAGCAGATCACGATCGACAACGGCAGCCGCGCCATCAGCGGCGAATTCAAAGACGCCGCTGGAAAGCCGGGCGGCAAGTTCACGACCACGGCCGATACCCAGATCACCGATGGCGTCATTGCTCGCTTCGATAAGAGCGGCATCATCTATGACTACAAGGCACCGGACAACAACTGGTGGGCCGGGCTGCTCACGCTGCTGTTGCCGTTCGCGCTCATCATCGGTTTTCTCATCTGGATGCAACGTCGAGCAGCGGGACAGATGGGCAACGTCATGTCCGTTGGGCGCAGTCGCGCCAAGACCTACTCGGCCGATAAGCCCTCGACAACTTTTGCCGACATCGCCGGCTACGACGGCGTGAAGCAAGAAATCAGAGAAGTTGTCGACTTTCTGCGCATGCCCGAGCGCTTCCGCGAAATCGGCGCTCGCGTTCCCAAAGGCATGTTGCTCGTCGGCCCTCCCGGAACCGGCAAAACGCTGTTTGCACGCGCCGTGGCTGGTGAAGCGGGCGTCGGCTTCTTGTCGGTCACCGGCAGCGACTTCATGGAAATGTTCGTTGGGGTCGGTGCCAGCCGAGTCCGCGATCTCTTTCAGCAAGCGCGCAAGATGGGTCGGGCCATCATCTTCATCGATGAACTCGACTCCATCGGTCGCAAGCGCGGCGCCGGCCTCGGCGGTGGCCACGATGAGCGTGAGCAAACGCTCAACCAGATGTTGTCCGAAATGGATGGCTTTGAAACCAGCGAAGGCATCGTCATTCTCGCGGCTACCAACCGTCCCGACATCTTGGATCCAGCCTTGCTACGTCCAGGCCGTTTCGACCGACAGATCGTGGTGCCGCTCCCCGAGGCCGAAGAACGGCTTGCGATCCTTCGGGTACACAGCCGAGACAAGCGCATCGGTGCCGACGTCGACCTCGATGTGATGGCCAAGGCAACCCCGGGCATGAGCGGTGCCGATCTCGCCAACCTCGTCAACGAGGCCGCGCTCGTCGCAGTTCGCCGCGGTTCCAAGGAAATCGAGCGCATCGACTTCGAAAACGCCCGTGATCGGGTTGTACTCGGAGCGCTCCGCGAGAGCATGGTCCTCTCACCCGAGGAGAAGCGGGCGACTGCGTACCACGAAGGTGGTCATGCAATCTTGGCCACCGTGCTCCCCCACGGCGACCCGTTGCACAAAGTCACGATCCTGCCGCGGGGTATGGCCCTTGGCGTCACATGGAGCCTTCCCCAAGAACGCCACACGTATTCTCGCGAATACTTCGAAGACACCATCTGCAAGGCAATGGGCGGGCGCGTCGCCGAAATGATCGTCTTCGGTCATCTCAATAGCGGTGCCGCGAATGATCTCGAACAGTCCACCAACATCGCCCGCCACATGGTGCGTGAGTGGGGTATGAGCGAGCGTATTGGACCGATGGCGTGGGGTAGCCAACAGCACGTGTTCCTCGGCGAAGATCTCATGAGCAGTGGTCGCGAGTACAGCGATCAGACAGCACGAATCCTCGATGAGGAGATCTCGACCATGCTGCATTTCCAGCAGGATCGCGCACGCGAGTTACTGATGAAGCACCGCGTTGGCCTCGATCTCGTCGCCGAGGCGCTCCTCGAGCACGAGACCATCGACGGACCCGAAGTTGCTCGATTGGTGCAGCAGGGTCTCGGCGAACCAACTCGGATCAGCGACCTCGAATCGGCGACTGCGGCACCGGGTGATATCCAAGAGTAAAGCAGCAGCAGCAGGCTCTCAAGAGGCCCGCTGGCGACGATCAATGGTGTTCGTGGCCTAGCTGCGGCTCAGGAGAACTTCCCGGCTCACGAGCTTCGGCGCACGCCGCCCACAAATCCGTTGCTGTCACCGGACCGAGGAAACTGGCGCGTACTACGCCCTCGCGGTCAGCGATCACCAAGGTCGGCACCGCGTCGATGTTGTAGCGCTCGTGCAGTTCGCGTGACACGTTGAATTCGACGTCGAGCACACTCACATCCCGACTCGACAGCACAGCGGCTTTGCGCTTCACATCGGCACAGGTATGACACGACGCTGACGTGAATGTGATCACGACCCAGTCACAGCGCGCATCAGGAAAGTCGGCCCGGTCGAGTTGGGCTGGCGCCTGCCACTGATTCTGCGTAGGTGGATCGAGTTGGCGTCGGCGCTGGAGCACCAATGCGATACCCGCCACTACGACTACAAGGACGGTGGCGATGAAAAATTGCATGGTCCACATTCCGGCAAGGCCCACGATCCGGATCGACCAACGAGGTCATGACCGCGGGGCAACAACCGCTCGACGAGCAAGCGCTGATTTGATTCCACCACCAAAGGTCTGCCGAACACGCTCGGGTCAGTGAGATCAATGGTGATGACACCGGCCGCAGGAAGAACAAGGTTGGTGAGACTGGGCACCGCCACTTCGCCCCCAGGACCGATGGCCTTCACTGTCACGGTGGAGTCGACGCCATCAAGGTTGTAGACCACAAGCGCCTTGTCGATCGCCGCGTCTACACCGATCGGCACGTACCAACGTGGCACCACGAATTCTGCAGTCATACCCATCACGACTGTCGTCGCGACCTTTTGTCCCTCGGGTCGAGTAAGCACTCGCTCAACAACGATCGACGGTTCGGCAAGCGTGGAGAACACGGTGTTGTGCCGGCCGGCAGGTAGTCCAGGAATCGACGATGCGTCGAAGACGACGATCTCTCCCGCGCCGACCGGAACCGACGCCGGCGCAGAGAGCGCGCTCGTTATCGGCAGACCCAGCACGGTGATATCGACCGTGGCGTCGACATCAGTGGGATTGAAGATCACGTACTGTTCGGTGATGCCGACGCCGCTCTCGCCGTCAGCAAACCACACCTGTTCTGATGGTGCCGGGGCACCGAGCGACAGCGAGTACCCGAGACGGTTTCCACCGAAATAGTGCTGAGCTCGGGCGACGACGAGCTGGCCGCGACTGGCGATCACCTGAACGCCAATGACCGCTTCGTCCTTCAATCCGTTGTCGGCGACTGAAATCACTTTGACCGAATGTGGTGCAACCGAATCACCTTGGAATGCCGACGGTTCGCGTTTGCCCGAAGCGGTGATGAAGGCAAGGTTGACGCTTGCCGAGTCAGCACCGGGGTTGGTGAGAATGATCTGATCGGTGCTCCCACCAACGGTGAAACCGTCCGCGAAGTACCACGTTCGCGACGTCTGGGTGATGCATGAGGAAACGGCATCACCGGCTGGGTAGATGGCGCGTTGTTCAACCATCGCGTCACCGCCGTCGAGTTCCACCACGGCCGACACGAACGTCGCCGTCAATGACGGTCCAACCGAGAGCGAGATGGTGCCCCGCGCCGGCACCGTGATGTCCTGCGCGACGGGCGCAACCTGATCGGATCCGAGCAGCGTAATGTGGCCCTGCTTGGGGGTCGAGGTGGGATTGACCACCACGATGTCGCCTCCGACGGTCGAGTCTGCCGCAGGTACGCCAGGGCAATACCACGTTGTGGTGATCGGTGTTCGATGCGACGCGAACGGCCGACTCGCGAACGGGACCGCGCCGAATATGGCACGGCTTTCGGGTGGGCTGTTTCGCCCGACGATGAGCGTGGTGAACATCACCAACGCGACGACTATCGGGATCACCCATCGGCGCTGCATCATGGTGTTACGGCCTCGCCGCTTTGGACTGTGTCACCTGTTCCACCGGGGTCGATGGTGCTACCCGGTGCATGGGCGTGGGCGCTCTCGCTAACCGCATCATGGGGCGGGCGCTCAATAACGGTGTCGGAGTACGAACCGAGACTCAACAGTGGGCCGTCGGAGCTGCTGGTGGTGACGGTGCGTCTGCGTAACCAACCCCAACGAATTCGGCTCGCAGCAATGGCCAGAGCGAACCACGCCGCCATTTGGATGAGTACCGCAAGATGGCGACTTGTGCTGGTGGTATAGACAAATCGGGCTTCGCCGGCCGACGACACATCGTACGCTTCTGTACCGCTGAAGGCGATGCGACCGCCAACCCGGACACCTCCAACTCGCAACTCCCAGTTGGGATCGAACGGTCTGGCGATGTGTAGCACCCCTGCGGGCACGGCCCCAGAGCCCGGTCCCCGAGGACCCATCCCCACCATCACCGGTGCAGATCCAGTCACGTCAGTTTTGGCCAATACCTCAGGACCGGCTTGGGTGCTCGCCGCGACCGCGGCCGGACTCAGCATTGCCTGCGTGGGGATCCAGGCCATGTTCTCAAACGCGATGTAGTTCGGAGGCGTATAGAGCCGACGCAGGTCGAGTTGTGTGTTCAGACCCTCGATGAGGCCAACCGGCGTGGGCAATGTGTTGTCGGCAGTTGAGTCGAGCCCATTCACAATCGGCACCACGATGTAGCGGACCGCGTACGGCGCCAAGAGTCGACCAACGCGCGCTGTTGCTGCATTTGTCATCAGTTGCAACGCTGACCCGACATCTCGCTCTGTAGATGACGCGAGACCGGCCCACAGCTCATCGATGAAGAGCGGACCGTCGTCGACCACCGCATACGCAACACCGGTCGCGCCGGTGCCACCGAGACGCCAGCCCGCCATCGGCATGATCCGTGTATCGCCGATGAACAACGTTCGCGAATCTCCCTCGAGCGGGTTCGTCGCAAATTGTTGAGATGGCTGCAACAACACATTGGACGGCGTCGACCAATGACCGTCCGCCGTTGCGGCGACAGCTGGTACGACACCGATCACGATCGCAATGCCGCTCAGAACTCCGAGCGGCTGACGCCAGCCGAACGTGCCGCCTTGGACATCTTGTTCGAACGCGGCGGCGGCACAAGCGGCGGCGATCGCCATGCCGACGGCCGCCGGCGCCAAAAGCAGACCGATCTCGGGAAGCCGAAACGGCAACGAGTCATGCGCACTGGCAACCGCAAGGGCAAAAAAGCCCACTGCCAGCACACCGCCACGGGCAGCCCACGTGAGCCGCCAGCCACGCGCGAGCAGTGGAGCCACCAACACCGGCAGCCACAGTGCGATCGCGAGCGCGCCAAGATTGTTCGGCCCGACGCCGAATTGCAGCACCCGAGCAATACCGAGCTTGGGAGACGTAACCGCAGGTGCCCCGACGAAAGCATCCCAACCGTGACGACCGATGAGCGAGTTCACCCACGAAAGGTTGATGATCACCGCAAGGCCACCGGCAATCAGCGCTCCGACCATGAGTGTGATCGCGGCGCGTGTCAACCCGCGCGCAAGCACCGTTGCCAGAGCCAACGCCAGACCTACGGCAGGGACGATGATGACGAATGTGGGCGCGAATGCGCTGACGACAGCGCTCAACAGCGCAAGTTGCGCGACGTAGCGAAGCTCGTCACGGCGGTTGAATTCGGCGAAAGCATCTGCCACATCGGCGTCGGCTCGCGCGGTCAGTGCGGGTTCGATTGTTGCGATCTTGCGCAAAAGATGCACGACCCAGGGCATAGCACCGTAGGCCGCTAAAACGCCCCATCTGCCGGCACCAAGCGCGCTGTAGGGAAGCGGAACGGCGGCGTATGCGACGAGGCCGGCGATGCGGGCCCGTGACGAAGGAAAGATCGACATCAACCGCCAGGCGCCGTAGTAACCAATCGGTAGCCACGCCAACACCGCAACGGTGTGCAGCAGGCCCATATGGCCAACGCTGAATACACCGGCGACACCAATGAGGCCAATGCCGGTGGGAGCAGAAGTTGTCTGTCCGAGGCCGTGTGACCACCATCCGGACCAGTAATCGCCAAGGAGCGTTCGAGCCTTATTGGGGAAGCGTAAAAATTCACCGACCTCTGGGACACCATGCAAGAGAAAGGCACGGCTGCCGAGGAAGGCGAGCACCATGATCGAGAGCCATGCCGCCAGCTGACCGGCGGTGTTGCGCGTGAACCGACGTAGGCCAATCGCACTGTGGTCGACCGCCATGTGCTGTTGCTCGCGCGTGCGCAGATACGACGCCAAACGCGCACTGCCCCGAATCTGCAGACCTGCAACCTCGCGATACGGCACCTGTCGAAGCGATGCCACCTCGCGCCGGCGGCGAATGATGGATGACAATCGAGGAAGAAGCCCAACGGTGGCCCTCAGCGACGCAAACGCCTCGCCCAGGCGACCCGTGAAGAGGCCGACCACGAGCTCGAGCAACGACAGCAGCAGCATCTGCACGAGCACAAGTGGCAAGCGCAATCCGCCGGTGAGCGTTGCAACCGTGCGCACACGATGTTGCGCGGCCAACAGACGATGCGACAGGTCAGCGCGGCGTCCGATGAGTTCCTCGCGATGGCGAGCCCGGGCCGCCGGCACCACTACGACGCGAGCTCCGCTCAGGTGAGCACGCCAGCACAGGTCGAGATCTTCACCGTGGAAGTTGCTCGAGGCGTCGAAGCCGCCGACCTCTCGAAAGAGATCGGCGCGGACCATGAGACATGCCGAAGGCAACGCAAACACATCGCGCACCGCGTCGTGCTGTTCCTGATCCACCTCGCCGGGTTCAACGAGTGGATCGATCTCGCCGAATCGATCAACACCCAGTCCGACGTGTTGAAGAACCTGAGGTTCGTCCCATAGCACGAGCTTTGGGCCGACCACGCCTGCGTTCGATCGATAGAGCTCTTCGACCAGCAAGCGAACGGCCGTAACGTCGAGCGCGACGTCGTCGTGCATGAGCAGGAAGAAACCATTGTCACCCTCAACGAGGTGCAGCACCTCGTTCGCGGCGGCACCATAGCCAGGATTGTCCAACACAATACGAACGAACGCGTCGGGCAGTTGCGCGCGGATCTGTTCGGTGAGATCGTCGACACCGGTCAGCAGAAAGAGTGTCTTGAGGTTCGGGTAATCCTGATCTGCCAACGAGCTCAGGACATCATCAAAATCGTCACCTGGATCATGCGCAACCACAACTGCCACGACGGGCGGTGCGAGTTCGGTGTTGACGTCCACGAGGAGCCGAGACTAGCCCGACGGTGATCGCAAGTTGCGGCAGCGCGATGTTGCACGAGTCGCCGAACTCGACCACATCGCGATGTCGATGGATCCGACTGAACTTCCACTAGTGCTTGCAATAGTTTACACTATGCGCTATTATGTATCCAGAGCGGCACCCAATCGCAGCACATCACGCCGCAGTGCTTACGTACCATCGTCTTACAGACACGGAGATCCACCATGGCCTCGATCAAGTTCCCAACGTTGCCAACACTGCCCACCTTTCCCGCCTTCGACTTCAGCAACCTCGATCTCTCCAAGATCAACCTGCCAAAGATCAATATGCCAAACATCAACCTGCGAAAGATCAACATGCCAACAATCAACATGCCAACGATCGACACCGCCGACATCGACACTGCGGCTGTCGCCAACATTGCGCGTGATGCCGCCTATGTCGTCGTTGGCATTGCCGTCGTGGCCCTACAACGAGTTCAAGTACGCCGCCGCGAACTGACCAAAACGGTTGGCGATCAACTGCACAACGCCCGCCCGCAACTCGATGAGATTCTGGCAGGCGTGGAAGGTCGTTTGACGAGCATCGACAGCCGCATCGAATCAATCGGGGCCAAGCTCGACGGTGCCGTTGGTGACCTCGAAAAGCGCTTACCCGATCGCGCAGGAACGATGCTGGTGCAGGCCCACGACATCGCCAAAGCCGCACGTCAACACGTTCGCGGCCGAATCGTCTCGGCGGCCTAACCGCCGGACCCGTACCAACCACTGAGGTCGACGACCACGTCCATCGCAACGCTGGTCTTTAGGCACCATCCACCATGTCCGTCGACAGCACCGACCACCGTTGTGGCCGCCACGGCATTGGCAAAGTTTCGCACCATCGACACGTTGGGCACCGGCACCATGCATGGATGGACCGTGATGAAGCCTGCGCGAGTGGCCCCAACTGAGGTGACCTCCGCAGCAACAGCAGAGACGCCCGAACCCGGCACGCCACCAACGTCGGAAACGACGATTGGCCTATTCTGACCCGCTGCGAAGTGGCCCGCGAGACCTAAGTTCTCGCGGGTATCAAGCACTCGCTGTGGCATCAGTGCGTGAAAGTCCGAAGTGGCCGTCGGGCCGAACCAGCCACTGACATCGAGCACCAAGTGCATCGCGTTGGCAGCGAACAGGCACACCCCACCATCGGCGTCGAGACCAAGCTGTGAGTGGTTCGAGACCGACGCCCCGTTCGTCGCGTTCAAGATCGACGTCGTCGGACGGTCACTGTCGCATGGCCAGATCGTGACGAAACCGTCTCCAACAGCATTCGTACTATGCACGGTTACCGCCGCTCCGGTCGCGGACGCGGGCACGCCACGCGTGCCGGCGATCTGCACACGCACGACCGCACCTCGGCGCAGCAGCGCGCCGGTGCGGGAATCAAAGAATCGTTGCGGCGCGATCGGCTGGAACTTCTGCCCGCTCGTCGTCTGGTACACCCCGGTGAGATCTACGACGAGGTCGGTAGTGATCGAGGAGTAGATGCAGAACAGGCCGTCCGCGCTGAGCGGTACGATTGCCGTTCCTGGAACGATCCGCCCCACAACCGACGGCACGATCGATACGAAAGGGCGCTCCGCGCCGCACGGGTAGGCCGTCAGATAGCCGTTGGCTGTTGCGTCGACTGATGTCACGTTGACAACCACCGCAGTTGCATCGGCGGCGACCTGTGGGTGAATCGTCAATGTGCATCCAGAACCAAGCGGTGCCTGATCAGTGCCAAGACCGGATCTGGTGTCAATGAGTCGTGTCGGCGCGAGCGCCGTAAACGAGCTCGCTGCGGAATTCGCGGCGACGCCCGCCACGGTCGTTGTGGTTCGCCCGGCACATGGATCGACAGGGGCTGGTGCCGACGTTGGCGTAGAACCGGCGCCGTCGCCAGCCACATGGAACCAGGACGACTTCAACCCCATCGCTGAGCGGAAGTCGTTGCCCGACATGTTCACGGTCCCGGCAGAACCCGCAACCGCCATAGTCAGAATTCGTCCACCCCACTCACCATTTCCTTCACGAGATTTGATCGTGATCCCTGCGAACGTTCCGATGGTCGGCCATGTTGCTTCAATCGCGGTGCTGTCGAGACGCGCCGTCCACGAATGCGAACCATTATCGGCAACCGCATCGCCATCGTCGACCACGGGTGTGTAGCCGAGAGAGGTCTGCGCCGTGAAACCACCCGACGACGACGAGAACATCGCGTAGGCAATGGCTCCGGATTCAGAGCCGTAACGCCGAACCATGCCAGCAGTGGCAAGCACCGCGGCATCGGTTGGCGCAAACTCCTGCGCGACGAACGCGCCGCTCACACCGGTTCGATACGCGGCACCGCGGTAGGTCTGACAGTTCACTGCATCACAGGTTTTGGCAAATGTGTCCTTGTTCTCGGCAAGGCCGTAGCTTCGTGCGGCGACGGCCTGAGCCTGAATCGCTTGCGCTCCCTTGCCTTGTCCGAGCGCCGCCCACGACCACGAGACCTCGCCGCCCACGACCGAACGAAGATATTGCTCGAGCGGGACCTCGCTCACGGTGCGATTTGCATGAGTGTTGCTGTTGATTGCCCGAATTGCGCCTCGGTAGTAACGAACTCGGCCCGACGCCGGTTCACAGAGTCCAACGAGGTCACTCACATCGGTGCTCGAACTCGTGTCGAGCTGCGCCCGGAAGGTAACCGACACGGGCTGATCCGAAATGACTACCGTCCAACCGTTGGCGGGATCATCAAAGTTGGTGCCCGCTGATGGACATACGTTGGCATCGGTGCGACCCCACACGCGGTAATGACCGTCGGTGATCTCATTGGCAACCAACGACTTCCATGTCGCGGGCTGGCCCGGCGTCGGAGAGAACCCATCGATCACGAGTGCACCCTTGTCGTGCACCACGGTGGTTGCGGCACCATCGAGGCTGTAGAGCCGAACCGTGATGTCTGTGGCCGGTGCCGTCGAGGCAACCGTGCCACCGAAGTAGTGATCGAGGATCTGTGCTGACGTCCAGCTGTAGTTGACCGCATAGCCCAGCGCGCCGTATTGGCTAAGTCCGATGCCGTGCCCCCAACCGTGACCTTCGAGCGACAGCACCGAGCTTGATGCAGTCACGGATGCCCCACGAATCGACCCAAGCGACGACGCTGATTGCGAGACAGCAGCCGTTGGGCCAGAGGCAAGACCGCCGGGAAGCACAAGCGGTAACGCCAGCGCGGCGAGCGCGCTGCTGAGACCAAACCGCCATTTCCCTTCGAACACCATGACCGCCTCCGCTACCCATGCGACGGCGCCCCAGAGTTCACCGGGTCTCCGCCAATCCATTCAACCGCCTAGAGTGACAAGCTAGACGCTTGCCGTGAATAAATCAACAAGTTGCTTGCAAAGCTGCCGCACGGTGCCTTCACTGGCCAATCCGCGACCGGTAGCCTTGCCAACCTTGGCCAAACACGACGACCACCCCTCGGCGCTGCAACGTCTCCCCCTCCCCGAAGGCACATTGCCGGTTGGCGTGGGTCTCCTGGTGGCAGGTGTAGCCAGTTACGCCTTCTTCAAGATCGGCGTGAAGGCGCTTGGCGAAGATGGCTTCAAGCCGATCAGCAGCCTCTGGTTCGCGACCTTTTTCCTCGCCCCCGGCTTCTTCCTACCGCTGGAGCAAGAACTTGGCCGTGCGCTTGCTCACCGACGCGGCATGAATCAGGGCGGTCGGCCGGTGGTCCGTCGCGTCCTGCCGCTCGCTGGCGCACTCACCGCAATTGTTTGCATCGCGATCCTGTTCGCGTCGAGCGCCATCACCTCGAAGTTCTTTGAGGGCGACTGGGTTGTCACGGCGGCGTTGGTTGTGGGGTTCATCTCGTACGCGCCAGCGCATCTCGCGCGAGGAATCTGTTCGGGTCACGGCCGATTCGCGTCATACGGCATCGTGCTCGGTGCCGATGGCGCGTCGCGCATCATTGGATGCATGGTGCTGTGGGCGGCGGGCGTCACCAACACAGGGGCGTATGCGTTTACCGTGGCCTTGGCACCGCTCGTCGGCGTCGCCATTGTTCTTGCCCGCGGCGACCTCAAGACTGAAGCTGGCCCACCGGCGCCCTGGTCGGAGGTCACTCCCAATCTCGGCTGGCTGCTGCTCGGCTCGGTGTTCGCGGCCGGACTTGTGAACGCGGGTCCGATCGCTGTCGACTTGTTCAAAGAGAATGAGTCGAACAAAGTCGTCACCCAATTCGGCTACGGCGTGCTCCTCGGTCGCGTGCCGCTGTTCTTGTTCCAGGCTGTGCAAGCCGCATTACTTCCACGACTTGCGCGGCTCGCGGTTCGCAACGAGATCTCCGAGTTCCGCCAAGGTTTCCGAAAGCTGTTGTTCGTCGTGCTTGGGGTCGGCTTCCTCGGTGTCACCGGGTCGGCCTTACTCGGTCCAATGGTGCTCAAAAAGGTGTACGACGCCGATCTCACCCGCCGCACCATCACGATGTTGGTGCTCGGCACGGCCATCTACATGATTGCGCTCACCATCGCCCAGGCAGTCATTGCGCTGCACGGACATGCCCTCGTGGCATTGGGCTGGGGTGTGGGCATGCTGACGTTCGTATTGATGACTTGGCTCGGCTCGAACGAGTTGTATCTACGCGTCGAATTGGGTCTCGTCAGCTCGTCGGTAGCAGCAACCATCGTGTTCGCATTTGCACTGCGACGACGCCTTCGCATCGGCATTGTGCCGAGCCAAGGCTCGCTGTTGGAAGCAGCAACCGACATGCCGTTCGAGACCTGATCCGCCAGAAATTGAATGGCGATCCAAGCACCGGTTCAGGCACTTCGAACACGTCAGCTCACTTCGAGTTTGCCGCCTTGCGCGTTTCGTACTCGAGGTCGTGCTTCACCATCATGCTCACGAGTTGAGCAAAGTCGACCTCAGGTTGCCAACCGAGCTTCGTGCGCGCTTTGGAGGAATCGCCGATCAGAAGATCGACCTCGGCTGGCCGGAAGAACTTGGGGTCCTGGCGAACTCGCGAACGCCAATCGTCGATGCCCACTTCCGCGAACGAACGCTCGACGAGATCTTCGATGCTGTGCGTATTGCCGGTGGAGATGACGAAGTCATCGGGCTCGGGCTGCTGCAACATCAGCCACATCGCCTTCACATAATCGCCTGCGTAGCCCCAGTCGCGCTTGCTGTCGAGATTTCCCAGCACGATCTCATCCTGCAGGCCGAGGCTGATGCGCGCCACGGCGTTGGTGACCTTACGAGTCACGAACTCGAGGCCGCGTCGCGGGCCCTCGTGATTGAACAAGATGCCGCTGCACGCGTACATGCCATAGCTCTCGCGGTAGTTCACGGTGATGTCGTGCCCGAACACCTTGGCGCATCCGTAAGGCGAACGGGGGTGAAACGGTGTGCGTTCGGTTTGCGGCGTCTCGCGGACTTTGCCGAACATTTCTGATGACGACGCCTGATAGAAGCGAATCGGGTTGTTCTCGTTGCCGCCCACCATGCGGATTGCCTCGAGCATGCGCAGCACGCCAAGGCCCGTGATGTTTGCGGTGAGCTCAGCTTGATTGAAGCTCATGGCAACGAATGAAATCGCGCCGAGGTTATAGACCTCCTCGGGTTGAGCATGTGCCATCGCCTTCACCAGCGACGGCAGATCGGCAAGATCGCCGGGCACGATCTCGACGAAAGGAAGTTCGTCGCGAAGGTACTCAGCCTTCGGATTGTTCTGGCCGGTGACCATGCCAAAGACTTCGTAGTCCTTCGAGTGCAGGAATTCGGCAAGATGGCGGCCGTCTTGGCCAGTGATACCTGTGATGAACGCGCGGGGCATAGTGAGATCCTGAATGCGGCGGAGGGACCCGCGATTGTGTGAATGTTGCGCCAGTCTACGCCGACGTACTACGCACACGACAGCATCTTGGTCGGCACAAGTAGGCTGACGGCGGTGTCGACGGACCATTTCCCCCCTGCTGGTGCCTCGGGCTCCAACGCCTGTCTATCCGTGGCAATTGATGTTGCTCCGCTACTCAGTCCCCTTACTGGCGTTGGTGGTGCCGTGCGCGAAATCACCGTTGCTCTTGCCGCACGATCTGACATCTCGCTCATGCCGTATGTCTGCAGTTTTCGAGGCGCGCTGCAGCCGGACACCACGCGTTTGCCGCTGCCCGCCGCAGTCGCGCAACGGGTTTGGGGCCACTTTCGCGGACCACGCGTCGACCGTTGGCTTGAGCCGGCACAGGTCATCCACGGCACTAACTACATCGTTCCGCCGAGCCGCTTGCCCCGCGTGGTGACGGTCTACGACTGCTGGTTTCTGCGTCACCCCAATCAGGCATCGGCCAACGTCGCGCGTGCCGGGCGCGTTTTGCGCAGGGCAGTAGAGAGCGGGGCTGTGGTGCATGCTTGCTCGACCGCTACATCCGACGCCGTGCGCGAGTTGCTACGCACCGACCGGGTGGAGACGATCCCGCTTGCCGCACTCACCATGGACTCATCAAATGAGGTTGCTGAACCTCCCGTTGCTGAACTCGTTGGCGTGCCATTCGTGCTCGCCGTCGGCACGCTCGAACGACGCAAGAACCTGCCCCGGCTGGTAGCTGCGTTCGGATTGATCGCGGCGACTCACCCAGAGCTCCGATTGGTGTTGGCCGGCGCGGACGGCGACGACCGCGATGCCATCAACACCGCCATCGACGCACTCCATCCCCGCGCGCGAGAGCGGGTGCTCTGCACCGGCCGCATCGACGACGACGCCAAACGCTGGTTTCTGCAACACGCGCAGCTGCTCGCGTATCCGTCGCTCGACGAAGGCTTTGGCTTCCCACTGCTCGAAGCAATGGGATACGACCTGCCCGTCGTTGCATCGACGGCTGGCTCAATTCCCGAAGTCGCCGGCGACGCTGCCGCGTTGGTGGCAGCCGACGACGTCACGGCGCTAGCCGAGGCATTAGAGAACACGCTCGCCGACTCGTCGTCGCGTAGCCGGCTCATCGCCGCTGGTCGCCTACGACTCACTCACTATTCCTGGTCCGAGACCGCATCTCGATTGGCTGGCGTCTACCGTCGACTGGCCGAGGAGGGAACCCCATGATCACAGTGCTCGCTGGCGGCGTTGGAGCCGCCCGCTTTCTTCGCGGCCTCATCCAGGTTGTGCCTCCCACCGAGATCACTGCGATTGTGAATACCGGCGACGACACCGTGATGCACGGGCTCTTCATCTGCCCCGATCTCGACACCGTCACGTACACCTTGGCCGGGGCCATCGACCCCGACCGCGGATGGGGCCTTCGCGATGAGAGTTGGCGAGCGATGGAAGCGCTCGCCCGATTCGTGCCCGTACGGCCAGCGCTCTCACACGCGGCA
Source organism: Actinomycetes bacterium (assembly GCA_031367435.1). GTDB lineage: Bacteria > Actinomycetota > Acidimicrobiia > Acidimicrobiales > Ilumatobacteraceae > WLMZ01. Next base: position 23,831 of record JANLPV010000166.1, on the reverse strand, counting down.
CCAACCTGGTTCAACCTAGGCGACCAAGACTTGGCCACCCATTTCTATCGCACAGCTCGGCTCGGTGAAGGCGCCACGCTCACGGAGGTCACCGGCGAAATCGCGCATGCCTTTGGGTTGCACGTTCGACTGCTGCCGATGTCTGACCAACGCGTAGAGACACGCGTCACCGTAGTTGGCGAGACTGAAATCAGCTTTCAGGAATACTTCGTACAACGCCATCACAACGTACCGATCAGTCAGGTGCGCTTCGTCGGTGCTGAGCAGGCCACGCTCACGGGCGCCGCGGCGCGGGCACTGATGGGCGCAGACGCGATCGTGATTGCGCCGTCCAACCCACTGGTTTCGATTGGACCACTTCGTGCTCTTTCGGGCGTGGATGCCGCGCTGTCGGCACGCAGAAAGAGCGTCGTGGCGATCTCCCCAATTGTGGGTGGTGCCGCACTGAAGGGCCCCGCAGATCACATGCTCGAGGAGTTGGGCCACGAAGCGTCGGTCGTTGGGGTAGCCCACCTCTACGCGTCGATCGCCGCGTGCCTCGTCATCGATCCCGTCGATGCGCACCTCGCCGATCAGGTAGAGGCGGCGGGCATGCGCGCGATCGTGGTGCCGTCGATTATGAGTTCGCCGGAGATCTCCGCCGAGCTGGCGCGGACCGCACTTGCTGCGGCCGGAATCGACCGTTAGAGCTGATCGGTGGCATTGCTGTAAGCAATGGTCGCAGCAAGGCCTTCGCCGAGAGCGGTCCATGGCGACCACTGCAAATGGATTCGCGCTCGCGTGGGCGATACCGCGACGCGGGTGAGATCGCCGTGCCGGCGTGCGACGTGGTGGGGTGACTCGTTCGGACTGATCAGACTCGCAAGATCGCGGACCGACGTTTGGATTCCTGTGCCGACGTTGATCACAAGACCACTGCCGCGTTGACCGGCCCGCAACAGCGCGTCAGTTGCATCGTCGACGTACAGCAGATCGCGGGTCTGGCGTCCGTCGCCGAAGATCACCATTTGTTCGCCGTGAACATGTGCCGCAACGAAGGCCGCGACCACCCCATCTCCACGTCGCTGACGTGGGCCATACACCGACGACAGAGCGAGCGCTGTGTATTCAAGCGCGTGTTCGTCGCGGTAGACCGCGAGGAGGTCGGTGATGGTTCGCGCCAGCACCCCCGTAACACCTGACGGCTCGAAGGCGCGACCCTCTTTCACGGGTAGTTCACGAGCTGGAACTTCGCCGTACAAATGCCCTGCGGGTAGCGCCACCACGACCTTGCCAACACCGTGACGGCGAGCGGCATCGAGCACGGCAAGAACACTGGAGATCGCACCGCCATACATGTCACCCTCGGCCGAGGCCGGCGTGAGCAGCGCAAGGTCATACACCACGTCTGGGTGCCGCATACCCACGAGCGAGCCGAACTCCGCGGCGCAGACATCGAGCGTGTGAATTTTGAGCGCACCGCCGGCGTGGCGCGCGTCGGAAAGATTTGCGAGTGAGCCCGACGAGAGGTTGTCGATGACGTCAACGGCGACTCCCTCGGCAAGAAATCGGTCGACAAGATGTGAACCGAGAAAGCCAGCACCGCCGATGATCATCGCGTTCACGGCTGCCCCGCCATCACTCAGCCGCGCCGTCGTCAAGCATCGGGTGCGGGGATGCGCTCAGCCGTGTGATGGGCACCGTCGGCGATGTGTACGTCGGCCCCGATAACGCAATCGTTGATCACCGCGCGCGCACCAACGTGGCCCATCACGACACTGCGTCGCACATGTGCGCCCGGACCAATGTCCGCGCCCACAAGCAACACAGAGTCGCTGACATCGGCACCGTCGCCGATCGTGACGCCCACCGCGACAACGGTGTCGGAGAGCGCAACTCCCGAACCAATCGTGGACCCATCGGCAACGCCGTTGGCCCAGCTGTGCTCCGCGCGGACCTTGGTGATGATGTCGAGGTTCGCCTTCAGGTACAGGTCGGGTTGTCCGGTATCGATCCAGTAGTCGTCGGTGGGCATCGCCCAGAGACGCCCATCTGTTGCGACGAGCGGGAAGATCTCACGTTCGATCGACACCTTGCGCCCGTCTGGAATGCGATCGACCATCGACGGCTCGAATACGTATGTGCCGGCGTTGATGAGATTGCTCGGCGACGTGCCAGGAGGGGGCTTTTCGATGAATCGCCGAACGAGCCCGTGCAAGTCGCCCTCGACGACACCGAACGCCGATGGGTCATCGACGGGAGTGAGATGCAGCGTTGCCTCGGCATTGTTTCGGCGGTGAAAGGCGACGAGTGCGGCGATGTCGAGATCGGTCAGCACGTCACCGTTGGCAACCACAAAGGTGGAATCGATGCCCGAGTAGCGCGCCGCGAAACGGATGGCACCGCCGGTGTCGAGCGGCGCGGGTTCTACCGCGTACACGAGTGAGGCGCCCGCGCACGTGCCGTCGGGGAATGCTTGCATGAACGGTTCAGGCCGAAAGCCAAGCGCCAACGTGACATCGCTGACACCCCCGCGGACAAGATTTTCGATCAACCGTTGGATGATGGGCACATGGCCCACCGGCAGCATCGGTTTAGGGACGCTGTTGGTCAGCGGACGAAGCCGGGTGCCGAAGCCCCCTACGAGCACAACCGCGCGCATCAGCCGCCGGAAGTGGTGGTGACAGCGGCCGGCGACGTGGTACCTGCCGAGGGCTCGCCAACGACCGACGTTGCGGTGGGCGTCGAAACACTGGGCACCGTTGTTTGACCGGGCACCGTTGTTTGGCCGGGAACCGTTGTTTGACCGGGCACCGTTGTTTGACCAGGAACCGTTGTTTGACCAGGAACCGTGGTCGCCGTCGACGAACCATCGGCCGCGCCGAGCGTGGGCAATTCGGCAGCCCAATCAGGCGCCTTCGGCTTCACGTCGTCTGGTACGAAGGCAAGCATGAACACCATGCCGTCGTTCTTGATGCGTACATCGCCCATGTTCGAGATGTAGACCTGCGGATCGACAGTAGCGACCGTGCCGTAATTCGACCAGACCCACAATTTGAGCGAGGCAGGCTTGTCCTTACCGTCGACGATGCACTTCGACTTGCCCTCTTCGTACGTCTTACCGCCCTGCTCTTTGGGGAGCACCAACTTCTTGTCGGTGAGCGAGATGTTGTAGTTATCGAGGAACACGCTGAGCTTGGCGTTGCTGCCGGTAGCGGCACCGCTCGCAGCGGGATGCCAGTGCATGATGCCATCGCCATGCGAGTGAATGCCGGTGCGCACGAACTTGGTGCTGATGGCCTGCCCGCTTGAATCGGTCTCTTCGAGCGTGCCGGTGAGCTTCGGCAGTGTCTGCAGACCCTTTTCATCGCAGATGTACATACCGTACGCAGCATGCCAGTGGTCGTTCGCTGTCGGCGCGCCGACACCGGGGCCGGGCCGAGACTGGCGCGCGTAGACGATGAGGGACAGACCAAGCACGGTGACAATCGCAACGATGAGCGGAAAAACGGTGCCGCCTTGAAAGCGAACCTTCTTGCCTTTGCCCTTCTCAGCGAGCTTGGCGACTTTTTTGGCGGATGATGAAGGAGCCACGAGTATGCGAGGTTACAGCCTGTTGGCCTCGATTCAGCGGTCACTCCCACGCGCGGGCCCCAGTTCGCGGAACAATTGTTCGTAGGCCTCGGCAACCGCGCGGGGAGAAGCGGCGCGTAGCACCCATTCGCGTCCGCGTGCACCCATCTGCTGGCATCGTGTCGGGTCGGCCAACATCAGGTTCAACGCAGCGACGAATCTGGCTGGATCATCGGGCGGAACGCAGACACCGGCATCGGCTGCCTCGAGAATGCGCGGCACCTCGGTGCCCGGATCGATCGCAGCAAGTACCGGGCGACCCGCGGCCAGAATCGAGTAAGTCTTTGAGGGCACGCTGACTCGACCGAGTCCGGCGCGCAGGGGTACCAGATGAATATCGCCAGTTGCCAAAACTTCCGCGAGGCGATGCATCGGCTGATAGCCACCGATCCGCACGTTCGCGAGATCCGCGACCTGTTCAATGAGGGCGGCTTTTGCTCCACCCTCACCGTTGATCACAAACGTGATGTCGGGCAACTCGCGGGCGGCATGCACCACAAGATCGAGCGACTGCGAGAAGCCGACGTTGCCCGCGTACATCACGACGGGCTCGGGCCCAATTCCCAACTCTGACCGAAACGCGGTCATCCGATCGAGAGGTCGGATCTCCTCGGTGAGTACGAAGTTCGGGATGACCCTGACTTTGCTCCGCTCGCTTGGATCGAGCTTGGCCCGCACGTTGTCAGCCAGATCGTTGCTCAACACGGTGATGGCATCGGCCCGGCGATAGCAAATCCGTTCGAGCCAACGTGCCAGGTCGATGACACGTCGATTGGTGATTGCGCCCGTCTCGATGGCGGCGTCGGGAAACACATCTTGGATGTTGAACACATGTGGACCTCGACGCACGACCTTCATCAACCAGCCGATGAGTCCATTGGTGAGCGGCGGCGACATCGACAACACGCCATCAACGCGTCCCCCCCAGATCCCGCTCAGAGCGGCGAGAGCACTGAAGCCAGCAAACCCAAGGGCTCGCCTCACGAGGTTGGTCTTGTCGGATCCTGGGAACGGATGCACCCGGGTAATCGAGCCCCAGTCGGTGATGTCGCGCCGAATCCACCGTCCTGTCCACTCCGCATCGATCGCATGGTTGCGATACCACGGCAGTGCGGTCACAACGTGAATTTCGTGACCGAGTTCGGCCAACTCGTGAACGATCCGCGTCATCACTGCACCCGTCGGCGCGGTGTCGGGTTCGAAGTGCGGGCACACGACTGCGAGTCGAAGTGGGCGAAGCGTCGTGTTAGACGTCTTCATGCCAGCGCCAATCCGTATGCGACGCGGAGTGCATGCGCAGAGTTCGCTGACGTGAAGTGTTGAGCTCGTTCGAGCCCGGCCACCACAATCGCTGCGCGTTGCGCGGCCACAACGTCGAGCGCATTGGCCCATGCGTCGAGATCGAGTGGCAGTACTAGAGCTGCTCCGCTAGCAACCTCAGGCAAGCAAGCGCGATCAGCGCAGACCACCGGAGTGCCAAGAGCCATCGCCTCGATGACCGGCGCGCCAAAGCCTTCATACTCACTCGGGAACACCATCGCAAGAGCCATCCTGATCAGACCGTCACGGTCGGCATCGGTGACCCGACCTGTACGCACGACACGGGTACCGAGTCCAAGGCGAACGACCGCGTTCTGCACGGCATCATCCGCTGCACCCTTACCACCCGTGAGCACGAGGCGAAGCGCGGGATCGGTCCAACGTGATGCCATCAGCTCGAGCAGGAAAAGATGACCCTTGTGCGGATGAGTCACGGCCGGCAACACCACAATCGGGCCGTCGCCTAAACCAAACTTGGCCCGCAGCGTCGCTTCGTCGGTAGCGGTCGTTCCAATGGTTGGCTCAAGACCATGCGGGACGACGACAACCCGGTCAGCCGCGGCGCCGTACGCCGAGATCACTGTCTGGCGCACGAATTCAGTGGGCACCGTGATCACGTCAGCACGGGCAACAGATCGCGGCACCGCCCACCGAAGATACGACAGCTTTAGGCGACTGACGTAGTGCGGATATTCGAGGTACTGCAGATCGTGGATCGTGAGCACAGTGGGCCGCGCACCTCGGTTCGGCACGGTACCCCCACCATGGTGAACGAGGCGGCTGACGCGTGTGCGCGCCACCAACCAACGATTCTCGGCGATCACGCGACGAGCGCGGTTCGCTCCGTCGATAGGTGCCACGACGATCTCAAACTTCGTTGCGAGTTGCGGGTGAGCCTCTGCGAAACCAGGCAATGCATACAACGTTGGAACAACGTCGGAGGAGACCTCGGCGAGGCCCAGCATCTGGCGTACGAGGTATTCCTCGCTGCCGCCAACCTTGCCCGGCACGCACCAGAGAAGATTGACCGCAATGGGAATCTTGGTGCTGAGCTGTTCGGCAATCGTGTCGCCCGGAACCGTCACGCGAGCAGCCTACGCAAGCTCGCGATACGCCGCCACGGTGAGCTCGGCGGTGTGCTTCCAAGTTGCCTTCGATGCCCGTGCCCGACCAAGAACCACGAGCTCGTCATGGCGGGCGATGGCCTCGGTGATGCCACGCGCAATATCAATCACGTCGGCGGGATCGACAAGCACGGCTGCGCCGCCCGCTGCTTCCTCAGTGGCCGTGTCTGCACTCGTGACAACGGGCGTGCCCTGCGTCATCGCCTCCAGCACGGGCAGACCGTATCCCTCAAGGTTGCTCGGATAGCAGAACACCAATGCGCCCGCGTAGAGCGCCCACAGATCATCGTTGGGCACGTACCCGAGGAACGAGACGTCGCCATCGATGTCGGCACCGGCATCGCCCCAGCCCTCGGACCCTGCCACGACCAACGGGATCGAGTCCTCGAGCAGAGTCACTGCCTGGGCCAGCCCGCGCAAGTTCTTTCGGGGCTCGACAGTTCCGACGAACAGCAGGTACCGCTCCGGAAGCTTGTAGAGCGCGCGCACGCGCGCGACATCGTCGACAGTGGCGTGTTCGATATCGACTCCGAGTGGCACATGGCGCAGACGATCTGCGGGGAGACCCGCCACCAGGCAATCGTCCATCGTTGCCTGCGAACAGCACAGGATGAGATCTGCACGTCTTTTCGTAAGTTGGAGGCTGCGTTTGAAAATGCGCACGCCATGTCGCGTGAACTGTTGGGGATTGTGGAGGAACGCAAGGTCGTGCAGCGTCACCACCAATGGGTGACGAGTCGGGCACGGGATGAGTGTGGTGGCATGAACGACATCGATCGGTCCGGTTGCCGACTCGACCTTGGGCCAATTCCCATACAGCCAGGCTTCATACAACCATGGTGATGCGATCGGTAATTCGACCCACGGAATCGGCGGAACCCAGTCGAATGCGGGTGGTCGTCGATGCCGGCCGGCAACACCGATCAGTTCGGTGCCGACCGCAGTTTCGAGGGCGTGCGCCGTGCGTAATGCGGCAACTCCCGTGCCGCCGGGCACCCGATGCCAGCACTGTTCGAGTGTGTAAGCGACGCGCACGGGCTACATCATGCCTGTTCGACGCGTAGCATCGACGTTCATGAGTGCAGCGTGGAGTGGAAAAACCGTCGTCGTCACGGGCGGTTCAGGTTTTCTCGGACGCGTTGTGGTCGACAAGTTACGCGCGGCCGGTGCCAACGTCGTTGTGCCACGCAGCACCGACTACGACCTCACCATTCCCGGAGCGGCCGAGCGCATGCTGGCCGAACATTCACCCTCACACGTGGTGCATCTCGCCGCCCGAGTTGGCGGCATCGGCTACAACCAGGTCGCGCCGGCCCCTTTGTATCTCGACAACCTGTTGATGGGCACATACGTGATCGAGGCCGCGCGGGCCACGGAAAGCGTCGAGAAGACAACGCTGGTGGGCACGGTGTGCTCATATCCGAAGTTCACCGCCGTTCCGTTCCACGAGGCGAGCTTGTGGGATGGCTACCCAGAAGAGACAAACGCGCCATACGGCATCGCCAAGAAAGCGCACCTGATTCACGCCCAAGTCAACGAGAAACAATACGGACAACGGTTTGCATATCTCATTCCCACGAACCTCTATGGGCCTGGCGACAAGTTCCATCCCACCGTTTCGCACGTGATTCCGGCCCTGATGAAGAAATGCGTCGAAGGTAAAGAGACCGGAGCCGACAAGATCGAGGTCTGGGGCACGGGTCGGGCGAGCCGAGAGTATTTGTACGTCGACGACGCAGCAGAGGCCATCGTGCTGGCAGCGGCCAACCACGTCGGCACCGACCCCATCAACATCGGCAACGATCGCGAGGTCACGATTCGCGAGACCGTCGAGACCATCGCCCGGTTGGTCGGATTCGAGGGCGACCTGGTGTGGGACGCATCGAAGCCCGACGGTCAGCCGCGCCGTCGAGTCTCGGTCGAACGCGCCGAGGAGCTCCTTGATTGGCGCGCGCATATGGCCTTCGATGCGGGCCTCCAGCGCACGCTGGCCTGGTATCTCGCGAACCGCGAGGAAGCCGAACGCGAGCCGAGCTAAACCGAGCTAAACCGAGCTAGCCCGGGTTGAGGTCAATCGCCAGTTACGTTCGGCGGCTGCGGCCGCTCGCTGACGGCGGGCGCTTGGTCGCAGAGACGACCGACGAGCGCGGCGAGTGATTCGCGAAAGTCGGGCAGCATTGGCAGGTCGGCACCGCGGAGCACCGCGTTGTCGAGCACGCTGTTTGCAGGCCGTCGAGCTGGGCGGGCGGGGCGGAGATCGGCAGATGCGATCGGGCGCACCATGTCGGCAGATTTGCCCGCAGCCACAACAACAGCTTGGGCAAATTCATACCAGCTGACTGCACCTTGATTTGTCACATGATGAACGCCACCGCGGCGATCAAGAGCGAGCCGACGCAACATCGGCGCGACATCGGCGCAGAACGACGGATGGCCGATCTGATCGTCGACAAAACTGAGCTCAGGATGCTCAGTTGCGAGGCGGAGAATGGTCTTCACCATGTTGTTGCCGTACTCGCCGCAGACCCAACTCGTTCGCACGATGGTGGCCGCTGCGCCGAGCACGCCAGCCTCGCGCTCGCCGGCAAGTTTTGAAGCGCCGTAGATCGACTGCGGGTTCGGAGTGTCCCATTCGTGATAAGGGGTGAGCTTGGTGCCGTCGAACACGTAGTCGGTGCTGAGGTGTACGAGGTGTGCGTTGGTGCGTTGACACCCTTGCGCTATCCAGCGAACGGCTAAACCGTTTGTGGCAAAGGCGCGATCGGCGTCGTGCTCGCACGCGTCGACGGCGGTCCACGCGGCACAGTGGATGACCGCGTCGGGGCGAACGGTGGCGATGGTCGACAACACCGCATCGCGGTCGCCGATGTTCAACGTGGCACGCTCGAACCCGAACACCGTGTCGCCCGCAGCCTCGCACGCCAGCACGGTGTCGCGCCCGAGTTGGCCACCCGCGCCGGTGACCAGCACTCGCATCAGAACGCCGCCCGCGCCTTGAGGGGTTGCCACCAGTCACGGTTGTTGCGATACCACTCGACGGTCTCTGCGAGACCATCAACGAGATTGTGCTCGGTCTTCCAGCCGAGGGCGGTGACCTTGTTGTGCGTGATTGAGTAACGACGGTCGTGGCCGAGCCGATCTGCCACCGGGGTGATGAAACTTTCGTCGCGCCCAGTGAGTTCGAGCAGTCGATAGGTGATCTCTTTGTTGGTCACCTCATTGCCCGCGCCGATGTTGTAGATCTCGCCGAGGTTGCCGTTGCGCAGCACGAGTTCGGCCGCGGTGTTGTGGTCGTGCACATGAATCCAATCGCGCACATTGCCACCGTCGCCATAGAGCGGCACCTTGTGACCGTCGAGCAGGTTGGTGGTGAACAACGGAATCAACTTCTCCGGAAACTGATATGGACCGAAGTTGTTGCTGCAGCGTGTCACGAGCACAGGTAGACCATGTGTGGTGTAGTAGCTGAGCGCAATGAGGTCGCTGCCGGCCTTGGCGGCTGAATACGGCGAGCGCGGTCCGAGCGGATCTGTCTCACTGAATGAACCGTCTTCGATGGATCCGTACACCTCGTCGGTGGAGATGTGTAAGAACCGCTCGACACCCACCTGGCGAGCAACGTCGCACAGCACATTGGTGCCGAAGCAGTTGGTGCGCACGAATGAGTACCCATCGAGGATCGAGCGATCGACATGCGTCTCAGCCGCAAAGTGGACGACAGCATCGTGATCGCGCATCGCGGTCATCACGTCGTCCTGATCGCAAATGTCACCCTTGATGAAAGAACAGCGCCGGTCGTCGATGAGGTCGCGAATGCTCTCGAGGTTGCCCGCGTACGTGAGTGCGTCGTAGACCGTGATCGTGTCGTCAGTGGTAGCGAGGATGTGGCGCACGTAGTTCGAGCCGATGAATCCGGCGGCACCGGTGACAAACTGCCTCACGTGCGCATCTGCCAGTACGGCCGACGACCTTCGGGAATGTCGGCGCGGAGGGGGTTCGCTTCATCGCGGGCCGACAGAATCGGATCGGTGACGCCCCAATCGCCAGCGACAGCGGGGTCGTTCCACATCACACCGAGTTCGTCCTGCGGGTTGTAATAACCATCGACGAGATACGTGATGACCATGTCGGTGAGTGCAGCGAAGCCGTGCGCTACGCCAGGCGGTATGAAGATGCCGACATGGTTGTCGCCACTGAGGTCGAGACACAACGTGTTGCCGTTCGTCGGGCCGCCTTCGCGGAGGTCGTGCAAGACAACGCGCGCTGTGCCGAATGGTACGTACCAATAGTCGGCCTGATGGAGGTGATAGTGCAGGCCGACCACAGCGCCGAGCTGACGGTTGGCGCGGTTGCCCTGCAGCATCTCGCGCCCATTGGGAAACCACTCACGACGGTAGGTCTCGATGAACAGGCCGCGCTGATCACCGTGGATGGTGGGCTCCACGATCCACGCTCCGGCAATGCGGTCGCTTTCATACACGTTTGGCATCAGGTGCTCACTCCACGTCGATCTGGCAATGGTCGCCCACCATGAGCCGCAAAGCCCTGGGGCGAATCTGGGTGCGGTTAACGACAGCCTCTTTGCCGATGAGGCTGTCCTCGAGTCGGGGAATATCGGTGATCGTGCTGCGGGTCATGATCACCGAATGTTCCACTTCGCTGTTCGTGACTTCACAGTCGACACCGATTGCCGTAAAGGGCCCGATGAAACTGTCGGTGATACGCGCTCCGCTCGCAATAGCCACCGGTCCACGGATGGTGGAGTTCGTGACCACAGCGCCAGCCTCGATGATGACACGGCCGTCGATTGTGGACGCCGCGTCGACACTTCCGTCGATACGCAACTCGATCTTTTCGAGAAGCAACCGGTTGGCCTCGAGTAGCGGGGTGAGCTTGCCAGTGTCGATCCACCATCCGGTGAGCAGCTCGCAGCGCACGCGGTAGCCGTGATCGATGAGCCATTGAATGGCATCGGTGATCTCGAGTTCGCCGCGAGGAGACGGGTCGATGGATGACACAGCAAGATGAATGGTGCTGTCGAAGAGATACACGCCAACGAGTGCAAGATCGCTCGGCGGATCGGCCGGCTTCTCGACAAGGTGCACAACATTGCCGGCCGCATCGAGCGAGGCAATGCCGAAGCGATGTGGATCGGGAACCTTCTTCAGCAGAATCTGCGCCGTCGGCGGAGAGTCAGTAGACCGCGCGGCCTCGAACGCATGCACGAATGCACCGAGATCTTGCTCGAGCAGATTGTCGCCGAGATACATCACGAAGTCGTCGTCACCAAGGAACTCGTGTGCGATCAACACGCAATGTGCGAGGCCGAGCGGCTGATCCTGCGGAATGTACGTCACCTGCACGCCAAATTGGCTGCCGTCACCAACGGTGGCCATCACCTCGGCGCGTGTGTCGCCGACGATGATGCCAATCTCCTTGATTCCCGCCGCAGCCATCGCCTCGATGCCGTAGAACAAGATCGGCTTGTTCGCGACCGGCACAAGCTGCTTGGCGCTGGTGTGCGTAATCGGGCGCAACCGCGTACCTGCACCGCCAGCAAGAATGAGAGCTTTCATACGACCTCCGAGTCTTGCGTAGCACGCGTCGCCACACAACCTAACGGGCCACGGACATCCGGCCCGAGTAGCGCTGTCATCCGGCGGGCGCAGGCGCGGTGGTCACACCTGCGAAGTAATCGAGAACGGCTTGGGCTCCGTCGCCGAGCAGTAGCACCGCGTTGCCGCCGATCACCTTGCCGACCACCGGAAGGGAATACTGCTGCAACCCGGCCCCCACCGCGACACGAAGCGCTCCGGCCGCATCGAGCACGTTGAGACCATCGTCGATCCGAAGCGCTCTGGTGCTGGCCACGAGCACCCGTCCCGTACTCAGTGGGTTGGCTTTGATCTGCGCAACCGCAGCCTCGACCGCTGTGTTCACGAACTGTTGCTGACGCTTTGTGCGACCCAGATCGGACGTGCCATCGCGGACCCACGTTCCGTTCTCGAACGTTTCGTAATATCGACTCCGCGCGTAGGCGAGTGCCTGGATGCCGCCGAGGACGTAGCAACCCGGCGCTGTGATGTTCAAGCCGGTGTGCTCGTCGCGCGCTGGCGTAAGGAAGCACACCTGCACTCCACCGATCGCGTCGACGAGCGCCTTGAAGCCTTGAAAGTCGATCTCCACGTAATGGTTGATTGGCATGTTGAGCGCCTGCTGCACCGTCTGCACCAACGTCGCGGGTCCACTCTGATACGCAGAGTTGATGCGGCTCTTTTTGCCAGTGCCAGCGATATCAACCCAGAGGTCGCGGGGAATTGAGAGAAGCGCAGCGGGGCCGCCATTGCGGTCGCGGCGAAGAATCATGATCGTGTCGCTGCGATGTCCTGACACATCCGTGGTGTTGCCGATGCCGCCATAGTCCGGCGCGTTCGGATCTGATCCCTCTCGGCTATCTGATCCGACGAGCAGAAAGTTTTCGACGTTGGCGTTCGACGCGCTGAGCACATCGCTCAGACCGGCAACACGTGCGATACCGGCAACCTGCCGATTCGCGGCGCGGAGTACGCCGATCGCGCTGAACGTAGCGACGAGACCAATCGACAACAGCATCGTGCCGACGCGTCGAGGACGGTGACGTGATGTGGCTGCTCGACGATGGCCCGTCGGCGAGCGAGTCGAGCGCGCTGATGTCGAGGAGGTCGGCGCGATCTGCACGACCCATCACGGTAGTCGGCACTGATCGTTGGACCGGGTCACCCGTCGGCGTCGGCACCAGATCCGGCGGGACGAAGGTGGATGACGTCGCCGGTGTCGATGCGGTGAGACACGGCGCAATCGTCGAGCACCACTAGGCGACCGTCGGCTTCGACATCGATGGCCCGACCGACAACAACGCGCTCGCCGGGCAGTTCGACGCGAACCTGTTGGCCGATGGTGACGAGGTGTTGGCGATACAACGGCATGAGCACTGTGGGTAGCGCGTCGTAGCTCGACAACAACGCTGTCAACAATCTGCCGGGGGTGACGGCGTCCCCGAGCCGCGCCGCGCCGGGTGGCGCCCAGCCGGCGTTGATGCCAATGCCGACGACCACGAAGTTGCCTTGCGGCGATGTACCCATCTGAGCCAACACCCCGGCAAGTTTGACGCCATCGAGCAAAACATCGTTTGGCCACTTCAGTTGTGGCTCGACATCGGCAACGAGACGACATGCGGCGAGGGCCGCCAACGCGACACGTTGGGTGACCTCATGCGCGAAGATCGGCACCTCGCGAAGCAACAGGCTGACCAACAAATTGCGGCCGGGAGGCGCGTCCCACACACGATCGAGGCGGCCGCGCCCAGCGGTCTGATGCCCCGCCGCCAACACCGAGCGATCCGGTGCACCAGCCGCACCCGCGGCCAGCAGATCGGCGTTCGTGGACGCCGTCTCGGCGACCCAATCGACGTGCCAACCTGCGGGCCACGTGATGGGCCAACCGTACGGGTGGCGCTGCTCAGACATCTGTTGAGCCTACGCCGTGAAAGGTATTCCGTAGGTGAGGTGGCAATCAGAGGTGCCGAGCGGTCATCATATGTGCCGTGCTGAAGAAGATCTTGATCGCCAACCGTGGGGAAATCGCCGTCCGAGTCATTCGGGCTGCTCGGGAGTTAGGTATCGCGACAGTTGCGGTCTACTCCGAGCTCGACCGAAATGCGCTGCATGTGCGCCTCGCCGACGAGGCATTCGCTCTCGGTGGCCAAACAGCGGCCGAGAGCTACCTGAACACCGAGGCAATCCTCAATGCGATTCGGCTCAGCGGTGCCGACGGCGTGCACCCGGGCTACGGCTTCTTCAGCGAGAACCCAGACTTCAACCGCGCCATCGCTGCGATGGGGGTTGCCTTCATCGGTCCACCGCCTGCTGCGGTTGATGTTATGGGCGACAAGGTGAGCAGCCGCAAAGCAGCTCTCGAGGGCGGTGCCCCAATTGTTCCTGGCACCACCGAGTTCGCGAAGGGCGCACAGGAGATCATCGACTTTGGCAATGAGAGCGGATGGCCCGTGGCGATCAAAGCCGCGTTCGGTGGCGGCGGCCGAGGGATGAAGGTGGTGCACGGTCCGTCGGAGGTGCAAGACGCCGTCGACAGTGCCCAACGCGAGGCAAAGGCCTACTTCGGCCGCGACGAGATCTATGTCGAGCGCTATCTCACGTGGCCGCGCCACATCGAGGTGCAGTTGGTGGGTGACCAACACGGCAACGTCGTATGGATCAGCACGCGCGACTGCTCTGCTCAGCGTCGTCACCAGAAGTTGGTCGAGGAGGCACCCGCGACTGCGTTGCCAGATGGTCTTGAAGAGGCAATGGGACAGGCCGCGATCAAGGTCGCGAAAGCCGTTGGTTACTACAACGCAGGCACGGTGGAGTTCATCTATCAAGACGGCGATTTCTTCTTTCTCGAGATGAATACCCGCCTACAGGTAGAGCACCCTGTCAGCGAGGAGATCACCGGCATCGATCTCGTCGAGTGGCAGATCAGGGTCGCGAGCGGCGAGACCCTGCCGATGACGCAGGCCGAGGTGACCGCCTCACGATCGGGTCACAGCATTGAGATCCGTATTAATGCCGAGAACCCGGCCGGCGGCAAGTTCTTGCCGAGCCCTGGATTGATCACCAAGTTGTCGACGCCCGATGGTTTCGGCGTGCGCTTTGATGGCGGTTATGAGGCCGGCGACGAGATCAGTCAGTACTACGACAACCTCATCGGCAAGCTCATCGTGTGGGGCAGGGATCGCCCGACTGCGATCGCGCGCACCATACGTGCGCTCGAAGAAATGGTCGTGGAAGGTGTCGCCACCACTATCCCGGCTGATCTTGCAATCCTCAAGCACGCTGATTTCCAGTCGATGCAGCACAGCACAAAGTGGGTTGAAGAAGTGCTCGACCTCAGTGGCATCGAACCGCCCGCGCCACCCGCGGCGAGTGACGCCGACGCCGACACGCTCGTGCAGCGCAACACCACGGTCGAGGTCAACGGCAAGCGTTTCGACGTACGCATGTGGGTACCTGAAGGTCAGGCGGTAATCGCCGCCGGTGGCGCAAAGCCGGCCAAGAAGCCCGCCCGCGCTGCAGGCGCTGCGGCCGGTGTGGGTGGAGCCGGAAGTGGCAGCGTGACGGCACCGATGCAGGGCACCATCGTCAAGATCCTCGTCGAGGTCGGCCAAACGGTTGAGTCAGGTCAATCCGTCGTTGTTCTCGAGGCCATGAAGATGGAGAATCAGATCGCGGCCGAGCGCAGCGGCACGGTGAAAGAGATCAAGACAACTACCGGTGCCACCGTTGGCGCTGGCGACATTCTTGTCGTCATCGAGTAACCGCGCTGGGCAACCGGAGCTACTGGTTGAGCACCACGATCGTGCCCGCCGCTTTGTCGTGCCAGCCCTGCTGACGTCGATCGAACATCGCCGTGGCGTAGACAGCGATGCTCAGCACAAACCCAATCCCTGGGATGACTCCGGCTGCGAGCGGCACCAACGCGCGTACTGCCGCTGACGACCACAGAACCGGGCCAGCGTTATCAACACGAACCACGCGGGTGCGGAGGCTGAACTTGCCGAGCGTGCGTCCCCACACGGCGATCATCGTCGATTCGTACACGAACGCGGTGGTAACGACGGCAACGTTCAGGCCGAATGCTTTCGATGTGAAGTCGTTGCTCGTGCGAACACCCCAGGCAAACGCAATCAGCAGGATGGGAATCAGAACGACGAGTTGATCGACCAATTGACCGACCATTCGGCGCCAAATCGGTGCAAGGGTGACGTCGGCAGGAAGACCGAGTTCCTGGTTGCGTTGAGCGGCGTCGTGGCCGGCTTGATCGAAGGGATTCACACAGCGTCGGTTCAGTCGGCGGCTTCTGCGAGGGCTTCTGACAGCGCCGGATGAACCAACAGACTCTCGACGATGTCGCTCACGGTGAGGTTGGCAGTCACAGCAAGGGCGATGACGCTGATCAGTTCGGCAGCGTGACGCCCAACGATCGAGCCGCCGAGCACTACGCCGGTGGCCGGGTCGGAGACGATCTTCACAAAACCGCGCGAGTCGTTGTTGATGAGCGCTTTCGGATTGGAGCTAAAGGGCACCTTTGTGACGCGAATTTTTCGCCCGACCGCGAACGCTTCTGTTTCGGCAAGACCGACGTCAGCAATCTCGGGTTCAGTGAAAATGGCCGACGCAGCCTTGTCGTAATCGAGGTGTCGATGCGCCACTTTGTGCAGCCCCATCACATGTTCGGCGACCTTACGACCCTGCATGCTCGCCACGGACGACAGTGGCAGCTTGCCACTGACATCGCCCGCAGCGTAGATGTGGGCGACGTTGCTTTGGCAATGGCGGTTGATGGTGACATAGCCGCGATCAGTTGTGACTTCGGCGAGGTCGAGGCCAAGGTCGTCGGTGTTGGCGACGGATCCGATCGCGAGTACCGCGTGCGAACTGCGCACGACGCGGCCATCGTCACAACTCACCACCACCTCATCGCCGACGCGTTCGATCGACGTTGCGCGGGCACCCTTGAGCAAACGTACGCCACGACGGAGAAAGTCGTCTTCGAGAACGGCGGCCACTTCGGGATCTTTGCTTGGCAGAACCTGTTGACGGCTCACCACGAGCGACACCGCAGATCCGAACGAGGAAAACATATGCACGAACTCAACCCCCGTGACGCCTGAGCCCACCACGGTCATGCTCGTGGGAAACACCTTGGGCGGATAGCAATCGCGTGTTGTGAGAATCCGCTCACCATCTGGCTGGCACCACTCGGGTATGCGCGGTCGAGAACCAGTGGAAACCAATACTGCGTCGGCCTCGATTCGCTCGACGCCTCCGGCAGTCACGACCTCGACCTCATGCGGCCCGACGAAGCGAGCCGAACCCATGAGCAGTCGGACACCCTGGCTTTCGAGAAGCCTGATCGTGTTGCTCTGCAGCCGACCCTTGATGTCTTCGATTCGACCCTCGAGCGCGGCGATATCGACCTCGGCCTCTTGCTGCTCGAGTCCCATGCCCTGGATTCGCCGTGTGAAGCTCATTGCGCCACCGGTGGCGATCATGGTCTTCGACGGAATGCAGTCCCACAGATGCGCCGCACCACCGATGACATCGCGCTCGATCATGGTGACCTGCGCGCCAAGGCGAGCCGCGTGAGTGGCCGCCGTATTACCCGCTGGGCCACCACCAATGATCACAAATCGAGTCGACACAGTTCGTGAGGCTACTCGCCGGTGCCCCAACCGTCGTCCTGCAACAACGTGGCGCGAGTCGTTCGTGGCGTGCTCACCGGGTTTGCATCAGTGGAGGCGGAGTTGATGCCGAGCGGCGGCGGCAGGTTCGGGCAGTACCTCGATGGATACTGATACTGATCACGCGGTTCGCCGACCCATTCGAAATGCATGCCGTCAGCGGTGAGGAAGTTGCCGCCCCACGCAAAGTTGTGTTTGCGGAAGATACGTACGACGTCACAGTTCATCTGCGGCACGGCACCCTGAGCGTTTGTCGTGGTGTTGGTGTCGAGTGGCGCGCCCCACGAATGCCGCGATAAGAAGCCAAGGTTACCCGTGACCCGATTGAAGCGGGGATAGAAGCATCCCCCGTAGCGGTTCGCGTTGGCGACGTCGATCTGACCGCCGAGGCCCGAGCTCACGACCTGCGCCAGCGCAGCTTGCAAGTCGGCGCGTATTGCATTGTTGCATCGCGCGTTGATGCCCGTGGGATACATCTCCTTCACCGGTGCCATCGATGCGTTGAGCCACGTCGGGGTCACGTCGGCGTCGATTCCGTTGGCGCGCACTCTGTAGGCGAACTCGCCGAGCAAGCGTTTGGTGTCGGCCATACTCAGATTGAAGTCTGGGTCGAACGCGTCCCAGCTCCGGCGAATGCGTGTGTCGGTGCGCGAGTCCAGACCAGCATTCGTCAGCGCGGTGTCGATGCTGTCTCGGGCTGGAAAGCCCCAGATCAAAATGCTGGTGACATCGGTGACGCCGATTTGATCGCCTTGGGCAGGGGACAACAACAACTCGGTTCCGCCGATGGTGGCGTCGGGCGCGATCATGCCGACCGAGAAAGTGATCGTCGCGCCAGAATCGGCCAGGAGATCAACCGCGTCGCCCACGCGCGCGTCGCGTAGGCGAGCCGTGGTTGCACCCATCACGATCTCTGCGCGTGCCAGTACCGCGGCAACATCGCGTCCCATCAGTGGAGCAACTGCCTCAGTCGGCAGCACGGTCACGTTCATCGGAAAGTGAAAGCCGGGGATCTCAGGCTGCTGCACGATCGAGCCGCCGCGCGTGACGCGATCCATCGGCACACTCGCGCCACGTGACGGCGACCAGGTTGCGCGCGCTGCGTCAGCCGCAGACGTGGCGCGGTTATAGACATCGAGCGACATCACACTTGTTTGAGCGACTCGTACGACGTCGGTAGGAATCATCACCGACTGGGCGACAGCGCTCACGTCAGCCGACGCGGCGACAACATCGAACGGCGCGACCGCCTGCGTGGGCGTAAGGGCAGTGATCAGTGCAGTGATCAGCGTGGACGCGCCAATCAAACCCGCAACGACACGCTTCATCGGACAGATCCTACGAGAGACACGTCGGCGGCGTAGGGCAGGCTCAAACGTGGCGGTGTCGCGTCCCGAAATGCCTCGCGTTCACACAGCCTGACCAGATACCGTTTCGTCCCTGTGAATGAAACCGCCGACGTGCCTCTCGAACCAGAATCCGACCTGCTCAGTGGTAGCGGTTTGGAAGCCGAGAAGGCGAAGCGGTTGGCCAAGCTCGACGATCTGCGTGCGGCCGGAACCAATCCGTATCCGTACCGCTTCGATCGCACACACACGCTCAGCGAGATCCGGGCCGCGCACGGTTCGCTTGAAGCGGGCACCGAAACCGACGTGCGTGTGGCCATCGCTGGGCGAATGATGCTCAAGCGTGAGCAGGGCAAGCTCATCTTTGCAACGGTGCGCGACCGCGGTGCCGATATCCAACTCTTCGTATCGAAGGCCGTCGTCGGCGACGACGCCTTCGCGGCAATCGGCGACCTCGATCTCGGCGATTGGGTTGGCGTCGAGGGCATCGTGATGACCACCCGCAAGGGCGAACTCAGCGTGCGTGTGGAACTGTTGCAGCTGTTGTCGAAGGCGGTGCGGCCGCTGCCCGACAAGTGGAAGGGTCTCACCGACACCGACACCCGCTATCGCCAACGCTACGCCGACCTCATCGTCAACGAGGAAGCTCGGCGCGCCTTTCAGGTGCGGCACGACGTCATCACGAGCTTTCGGCGCACGCTTGGGGGCCACGGCTATATCGAAGTCGAGACGCCGTTGCTGCACCTCGAAGCAGGCGGCGCACATGCGCGGCCGTTCATCACGCATCACAACACACTCGACATGACGCTCTATCTGCGCATCGCGCTCGAGCTTCATCTCAAGCGGCTCATCGTGGGCGGCATGGAGCGTGTGTTCGAAATCGGTCGGGTCTTCCGCAACGAAGGCATCAGCACGAGACACAACCCCGAGTTCACGATGATGGAGTCGTATCAGGCATTCGCGGATTGCACCGACATCATTGCGCTCACCGAAGAGCTCATCGTCAACGCTGCGCGCGATGCCATAGGAACCACGGTTGTCTCCATCGACGGCGAGACGGTCGACCTCGCCGAACCGTGGCGGCAGGCGCGCATGATCGACCTCGTGGAAGAAGCCACCGGCGTCGCAGTGCATCCTTCGCAGCCCATCGAGAAGCTGCGCGCGTTGGCTGCCGAACACAGTGTTTCGTGTGCGCCGCGATGGGGCACCGGCAAGATCATCGAAGAACTGTTCGAGGCAACGGCCGAGCACAAACTGATACGTCCCACGTTCGTCACAGGCCACCCGGTTGAGATCAGTCCGTTGGCACGCACCGATCGCAATGATCCGTATCTCACCGAGCGCTTCGAGTTGTTCGTCGGCCGACGCGAACTTGCTAACGGCTATAGCGAATTGAACGATCCCGTCGAGCAGCGGCTGCGGTTCGAGGACGAGCAGCGTGCGAAAGATGCCGGCGACGACGAAGCGAGCGGCGTCGACGAAGATTACCTGCGCGCGCTTGAGTACGGCCTACCGCCTACGGGCGGTCTCGGCGTCGGCATGGATCGAGTTGTCATGCTGCTCGCCGGCGTCACCTCGATCAAAGAAGTCATCCTGTTCCCCACTCTTCGCCCCGAGGTTTTCTGACATGACACTCGCATGGGGTCGCGGCGTTGCGACAATCTCTGCCGACGGTTCGGTACTCGACACTTGGTTCCCGCATCTCGACCTTGGTTCGCTCCCGCCCATCGAAGCACCCGACGACCTCACGTCGACGTATCGCAGCGATCCACTTCGCGACGTGACGTCCGTCGCGGTTTCGCTACAGATCGATACCGACGTTGCGCCTGTTGACGCGAGCGACGTGTACTTGCGTTTGCATCTACTGTCGAATCGGCTGATGAAGCCGCGCACCATCAACCTCGACGGCATCTTTGGACTGCTCACCAACGTGGCGTGGACCAACCTCGGTCCGTGCGCGATCAGCACGATCGAACAGGTTCGACTTCGCGCGCGCGCCGCTGGGCAGATGCTCACGATCCACGGCGTCGACAAGTTCCCGCGCATGACCGATTACGTCGTGCCATCCGGAGTGCGCATCGCCGACGCCGACCGGGTTCGGCTCGGTGCCCACCTCGCTTCGGGCACCACGGTCATGCACGAAGGTTTCTGCAACTTCAACGCGGGCACACTCGGCACTTCGATGATCGAAGGTCGAATCAGCGCGGGTGTGATCATCGGCGATGGCAGTGACATCGGTGGAGGCGCTTCCATCATCGGAACACTGTCCGGCGGAGGCTCGCACATGGTGACCGTGGGCGAACGCTGTCTGCTCGGCGCAGAAGCGGGCATCGGCATCAGCCTCGGGGACGAGTGCGTGGTCGAGGCGGGGCTCTATGTCACGGCCGGTACGTTGGTGAAGTTGCCCGATGGCGATGTCGTGAAAGCACGCGATCTCAGCGGTGCGGGCGGTTTGCTCTATCGCCGCAACAGCCAGACTGGCGCGGTGGAGGCGATCCCACGCTCGGTGAAGTGGAATGGTCTCAACGGCGACCTACACAAGAACTAGGCACGTTTGAGTGGTGCCCTTGTGGGCGACGCGTCTTGTATCGCTAACCCGTCGGCGTGAGTGGGCCGACACCGGTGAGTTTGTAGCCGCACGGATCCACGGCATCCCATTGCGCGCTGCAGACGGTTCGCGTTGCAGGTACCAGGAATGGCACCGTATAGGTGCCGTCGTACACGGTTCGATTGTCGGCTTGGTGCGAACCAGTGACCTTGTACACCAACGTTGTTTCGCCGGGCGGGTCCTTGCAGACAGTTGTTGCGTCGACGAGATCGTAGTGAAGGCTGAAATTCGTCTCACTCGTCGCGTCGGTGATCGACAGTTTGTACGTCTTGAGGAGACACCATGTGTCCTGGGTCTCCCAGAGAAGCTCGGCCGCCCAGGTGCCGTGATGCAGGAACATTGTGGTCGCCAGGGGTGCCGGTGCTGCACCAATGACGTCGAGTTGGGCACCCTCCATCGTCGCGAGGATCTTCTGCTCCAGCGTTGGTGCTGCTGTGGTGGTCGTGGCGGCGATCGTGGTGGTGGCCGCAACGGTCGTGTCGGCAGCCACCGTGGCAGCGGTGTCTCGGGGAGCATCGCTCGCGGGTGACGACGTCGAAGAACTCGACGAGCACGCGCCGACAAGGACGCTGATGCTCAACAGTGTGGTGGTAAGCGTCATTGTTGGTCCACGCATCAGACCTCCTCGCGGTTGTGAGTTACACGACAGTACATGCGTCGGCGAGGGGCCTGACCGACTTCGGTTCAAGCGAAGTGTGGAATCACGTGCTTGCCAACGAGTTCAATCGTCTGCATCACTTTGTCGTGGGCGATGTCGTACGGGTTGACGAGACACAACAGCAGATCTACTCCCGCTGCCTCGTAACGACGGCAGATCTCAATCGCATCGTCGGGCGTGCCACACGCGCAGGCGCCCATCATCTGCAAGATGTCGAGCGACAGTAGGTCGAGTGATCCGTCCTTGTCATGATCGTGCATGCCCTGCGCGTACGCGTAGTTGCCAAGATCCTGATCGCGCTCGGCCATCCACTCGGCGAGCGAGCCAATGATGCGCGCACCGGCTTTGGGGTACCACTCGAAGCTCCGGCGGGCGACGTCCTCGGCCTCTTGGCGAGTGGGCGCGACGTTCATCATGGTGAACGTTGCCGCAGTTGAGTTGATGAACTTGCCAATCGGTTGGGTGCATCGACGCTGCGCCTCGCGGTAGATGTCGATCTTGCGCTTGATCTCCTCGGGCGGCACCCCGACGGCAAAGCTGCATAGCCCAAGGCCCAACTCCCCCATCTGCGCATGACCTTCATCGCTCGTGGTGGCGCCGAACATCGGTGGATGTGGGGTCTGAAGTGGCTTCGGAAGCACCCGACGTTTAGGCATGCTCCATGTCTCACCGCTGAATTCGTATTCGTCGTTCGTCCAACAGCCGACGACGTGCCCAATCGCTTCAAGCCACATCGCACGGGTGGCGTGTGGGTCGATGCCGAAGCCTTCCAGTTCAAGCCGCGTGCTCGATCGGCCAGTACCAAAGTCGACACGTCCATTGGAGATGAGGTCGAGCACGGCCACAGATTCGGCAGTACGCACCGGGTGGTTGTACGGCGCGGGCATCAGCCGCACGCCGTAACCGAGGCGGATGTTCTCCGTGCGCGCAGCGATGGCGCCGTACAGCACCTCAGGATTCGAGCAGTGGCTGTACTCGCTGAGGAAGTGATGCTCGACTGTCCAGAACGCGTGCCAGCCGAGTTTGTCGGCGGCGACTGCTTGCTCGATCGTGTTGTGATACGCGAGTCGCTCGCTGTCTGGTGTCCACGGCTGGGCAACGGGAATCTCATAGAACAGGGCGAACTTCATCGGCTCACCTTACGTCGCGGGGTTTCTGCAGCTTGCTGCTGGATGGTGCGGCATCGGTTGTCCAACACCGTGACACCCGGGGTCTACATTGCTCGAGATGCGCCACGCTGAACGACGTTGGTTCGCGGCGTCGCGTTGTTTCTCTGAATTTGCTTGACAGTCGAACGCGTGTTCGCTATAGTGGTGGGTGCTCGTCTCCCCGAGCGGTATCGACGGAGTTCTTCCGTCCTCAACTGAAATCTTGTGTTGTCGTTCAGTTGTCGTTGAGTTGTCGTGGACGGGGGTGATGTGGCGTGGGTGTGGTTGATCTGGTGATCGCGTTGGATGGGTTAGATCCTGACGGGTTGGATCGTGACGGTGTCAACGCTTCGTTGGTGGTGGTGGGTCGGGTACGCGCATGGCTCGACGCATGTCAGGGGCGTTTGGTACGCCGGTTAGATGACCTCGCCGAGACCAACCCGTGCGGTCCACCACCTGAGGTTGATATCGCTGCTGCGACGAAGGTTTCGCGTGGTGATGCGGCGCGTGCGGGTAAACGGGCCCGGGTGTTGGGTGCGGTCCCCGAGGTTGAGGCGGCGTTGGCTGACGGGGATGTGTCTGTTGCCCATGTTGATGTGCTTGAACGAGCGATGAACGGTTTGGATGCTGCGCAACAGGCGTTGTTGGCCGGGCAACACGCCCGACTCGCGGTGATCGCAACACGGTGCACACCCGAACACTTCGCGAGGGTGCTACGCCGCGAACTCGAACGG
>JANLPV010000094.1:0-1832 GCA_031367435.1 Actinomycetes bacterium | reverse complement strand
GCAACATGGCTACCCGTTCAAGCTGAACCCGGTGCTTGATCCGCTGGATCAGATCGAGTGTCGGGATGCGTTGCTGAATGCGGATGGGAGTGAGGCGGTGTGGCCGAGGGTGAGTGTGGTGATCGGGAACCCGCCGTTCGTCGGAGACAAGAAGATGCGTGCAGAGCTGGGCGATGCGTATGTTGAGGCCCTGCGGACGACATATCAGGGTCGATTGCCTGGCGGATCGGACCTCGTGTGTTATTGGTTCGAGAAGGCGCGCCGGCAGATTGAGGAATGTGGTCTTGGCGCAGCAGGCCTTGTTGCCACCCAGTCGATTCGGTCTGGATTCAATGTTCGCGTGCTTGATCGGATTGCGACCACATCGTCCATCTTCGCTGCGTGGAGCGACCAAGCGTGGGTCAATGATGGCGCAGCTGTTCGCGTCTCTCTCATTTGCTTCGGGCACTGGGAATTAGGAATCGAGCTTGACGGTCGGGAGGTGAAACGGATCGCCCCCGACCTGTCTTGTTGGGAACCGGAGTCGCTCAACAACTTCGCGACCTCCCCACTAACCGAGTCTGCAAACTCGGGCGTCGCCTTTCGCGGAGTGACGCGAAATGGCGACTTTGACATTCGCGGCGAAGACGCCAGGGCATTTCTAAAATCTCCGAATCCGAACGGAAAATCGAATGCCGAGGTGGTGCGACCATTGGTCAATGGCATGGACATCACAGATCGCAGGACTGACCGGTGGGTTGTAGATTTCGGATGCGATTTGTCGGTTTCGGAAGCGATGCTTTTTGAGGGCCCGTTTTCACACGTGGACCGGCTTGTTCGGCCGGAGCGGGAGAGCAACAGAAGAGAGGTTTATCGCAAGCTCTGGTGGCGCTTCGCCGAGCCGCGACCTGCATTGCGGCGTGCCGTTCATGGACTGCACAGATACGTCGTGACACCGATGGTGGCGAAGCACCGAGTCTTTACGTTCTTTCCCAGTGAGTCGATTCCTGAGCAACGCCTCATCGCAATTGCGCGCAGCGACGACACGATATTTGGTTTGCTCACTTCTCGGCTGCATTCGTCCTGGAGCTTGCGGTGGGGCGGTGTACATGGCGACGGTGTTGACGGTGGACGCCCTGTCTACAACGTCGCCGCGTGCTTCGAAACCTTCCCCTTCCCCGCCGGCCTGACCCCCGCCGACACCGCCCATCAACGCACCGAGGCTGTCGCGCCCGGTCCGGGCGGCCCTCACCCTAACCCACTCCCAGAGGGAGAGGGGACAGTGCAGATACCCGCTGATTTGGAGGCAGCTGTGCGCGTGCACGCCATCGCCATCGGGCGCGCCGCGAAGCGCCTCAACGACCTGCGCGAGCGCTGGCTCAACCCGCCCGAGTGGACGCGCCGCCAGCCCGAGGTGGTGCCGCTCGGCATGGACGTGTCGCCGTACCCGGACCGCATCCTGCCGCGCGACGGCTTCGACAAACAACTGGCCCAGCGCACGCTCACCAAGCTCTACAACGAACGCCCGGCCTGGCTCGCCCAAGCCCATGAAACGCTCGACTCGGCCGTGGCCGCCGCCTACGGCTGGGCCGACTACTCGGTGCAGATGCCCGACGAGGAAATCCTGCGCCGTCTGCTGGCATTGAACCGTGAGCGGGCCAAGCACTAAACTGCAGGGTGCGCCCTTCATCGCGCTTACCGCTCGACCCGGATCGGGCTGGAGAACGAGAATGAATATTGAAGTTCTGTTCAATGTCGAAGAAGCCGATGACGGTGGCTACGTTGCCACCGCTCCTTCGCACGGCATCGTCACCCAGGCCGATTCCATCGATGAGTTGCATGCCCAGGTTCGC